>NZ_JBHFFN010000005.1:0-265949 GCF_041927415.1 Micrococcus sp. IITD107 | reverse complement strand
GACGCGGCAGGTTCGCTGACAAGACGACGGCCGGTCACCTTCTTCTCGGAAGGTGACCGGCCGTCGTCGGGATGGTTGTGCTGTTACAGGCCGAGCTGCTGGGCCTGGCGATCCCAGCTGCCCAGCTCGGACTCGAGCTCCTGGCGGCGGTCCACTCGCCGCTCGAGGGAGTCGACCCGGGTCTGGAGGGATTCGACCTGGCGCAGGGCCTGGTCGCGCTCTGCCTCGACCTCGCGCAGGCGCTTGCGTCCGGAGAGCGCGTTGCGGGAGAGCAGCATGCCCAGGACCACGATGATGGCGAAGGCGAGGACCGAGACGATGGCGACCTCGCCGATCCAGGAGGTGTCCTGGAACAGCATGTCCTCCAGGTCCATGCCGACGACCGTCACGGAGTCGAGCACGTTCAGGGGGTTCAGGTTCAGGGAGTTCAGAGTGGACCCTCCGATCACTTGATGGACTTGCCGGCCGAGCCCAGTCGCTCGCAGGCCTCGACCACACGCACGGCCATGGACTCCTCGGCCTTGGCGCCCCAGGTGCGGGGGTCGTACAGCTTCTTGTTGCCGACCTCGCCGTCCACCTTGAGCACGCCGTCATAGTTCTGGAACATGTGCGAGACCACGGGGCGGGTGAAGGCGTACTGGGTGTCGGTGTCGATGTTCATCTTGATCACGCCGTAGGAGACGGCATCAGCGATCTCGATGTCCGTGGAGCCCGAGCCGCCGTGGAAGACCAGGTCGAACGGGGACTTCTTGCCGAACTTCTCTCCCACCGACTCCTGGATCTCCTTGAGGATCTCCGGGCGCAGCTTCACATTGCCGGGCTTGTAGACGCCGTGCACGTTGCCGAAGGTCAGCGCGGTGATGTACCGGCCGTTCTCCCCCATGCCCAGAGCCTCGATGGTGGCGACGCCGTCCTCGATGGTGGTGTACAGCTTCTCGTTGATCTCGTGGGCCACGCCGTCCTCCTCGCCGCCCACGGTGCCGATCTCGACCTCGAGGATCTGGTGGTTGGCGTGGGTGCGGGCCAGCAGGTCCTTGGCGATCCGCAGGTTCTCCTCCAGGGTCTCGGCGGAGCCGTCCCACATGTGGGAGTTGAACAGCGGGTCCCGCCCGGCCTTGACCTCCTCGGCGGAGGCGTCCAGCAGCGGGTTCACGAACTCGTCCAGCTTGTCCTTGGGGCAGTGGTCCGTGTGCAGGGCGATGCGCACGTCATACTTCTTGGCGACCTCACGGGCGAAGGCGACCATGGCCAGCGAACCGGTGACCATGTCCTTGATGTTCGAACCCGACCAGTAGGCGGCGCCACCGGTGGAGGCCTGGATGATGCCGTCCGATCCGGCCTCGGCGAACCCGCGGATGGCGGCGTTCAGGGTCTGGGAGCTGGTGACGTTGACCGCGGGGAAGGCGTAGCCGCCGTTCTTGGCGGAGTCGATCATCTCGACGTACTGGTCCGGGGTGGCGATGGGCATGATGTGCTCCTTGCGTGGCGTGCCGAACACAGGGGCGCTCGGCGTTGAGGCGGACTGCTGCTCGCCGTCCATCCTATCCATGGCAGATGAGGCCGCACGGGTCCGAGGAGGGCGGCGCAGGACACATCCGGGCCGCTGAGGAGCCTCCCCCACGACCCGGCGATGAACAGTCGGTGAACCTCTAGCCAGGTGTGATCCAGATCACTTAGCATCTACTCGTCGGTACAACTCACCAGTAACTCCGACCGCCGTCTCGCCTCACCCGGGCAGCCTCACCCCGCTCGGCTGCGCACCACGACGCAGCACCGCCCCCCACTGCCCCGCACCGCACGGATCCGTTCGTGGACAGGAGTCGACATGACCACCACCCCACCCGCCGGCAGCACGCCTGCCGCCGATTCCCCCTCCGCCTCACCCGCGCCCAGCGAGGCCGGACCTGTCCGCCGCCGGATGCGCGCCGCCGTCGGGATCATCCCGGCCGTGGCACTGGGCCTGACCGCGGCACTGATGGGAGCCCCCGCCCACGCTGCGCCGGTCAGCCCCGCCGGCACGATGACTGTGACCGCGTCCGGCACCTCCGAGTCCACCGTGGAGGATGCGGTGGGAGACGACCAGGCCCTGGAGCGCGGCGCCGCGCAGGCGGAGATCGCCGAGACCACGGACACCGGCTTCTACGACTCCCCGGCCACCATCCCCACCACGCCGGGCACGCTGATCCGCTCGGCGAAGACCGAGTTCTACCTGGACCCCATCAAGCTGATCAAGTACCCGGCCACGGCCACCAAGGTGCTCTACTCCTCCACCAACCGCGCCGGTGAGCCCACCGTGGTCAGCGGCACGGTGCTGACCCCCACCAAGGCGTGGACCGGCAAGGGCACCCGCCCGGTGATCGCGTACGCCCCGGGCACCCAGGGGATCGGCGACCACTGTGCTCCGTCCCGCACGCTCTCCGTGGGCATGCAGTACGAGGGGATCGGCGTCTCCGACCTGCTCAACGCCGGGTACGCCGTGGTCATGACCGACTACGCCGGACTGGGCACCGAGGGCATCCACACCTACCTGGTGCGAGAAGACCAGGGCCACGCCGTGCTGGACTCCGTGCGCGCCGCCGCCCAGGTCCCCGGCACCCAGGTGACGCCGGACAGCCGGATCGCCCTGGCCGGGTACTCCCAGGGTGGTGGCGCCTCCGCGGCCGCCGCCGAGCTGGCCGGGTCCTACGCACCGGAGCTGGACGTCCAGGGCGCCTACGTGGGAGCGGCTCCGGCCGACCTGACCGCGGTGGGCCAGAACATCGACGGCACGCTCTACTCCGAGTTCCTGCTCTACGGGATCGCCGGGCTGATGGAGGCGTACAGCCTGGATCCTGCCACCGTGCTGAACGAGGCCGGCATGGTCAAGCACGCCGAGGCGCAGGAGAACTGCACGATCGACGGTGTGCTCAAGCACTCGTTCATCAAGTCCGCCGGGCTCACCCACACCGGGGAGACCTTCGCGCAGACCATGACCTCGGACCCGCAGATGAAGGCGATCGTGCAGGAGCAGTCCCTGGGCGCCGCGGGCAACGCCCCCGACTTCCCGGTGATGGTGGCCAGCTCGCTGACCGACGACGTCATCCCCTACACCGTCTCCCGCACCCTGGCCCAGCAGTGGTGCAAGCAGGGAACCAAGGTCCGGTTCGACACCATCATGACCCCCACCCACTTGGGCGGCTACGTGGCCGGTCTGCCGCGCATGCAGTCCTACCTGTGGGCCACCTTCAACAACGTGGACACGCTCAACGCCTGCTGGCGGCTCTGAGGCTGCGCCGCTGAACGCCTGAGCGCCTGCAGCTTCAGCTCAGAAGCGCGTCACCCCTGGGTCCGCTGGCCGAACACGTGCTGGCGGACCCAGGCATGCATGGCGATCCCCGCGGCCACACCGGCGTTGATGGACCGGGTGGAGCCGAACTGCGCAATGGACAGCGTGGCCTGCGTGGCGGCGTGGACCTCCTCGCTCAGCCCGGGCCCCTCCTGACCGAACACCAGCACGCACCGCTCCGGCAGCGCGTAGGTCTCCAGCGGGACCGAGTCCGGGAAGATGTCCACCCCGATCACCGCCACCCCCTCGGCCTGCGCCCACGCGGTGAACTCCTCCACCGTGGCGTGGTGGTGCACGTGCAGGTAGCGGTCGGTCACCATGGCCCCGCGCCGGTTCCAGCGCCGCCGCCCGATGATGTGCACCCCCGCGGCGTTGAACGCATTGGCCGTGCGCACCACGGTCCCGATGTTCAGATCGTGCTGCCAGTTCTCGATCGCCACGTGGAACGGATGCCGCCGGGTGTCCAGCTCGGCCACGATCGCCTCCAGGCGCCAGTACCGGAACTCATCGCCCACATTCCGCCGGTCCCCGTCCCGCAGCAGGTCCAGGTCCCAGTGCTCACCCTGGGGCCACTCTCCCTCCCAGGGCCCGACGCCGACCGGCCGGTCCGCAGTCGCCTCGCCTTCCAGCGAGCGCGCGTCGCGCTCGGGGGTGGGATCCGTGGGTCCGGTGGACCCAGTGGGTCCGGTCATCGCCGGTCGGCCACGGCCCAGGAGGCCGCCGCCGATGCCGCGGCCACCGTCAGCACTGCGGGCCAGGCGCCGATCCTCTTCGCCAAGGGATGCGCGGCGCCGAAGCCGCCGAGGTAGACCAAGGCGAGGGCCGTCGTCGGGACGGGCCCGGTCTTGGCCAGCCAGGTCCGGCCGGCGTAGGCACCTGCCGCCGCGAGGACGGCGCCGCCCAGGGGGCGGATCCCGGTCTCCCGTGCGGCGACGTAGCCGCCGATCAGGCCGAGCGCGGCGATCGGGGCGGTGCAGACGTCCTGGGCGGGCTTGAGTGCGGAGAGGCTCATGCGCAGAACGGTACCGCCTGAAGCGCGGCGGCCCAGAACTCGCGGGACAATGGAGACGTGACCATCATCGACAACGCCATCTACCGCGACGGCAAGCGCATCCTGGCCCCCACCACCCTGGAGGAGACCTTCGAGGCCGCGCAGGAGACGGGCGGGATGGCGTGGATCGGGCTCTACCGCCCGGACGAGGCCGAGTTCCGCGAGGTGGCCGAGGAGCTGGGGCTGCATGAGCTGGCGGTGGAGGACGCGCTGGCCGGATCCCAGCGGGCCAAGCACGAGCACTACGGTCAGGACCGGTTCCTGGTGCTGATCCCGGCCCGGTACATCGACTCCACCGAGACCGTGGAGTTCGGCGAGCTGGCCGTGTTCATGGGCCCGCACCACGTGATCACCGTCCGGCATGCCCAGGAGCCGGATCTGGCCCAGGTGCGGCGGAAGCTGGAGCAGGACGATCCCGAGCAGCTGGCCATGGGTCCGGCCGGGGTGGTGCACGCCATCCTGGACCGGGTGGTGGATGACTACTACCCGGTGGCGGACGGGCTGGACAATGACGTCTCCGAGATCGAGGACCAGATCTTCTCCGGGGACGGGGAAGTCACCCGGCGCATCTACGAACTCTCCCGCGAGGTGCTCAACTTTCAGCGGGCTATCCGCTCCCTGCCGGCGATGGTGGAGGACATGATGGTCCGGGCCGGCTGGGACCCGCACGGCGGGGACCGCACCACGGATGCGCCGGAGCCCTCGGACGAGGACACCGATCAGGTGGAGCTGGTCCGCCGCCTGCGGGATGTGCGCGACCACGCCCTGCAGCTCAACGACCGGGTGGCCGCCATGCGCGCCATGCTGGAGAACGCCTTGGAGCTGGACTCCACGCTGGCCTCCAAGCGGCTGGCGGAGGTCTCCGTGGCTCAGAACGAGCAGGTCAAGCGGATCTCCTCATGGGCGGCGATCATCTTCGCCCCGCAGCTGGTCGGCTCCATCTACGGCATGAACTTCACGCACATGCCCGAGCTGCACTGGGTGTTCGGCTACCCCATGGCCCTGGCGCTGATGCTCGGCGTGGCCCTGACGCTGTTCATCCTGTTCCGCCGCAACGACTGGCTCTGAGCCGCTCCGGTCAGAGCAGTTCCACCAGACCCTGTTCGGCCAGGTCAGCGGCCATGTCCAGCACCTGCTGCTCCAGCACGACGACATCCACCCCGGTCTCCTGCGCCAGCTCGGCAGCCAGCTGGCTGGCTTCCAGGGCGGGCTCCTCGGCTGCGGGGAGGCGATGCCAGATCACCTCACTGGCGCCCTGGAGGACCACCGCTCGTCCAGCGGGGACGTGGGCGACCACGGTGCAGACGGGGTCATCCACCAGCACCTGGGCCACCGGGTGGGTTCTGCGCAGGGCGGTCATGAGCGGGGTCCTCCCCTGCGGTGGGTGAGACGGGACGTCAGGTCGGTGACGAGCTGCCGGCGCAGCCCGCCCAGCCCCTTCGTCCAGCGCGAGGACAGGTCCTGCAGGACGTCCTGGGCGGTCGGTTCGCGGTGCAGGCTCAGGCGCAGGTGGTCCAGGTTGGGGGTGGCCGCATAGGCGATCAGCTCGGCGCGCTTGAGCCAGCTCTGTTCGGTCTGCAGACGGGCCTTGAGCAGGGCGATGCCGCTCGCGTTGGTCCGCACGGCCTTCCACAGGGGGTATTCGGGGTGGTCCGTGAAGAGCTCGAGCCGGTCCGTGGCGGCCGCCCAGGCCACGTCGGCCTTCCAGCTGGAGGCGATGCCGCGCAGGTGCAGGCGCTGCTCTTCGGAGAGCTGGGCACGGATGTGGTCCACGTCCGGCTGGCGCGTGGCCCCGCTGCGGGCCTCATGCAGGATGATCACCGCCATCTGGTGGTCGGCGGAGGGGACGGCACAGGGGTACTCGGCGATCTGCACCGTCTTGTGCTCTGCCCAGACCTTCTCGAACGCCTCCTCCGGCGGGAGCCCGACCCCGGGGACCACTCGGTGGATGTCCACGTAGCTCCAGGTCGGGTGGTGGGAGACGGCCGCGTGCTCGAAGATCGAGCCGGACCGGAAGCTGGTCAGCGGCTTCCAGTCGTGCTCGGCGAGCGCCTGGATCAGCCGGTCGACCTGACTGGGACGGACCCAGATGTCCACGTCGGTGCTGGCACGCCCTTCGCGGTACAACCCTTGATCGACGGCATAGCCCTTGATGTGGACCAGATCCACGCCGGCCTGGTCGGCGATCCCCTGGACCATGGCGTGCCCGAGCCGGATGCGCGCCTCGAGCGGGATGCCCGACTCCGGCCGCTCACGCTGATCACTGGGGATGTCCATGACCCATACTCTCGCAAATCAGCATCCAGATGCGCGCCCTGCTGAGCGGGCGGTTCTCGCCGCAGAGGCCCCTGACGTCAGGCACCGTCCCCAGCGGGTGGGAACCGTCAGCGTTCATGCACTGCCCGGAGGTCAGTCGAGGCCGAGTTCGTCCTTGCCGAAGGCGTAGAGGTACGGGACGCCGGCTTCCTGCTCGATGCGCTCTGCGGCACCGGTGTCCCGGTCCACGATGACCGCCACGGCCTGGATGTTCCCCCCGGCGGCACGCACGCCCTCCACAGCCGTCAGCGCTGAACCGCCCGTGGTGGAGGTGTCCTCCAGGACCACGACCTTCCGGCCCTCCACCGACGGCCCCTCCACCTGACGACCCATGCCGTAGGACTTCTGGGCCTTGCGCACCACGAAAGCGTCGAGTGCCCGGCCCTGAGCACCCGCGGCATGCATCATCGCCGTACCCACGGGGTCCGCACCCATGGTCAGACCACCGGCTCCGACGAACTCCACACCGGCCTGATCCAACAGGTCCAGCATCACCCGCCCCACCAGGGGCGCGGCCTCATGGTGCAGGGTGATCCGGCGCAGGTCGATGTAGTAGTCGGCCTCCTTGCCGGAGGACAGGGTGACCTTGCCCCGCACGACCGCGAGCTCCTTGATCAGCTCCAGCAGTCGGGCACGGTCCGTTGCCGAGTCCTGCTCGCTGCGCCCGTCCCGCAGGGAGCCACCGGAGGTGGTGCCGGCGGGCTGGGAGGTGCCGGCCGTCGTCGGGAAGGAGGCCTGGGAGGCGGAGGAGGCATCAGGTGAGGAGGTCATGCACCCCATCCTAGATTCCCCACATCCACCTGACCTCTGGATTCGCACGGAGGGCGCACCTAGGGTGAGAGCATGAGCGAGCCGATGGACCACACTGCTGACACGCCGGATGCCGCCGAGCAGGATCACCTGCTCACCTACTGGCTGCGCCTGGTGGACGGACTGATCACCACACAGATCGGGGAGTCGCTGGAGGAGCACGGGCTGACGCGGACCCAGTGGATGCTCATGAACGCGCTCACCCAGCGCCCGCACACCATGGCCGAACTGCACCGCGCCGCCCCGCCCGCCGCTGCCGCCGAGGCACACGACCCGGACGGACCGCAGACCGTGGAGGAGCACCTCGAGGAGCTCGTGGAATCAGGCTGGCTGGTCTACGAAGGCGAGCTGTACACGCTGACCTCCACCGGCCGGGCCAGCGGCGAACGTGTGGCCGAGGTGGTGAAGGAGCTGCGTGCGCAGGTCTCCGCCGGACTGGACGAGGGCGAGTTCGACGCTGTGGTCACCGCCCTGCAGAAGATGGCCCGCAACCTGGGCTGGAGCGAGGAGTCCACGGGCTGAGGTGCGCGGATGTGAGCGGCCCGGGTGCTGACCTAGTCTGGACGCATGCGTGAACTGCAGCGGCGAATCATCCAGGAGATGGGCGTCAAGCCCGAGATCGACCCGGCCACCGAAGTGGGCGACCGGATCCGCTTCCTCAAGGAGTACCTGACCTCCACCGGAGCGCGCGGGTTCGTGCTCGGGATCTCCGGCGGACTGGACTCCACTCTGGCCGGGCGGCTGTGCCAGCTGGCCGTGGAGGAGCTGCGCGCCGAGGGGAAGGACGCCGTGTTCGTCCCGGTCCGCCTGCCGTACAACGTGCAGCTGGACGAGGACGACGCCCAGGCCGCCCTGGACTTCATCGACGGGGACGAAGAGGTCACCTACGACATCGCTCCAGCCGTGGACGGGTTCGAGGCCGAGTACGCCGCTGCCGTCGGTGAGCCGATCAGCGACTACAACAAGGGCAACGTCAAGGCGCGCGTGCGCATGGTCGCCCAGTACGCCCTCGCCGGTGGGCAGGGGCTGCTGGTGGTCGGGACCGATCACGGCGCCGAGTCCGTCACCGGGTTCTTCACCAAGTACGGCGACGGCGGGGCCGACGTGCTCCCGCTGTTCGGGCTGAACAAGCGCCAGAACCGGGCCCTGCTGCAGCACCTGGGTGCCGAGGAGCGGCTCTGGGCCAAGGTCCCCACCGCCGACCTGCTGGACGGCAAGCCCGGCCAGACCGATGAGGCCGAGCTGGGGCTGAGCTACGAGATGATCGACGACTACCTCGAGGGCCGTGTGGTCCCCGCCGACGCCGCACAGCGTCTGGAGCAGATGTACCTGCGGTCCCGGCACAAGCGGACCACACCCGCCAGCATCCTCGACACCTGGTGGAAGGACCCCACCGGCACCGCGGAGTGATCCCCACAGGGGCCAGGAATCCCGAGCACTCTCGATAGGCCCATCCTATGATGGACATGTTCGGTCTAGACCGCTGCGGAGGTTCCCATGATCATCATGTCACTGGAGCGACCGCTCGATGTGGGCACTTGCGTGCGCCGGCAGCGCCTTGCAGCAGGCCTGACCGAGACGCAGCTGGCCGAGGCCTCAGGAGTCTCACCGCGATTGGTCAGACAAATTGAGGCCGGCCACCCGGGAGCTGATCTGGACAGCTTCCTGACTGTGCTGACGGCCGCGGGAATCGAGCTCACACCGGTTTCTCCTCAGGCTGTTGCCCAGGCCCAGGCAGACATAGATCGCGCGGCCGCCGATATCCGGCACGAGCTTGAGTCTGGCGACGAGGAATTTGCCCTCCGCCTCCTGTCCGACGTGTTCACGAGGCTGCGTGCCCATCTTGCAGGGCGTCCCCTCCCCACGTTGCGAACACCCCCATCCACCTCCAGCGAACGCTTCGACACGTTGCTCCGCGCCGGGGTCCGTTGGGCTGTCGGTGCGACAGTCGGGTCCTCTCGCCCGTGGCCTGCCCCAGAGCCGCTGCGCAGCAAGTGGTACCCCGGCGATACCTTCCTTCCGATGAGCAAAGACTGGATCGCCTTGACGGATCGGGAGACTCCAGAGGCTTTGCGCAGCGCGAATATCGGCATACGCAGCAGATCGCTCATGAGCGCATGAGCGCAGGACGTGACCTCAGCCCCGAGGAGGTCCGCTCCTTGATCACCGAGCTGACACGGCGGTTGCAAGATCAAGGCGTGGAAGGTGACATCCGGCTTGTCGGCGGTGCAGCAATGATCTTCTACGGATCCCGTCGGATGACACAGGACATCGACGCTTCCTATTCACACACGGAAGAGGTGGAGGCTGTCGCTCGTCAGATGGCCGCCGAGCACAATCTGCCCGAGAACTGGCTGAATGACTCCGCCCGAGCATTCATCCCCGACGGGGCTCAATGGACCGCTGTTCCGAGTGGGCCCGCGACGGTCCTCGTGGCGACCGATGAGACTCTGCTGGCCATGAAGTTGGCCGCCGAACGCGGCAAAGACATCCTCGACCTCAGTCTTCTCGCCAGTCGACTCGGAATCACCGATCCGGAGAGAATCGTCGACATTGCGTTCGATCTCTACGGCTAGATTCCATACCGCTCTCAGGTGAACGCGACAACTACCTGATCGTCGCCGCGGAGGCTTTGCGTCTCTACATCGGCGAACCGAGCGATGATCCGGTCCGCCCAGCCAGTCGCCGTCGGGAGGAATGAGAGGGGCGATCAGCCCCCCTCGCCCCGCTCAGACGAAGGCGCCCATTCCGGTGACTGCGCGCCCCACGATCAGCTGGTTGATCTGATAGGTGCCCTCGTAGGTGTACAGCACCTCGGCGTCGTTGAAGACCTTGGCCGCCTCGAACTCTGAGCAGATCCCGTTCCCGCCCAGGGCGTTGCGCGCAATCGCCACCGTGGAGCGGGCCAGGCGGGTGGTGGTGGCCTTCACCATGGCCGCCTGGGTCATCTCCAGCTCCCCGCGCTCCTGCAGCCGTGCGATCTCCCCCATCATCGCGAGCGAAGCCGAGGCATTGCCGAGCATCTCGGCCAACCCGTCCTGGATCAGCTGGAACTTGGCCAGCGGACGGCCGAACTGCTGGCGCGTCAGGGCATAGTCACGGGCGATCTCGAACGCGGCCAGCTGGATGCCCGCCCCCTGCCAGCCCACCCACGCACGGGAGTCCTTGAGCAGCTCGTTGGCCTGGGAGAAGTCCGTGGCCCCGGGCAGCAGGTTCTCCGACGGGATCCGCACCGCGTCCAACTCGATGTCCGCGTTCTGCATGATCCGCAGCCCGGTCTTGTTCCGGATCTTGGTGGCGCGGTAGCCGGGCCGGTCGGTCTCCACCAGGAAGCCCTTGACCTCACCATCGGCCGTGTCCCGCGCCCACACCAGCGCCACATCGGCAATGGTCCCGGCCCCGATCCACCGTTTGGCCCCGGTGATGACCCACTCCTCGCCATCCCGCTCGGCCGTGGTCTCCAGCCCCCCGGCAATGTCCGAGCCATGCTCGGGCTCGGTCAGCGCGAACGCCCCGATCGCCTCGAACCGCTCCAGCCGCGGCAGCCATTCCTGCCTCTGCGCGTCCGATCCCAGCTCGTGGATCATCCCCACGATCAGCTCGTTGTGGATCCCCACCAGCGCCGAGAGGGACACGTCCGCCCGCGTCACCTCCGCGTACACCAGCCCCTTGAACAGCCGCGAGGTCCCATCCACCTGCAGCCGCCCCAGGCCCAGCTCGGCCAGTCCGGGCAGCAGGTCGACGGCGAACTCCTCCTGGTTCCAGTACTCGATCACGGCCGGCCGGACCACGCTCTGCAGGTGCTCGCGGATCTGCAGCAGCCACTCACGCTCCTCGGCCGGCAGTCGGTCCGCCAGGCCCAGCACGTCCAGTTCCGGCAACGCTGAGGTGTCCGGCTTCGCGGCGGCACCCGGGGCCATCCCCCGCATCGCAGGTCCCGATGACGCCCCCTCACGTGCCACTTTCGCCTCACCGGAGGTGCCCCCGGGGGTGGGCTGGTGGGCCTGGGCGGATGCGGCGGTGAGGGTCATGGTGATCTCCTGGGTCGGCTGGCGCCGGGGATGGTGGCGGCAGCTGCGCGGTTCCGGCCTGCGGGTGTGCAGGGACTGGTGCTGACACGAAGTGGCAAACACTTGGACTTCCAACTATTCTGCCGGTGACGCAGGTCACAGGCAACCCGAGCCGGCCGCCGCAGCGAGAGGACCCTCCCCATGCCCACACCGCTGCCCCGCGACCCCATCGTGGACGCCCACGCCAACTGGGTCCGCGCCGGCTGGACCGAGGAGGCCGAACCGATGGCCGCGATCACCGCCCTGGTCCGCACGGAGAAGATCCTGACCCAGCGGATCGAGGCTGTTCTGAAGCCACACGCCCTGACCTTCGCGCGGTTCGAGGTGCTGGCTCTGCTGGAGTTCTCCCGCACCGGCGCTCTGCCGATGAACCGGGCCAGCGCCCTGCTGCAGGTCCACCCCACCTCGATCACCAACGCCGTGGATCGGCTCGAGCAGGCCGGACTCGTCACCCGCGCTCCGCACCCCACGGACGGGCGCACCACCCTGATCAGCCTGACCCCGGACGGTCAGCGCGTGATGCGCGCGGCCGCGAAGGACCTGAACGCGCAGGTCTTCGCCCAGTCCGGCTTCACGCCCGACGACGTCCGCGACCTCACGCGCATCCTCTCCCGTTTCCGCCGGGCCGCCGGCGACTTCGCCTGATGAGGGCCCAGGCCATCAGCAGCACAAGACCCACCGCAGCCGGACCGGCACCGGCCGCCACGAACAGGGTGCCCGTTCCAAGTCGTTCGGCCAGCAGCCCGGTCACCGAGATCGACAGCGGCATGAAGGCGATGCTGACGAAGAAGTCCAGACTCGCCACCCGGCCCAGGTAGTCCAGTGGCACGCGCTCCTGGAGGGCCGTCCCCCAGATGACCATGCCCGCCCCGATCAGCGCACCGTACACCAGCAGGCCCGTACCGAGGGCCCAGGGATGCAGCGTCACAGCGACCAGTGCGAAGGGCACACAGCCCACTGCCCAAAGGCCGATCATCCAGGGAAGCACATGCTGGGGTGTGCGCAGAGATCCCATGATCAAGGAACCCACGAGCCCGCCGATGCCCACCGCGGCCAGGATCATTCCGTAGACGGCGGCCCCGTTCTCATGGCCCTCCCGCAGCAGCGCCGGCAGCAGCACCTCCAGAGGACCCACGACCAGCAGCCCCATCATCGCCGCGAACACCACGCTGACGGCCACCCACGGCGTGCGTGCCACATAGGCGAAGCCGCCCACCAGATCCCGCAGTGGGTGGGGCCGGGAATCCTCCCGGCCCCCCTTCTCGAGACGAACCTGCACGGGAAGCCCCACCGCACAGAGCACGGCCATCAGGAAAGCCAGCGTGATGACCAGTCCTCCCACGGGAGGGACGCTGGCGCCGATCACGGCGCCGATGACGGCCGGCGCAGCGGCCTGCCCGATCACCGGCCGGGCGGCCCCCTCCAACCCGTTGACGGCCATCAGCTCGTCCGCCTCCACCAGGGTGGGGACCAGAGCCGTGTACGCAGGAAAGAAGAACGCCGTGGATGCGCCGATGAGGAAAGCCGACAGACCCAGCTGCCAGAACGTCACGGCCTCACTCCACGCCAGCCAGGTGGTGACGGCCGCAGCCACGGCGTTCAGGGTCATCACCCCGATCAGGATTGTCCGCTGCGGCAGGCGGTCGGCGACCACGCCTGCAGGCAGGGACCACAGCAGCAGCCCCACGCCGCTCCAGACCACCACCGTGGAGAGATCCGCAGGGGTGGCACCCAACTCGAGGGTCTGCATCGCCAGGTACAGCGCCCAGGCTCCCTGACCGAAGACCGCCAGGACCATGGCAGCGAACAAGCGGCGGTAGTGCTGCACGGACAGAGGACTCAGAACACGAAGAGTGTTCATTCCGCCTCCTCCCCACTGCTCAGGCGCAGGGCCGGCCAGACGGCCAGGTCCCGCAGCATCTGCCGGTCATGGGTGGCCACCACTACCGCCGAGCCGGTGGACCGCAGCGCCTGCGTCATCTCGTCCACCAGGGACACCGAGAGGTGGTTGGTCGGCTCATCCAGCAGGAGCAGATCGGGCCGTTCGGCCAGGCACAGGGCCAGGTGGAGACGGCGGCGCTGCCCCTGGGACATCCGCCCCACTGGCGTGCGCTGTGTGCGGGAGTCCAACAGGCCGGTTCCGCTCAGGGGCACCGGGTCTCGCCGCTCAGCCCGCCGCGCGTGCATAGCGCTCACGTGCCGGTCATAGACCTCGTACGCGGTGCGCTCCGGGTCCCATGCCGGGGTCTCCTGGGAGAGCAGCACCACGCGTGCCGTCGGATGGACGTCCACGCGGCCTGAGGTCGGGGCGATCTGGCCGGCCAGCACCCCCAGCAGGGTGGACTTGCCCGCGCCGTTCGCGCCGGTGACCACCAGCCGGTCCCCACCCTCCACGTCCAGGCTGACGGCGGTGTGGAGCCGGCCCTGCACGGTCACGCCGTCGCAGGTGAGCACCGGCCGCCCGGCCCGGGTGGACGCGGCGGGCCAGGCCAGGCTCAGGGGCGGCTCGGGGACGGTGATGACGTGGGCCTCCAGCGCCTCCTGCCGGCGCTTGAACGCCTGCACCACGCCCCCGGCCCGCGTGGCCCGCTGATGCTTGCCGTGCCCCTTCTCCGGGCGCCAGCCGGACTGCAGTCTGCCGCGAGCCTCCTCGGCGGCCGCGGCGAGCTGAGCCCGTTCGGCCTGCTGGTCGGCGTAGTCCTGCTCCCACCGCGCGCGGTCACGCTGCCGCCCCTGCACCCAGGCCTCATAGCCGCCGGCGTACAGGCGGGGCCGGCCGTCCTCGGACGGGTCCAGGTCCAGGAAGCTCGTGGCCACGTCCCGCAGCAGGGCACGGTCGTGGGTGACCACGGCCAGGCCCCCGCGCAGCGAGCGGAGACGCTCGGTGAGGAACGTCAGGCTCTGCGCGTCCAGGTGGTTGGTGGGTTCGTCCAGCAGCATCAGGTCCGGCTCGGCCCCCAGGACGCAGGCCAGGCGGACCCGGTAGCGCTGGCCCACGGACAGGGTGGACAGGGCTCGGTTCCGGTCGGCGCAGGCGTCCAGTCCTGCCAGGGCGATGTCCACGCGGCGCTCGGCGTCCCAGGCGTCCAGGCCGGCGGCCCGCTCCAGGGCCTCCGCGTAGGCCTCGTCCGCGCCGTCCTGCCCCTCGGCCAGGGCGGCGGTGGCGCGGTCCAGCTCCGCGAGCGC
Organism: Micrococcus sp. IITD107; assembly: GCF_041927415.1. Taxonomy (NCBI): domain Bacteria; kingdom Bacillati; phylum Actinomycetota; class Actinomycetes; order Micrococcales; family Micrococcaceae; genus Micrococcus; species Micrococcus sp. IITD107. Next base: position 251,191 of record NZ_JBHFFN010000005.1, on the reverse strand, counting down.
CTCCAGACTGTCCTGGAGGGACTGCGCGATCAGTGATCCCACGGTCTGATCGTCCCTGGACTCGAGCTCCTGCTCCACCACGGCGAGGGTCCCCACCCGGGAGACCGTTCCGCGGTCGGGCGCGAGCAGCCCGGCCAGGACGTGGAGCAGGGTGGACTTGCCCCGCCCGTTCTCTCCCACGATCGCCAGACGGGACTGGGCGGAGACGGTGACGTCTACCCCGGTCAGGACCGGACGGTCCCCCAGCGTGAGGTGGATGTCCTCCGCGCGGATGTGCGCGGCGTTCCCGGCGGGCAGGGCGGTGCCGGACGCGGCGGAGGGCTGGGTGTTCTTGATGCGATAGGTGTTCTGCACTCTGTTCTCTTCGACTCGTCAGGGAGCCGGGCATCACACAGTGACCGCCCGGCACGGACCGGGACGGCGAACAGAGTGGAGAGGAAGCCGCCGTCAGACCTCAGCAGGGGTCTGGACAGGCGTGAAAGGACTCTGCCGCCGTCAGCGGCGAGTCCAGGGCTTCATGGTGGCACTGCGGAACATGCGGACCAGTCTACTCGTGCCCCCGCAGAGCATCGAGCCAGAAGCTGTGGTGGGCAGCAGCGCTGATGCCCACCACTGCTTCTGGCTCGACGGGACGGGACGGGACGGAGAGAGGGGACGGGGACGGGGGCGGACGCGGCGGCCGACGGACCCTCAGGCCACCGCGGAGCGTTCGCGCAGCTGCTCGATGATCCCGGAGAAGTCCTTGCCGGCCCCGCCGTCCTCCACCCAGTGGCGGTAGATCGCCGCAGCGGCCGGGCCGAGCTGGGCCTGCACGCCGGTGTCCGTGAGCGCCTGCTCGGCCAGGGTCAGGTCCTTGAGCATCAGCTGGCTGGCGAACCCGGGCCGGTAGTCCCGGTTGGCCGGGCTGCCCGGCACCGGACCCGGAACCGGGCAGTTGGTGGTGACGGACCAGCACTGTCCGGACGAGGTGGAGAGCACATCGAACAGCGCCTGATGGTCCAACCCCAGCTGCTCGCCGAGCACGAACGCCTCCACGGTGCCGAGCATGGAGATGCCCAGCAGCATGTTGTTGCACACCTTGGCGGCCTGCCCGTTGCCGTGTCCGCCGCAGTGCACGGTCCGCCCGCCCATCACGTCCAACAGGTCCGCCACGGCGGCCACGTCCGCGTCGTCCCCGCCGACCATGAACGTCAGCGTCCCCGCCTCGGCGCCCACCACGCCCCCGGACACCGGTGCGTCCACGGAACGGTGCCCGGCCGCGATCGCCAGCTCCGCCGCACGGCGCGACTCCGCCACGTCGATCGTGGAGCAGTCCAGGAACACCGTCCCCGGACGGGCGACGGCCAGCAGACCCTGCGGGGCACCCTCGGTGCCCTCGGGCGCGGAAGCCGCGGCGCCGTCGTCGGGACGTGTCTGTCCCAGGTAGGCCTCCAGCAGATGCCTCCCGCTCGGCAGCATGGTCAGCACCACATCCGCCTCCTGCACCGCCTCCACCATGGTCCCGACGACGGCCACACCGGTGGCGCGGGCGGCCTCCTGGGCAGGGGGCATGGGGTCGAACCCGGTCACGCGGTACCCGGCCCGGACCAGGTTGGCCGCCATGGGACCGCCCATATTGCCCAGGCCCAGGAACGCGATGTGCTGCTCACGGACGGTGGTCTCGGTGCTCATGACCCCTCCGGCATGATGAACTCGGCGCCCTCACGAATGCCCGAGGGCCAGCGCGAGGTGACGGTCTTGGTCTTGGTGTAGAACCGGAACGCGTCGGCGCCGTGCTGGTTGAGGTCGCCGAAGCCGGAAGCCTTCCAGCCGCCGAAGGTGTAGTACGCGATCGGCACCGGGATGGGGACGTTGATCCCCACCATGCCGGCCTCCACGCGGGAGGAGAAGTCGCGGGCGGCGTCGCCGTCGCGGGTGAAGATGGCGGTGCCGTTGCCGAACTCGTGCTCGTTGACCAGGGTCAGCGCCTCCTCGTAGTCCTGTACGCGCACCACGCAGAGCACCGGACCGAAGATCTCCTCCCGGTAGATGCTCATCTCGCGCGTGACGCGGTCGAACAGGGTGGGGCCCACCCAGAAGCCGTCCGGGTGACCGTCCACGGTGATACCGCGGCCGTCCTCCAGCAGCTCCGCGCCCTCCTGCACACCGGCCTCGATGTACCCCTCGGTGCGCTCCTTCGCGGAGGCGGCCACCACCGGACCGAAGTCCGCGTTCGGGTCCATGGACTCGCCGACCGTGAGCGTGGCGATCCGCTCGCGCAGCTTGGCTACCAGGGCGTCGGCGGTCTCCTCACCGACCGGGACCGCCACCGAGATGGCCATGCAGCGCTCGCCCGCCGAGCCGTAGCCCGCGCCGATCAGGGCGTCTGCGGCCATGTCCAGGTCGGCGTCCGGCAGGATCACCATGTGGTTCTTGGCCCCGCCGAAGCACTGCGCGCGCTTGCCGGTGCGGGCGGCGTGCTCGTAGATGGACTGGGCGATCGGCGTGGAGCCCACGAAGCCCACGGCCTTGATACGGGGGTCATCCAACAGTGCGTCCACGGCCTCCTTGTCCCCGTTGACCACCTGGAAGACGCCGTCCGGGACACCGGCTTCCTGGTAGAGCTCGGCCAAGCGCAGCGGCACGGAGGGGTCGCGCTCGGAGGGCTTGAGGATGAACGCGTTGCCGCAGGCCAGCGCCGGGCCCGACTTCCACAGCGGGATCATGGCCGGGAAGTTGAACGGGGTGATGCCGGCGACCACGCCCAGCGGCTGGCGCAGCGAGTGCACGTCGATCCCGGTGCCCACCGAGTCCGAGAACTCGCCCTTGAGCAGATGCGGGGCGGCGGCGCAGAACTCCACCACCTCGATCCCGCGCTGGATGTCCCCCTTGGCATCCGGGAAGGTCTTGCCGTGCTCACGGGAGAGCAGCTCAGCCAGCTCGTCCATGTGCTCGTTCACCAGGTCCACGAACTTCAGCAGGACCCGGGTCCGGCGCTGCGGGTTAGTGGCGGCCCACTGCTTCTGGGCTTCGGCGGCCACGGTGATCGCCCGCTCCACCTCCTCACGGCTGGCCAACGGCAGCTGTGCCTGGACCTGCCCGGTGCTGGGGTTGTAGACGTCTGCCGTGCGGCCGCTGGTCCCCTCCACGTGCTGTCCGTCGATGAAGTGGCTGAGGGTGCGCATGCGAGTCCTGGCTTCCTGCGTGATGCGGGGTTCGCGGGGAGGTCTTGTGGGCCGCCGCGCGGGAGTGATCGGGGTCACAGTCGAAGATACTCGGACTTCCTACTAATCGCCACCGGCGGGGTGCGGGAGGGTGCGTGCGGGGTGCGGGCCGGGCGCGGGACGGGCCTACCCCCCTCCCCGGCAACGTGCGGCTGAGAATCACAGGTCAGCAGACTGTCCGCCCCCGTATTTCCAGCCACACGTTTCCCCGCCCCCCTTCCGGGGTCACGAGTTCCCATTCCGAGCCGCCCCCACGAGGAACTGTTGTCCCCGGAACCCGGCCCCACCCCGGCCCGGCCCCACCGCCGCACCCACCCCCACCGCGCCACCACCGCCCACCCCCCACCCCGCCACTCTTGGTACGTTGGAGCGGTGAAGATCGCCACCTGGAACGTGAACTCCCTCCGTGCCCGCGCCGACCGCGTGGAGGCCTGGCTCGACCGCACCCAGACGGACGTGCTGGCCATCCAGGAGACCAAGTGCAAGGACGAGAACTTCCCCTGGGAGCTCTTCGAACGCATGGGGTACGAGGTGGCCCACTTCGGCTACTCCCAGTGGAACGGCGTGGCGATCGCCTCCCGGGTGGGACTCGAGGACGTCCAGCGGGCGTTCCCCGGGCAGCCGCACTTCGGCAAGGGCGGGATCGATCCCCAGGAGGAGGCCCGCGCCATCGCCGCCACGGTCGGCACCGAGCCCCGGGACGGAGACACTGCCGCCCCCCTGCGCATCTGGTCTCTCTACGTCCCCAACGGCCGCGCCCTGGATGACGAGCACATGCCCTACAAGCTCGAGTGGCTGGACGTGCTGCGCCAGGACGCCCAGGCCCAGCTCGCCGCGGACCCTCAGACCCGCCTGGCCCTGACCGGCGACTGGAACATCGCCCCCCGGGACGAGGACGTGTGGGACATGGACTTCTTCCTGGAGAACGGTCTGACCCACGTCTCCGCCCCCGAGCGCGCGGCGTTCAGCGCGTTCGAGGACGCCGGCCTGGTGGATGTGGTCCGCCCTCGCCACCCCGGCCCGGGCGTCTACACGTACTGGGACTACAAGCAGCTGCGCTTCCCCAAGAAGGAGGGCATGCGGATCGACTTCGTCATGGCCTCCCCCGCCCTGGCCGCATCCGTCACGGACGCGTACATCGACCGCGAGGAGCGCAAGGGCAAGGGCGCCTCGGACCACGCACCGGTCGTCGTCGAGCTCGGATCCTGACCCCATGCTGACCCTGGCCCAGGCGGAGCTGCGGGTCTATGAGCCGCTCGCCGCCTTTCCCGACGACGTCCAGGCCGGCTTCCAGCGCCACCGTCACCTGAGCAGGGCCCAGGTGGAGGAGATGGCCCGACGACGGTCCCGTCACCGTCTGGTGCGCGATGTCACCGATCCGTTCCCTCACCAGGACGACCTGGTGCGCGTGCTGAAGGTGCCGGCGGTGGATGCGGACGGCCGTCCCGGCGCCGGGGTCTCCGAGTTCTACTGCCCGGAGGAGATGGCCCTGCGCTCGGAGCTGGCCGCCGTGCAGCTGGAGGGGTCCATGCGCGCGGAGACCTTCGCCCTGGTGGTGCCGGAGGCGGCGCGGCAGGCGAACCTGGAGCGGCTGGCCGCCCGGGCTGAGCGCACGGGCATGTTCGACCAGGTGGACCAGGACGAGCAGCTGCAGGTGCGCACCCGGACTGCTGTGTGGGGCGTCCCGGCGGGGTGGTTCACCCTGTTCGGCCGCGAGGACCCTGTGGAGGTGGAGCGTGTCGAGGCAGAGGTGGTCGGCGCCCGGATGACCACCTCGCTCACCGCCGCCCTGGAGCGTGGCCGGAGGGCCGCCGTCGTGATGTCCCTGCACGCCCCGGACCTGGACCTGCTGGACGATGTCACCTCGCTGGTGGCCTGGCTGCAGTCCTTCCACCCGGACGCACACCTGGAGCTGGACTACGGGCCGCTGGCCGCCCTGGTCTGGCCGGACGACTCCGTGTTCGATGTGCAGACCGCCATCGACTCCCTGGAGGAGGGGGACATGTCCACCGCCGTGCTGGCCAACCACCGCATGGTCAAGCGCTGGCTGGACGTCCGGCAGCTCGGCCGGGCCAGCTGAACTGACGGACCGGCGTCCGGTTCCACGTCAGTCGCCGGACCTGCGCCGGGCCTTCTCCTGGTCCTTGCGCTCCTTTCTGAGGCGCGCCAGCTCGTACTGGCCCTCACGGGTATGCGGGAGACCCTCGGCGTCCAGTTCAGCCTTGATGGCGTCGGCCTTGCGCTCGAAGAAGTCCTTGGGGGCCATGCCTTCGACAGCCTCTTCCCCGACCAGCCGCTGGATGTCCGTCAAGGCCCGGTCCCGTCGCTTGGACTCCGGCGCCGACTTCACCTGCTCCACCTCGTCTGGGGTCCACGGGTTTGCCCCCGCGCGCTGGCCGCCCCTTTCCCTCCAGGCGCGGTACCAGCGCGGTGACAGCGCGACAGGCCACCAGAAGAAGGACATGACCATGCCGGCCAACGGGACGAAGAACACGTTCCAGGTCATCAGGCGGGCCTCCTCCATCCCCGCGAACTCGAACGGAATGGAGGGCAGCGCGGTCAGCAGGGCGAGCCCCGCCATCATCAGCATGAAGGGCCAGGTGTTGTACGGGGACATCTGGAAGGGCATGCGCGGCAGCATCGTCCAGGTCCGAGTGTCCCCGTTCAGACAGCGCCAAGCCACGTAGAGAGGGATCTAGCGAGGATGAGCACGATCACCGTCATCAGCACGGAGACAGGTGAGGCCAAGAAGTAGAGCATGGATCCCTTCCACATCAGGCGGTGCGGTGCTACAGCGAACCGCATCAGACCTGTTTCACCGTACCGGCCAGTCTGTCACCGCCGGTGAGACCGACCGCACGCCCCCAGGCTGGCCATGCCCCCGGACCCGGACACTAGGCTGGTTTCCATGACCTTGGAAAAGAGCACCGGCAGCATGTCCACCCCTCCCTCAGAGGCACGGAACCGTCCGACCAACCCCTGGTGGGTGGACGCGGTGATCTACCAGGTCTACCCCCGGTCCTTCGCGGATGCGGACGGCAACGGCATGGGCGATCTGGCCGGCGTGACCGCCCAGCTGCCCTACCTGCAGCAGCTCGGTGTGGACGCGGTGTGGCTCTCCCCGTTCTACGTCTCCCCGCAGAAGGACGGCGGCTATGACGTGGCCGACTACCGGGACGTGGACCCGCTGTTCGGCACCCTGCAGGACGCCGATGACCTGATCGCCGCCGCGCACCAGGCCGGGCTGCGGATCATCGTGGACCTGGTCCCCAACCACACCTCCTCGGAGCACCCGTGGTTCCAGGCAGCCCTGGCCGCCGAGCCCGGCTCCCCCGAACGCGAGCGCTACATGTTCCGCCCCGGCAAGGGCGAGGACGGGTCCGAGCCGCCGAACAACTGGCAGTCCACCTTCGGCGGGGACGCCTGGACCCGGACGACCGACCCGGACGGCACCCCCGGGGACTGGTACCTGCACCTGTTCGACTCCACCCAGCCGGACCTGAACTGGGAGAACCCCGAGGTCCGGGACGAGTTCGAGGACATCCTGCGCTTCTGGCTGGACCGTGGCGTGGACGGCTTCCGGGTGGATGTGGCCCACGGGCTGATCAAGGCCGAGGGGCTGCCGGACCATGAGACCCGCCCGGGCATGGTCACGGATGCCGCCGTGCTCGGCGAGGATGACGGCCTCGCCGTGGACCCGCACGCCGCGGAGAACCCGGAGGAGCACGCCCACCCGGTGCCGTACCACGATCAGGAGGGCGTCCACGAGGTCTACCGTTCCTGGCACCGCGTGCTGGACGAGTACGATCACGAGCCGGTCCTGGTGGCCGAGGCCTGGGTCTCGCCGCTGGAGCGGCTGTTCCGCTACGTCCGTCACGACGAGATGCATCAGGCGTTCAACTTCACCTTCCTGCTGGCCGGCTGGGACGCGCAGCGACTCTCGGACGCCATCGAGGTCTCCCTGGACGAGGCCGCCAAGGTCGGTGCGCCCAACACCTGGGTGCTCTCCAACCATGACACCGTCCGCCACACCTCCCGCTTCGGCCTGACCGATCCCACGCGCTACCCCTCGGGCATCGGGGCGGAGGAGGAGCAGCCGGACGAGCCGCTGGGCTGGAAGCGCGGCCGGTCCGCCGCCCTGATCGAGCTGGCCCTGCCCGGCTCGGCCTACGTCTACCAGGGCGATGAGCTCGGCCTGCCCGAGCACACCACCCTGGAGGACTCCCTGCGCCAGGACCCCAGCTTCTTCCGCACCAACGGTGAGGAGAAGGGGCGGGACGGCTGCCGGGTGCCCATGCCCTGGCGCGCGGACGCTCCGGGCTACGGCTTCGCCGTGGGCCATCCCGACGGCGCCACCTCCTCCCAGCCCCAGGGCACCCCCAGTGCCCCCTGGCTGCCGCAGCCGGAGTCCTTCGCCCGCTACGCGGCGGACCAGCAGGTGGGCGTGGAGGGCTCGACCTTCGAGCTGTACCGCCAGCTGATCGGCATCCGCGGCGAGCTGGACCTGGGCACGGGGCGCTTCGCCTGGTCCCAGCTCCACGCACCGGAGCGCGGCGTGCTGGCCTTCACCGTGACCACCGGCGGGGGTGCGCACCTGGGCTCGGGTGAGCCGATTCCGGAGAAGACGGTGCTGGTGCTGGCCAACCTGGGCGAGACCGCCGTGGACATGCCCCAGGAGTACGCCGCAGCGGTCTTCAGCCACGACGAGGCTGTGGTGGAGGGCCAGCTGATGCCGGACTCCGCCGCCTGGTTCCTGCGCGACTGACAGGCGGGACCGTCTCTGGCGCTGCCTGTGTGAGGACTGCGTGAGCGCCCTCACGGAGTCCTCACGTCTGGAACCGGAAGTCCGTACAGTAGGGGACCATGTCCTCCTCAACCCCACCTTCACCTCAGATAGACGTGCCCTCTGACGGCCCCGAGCACGCCGCGCCCGTCACAGCCGACGCCGATCCGGTCCCCACTCGGCTGATCGGGTCCAAGACCTTCGCCCCCTGGGTGCTGTGGCCCACCGCCGTGATCGTGCTGGTGTTCGTGGTCATCACCATGATGTTCCCGGAGTCCATGGAGGCCGGCATCGGGGCCGTGCAGATGGTCCTGATCGCCAATTTCAGTGCCTACTACGTGCTGATCGCCTTCTTCTTCGTGCTCTTCTGCTTCGCCCTGGTGGTGTCCAAGAAGGGCAGCGTCCGGCTGGGCCGGGCGGACCAGGAGCCGGAGTTCTCCCTGCTGTCCTGGTTCGCACTGCTCTTCGCCGCGGGCATGGGCATCGGCCTGGTCTTCTTCGGTGTCACCGAGCCGGTCTCTCACTTCGCCAACCCGCGCCCGGAGCTGGCCCCGTCCAACCCCACTGAAGGCGAGCTGGCCGAGTACGGGCTGGCCACCACCTTCCTGCACTGGGGTCTGCAGCCCTGGGCGCTGTACGCCGTGGTCGGTCTGAGCATCGGTCTGGCCATCCACCGCCGTGGACGCCCGCTGTCCGTGCGCTGGGCCGTGGAGCCGCTGATCGGCGTGAAGGCCACCCGTGGACGCTGGGGTGACCTCGTGGACATCGTGGCCCTGACCACCACCGTGTTCGGCGTGGCCACCTCCCTGGGCCTGGGCGTCACCCAGATCAACGCGGGCCTGATCTCCCTCGGGGTGATCGACGAGGACAACCAGTGGTTCCAGTTCGCCGCGATCGCCGCCATCACCCTCGGCGTGCTGTGGTCGGTCCTCTCCGGAGTGGGCCGCGGCATGAAGTGGCTCTCCACCACCAACCTGATCCTGGCCGCCGGCCTGCTGCTGTTCGTGCTGATCGTGGGGCCCACCCAGTTCCTGACCAAGGGCTTCGTCCAGGGCCTGGGCGCATACATGCAGAACTACCTGGGCTGGTCGCTGAGCACCTCAGCCTTCACCGGTGAGGCCGGTGTGGCGTGGCAGTCCAGCTGGTCCACGTTCTACTGGGCCTGGTGGCTGGCCTGGGCCCCGTTCGTGGGTGTGTTCATCGCCCGCATCTCCCGGGGACGCACCATCCGCGAGTTCATCATGGGCACCATCCTGGTGCCGACCCTGCTGTGCGCCGTGTGGTTCGCCATCCTGGGCGGCACCGCCATCTACAACGAGATCTACCGCCCCAACGGCTACCAGTCGGTGGTCGGTCCGGACGGGGCCGTCGACTCGAATTCGGCTCTGTTCCAGGCCATGGAGCAGATCCCCGGTGGTGTGGTGGTCGTCGTCGGAGCGATCATCCTCTCGGCGATCTTCTTCATCACCTCGGCCGACTCCGGCTCCCTGGTGATGGCCATGATCGCCACCGGCGGCAACCCGGAGCCCAAGGGCTGGATCCGCGTGCTGTTCACCCTGGTGACCGCCCTGCTGGCCGCCTCCCTGCTGCTGGCCGGCGGACTCACCGCCATCCAGACGCTGTCCATCATCATCGGGCTGCCCTTCAGCGTGCTGATGATCATGATGTGCATCGCCTCCTGGAAGACGCTGACCAACAGCGTGCAGCGCCACGAGCGGCTGCAGCGCCAGGCCTTCCTGTCCAACATCTCCGAGAAGTTCGGACTGGAGACCGACGACGACGCCGAGGAGACCGGCCCCGTCTCCGCCGACTTCTGGTGGTCCGGCCTCAGCCGCGAGCGTCGCAGGGCGATCGCCGAACGCGCCCAGCAGGGTGCCGCCGGAGGGACTGTTCCACCGACACGGTCCTGACGACTCGGGCAGGCACCGCCCCAGACCGCTGATCGCCGTCAGCGTCTGGGGCGGTGTCCGTTCCCACGTTGGTCACCGAAGAGCGCGTTGCCCAGATGCGGCGGAAGCTGGAGGCGTTGTGGTCCGCCGAGGGGCGCTCCGGGTGGCCGGAGGAGGGGCCCGAGCGCGACCACGTCCGGAAGATGCTCGATTTGCGCTGGCCGCGGCCTGAGCCCGAGCAGGAGTGCCGCGCGTGCCGGTACGCTCGGCGAATCACCGGCTACCAGCGGGTCGGCTGGCTGGTTCCGACATCTAAGCCGAAGGCACCGCCGGCCCCGGACGCGGAACGGAAGAGAGCTGAGGCTCGGCTTGCCAAGGTGGAAGCGGAGGCAGGGCGGTTGCGTGAGCAACTCGGATTAGCGGACGGCGCGTAGGTAGGCCGTGCCACCTGGCCGCTATGACGACCGTTGGCCAGGCCTCGGTTGCGCCGTTCGACTCGGCGGGCAGTGCATGGCGAACGCTACTGGGTACGTTTGCTCGGCCAATCATGTTCGTCGAGTGTCGTGCTCCCGCCGGCCCACCAGCTGCCGCAGGTCGGGCATTCGATGTTCCACTCGTCCGTCCCCGGATACTCGATCATCCGGCCGATGGGCTCGCCGCTGGAGGGGCAGCGTCCTTCGTTGGCCGGCACGGTTCTCTGGTCAGGCATGCTCGTTCACTCCTTAGCTGAGTTGTCCACTACGCGAGACGCTACGGAAGGGCACGGACACCGCTGGATCGCTTGCCACCGTGGCCTCGGAAGGATGCCGAACGGAGGTTCACCGGGCGGCCGCCGTCGGGGGAGGTCCGACTGGCTCCGCGGCGACCAATCTCCGGCGCGGCCTCGCAGCATGACACTGCCCGTGGACGGTTACTGCGATGAAGTGTCGTTCATTGAGGCCCGCCCCTTCCATTTGAGCGTCTGAACGGAAGTACCGTAGGACCTCTCACCGAACACGCTTACCTCGAATTGATCACCGCGGGATGAAGAGAAGACGAAACGCCAGTGAGTCATTTCCCGGGTCTCTTCGATCACCGTTAGGTCTTTTCGGGCGACCTGGTTGTACTGTCGGAGGATCGCCGCCGTGGCTGCCCGCAAGGCATCCTCCTTGCTGGGGCGGGGAGGAACCTGCCGCTTCAGCTTGGCGAGCAGCGCTTCCACGGTTGGGACCATCCCGATGACGCCGAGAACCACGGAAATAATCGTGAGGCCATCAGCCCCTATCCCTCCCTGCCTCTTCCTGTATTCCTCAAGAACACCGGATTCCCAGGAATACTCGGCCTCCAACTCACGAGCGAGCTTCTCCAGGCCATCCACCGACCAGGATCCCTGGGGAGTGTCGATGCAAATGACATGAGTCGGTGTGAATCGTGGATCATCGGCCAAGATGACGAACTCAAGTTGCCCCTCCCAGTCCCCAATCGGACGGCCGTCGAGGTCTGCCTCCCGCTCTTCCATATCTTCGAGAGTATCGGCCGACTGAGGCCCTGTCGGCGGGACCGCCTGCCGGCACGGAACCTGCCCATGCTCGAAACACCGAGTTCCACCCCCTAATCGAGTTGGGCGTGTGGCCAAGAGATTGCCCGCACGACGTCACCCCGAAGCTCTCTGCGTCCCCAGATCCGAGAGTCTCGGAGTCATCACCTTGATGAGACGGGACCCGCCCCTCGGCTCCACGCCAGGGAGCGGGTCTCTTTAGTCGGTCTCGTAAATCGTTCGAACGAGACTGAGTTAACGAGACAGTTCGGACCGATGCCGAACGCCTAGACGCCGACTAGCGGCCGGGAGAGTATTTCAACGAAACCAGCTCAGACCAGCTTCACCTTCTTGCGGCCTCGCTTGCCGCCTCGGGGCAATTCGACCAGTCCTTTGGCCTTGAGGTGCTTGAGGATCTCCTCGATCGAATCGGTGATCGGAACGTCGAACTCATGGCCCGGATCGCCACGGAAGCCTTCGTAGTCGCCGCCCAGCAGGCTGAGTACTCGGATGGCGTCGTCGCTGTCGTGGCCGTCATCCATGGTCGACAGCTGCCACAGGACGTGCTCCGGGTCGGAGACATGGGGCGCTGCCCATTCGACCTGCGGTAGCGGAAGCCCGGTCCTTGTCTTATGGGCGAACGAGGCGGCTTCGCGCAACACGTCCCCGTCCCCGTTCGCCGCATAGGCCCCGAGATCGGCGACTATCTTCGCTTTGGTGCCTTTCGGAACTAACGGATTGCGAAGCAGAGCCAGGACGTGACCGGTTACGAGCTCGGGGGTCAGGAAATCCTTGGCAGCCTCCGAGATCTCGAACGCCTTGGCTACCGAGCGCCAGCCTGCGGTCAAGAAGTGTTCGAACGTCACGGCGGTTTCCGGAACAAGGCCGGCCTCTAGGAGGTCGGCCAGGAGATCGTCCTCGGACGGCCGGAGCTCGGTCGGGTCTATCGGATCGAGTCGCGATTCCGGATCGAGCTCGAGTGCGAGCGACACCCGATCCTTGGACCCGAGCACCTGGGAAGCGTTCAGGATCCGCACCCTCAGGTCGTGGATCAAATCGGGCTCAGCATCCTCCAGGCCTTCGAAAGCGACCGGTAATCCCGACTCGAGGCGGAGCACCTTGGTGAGGTGCTCGTCCACGCCCAACGTCTTCGCGTACTTGTGCAGGTTCACCGCACTCGGCACCATCCGTCGAGTCCTGCCAATCGCTGGCCACGTGTCCGTGGACACCTCGGTGATGTCAGGGAGGGCTGCAGCCGGGGCGCTCGACTCCAGCACGGCGGCCAGCTGCTCATCGGTCCACGTCTCGTGCTGCTCCTGGACCACGGTGCTCAGGACCTCGGGGCCGAGCACTGTGTGCTCAGTCGGTTCGTCCTCATTCACTGCGTCGAGGTAACCGGTGATGTCGTCGCGGCATCGCCGCCAGATGTCGTTGTCTTCACGGATCCGGTCCAGTGCGATCGGTTCGTCTCTACTGAGGCCGAGGGCGGCGCGGAGGTTGTCAGCCGTGAGCTCGTACGCTCTGTCCTCAACGACTCGTTGGCGCAGTGCCGCGGACAGTGGCCGAAGGGAGGGCACGATCAGGCCGATGCGGAGGATGAATTCTACGACGACATCGGTCTTCTCCTTGCCGAGGTCCGTGGTGAAGGCAGTGAGTTCCGTGTAGCGGTCGATGATCAGCGCGCGCGCCTCATCCTGGAGCGTGTACGCGTCGGCGACGGGGGCGCTCAGCAGCGCAGCATCGATGAGCTCAGTCCGGGTCGCCTCATCGGCGACGGCGTCTGGAAGTGCCAGATGGTCGAACAGACCGCTCCAGGGATGCGCTGCCAGGAGATGGACCAGGTTGTGCTTGCGTGAGTCAGTGTCGTTGAGGAAGGCGTCCAGGAACGCCGTGCTGTCCTCGCTCGGCTCGTCGACGAGGAAACTCACGACCTCCTCGGCCTTCCGTGGCTCGTTCTCGAGCAGGTGGTCGACGACCTCGATGTTCAGCGCGCTGCGAGACCTGGTGAAGTCCCTAGGTGCCTGCTCCAGGATGTTCTGCACCGCGTTCGTCGTCTCGAAAGTGAACTGGACGTCCATCTCGTTCGGCCAGACGCAGTTCCGGAAGAAGTTCGCCACGTCGACGCCAAGGAAGTCACCGTAGAAGACCGCCGAGTACTCGGCGTAGTACCGAGTCAGGTAGCCGTCGAGCACCAGGTCTCGAGCGAGCTGAGAGGGCAGTAGGTTGTTCACCGCGTGAATGAACGATTCCTCGACGCCTTCAATGAACGGCTGTCTGGCGAGGGTGGCGAAGTCTGCGCCTCGAAGGATGGCGACCTGGTGATCGAGGTCTGCTCGTTTCGTGTCGAGTTCGTCTCTGCGCTGTCCCCACCGATGGGGATCCATGGCCTTGGGGAAGAGGCCGTTCAGTTGGTCGCGCTTGATTGCAGCCCTGGAAGCGTGGTTGGACAGGGAAGAGCGCAATTGGAGTTGCACTTCGCCAACCTCCGAAACATCCTTCCAGAACGCTGGTGTCCCAATCTCGTCAGGAGTGTAAGACCGTTCTTTGACATTGAGACTCTCAATGGTCTGTCTCATAGTGCCCGCGAACGTCACGAGGCGATCACCGAGAACCCGGGCCGTCTCTTCCTGCTCGATCCGAAGATAGTCCTTGTGCAGGAGGTCCTGCTTGTCCTTGCGGAGTTTCGCGATGAAGTCGTGAACCAGTTGCCGACGCTTGCGTTCGAGCTCGTCCAGCACGCTGCCCCGGTGCGGTAGCTTCTCGAAGTCGGCCAGGTGGAAGTTCTTGTATACGACGAGGGCGAACAGGCTGTCGGCAGTCAGACCCGGGGCGCGGTCCTCCTTCTTGATCCACAACAGCTTCTCGGCGAAGACCACGAACTCGTTGCGGATATTGAGCAGCAGGCGCATGTCCGTCGCGTGGCGGGCGACGATATCGAGCAGTCCGCGGCTGATCTCCGTGCCCTGGGGCAGCTTCGCCACTTCCATCTCCGTGCTCAGCAGGTCGCGCGCATTGCTGTGTGAGAGGAACGGCACCACGGGGATCACGATCTCGAAGAACTTGGTCCGGTTCGCGCGCTCCACTGCCGCCTCAGCGGCATCACGGAGTTTCTTCTCCGCCGGTTCAACCGTAGGCGTGGGCTCAGCGTTCTCCGACTGTCTCGGCGTGGACGATTCCTTCAGCTTCCGATCCTTGTCCTGGGGATCCTCACCCAGCTTCTCGAAGAGACTGTCCTTGATCGCATAGACGAAACGGAGTGGCTGTTCTCGGTCCTTCCAGTGCGCGGAGGCGTTGACGAGCGTGTTCAGCTCGCGCAGCGAGTCGAAGATCCGTGGGTCATCAAACCGGTCCAGGTCCTCGAAGACGACGAGGTCGGGCTCCGTCGCGTCGAAGAACGCCACGATCTCGTCGAGGTACTCGTCGAAGTAGGATTCCGGCTGCTTGTCAAACGAGATCGACGTGCCCCCGGTCGAGAACTGCGAGACGAGGCGGTTGCCGATCACCCAGCGAGCTGCCCACGCGGCTCCCACGACGAGGACCAGGAGCGCGATGGCAGGCAGGGCAACGTGACCAGTACCGAGAGCATCCGCATCCGGCCGGACTCCGAAGAGCCAGAGCAGGCCGACGAGCACGACTCCGACCACAGCGGCCTCCAGCAAGGTTCGGTGCCAGGTCGGGTCCTTCCTGCGTGCGAACCGTGAGTGTCGGATCTCGCCGGGCTTGGCCCGGTAGACCAGTTGCTTGACCAGCTCCTTCTGAATTCGGTTGGTCAAGCCCTCGTCGTCGTCGGGACCGAGGGTGTTGATGCTGATACGCAGCGTCGTCTTCCGCTTCTTTTGCTGTTCCTCGAGGAAATGGTCGAGAATGCTTGACTTGCCGGATCCGTAGCGACCGGTCAGTGCGATGTTCTTGTTCCTCGGCTCCATAACCGCGGCCTCGAGGTGGCGCACGTACGAGGCGTGCTGCTCCCTTTTGTACTCGGGAGCGAGTGACCGTAGTTCGACTTCCGACCCCGTGTTTGATGTGGGCGAGTCCGCGGACTGGTTGGGCGTGGCGGGCTCGGCAGCCTCCGTAGCCCGGCTCATGTGCCGGTTCTGGAACATAACTGAAGTATGGCTGAAGGGACTGACACAATCCTCGGGACACGTCGCTGATTGGGCCGTGTTTCCACTGGAACTGTGGTCATTCCGTGGCCTGCGCAGACCGATACCTGTAGTACGTCGCCTTCGACCAGCCCACGGTCCTCGCGGCCTCTACGACACCGAGGCCCTCCGCGTTGATGAGGTGCTGGACCGTCCTGAGGTTCCGCGCGACCTTCGCCGGGTCCGGCGCGGGGCGGCCGATCTTCACACCGCGGGCCCGAGCGGCGTCGACGCCGGCCTGGACGCGTTCCTGGATGAGCTCGCGCTCGTACTCGGCGAACGTCGCCATCAGGTTCAGCATCAGCCGGCCCTCCCGGGTGGAGGGGTCGATCCCGTCCGCAAGCGAGCGGACGGCGACGCCGCGCTCGACCAGGGCGGTGACGGTGGTGATGACGTCGATCATCGAACGCCCGATCCGGTCGATGCGCCAGACGACGAGCTCGTCGCCGTCCCGGAGCCGATCATCGAGCGCCTGCCATCCGGCGCGGGTGCCCGTCGCCTTCGAGCCCGACACCTGGTCGGCGTAGATCTGCGCCTCCGGGACGCCGGCGTCGAGCAGGGCCCTGCGCTGCAGGTCGTCGGGCTGCTTGTCGGCCGTCGAGGTGCGGGTGTAGCCGAACTGCATGGTGGTCTCCTTCTTGGTGTATCCGTCGGTCACCCGGTCAGCCACCGAACTCGTGGTCGTGATCCGGCGACGCCTCGCGGATCTTCGCGGCGCGCTGCTCGATCTGCCTGATGCGGGTGGCCAGCGACTGGGCCTTCGCTCCCTTCTCCGTGTGCGGGTTTGCCTGCTCCCACTTGGCGACCAGGGGCTCGAGGATCCGGCTCAGCCGCTCGAACTGAGCCGCGGAGGCGTTGAAGGCACGGCGTTCGGCGGCGGCCCGTTCGAGCTCTTCCTCGAGCTCTTCCCGCTGGCGCTCCAGCACACCCCGGGCCGGTGCCAGGGCGACGGCAAGCCGCTGCTGGACGGCGTGGTCGATCTGGTCGCGTGCCGCATCCATGCCGGCCGCGTGGCCCTCGGTCTCGGCCCGGCGACGAAGCGCCGGCAGGTCGGCCTCACGGCGATCGAGCTCTCCCTCGCGCTCGTCCAGCTCCGTCGAACGCGCCTCGAACTCGTTCCTGATCTCGGCGGCATCGAGATTGAAGTTCTGGATGGCTGCGTGGTTGGCGTCCGACTTAGCGCGGACCCCGTCGTAGACGGCGTTGGCCTCGGCAACCGCGTCCATGGCCGCCTCGAACTCAGGCTTGGACAACTCCTGGCCATGCCGCGCGCTGACCTCGCTCTCGACGGGCCAGCCCAGAGCGACCATGTGCTCCCGGAATCCAGCCTGATGCAGACGCATCTTCGCCGGTCCGCTGACCTGGCGACCGGCCTCGTCCCTGACCTCGCGGTGGGACCCGTAGGCCTGGTTGTGCTCTGTCCTCAGGGCGTCGGGCTTGTCGTCCAGTGCCTTCGGGTCGGGCGCGAACGGGTCCGCCATGATCTGGATGTGGGGCGTGGATTCGTCGAAGTTGGTCGCCCAGCCGTGGATCGCCTCCTGTCCGCCCGGGATGACGTGCCCGCCCAAGTGATCAACCGCATCGCGGAAGTAGCGCAGGGCCTCGTCGAGGTCGCGGGCAACCCAGCGCGACCTGGACATCGGCTTTCCGGTGACCGGGTCCAGGCGCTGGGAGCCGTTCGCGGTCCGCCGCGGGTAGTAGTCCGGGATCTCCACGCACATCGTCTTCGGCAGATGGACGACGAAGAGGTTCGTCGTCACCTGCTTCTCGGTGATCTTCCGACGGACCCGCTTCTGACGGGCGTCACCGTAGTCGAGCACCTCCTTGACCGTTCCCACGGTCCGGAACCCGCCGGTCCCGTCGTTGACGAACCCGGTGTTCAGGTGCGCGTCGGCGGGCACGATGGAGGCGTTCTTCCCGGCGTGCCGCGCCACGTTCTTGGAGTTGAGATGCCGCATCGACTCGTGCAGCAGCCCCCGGCGATCGGCGCGGTTGCCGGCCGTCCCGTGGGCGACGTGCTTGAGGTGGAACGCGGCATGTCCAGTCGCCTCGGCCATGGTCATTCCTCGCTTTCAACAGTGTGCTGACCAGGACGCCTCCCGGTCCCTGGCGGGACCGTTCGGCAGCGCTTGCCGGATGATCGGGGGCCCTCCCGCTGCGCGGCCCCGATCACCCGGCAAGCGCGCCATTCCATGTCTCGGGTGCCTCTCCAACAACCGGGCCCCTGCACCCTGTTGTTGGAGCCTCTGGCGCCCGAGACATGGAATGTCATAGGCCCGTATGACAAACTCCGCTGACGCACCGTTTGTCTGGGGCCCTCCGGGGGCCGCTGCGCGGGCAACCTGCTGGTGTGAGGACCACACGGCGGACCGCTCGCCGCCCCACCGGGGCGGCTCGCACTCCACCGCGGCCACGACGGCGAGGACCTCGCCCGACCGCCGTCGAGACCGGCACCAGACCCGCCGACCCGGGAGCCGAGCCGCCACAGGTGTCCGCGCAGCGCACGACGGCACAGGACGGGGACCCGCGCGGCCCGTGCACCACCAAGGTCCCGGACGGGTCCCACTCGCGTCTCGTGGAGGTCGCGGTGGTGTCCTCTGCGGGTCCCTGCGCGGTCGGGATTGGTGGCTGGAGCCATTGAGGTCTCACTCGGGTCCCCAGTGGGGCCTCCACGGGCCTCGCCGAGGTCCGCTCCAGGACTCTTGGAGGTCTCTTCGCCGCCGGGACCGACCTGGGTCCCTGCGGTGTCCCTACCGGGGCTCATCGGGAGCCCACCTTGGTCCCTCAAAGGCTCCGGCAGTGCCGCCGGCATGCGCCAGTGCTTTCAGCACACATCGCAGGGCCTGCCCGTCGAGGCTGGTGACCGCGTCATTCAGATCAACCGGATGCCCGGTGCTGGCCAGGGATGAGGCAATGGCCAGCACCCGCCGCTCCCCGCCGCTCAGGTACCCGCCCTCGGCCGCGGCGACGTCCGGGTCGAACCAGAGGCGGCCGTGTTCGTCACGGCAGACCCACAGGCCGTGGAGAAGCCGGCCGCCGAGGGCGCTGATGAGCAGCCCGACGGCTGCCTCCAGAGCGAGGTCACCCCGAGCCCAGGCACGGAGCGCGTCGGCAGTGGTCAGATCAGGCATGGCCAGTCTCCTTCGTGGTCGGTGGCGTGGCGGAGAGCGCTGAGGGTTGGCGTCAGCCCTAGGAGAGGTCACCGGCAGTTGCATAGCTGCCCGGGATCGCCGTGCCGAGCCCGGCGTGCATGGCGAGGACTCCTTCGGCGGTTAGCTCGCCGTCGGGCTGCATCGCCCGTGCGACGTCACCGCCGGCGTCGCAGATCGGCCTGGTCTGCTGCGTCTCCAGCTCCCTCACGAGACGCTCCCGCTGCTCATCGGGGACATGCCGGGACGAGGCCAGGGCCTCGGCCAGGCCGAGACGGTAGCGCTCAGAGTCGATGTACTGATCGAGTTCTCCGCGGCCCAGCAGGAAGCGGGAATTGACCTGTACCCCGAACGATTCGGCGTCCACGGGGACGACCACGGGCAGTGACATGTAGGACTGCGCGCGGGCGTCCTCCACGGCATGCGCGTAGTAGCGCTCAAGTCGCTTCTGGAAGACCGCGAAGCTCTCGGACCCGACGATCACGGTGTGGCGGTGCACGAGCTGCGTCTTGCCGTACCGCGAGGGCACGCTGTGGGGAACTGGTGTCGCGGAGAGGATCGCGAAGAGGTCCGCCGCATCGCCTAAGTCGCCACGCTGAATGACGTCTTCGAACGGTTCGCGGACCCACGCGCGCAGGGACGACCCCATCAGGACGACGTCCTCGCCGTCGTACTCGTCGAAGTCGTGCCCCTCGAAGCGGTAGAAGCGGCGGTCGGAGGCGAGGGTCCGGGCCAGAGCGTGCGCCAGCCTTTCCATGGACGGGTGGGTCCGCCCCTCGAGGTAGAAGTTCACGCGCACCGCCGGCAAGTCAGCGCTCTCGAGCTCGCGCAGGTGCTTCGCCCTGGCGATGCGGACGGCCCGTTCGTTGCCGGCACCGCGTCGGATGGCCTCCCGTGCCGACAGCTTCCCGTCCTGGATCGAGGCGATGATCTTCTTGCGGCCAGCGCCTCCCTACATACTGTCCTTGACGGTGGCGGCATCGAGATCCGACTCCCACGCCCACCCGGGTGTTGCGACGACCGCGGAGCGCGCGTACTGGGCCTTGGCGTCCTGGTCCTCATGCGTGAGGTACCGAAGGCCGGCGATGAGGGCCTTCTGGCCGCCCGCCAGCTTCCTGACCGACTCCACGCCCAGGCGGTTCGCGAAGCCCTCGCCGCCGTAGTTCTTGTCTGTCTGGACGACGCCCTGCCAGTGCGGAGGCTCATCGTCCCGGTCGTGGAGGACGAACGCCCACTTCTTGAACGACGCGTACCCGGCCAGGAGATCCTGGAGCCCGGCTCGTTGCTCCTCGACCGGACCCGAACGGTCCGCGACGTCGATCACGAACATCGCGCACCGCGCGGTCTCATCGGGCTTCAACGGCCTCATGGGAGGTCCTCCCCGGTCTGTCGGGGGTTCAGATTGTTGACGCCTGCTGTGGTGACAATCTGAACCTTGAGTGGTACAGAGGGTTCAAAAGGTTCACCGTCGTTGAACCCACTCTGAAGCCGGATGCCGTGACGGGTGCGCGCGTAGACACCGGCCTCTGACCAGGCAAACCGGGAGTGAGTGACCCCCAGCTGTCCGCTCTCTCGAGGCCAGGGTTCAAAGGTTCGACGCATTTCACGGCGCTCGGTCCGGCAAAGGACCCGAATTCTCGTGGTACAGCGGTACACGTGGTACAAACCCGTGCTGACCTGGGAAAACGGTGTACCACATGCTGTACCACGTGCGAGCGGAGAGGTGGTACACGTGGTACAGCCGCCGCGGAAGTGGTGCCGCATCAGGCCACCCCCTCAGCAGGCTCGAGGTGCTCCTCGATCCACGCATCAACGTCGATCTGCCGCCACCGCACCGCGCTCCCGATCTTGACGGCACGAGGCAGCGACTCCCCGTTAGACCTCTTCCTGTAGATCGTCGAGACGGACATCCCCGTCTGCGCAGACAGGGCCTTCGCGTCGAGCAGGACGCTTCCCGCAGCATGGCTGTTGCTCATCACCATTCACCTCACACTCTCACCAGATTCTTGTACTTGTGACACACGCTAACACAGGATACGAAATACTGGTAGCCTGTGGCATATGGAAGCAACGACCTATGCGCAGGCAGTCGGTACATTCGTGCGCGCCTACCGGCGGCAGCACGCGATCACGCTCGAGTCGATGGCACGTCGTGGGCGCGAGCTCGGGGCGACGTGGAGCCTCTCGAGCGTCCAGGCAATCGAGGCCGGCAAGGCGTCGCCGACGCTTCCGACGTTGTTGACCCTCGCCCTGGTTCTCGGGGACCTCAGCGGGAAGTCGCTCACGCTCGTGGACATGCTCGGTCAGGCGGAGGTGTTCGACCGCCCGTTCTCGGGCCGCCCGGAGCTCCCGGTCCGCAGATCGCTGGCGGAGCGCGCCCTCAGGGGAGGCAAGGTCGAGATGACCGATGAGGATGCCGCTCCCCCATTTGAAGGACCGTTCGAGTCAGAGGTGGGCGACGAACGCATTCGGTCCGCCGGCGACCGGCTACGCCCGTATGTCGCCGACGGAGAGGTCGAGGAAGAGGTCAGCCGCCGAGGCGGCAGGGCGCTGACGCCCGGGGAGCACTCCGACATGCTCGATCAGATGATCGACGACCACCAGGAGCCACCCGAGCCGGACTGGGACGACGAGGACGATATCCATCCCCCGAGCCTCGCCGAACAGCGGGCGGCGAAAAAGCTGGACCTCGACCCGGCGGAACTCCGGCGCTGGGCCGAGGAGCTGTGGGGGCGCGGGCTCGAGGACGAATCGGCACGGCGGGCAGGGCCCGGTAGCTCTCCCCAGGCGCGGGGCCGCGTCACGCGCCTGCTCGTGGACGAGATCCACACCGCCATCGAGGAGGAGGGCTGATGGGGCGTCCCCGGCTGAGCATCGGCACCTACGGCAAGATCAACACCACGGAGGTCGAACCCGGCAAGTGGCGAGCACGCACGCGGTACCGGTATGCGGACGGTAAGGCCCGACAGGTCGAACGCTTCGCGACCAGCCGCGTCAAGGCAGAGGCCGCCCTGAAGAGGGCCCTGCTGACGATTGAGGGCAGCCGGGGAGGCGAGCTGAAACCGACGACGACGCTTCGCGTGCTCGGACAGCGGTTCCTCGCGCACAAACGCGATCTCGAGCGTTCGGAGGGCACCCTTGAGACTTATGGCTACGCGGTGACAGCGCACATCACCCCGCGCCTCGGGGACCTCACCGTAGCCGAGGCGAAGCCCGACCGGCTGCAGAAGTTCCTCAACACGGTGCACAAGGAGTCCGGGCACGGCGCGGCGAAGAACTGCCGATCGGCCCTGAGCGGCATGATGGCGCTGGCGGTGAGCAACGGCGCAGCGCCACAGAACCCGGTCCGCGACGTCGAGAGGATCGCGCAGCCCAAGGGTAAGAAGGGATCCTCCGCCATCGATCCCCAGGACCTCCCCGACCTGATGGCCAAGCTGAGGGTGGCCCTTTCCCTCATCGAACAGGACACGGTCGAGCTACTCGAATACATGCTCGCCTCGGGCTGGCGCGTCGGCGAGGCTTGTGCTCTTGATGTGGCCTCGGTCGACTTCCGTAAGGGCACTGCCGAGGTCGAGGCCACCAGCGCAAGGGTGAAGGGGCAAGGGATGATCCGGCAGCTGGTGCCGAAGACCGATGCCGCCTATCGCATCACGCCGCTGCCGAAGCCCACAGTGGAAATGCTCCGTCGCCGCCATGAACGCCTGAAGGGGGACACCACCTTGATCTTTCCGACGCGGCTCATGCGGCTGCGTGATCCCTCCAACACCCAGCGCGAGCTCCGCGACATCCGCGACGGTCTCGGGTACCCGAAGCTGTTCACGCACTCCTTCCGCAAGACCGCCGCGACCATGCTTGATCGGGCCGGGATGTCGGCCGCCGAGATTGCGGCGTTCCTCGGCCACGCGAACCCGTCGATGACCCAGGACGTCTACATGAACACGCTCAAGGGCGACACCCGCGCCGGAACGGTGATGCAGGAGCAGCTCACTGGGCTGCTCTGAAAGTGCGGGGTTTTTGCGGGGTGGCCGACTGTTAGAAAGCGAAAACCCCCGGCGGGCCGGGGGTTTCGTGGCTCCGACCGGCGTCGATCCGGTGACCTTACGATTTTCAGTCGTACGCTCTACCAACTGAGCTACAGAGCCCGGTGATATCTGACGATGTCACCAGGATCTTCCGCGCCGGAACGGCACCGGAACATCCAAGCGACCCTGACGGGACTCGAACCCGCGACCTCCGCCGTGACAGGGCGGCGCGCTAACCAACTGCGCTACAGGGCCAGTGTGCGAGAAACAACTTTACCAGACATTCTCTCCGCTTCTGACCACACCGGGGTGCGATCTGCGACACAGAGAGGGTGGCTGCTGGAGCCGTTTCCTGCGTACCCCCAACGGGATTCGAACCCGTGTCGCCGCCGTGAAAGGGCGGTGTCCTAGGCCTCTAGACGATGGGGGCCTGAACACTTCGGGTTCCCGAAGTGGACCAGAGAAGTCTAAGGCGCGGACGGCATCCACCGCAAACCAGGCAGACTGGTGGGATGAGCACTGCCGAGGATCCCGCGGGCCAGATGAGCGAGGACGAGTTCGACCAGGTCGTCACCGAGGCGTTGGACCGCATTCCGCCGGAGCTCGCGGACCGACTGTCCAACGTGGCCGTGTTCGTGGAGGAGGAGTACGAGCCCGAGCCCTGGGAGGACCCGGACACCGAGCTGTTCGGACTCTATGACGGCATCCCCCTGACGGAGCGGGCGGGCATGCCGTGGCAGATGCCCGACCGCATCATCATCTACCGCGGACCTCTGCTGCGCGCCTTCCAGGACCGGGACGAGCTGATCGAGGAGATCACCGTGACCGTGATCCACGAGGTGGCCCACTTCTTCGGGATCGACGACGAGCGCCTGCACGAGCTCGGCTGGGACTGAGCAGCGCTCGCGCAGGGCATCGAGAGCCTGCAGGGATCCACAGATCAGTCGACGGGGCCGAACTTCTCCCGGGACGCCAGACGCTGGTCCTTGGCGTAGGGCACCACCATCACCGGCCCCTTGGTGTGGGCGATCACGCCGTGGCTGGTGGAGCCGAGCAGGGCGCCGGCGAACCCGCCTCGCCCCCGTGTGCCCACCACGGTCAGCCGTGCCGTGCGGGACTCCTCGACCATCACGTCCACCGGGACGCCGTCCACCACATGGGCGCTGATCTCCAGATCGGGGAACTCGGACTGCAGCCAGGCCACGCCCTGGTCCAGGGTCTGCCGCAGCTCCTCCACCAGAGCGTGCTCGTCCACGGTGGCCGGCAGCCAGGCCACAGCACCGGAGACCGGCGGCATGGCGCAGACCACGCGCAGCGGGGTGCCCCGCACGGAGGCCTCGCGGGCCGCGGCGAGGGCGGCCACGCGTCCCTGGTTCGAACCGTCCACGCCCACGGCGACGGGGACGCCCGGCTGGAAGCGAGGAGTCAGGTCCCCCGGGGGAACGATCACCACCGGGCACTTGGCGTGCGCGGGGAGAGCTCCCGAGGTCGAGCCGAGCAGGCGGCCCAGGAACCCGCCGCGGCCGCGAGATCCGGCGACCAGCAGTTCGGCCTGGGCGGAGTAGTCCACCAGGACTCCGGCGGCGTCGCCCATCTCCACGGCCTGACGGACCTCCACGGAGAACGGCCCGTCCTTCTTCAGCCGCTGGACCATCTCCTCCAGCACCTGGGCCGCTCCGGTGCGGATCAGTTCGTCGTCCGGGCCGCCGTAGCCTGCTTCCAGAGCCGATGCGGCGAACACCGGCATGCTGTAGGCGGTCACCAGGGTCACCGGGAGGCCACGCAGCTCAGCTTCGCGGAGGGCCCAGCGGCAGGCCGCATGCGACTGATCCGAGCCGTCCACCCCCACGACGATCCCGTGTGTCTGCACCTGTCTTGACTGCTGGGTCATGGCCATCTCCTCTTCGGGTCCGCAGGATCCTCGTCGATCCTGGGGGCATCTCCAGTCTAGGTGTCCGCCCCGGTCAGGACACGGGCTGGAGAGCCGCCGTGAGGGGTGGTGCTCCGGCGGCGAAGTCGGCGGCGGGCTCGATCAGCCGGGCTGGCAACGGGTCCGCCAGCAGGTGCCGGACCAGACCGTCCCTGCCCCCGGCCGCAGGACGGGTCAGCTCGTCTTGGCAGGCGACCAGGATGATGTTCCCCCGGCGCCGCCCCTTGAGCATCTGCGGGTCGGCGATCACCCCGACGGTGGCGAAGCACTGTCGCAGGGTGGACACCTCACGCCGGGCCAAGGTCAGATCCGGTCCCCCGCCGAAGTTGACCAGGTACAGCCCGCCCGGACCCACCGTGCGCGCGGCAGCCTCGGCCGACTCCAGACCGGTGAGGTGGGGCGGGGTGATCTGATCGCTCGGGCCGGTGCCGGCGAACACGTCCCGGATGATGACGTCACGGCTGTCCGGGTGGGCTCCGGCCAGCGTGGCACCGGCCTCCTCCACCCGGATCCGCAGGGCCGGGGCGCGCGGCAGCCCGAAACGGTCCCGCGCCGCCAACGCCAGACCGGCGTCCAGCTCCACCGCGGTCTGACGGGATTGGGGGAACCAGGCGTGCGTCCACCGGGCCAGGGTGCAGCCGGCACCGCCCAGGTGCAGCACGCGCAGCGCCGTGTCCGAGGTCCAGCGGTGCATCATCACCGCGGCGGCCCAGCGCATGTACTCGAACCCCATCTCCAGGGGCTGGTCCGGGTTCAGCTGAGAGGACTCCACGCCGTTGACCTTCAGCAGCCAGGCGCCGTCCGTCCAGGGGTCGGGCAGGATCTCGGCGGTCCCGGTGTCGATGGGGAACGCCCCGGGCTCGATCTCCGCCGCCTCCACCCCACCGCGTCCTCGACCACGGCCCGGACGCTCGGCGGAACCGGACCTCTTGCCTCCGCCCCGTCCTCGTCCGCTCACGCGCTCGAGCCCATGCCGGCAGCGCGCCGCACCATCAACTGCTCCTGGAGGCCCTCCCAGGGGCCGTCCATGGCCACGGAGGCGCCGTCGTCGTGAAATCCGTGCCGGCGGTAGAAGGACTGGGCGCGGGGATTCTCCGCCAGGACCCAGAGGAAGGCCGGGGCCTCACCCAGGGCGCGGTCCAGCAGGGCGTCGGCCACCCCGGTGCCCTGCGCCGAGGCGAGCACGTAGAGGGCGGTGAGCTCGAGGTCGGGCAGGTCGGTCCGCCCGTGCATCCGCTCCGGACGAGCCGGCGCGGCACAGGCCATGCCCACGCAGGTCCCGCGCTCGTCCTCGGCCATCCAGACGGTGGTCCCCCGGTCCACGATCCCGCGCCAGTGTTCGATCTGCCGGTCCAGGGTGGCCTCGGCACGCTGGAAGAACTGCTCATCCCGCAGGTGTCCGTAGGCCTCCCGCCAGGCGGCGGCCTTCATGGTCAGGACGGCAGGGAGGTCGGCCTGGGCGGCGTCGCGAACGTAGTAGCTGTGCTCCGTGCGGGCGGAGCGGATCACAGATCCTCCAGTGCGGCCTCCAGGCGCTGCACCTTCCCATCGATCTCACCCGTGTGCCCCGGGCGGATGTCCGCCTTGAGCACCAGGGAGATGCGCGAACCGAACGGGGAGACCGCGTCCACGGCTGCCTTCACCACGGCCATCACCTCGTCCCACTCCCCCTCAATCTCGGTGAACATCGAGGAAGTGCGGTTGGGCAGGCCCGAGTCCCGGACCACCTTCACCGCGGCGGCCACCGCCTCATGCACCGAGCCATCGGCCTCGGCGCCGGCGGTGGTGTTCCCGACGACGGCCCCTTCCGGATGGTTCGACAGGCTGGGCTGGCCAGAGGGAGCGACAGAGAATGCGACGATCATGTCCTCCAGTCTGCCCCACGTCCCAGAACGCGAACAGGCCCCCGAACCTCCCGGGTGGAGGGCTCGAGGGCCTGTGTCAGCTGTGCAGGACGCTGCTGACGTCTGCCCGGAGTGCCGGCTGGATCAGCCGCCGAACAGCGGGGTCAGAGCCTTGATCAGCTCGCTGCCGCCCAGCACGATGAAGATCAGCGCGGTGAGGCCCAGCAGCACGTTGTGGTACCACTTGTTGCGGAACTTCTCCGGGACCAGCTTCTTCTGGTTGTTCAGGAACAGCAGAGTGATCGCCAGGAACGGCATGAACAGCGCGCCGAGCGTGCCGTAGAGCAGGATCAGGAAGATCGGGCGGTCCAGGAACAGCAGGGACATCGGCAGGATGGTCAGCCAGATCAGGTAGAAGCGTGCGGGCTTAGAGGCCAGCGACGGGGCATCGTCCTGGTCCAGCTCGTCGGCCGGACGGCGGAAGTTCGTCCAGAAGTCGGCGAACATCAGGGACACGCCGTGCCACACGCCCAGCAGCGAGGAGAAGGACGCGGCGAAGAAGCCGACCAGGAAGACCACAGACCAGGCCTCGCCATAGCGCTCGGCCAGCACGTTGCCCACATCCAGCAGGCCGCGGTCGCCCGCGGAGATGGCGATGTCAGCCGAGTGCAGCAGCTCCACGCCCATGATCATGGTGGCGATCACGAAGATGCCGGTGAGGATGTAGCTGACCGAGTTGTCGAAGCGCATCACGCGCATCCACTTGGGGGTGTTCCACCCCTTCTCACGCAGCCAGTAGCCGTACGCGGCCAGGGTGATGGTGCCGCCGACGCCGCCGGCCAGGCCCAGGACGTAGAACATGGCGCCGTCCTCGGTGGGCAGGCGCGGGACCAGTCCGGTGAGGATCTCGCCGATGTTCGGAGTGGTCATGGCTGCGGAGAGCAGCACGGTGACGAACATGATGCCGATCAGCACCGTCATCAGGGTCTCGACCAGGCGGTACTTGTTGAGCCACACCAGGCCCATGCCGATCAGACCGGCCGCGATGGCGAAGATCTTGGAGTCCACGCCCGGGAACAGGGCCGCCAGCGGCAACGCCGTGGAGCTCATGGCGGTGGCGCCGTACACGAAGCCCCAGACGATGATGTAGATGCCGAAGTACCAGCTGGTCCACTGGCCCAGCGTGCGCCAGCCCTGGAAGATCGTCTTGCCGGTGGAGAGGTAGTACCGTCCGGTGCCCTCCACGAGCACGATCTTCAGGATGACGCCCAGGACCACGGCCCACATCAGCATGTAGCCGTAGCGGGAGCCGGCGGTCAGGGTGGCCACCAGGTCAGCGGCGCCCACGCCCGTGGCGGCGGCGACGATGCCCGGGCCCAGCGAGTTCCACTTGGGCTTGACCGGAGTCTCATTGATCTCGGCCTGGGTGAACCCGACGATGTCCGGATTGTGGACCGGATGTCCTCTGCCAGCATGCGCGTGCTGTGACATGGTTCTCCATTCCCCTCTGTGCGGATCGGCCGACGCCCCACGGTGTCGGCTGGAGATGGTGCGATGGAAGCGGTGATGCAGATCCCCATGAGCTGTGTCCGGCATCACCAGTGTGATGAACGAACTGTAGCGCATGGAGGGTATACGAACCATCTGTATCCCGCTCCCTATAGTGGAGGCAGGTCCGACTGACACTCGTCAGACGCGGACGACTCGACCCCCGAGGAGAGGCGCACCATGCCCCAGGGCATCTTCGTCACCACCACCACGAGCGGCGCCGGGAAGTCCCTGGTCAGCCTCGGCCTGGCCGACTCGCTGTACAAGCGGTCCGGCTCCATCGGCTACTTCCGGCCCATCGTCCCCGGGGACGATCCGGACGCCGACCCGATGGTCCAGCTGATGCGTGAGCAGTTCGGCCTGAGCGCTGAACGGTCCCGGGGTGGGCTCACCGCCGCCGAGGCGCGCGCGCTGATCGCCGAGGGCCACGGCGACCAGGTGCAGGAACGCTGCGTGGCCCTGTTCGACGCGATCGCCCAGGAGTGCGGGATCGTGGTGGTCGAGGGCACCGACCTGGCCGCCGCCGACCCCGCCGTGGAGCTGGAGCTCAATGCCGATCTGGCCCGGAACCTCGGCACGCCCGTCATCGGGGTGGTCGCCGGGACCGGACTGTCCGCATCCCAGGCCGCAGACGCCGTGGACCTGGCCCGCCGTTCCCTGGACGAGGCCGGCGTGGACCTGCTGGCCATGATGGTCAACCGGGCCGACCCCACTCAGCTGGACGAGATCCACGACGCCATTCGGCCCGGCCGCCATTCCTGGCCGGTCTACGTCCTGCCGGAGCTGCCCGAACTGGCTCTGCCCTCCGTCTCGGAGATCGCCCACGCTCTGGATCTGTCCCAGGTGGCCGGGCAGGAGAACCTGGACCGGGACGTCTCCGAGGTCAAGGCGGTGTCCATGGAGGGCGGGAACTTCCTGGAGATCCTGCGCGAGGCCGCCCTGGTGATCGTCTCCGGTGACCGTTCCGACGCCGTGCTGGCCACCGTGGCCTCGGCCCTGACCCCGGACTTCCCGGTGCCGGCCGGCATGATCCTGACCAACGGGATCCTGCCCAATCACAGCGTCCAGCGGCTCTACCGGGACGCTGCGTTCCCGATCTTCGTCACCATGGCGGACACCTTCACCACTGCCCGGGACGTCTCCACCGTGCGCAGCGAGCTCTCCAGTGCCCAGCCCCGCAAGACCGCTGCCGCCCTGGGCGCCTGGCATCAGCGGGTGGACGGGGACGAGCTGCTCCAGCGGATCGAGATCCCACGCACCTCCCGGATCACCCCGCTGCGCTTCCTGCACGATCTGATCGAACGGGCCCAGTCCGACCGCCAGCGGATCGTGCTGCCCGAAGGTGAGGATCCGCGCATCCTCCGGGCCGCGGAGATCCTGCGTCGTCGTGATGTCTGTGACCTGGTGGTGCTGGGACCGGAGGCCGCCCTGAAGGAGCTGGCCGCGCGTGAGGGCGTGGACCTGACCGGACTGGAGCTGGTGGACCCGGCCACCTCCCCGGACCGCGAGCGCTATGCAGAGGAGTATGCGAAGCTGCGCGCCCACAAGGGAGTGGATCTGGAGCGCGCCCGCGAGGTGATGCTCGAGGGCGCGTACTTCGGGACCATGATGGTCCAGCTGGGCGATGTGGATGGCATGGTCTCCGGCGCCGCGCACACCACCGCGAACACCATTCGCCCGGCCCTGGAGTTCGTCAAGACCCGCCCTGGCGTCTCGATCGTCTCCTCCGTGTTCTTCATGCTGCTGCCGGACCGCGCCCTGGTCTACGGCGACTGTGCGGTGAACCCGGATCCGAACGCGGAGCAGCTGGCGGACATCGCCTACGCCTCCTCGGTCACCGCTGAGCAGTTCGGCGTGGATCCGCGCGTGGCCATGCTCTCCTACTCCACGGGCGGCTCCGGTTCGGGCGAGGCCGTGGACAAGGTCCGCCAGGCCACCGAGCTGGTCCGCGGCGCGCATCCGGAGCTGAAGGTGGACGGACCGCTGCAGTATGACGCCGCGGTGAACCAGTCCGTGGCGGCCTCGAAGATGCCGGACTCGGAGGTCGCTGGGCAGGCCACGGTGTTCATCTTCCCGGACTTGAACACGGGCAACAACACCTACAAGGCCGTGCAGCAGTCGGCCGGGGCAGTGGCCGTGGGACCGGTGCTGCAGGGTCTGAACAAGCCGGTGAACGACCTCTCCCGCGGCTGCACCGTGGAGGACATCGTGAACACGGTGGCCATCACCGCCATCCAGGCACAGTCCCAGTAGTCCCAGCAGTCGCAGCAGCCCCACTCAGCCTGACGGAACGGACCACCATGCTCA
This sequence comes from Micrococcus sp. IITD107, assembly GCF_041927415.1. Lineage (NCBI taxonomy): Bacteria > Bacillati > Actinomycetota > Actinomycetes > Micrococcales > Micrococcaceae > Micrococcus > Micrococcus sp. IITD107. The sequence goes on along the minus strand of NZ_JBHFFN010000005.1, from coordinate 220,858 downwards.
TCCTGATCATCAACTCCGGCTCCTCCTCCCTGAAGTACCAGGTGCGGGAGATCCACGACGACGGCTCCGAGCCTGACCAGCCCATCCTCACCAAGGGATTGGTGGAGAGGATCGGCGTGCCTGGTTCGGGGATCCCGGATCACGCCGCGGCACTGGAGCAGGTGGACGCCCACCTGGAGGAGGTGCTGGCGGGACGGACGATCGACGCGGCCGGACACCGGGTGGTGCACGGCGGCGAGCGGTTCAGCGCACCGGCCCTGGTGACCATGGAGGTCATCCGGGCGATCGAACGGCTGGCCCCCTTGGCCCCGCTGCACAACCCCGCGGCGGCACAGGGGCTGCGCGCCATCACGGCACGGTGGCGGGAGATGCCGCAGGTGGTCGTCTTCGACACCTCCTTCCACCAGAGCATGCCGGAGGAGGCCTGGCGGTACGCCCTGCCGGACGCGCTGTACACCGAGCACGGCATCCGCCGGTACGGCTTCCACGGCACCAGCCATGACCTGGTGACCGGGGTGGCCGCCCAGACCCTGGGGATCGAGCGCGATCAGTTCCGTGCGGTGGTCCTGCACCTGGGCAACGGCGCCTCAGCCACCGCCATCCGGGACGGGAAGTCGGTGGACACCTCCATGGGCTATACCCCGCTGGCCGGACTGGTGATGGGCACCCGGTCCGGGGACGTGGACCCCTCGGTGATCACCCAGCTGATCTCGCGCGGGATCTACACCGCGGAGCAGATGGACCACCTGCTGAACAAGGAGTCGGGCCTGCTGGGGCTGTCCGGCAACGCGGATATGCGTGAGGTCGTGGAGGCGGCTGAGGCCGGGGACACCGCAGCGCGGACCGCACTGGAGGTGGCCTCCTACCGTCTGGCCAAGTACGTCGGTGGATACCACGTGGCCGTGGACGGTGCGCAGGCGATCGTGTTCACCGCCGGCATCGGGGAGAACTCGGCCCCGTTCCGGGCTGCGGTGCTGGACCGACTGGGCGCGCTGGGCGTGCAGTACAGCGCGGAGCTGAACGAGCAGCGCTCCGGGGAGCCGCGCGTGATCTCCACACCGGACTCGGCCATCCCGGTCCTGGTGGTTCCCACGGACGAGGAGCAGGCGATCGGCGCCCTCACCCTCCAGGTGGCCCAGCAGCACGGGAGGCTCTGAGCCGAGGGGTCCGTTCCTTCCCCGCCGCACGCCCGAATGTTACCGTTCCGTAACCATCCGCCGCCGGACGAGAGGGACACCATGCCCACCGCACTCCAGAAGACCTATGCCGCTCTGCAGGGCCGCCCACTCGGCAAGCAGCTGTTCAGCGCCGCGCTGTGCCTGAAGGCACCGTACTTCCGGACCATCCTTCCCCGAGTGATCTCCCTGGAGCCCGGTCGCGGGGAGGCACGGATGCCCGACTGGTGGGGTGTGCGCAACCACCTCGGCACCGTCCACGCCATCGCCTGCTGCAACCTGGCGGAGCTGGTGGCTGGATCCACGGCGGACATGTCCATGCCGGCCAGCCACCGCTGGATCCCCAAGGGCATGACGGTGGAGTACCGGAAGAAGGCCCAGGGCACCCTGACCGCGGTGGCCACCGTGGAGGACCTGAGCATGCTCACAGCAGATCAGTCCCGTGACGTGGTGGTCCCGGTGGACGTCACCGACCCGTCCGGCACCGTGGTGGTCCATGCCGAGATCACCATGTGGGTCTCCCCCCGCTGAGCCTCAGGCCACCTCGGCGTCGGCGTCGATCTCCAGCTCGTTGCCCGGGATCGAGGCCAGCAGCTTCCGTGTGTACGGGTGCCGCGGGTTGGTGAAGATCTCCTCCGAGGTCGCGGCCTCCACCAGCTCGCCGTCCTTCATCACGCAGACGTAGTCGGAGATCAGCCGCACCACGGCGAGGTCGTGGGAGATGAACAGGTAGCTCAGCCCCAGTTCCTGCTGCAGGTCCTTGAGCAGGTCCAGGATCTGGGCCTGCACCAGCACGTCCAGCGCGGACACCGGCTCGTCGCACACGATCAGGTCCGGGTTCAGCGCCAGGGCTCGGGCGATCGCGATGCGCTGCCGCTGACCACCGGAGAGCTCGGCCGGATACCGCCGGAACATGTGCGCCGGCAGGGCCACCTGGTCCATCAGCTTCAGCACGCGCTCGCGCCGCTCCCGGGCGTTGCCCCGCTTGTACGCGACCAGCGGCTCCTCGATGATCCGCCCCACCGTGAACATGGGGTTCAGCGAGGAGTACGGGTCCTGGAACACCGCCTGCACGCGCTGCCGGAAGTCCTTCAGGTCCGCCTTGTTCAGGTTCAGCACGTCCTTGCCCTCGAACGTGATGGACCCCGAGGTCGGCTCGATCAGCTTCAGGAGCATCCGCGCCGTGGTGGTCTTGCCGGAGCCCGACTCGCCCACGATCGACACCGTGGAGCCCCGCGGGATCTCCAGCGTCACATCCCGGGTGGCGTAGAAGTCGGCCTGGCCCCTCTTGGGGTACACCTTCGTCAGGTCGGTGATGGTCACCAGGGGCTCCGCGGTGCGCTTCGGCGCCCCCTCCACAGCAGTTCCCGACGACGGCCGGTCACCGTCCGCGGTCGGCTCACCTGCCGCGTGGCTGCCGGAGGTGCCACTGGGTGCCGCGAACGCGTCCGGTGCCAGCCGCACGGCCGCCACGGACGGTGCCGCACGGACCAGGGACTGGGTGTACGGGTGCTGGGGGTCGTTGAGCAGCTGTTCGGCCGGACCGGTCTCCACCACCAGACCACGGTGCATGACCACCAGGTTCTGGGCACGTTCGGCGGCCAGGCCGAGGTCGTGGGTGATGAGCAGGACGGCGGTCCCCAGCTCCTGGGTCATCTCCCCGATCTGATCGAGGATGACCTGCTGGACGGTGACGTCCAGGGCGGAGGTGGGCTCATCGGCGATCAGCAGCTGGGGCCGGCAGGCCAGGGCGATCGCGATCAGAGCACGCTGACGCAGACCGCCGGAGAGCTCGTGCGGATACTGCTTGGCGCGGCGGGCGGCCTCCGGGATGCCGGCCTGCTCCATCACCGCCACCACCTTCTGGTCCACATCCTTCTTGGTGGCCTGACGGTGGGTGAGGAGGGTCTCGGCGATCTGCGTGCCGATCTTGGAGACCGGGTTCAGGTTGGACATGGGGTCCTGCGGGACCAGCCCGATCTGCTCACCGCGGATCCGGCGCAGCTTGGACTCCGGCATGCCGACCAGCTCCTGGCCGTCGAACCGGATGGAGCCTCCGGTGACCTTGCCGTTGCCCGGCAGCAGGCCGATGGCGGCCATGGCCGTGGTGGACTTGCCCGAACCGGACTCGCCCACGATCGCCAGCGTCCTGCCGGCGGCCAGCTCCATGGAGGCGTTGTCCACGGCCTGCACGCTGCCGTGCATGGTGGAGAAGGCGACCTGCAGGTCGGTGATGTTCAACAGCGGCTCGCCCTGGACGGGCTCGGTCGACATCTCGGTCATCTCAGACTTCTCAGAGTTCTCAGTCTGCTCAGGGTGCTGGTTCATCACCGTCTCCTCGACTTCGGGTCCAGGGCCTCACGCAGGGACTCACCCAGCAGGGTGAAGCCCAGGGCGGTCACCGCGATGCAGATGCCCGGCAGGAAGGCCAGCCACGGGGCGATGCCCAGCTCGGCCTGGGCGTAGGTGAGCATGCGTCCCCACTCGGCGGTCTCCGGGCGTCCGCCGCCCAGACCCAGGAAGGACAGGGCCGCTGCGTCGATCACCGCGGTGGCCAGGGTCAGCGTGGCCTGGACGATCACCGGTCCCACCGAGTTCGGCAGCACGTGGCTCATGGTGATGGTGCTGCGGCTCAGACCCAGCGTCTGGGCGGCCAGGACGTAGTCCGACCCCTTCTGCGTGAGCATGGAGGACCGCAGCAGACGCGCGAAGATCGGCACCTGGGAGACACCGATGGCGATCATCACCGCGTACTGTCCCTGGCCCAGCACGGCGGCGATGGACACGGCCAGCAGCAGGTTCGGCACGGAGAGCAGGATGTCCACGATCCGCATGACCACGCCGTCCACCCAGCCGCCGAACGTGCCGGCCAGCAGGCCCAGGAGCATGCCGCCCGCCAGGCCCATGGCCGTGGAGACGATGCCGATGGTCAGCGAGGCCTGGGCTCCCCAGATCAGTTTGGAGAGCACGTCACCGCCGAAGCGGTCCAGGCCCAACGGGTAGGCGCCGATCTCGCCCGGTCCCGGGATATTGCCCGGGGTGATCTCCCGTGCACCGGGAACGGACTCGCCGGGATACGGGGCGAGGACAGGAGCCAGGATCGCGACCAGGAAGAACAGCACCACGATGATCGCACCGGCGATCGCCGCGGGATTGCGCTTGAGCCGCTGGAAGGCGTCCTTCCAGACGGAGGTGCCCTTGGTGTCCATGCCCGGCTCGGACGTGGACTGGGTCTGCCCGGCGGCCACGGGGGCGCCGTCGGCCTCCACGGGCGCGCCCACCGGGGCAGCGCCCGGGGTCATCTCGGCGGAGGGTCCGCCGCCTGGTGTGGGAGGAGGATTCATGCTCATGAGACACGCACCCGGGGGTCGATCAGGCCGTAGGAGACGTCCACGACCAGGTTGATGAGTGAGTAGATCAGCGCGATGAAGATGATGAACCCCTGCAGGACCGGGAAGTCCAGATTGAAGATGGCGTCCCACAGGAAGCTGCCGATCCCGTTGAAGGCGAACACCGTCTCGGTGAGCACCGCGCCGGAGATCAGCAGGCCCAGCTGCAGGCCCAGGGTGGTGATGACCGGGAGCATCGCGTTGCGCATGACGAACCGGTTGCGGATCAGGTTCGGGGCCAGGCCCTTGGCCTTGGCGGTGCGCACGTAGTCCGCGTTCTGCACCTCCAGCACGGAGGCGCGGGTGATGCGGGCGATGATCGCCAGCGGGATGGTGCCCAGGGCGATGCCCGGCAGCACCAGGTGGGTGAAGGCGTCGAAGGCGGCGTCGAACTCACCGGTGATCAGCCCGTCCCATACGAAGAAGTTCGTGTAGTGCGTGGCGTCGATGCGCGGGTTCTGCCGGCCGTCCGGGGGCAGCCAGCCCAGCTGCACGGCGAACACCCACTTGAGGATGAAGGCCAGGAAGAACACCGGGACCACCACGCCCATCAGGGAGAGCAGCACGGCCAGCTGGTCCTGCCACCTGCCCACGTGGCGGGCGGCCCAGTAGCCCAGCGGGATGCCGAGCGCCACCGCGAAGACGATCGCGAAGGCGGAGAGCTCCAGGGTGGCCGGGAACCGAGCGGCGAACTCCTCCAGCACGGGGCGGTTGGTCAGCAGGCTGCTGCCGAAGTCGCCGGAGAGGATCCGGCCCATGTACTGGAAGTACTGCTCCACCAGGGGCTTGTCGAACCCATAGGCCGCGTTGACGCGAGCCACGGCCTCTGGGGTCGCCTTGTCCCCCAGCAGCGCGGTGGCCGGGCCGCCGGGCAGGGAGCGGACCCAGAGGAAGAGCAGGACGGAGAGTCCGAAGAGGGTGGGGATCAGCAGCAGCAGGCGCTTGCCGATGAGTCGAAGCACGAGGCTTCCCTTCAGGTGCGGGAGACGTGGATCAGGTGAGGATCACGACGACGGCGCGGGGCCGTCGTCGTGATCCTCACTCAGGTGCCCCACGGGTGAGGCGAGGTGATGCGTGAGGTGCCAGACCCTCAGATCACTCCGAGAGCTTGATCTGGTTGAAGACCTCGTCGTTGACCGGGCTGGCCGGGTAGGACTCCACGCGCTCGGCGAAGGCCAGCGACGGAGCCGGGTGGGCCAGCGGGACAGCCGGTGCCAGCTCGGAGACCTGCTTGTTGATCTCCTCGTACATCGGCGTCTGCTCCTCCAGGTTCGGCACCTGGCGAGCCTCGTTCAGGGCCTCGAAGAGGTCCGGATCGTTGAAGCCGAACTCGGGCTTCTCGCCGCCGAAGAACACACCCACGAAGTTGTCGGTGTCGTTGTAGTCGCCGGTCCAGCCCAGCAGGTGGATGCCGTGGTTGGCCGAGCCCTGGACGCGGTCCAGGTAGTCCGGGGACCACTTCTCCGGCTTGGCGTTGACCTTGATGCCGACCTCGGCCAGCTGGCCGGACAGGTTCGAGAAGACCTGCTCAGGGGTGGGCATGTACGGACGGGAGACGCCGGTGGGGTAGTTGAAGTCCACGGTGAAGCCGTCCTCGTAGCCGGCCTCGGCCAGCAGCTGCTTGGCCTTCTCCGGGTCGTACTCGTACTTCTCCACGTCCTCGGTGTAGCCGTTGACCATGTCCGGGATGAAGGTCACGGCCTTCTTGGTGCCCTCGGGCAGGGTCTGGCGGATCAGCGCGTCCTTGTCGATCGCGTAGGAGATCGCCTGGCGCACCTTGAGGTCCTTGAGCTCCTCGACCTCCTGGTTCATGCCCAGGTAGAGGATGGTGAAGGGCTCGCGGTTGACGATGTTGTAGCCGGCGTCGGCCAGGGAGCCCACATCGGCCGGGGAGACCAGGTCGTAGCCGTCGATCTGGCCGGCCTCCAGGGACTGGCGGCGAGCCACCGGGTCATCGATCACGCGGAAGGTGATGTTGGTGACCTGGCCCTTCTCGCCCCAGTAGTCATCGAAGCTGGAGAGCTTGATGTCCTGGCCCACGGCCCACGAGTCGAACTTGTAGGGGCCGGTGCCGGTGGGGTGCGCGCGGGCGTACTCGGTCAGCTCCGGAGCCTCGGCGGTGCCGCTGGCCTCGTCCGCGCCGTGCTCCTCCATGGCGGCGGGGGACTGCATGGCGAAGGCCGGCAGGGACAGGGAGGCGATGAACCCGGCGAAGGGCTGGTTCAGGGTGACGGTGGCGGTGCCCTCGTCCGTGGCCTCGCAGGACTTGTAGACGGCGGTGTCCGGGGAGTCGGAGAAGCCGCGGAAGAGCTTGCCGTAGTAGTAGGCCTGGGTCTCGGACTGCTGGATGCCCTCAAAGTTGTACCAGCGGTCGAAGTTGGCGCAGACGGCTTCGGCGTTGAAGTCGGTGCCGTCGTGGAACTTCACGCCCTCCTTGAGCGTGAACTCATGGGTCAGGCCGTCCTCACTGGACTCCCAGGACTCGGCGAGCAGCGGTGCGGGGTCCGCCGTGCCGGGCTCGACGCCGACCAGGCCCTCGAAGATCTGGCGGGAGACGCGGAAGGACTCGCCGTCAGAGGCGAAGGCGGGATCCAGGCTCTTGGGATCGGAGGAGGCGGCGAAGATGAAGTTGCCGTCCACGGACGACTCGGAGCCGGAGCCCCCGTTGTCACCCGAGTCATCGCGCTGGCTCTGGGCGCAGCTGGAGAGCAGCAGCGCGGCGGCTGCGGCGGCGGCGGTCACAGCGGACAGGCGCCGGCGGCGTGGAGTAAAGGACATGGTCCCTCCCATGTAGGTGGCGAGTGGACACTGTGACGTATGGAACACCACGGTGCTTGATGGTGAGCATACTCACTCCTCCGGACACCGGATACACGCCACACGCCGTCAGCGCCAGGTGTGCAGGAGTGTTTTCAGACCTGAAACATCCCGGTGAACTGGTCGGAGAAGTGGCTCAACGCCGTGCTCGATCCGTCACCTGCGCCAGCACCTGACCCGGCCGGTTGGTGGTGATCTCCTGGACTCCCAGTCCGGCCAGCAGCTCCACGTCCTCGGGGTGATCCGCGGTCCAGACGCGCAGTCGGCGTCCGGCGGCCAACCAGGCCTTCACATCGGCCAGGTGGCTGCGCACGTACTCCACGCCGGGGCCGGCCATCCCGGCCCGTCCGTCCCAGATGATCCGCTCGGAGTCCGCCGCGGCCTGCCGCAGGGTCGCCCGCACCGCGGCCCTGCTCAACGGGCTCCAGGCCAGGCGGGAGGGGATCGGGTCCGCCGGCACCAGGTCCACGAGTGCGCACAGCATCTCGGTGCTCACCGTGGGGCTGAGGTACTGCAGCGATCCCGCGTAGAAGCTCATGAAGGAGATCTGGACCTGCCCGATCCGGGAGGTCTCCGGATCCCAGCCCGCCCCGATCAGCCAGCTCAGGGCCCGCTCCTCGAGCTCATGGCCGTAGGGACTGGGGTGCTTGAACTCCACGGCCAGCCGGACGGGCCGATCGGCGGCGACGAGCAGATCCACCAGCTCGGGCAGGGTGAGCAGCTGGTCCTCGGCTCGGCCGAACTCGGTCGGCAGCTCGGCGGGATGCCAGGAGCGCACGTCCAGTCGGCTCAGCTGGGCCAGCGTGTGGTCGGCCACCCGCCCGCTGCCGTCGGAGGTGCGGTCCACGGTGGAGTCGTGCCAGAGGACGAGCTGGCGGTCCTTGGTCAGGTGCACATCGCACTCCACACCGTCGGCCCCTTCGGCCAGAGCATGCAGATAGGCGGCACGGGTGTGCTCGGCGTAGGCGGCCGAGGACCCCCGGTGGGCGATCACCAGAGGTCGGGCCGGCAGGGCCTCCTCCGCAGCGGTGACACCGGTCAGCTGGGTCGAGGACGTGCGGGGGGACAGGGTCCGGATCGACTGCACACCCCAGAGAGTATTCCTGGCGGGAGGACGCCGACACGGACCGTGGGCATCCGACTGGTTAACTGGTGATGACACCTCGACTGCACGGCCCGGAAGGTCTCATGCACCCCACACCCGAACGCGGCGCCCCCGACCTGCGGCTGCAGCCCGGCGGCCCCACCGAGGCCGAGCGGGCAGCGGCCCTGCGCCGGATGAAGACGGTGGCCACGGGACTGCTCGTGGTCATGGCGGTCATCTTCACCATCGCCTTCCTGCTGCAGGACCAGTACCCGTGGCTCTCCTACGTGCGAGCCGCCGCAGAGGGAGGAATGGTCGGCGCCCTGGCGGACTGGTTCGCCGTCACCGCGATCTTCCGGCACCCCCTCGGCCTGAAGATCCCCCACACCGCGCTGATCCCCCGCAAGAAGGACATGATCGGCGAGACCCTCGGGGACTTCGTCCACCAGAACTTCATGGAGGGCGAGGTGGTGGAGGAGAAGCTCGGTCAGCTGGCCCTCTCCGAACGCACCGGGGCGTGGCTGCGTCAGCGTCCGCACGCCGAACGGGTGGCCGGAGAGGTCTCCACGGCGGCTGAGGGGCTGCTCAGCGCCACCGACGACGGTGCCGTCCGGGACCTGATCGCCTCCCTGGTCCAACGGCACATGGTGGAGCCGGAGTGGTCCCCCACCCTGGCCACCGTGCTGGAGAACGTGGTCACCCAGCGCCATCACGACCGCGTGGTCGACCTGCTGGTCTCACACACCGGGGACTGGGTGGCCGCCCACCCGGACTTCTTCGTCTCCACGGTGCGCTCCCGCTCCCCGGGCTGGGTGCCGGAGGCCCTGGACCACCTGCTGGCCGAACGGATCCACGCCGAGCTGCTCAAGTACCTGGCCGCCGTGCGCGCAGACCCGGACCACGAGCTGCGCCGGTCCATCGACCAATGGCTGCAGGACCTGGTCCGGGACATGCGCTCGGATGCGGACACCCGCGCCAAGGTGGAGTCACTCAAGACCAGCCTGTTCAACGATCCGCGCATGCAGGAGTGGGCGGGCAAGGCCTGGGCCAATGCCAAGGCGACGCTGCTGGCCCAGCTGAAGGAGCCGACGTCGGACCTGCATCTGGCCCTGGTCTCCGCGCTGCAGGACCTGGGCGCGCGGCTGCAGGAGGACCCGGAGCTCTCTGCCCGGGTGGATGGCTGGGCCGGCACCGCGGCCAACCATGTGCTGCGCCAGTACGGACCGCAGATCGTGGGCGTGATCGGCGAGACCATCCAGCGGTGGGACGGCCAGAAGGCCTCGCGCACGATCGAGCTCTACATGGGCCGGGACCTGCAGTTCATCCGGATCAACGGGTCCATTGTCGGAGCGCTGGCAGGGCTGGCCATCCACACGGTGGCCAGCCTCCTGCTCAGCTGATCAGGCCTCGCCGCGCTCGGACCGGTGCCGCTCGCGGGCCGCACGGACCTCGGCGGCCATGTCCTCGGCGTCGTCCTTCACGCCCTGGCGGACCAGCTGGCGGGCCTCCTTGCGGGCCTCCTTGCCCTCGGGCAGCTCCGTGAGCTCGCCGCGCAGCTCCTCGGGCAGTTGGACCGGAGCGGGGCCGAACAGGTGCTGAGCGGACTTGACCACGGCCTTGCCCATGGCCCGGTTGCCCACGCCGCCGATCACGGCGCCCACGCCGAACGGGATGAGGCGTCCCAGGAACCCGGCGCCCTGGCGGACCAGGATCTTGCGGAAGAAGCTGCGGCGCAGCTGCTGGAAGAGCACCTCGGAGACGCCGGCCGAGCCGGTGAACACAGCGGCGGCACCGGCGGCCGGGCCGGGACCGGTGAGGCTGTTGAGCCCACCGCGGCCCTGGTTGGCGAACTCCTTGATCATCTTGCGGCCATCCTCGCCGAGCATGACGGCCATGACCAGCGCCTGGGAGCGCTCCGGGTCATCGGTGGCGATGCCGTGCAGCTCGGCGATCGACTGGGCGTACAGCGCGCTGGCCTCCAGGAAGCCGACCGTCGCGGCGGCGGAGAGGCCCAGAGCGGCCACGGTGCCGATCCCGGGGACCACGGCGGTGCCGCCCACAGCCGCCCCACCGCCGGTCACGCTGAGCAGGTACTGCTTGGTGAGCCGATCGGACAGCTGCGCGGGGGTCTCATCCGGGTGCTTCGTGCGCAGCCGGTTCAGGTTCATCAGCACCAGGGGCCGCTGGATGTCCAGGGCCTTGAGCACGGCCGTCTGGAAGGCCGGCGTGGGGTTGCCGTCCTCGTCGATCGCCTGGTTGAGGGCGAAGTCGGTGGCTTTCTGGCCCGCGACGCTCTTCAGGGACATCTTGCTGTTCTTGGCCATGCTGCTCCTCCTGTGTGCGGCGCGGACCGGTCCAGCCCGTCCACCGCTCCGGGACAACGGGGTGTAGGTCTCCATGAAACACCACGGCTCCGGGCCTCGACCATGGGAATCGGCGCTGTCCCGCTCTCAGCGGAACGCGTCCGGCCAGGAATGTAAGCTGGGCCACATCGGCCGCACCCCCGGTCGGAACCTCGAACGAAGGGCCTTCTCATGCGTCTTGGAACCTCTGTCGTCCTGATCGCCTTGGGCGCCATCCTCTCCTTCGCCGTCAACGACGCCGTCCCCGGCGTGGACCTGACCATCGTGGGCTACATCCTGATGGGCGCCGGCGCGTTGCTCCTGCTGCTCTCCCTGGTCCAGATGGGGGCGAACTCCTCACGCGGCCGCGTCACCGAGTCCCGGTCGGTGCGGGATCCCGGAACCGGCGAGTCCGTCACCCGCAACGAGACCCGGGACCTCTGAGCGGCCTCGCCCTGCTCGGACAGCCTTCCCGACGACGGCCCCGCACCTCCCACAGGGAGGTTCCGGTCAGTGCGCGGCGGCCAGGGTGTGCTGGAGGAAGATCCGCACGTCGCGGGCCTCCTCGGCGCTGATCCCGTGTCCCATGCCCTCGTACCGCCGTGCAGTGAGCAGGGTGTGGCGGTCCAGCCAGTCCGCGGTATAGGCCACGGCGTCCGGGTGGATGACGAGGTCCTGTGGGTCCCGGCCCCAGAAGAACGGGCGCGGCCCCGGCCCCTCGGCCGGCGAGTCCAGGGTCTCGAGCAGCTGGTTGGAGAGCACGAACCCGCTCAGCCCCACCACGCAGGTGAACGCCTCCGGACGCAGCCGCATCACGGTGGAGGCCATGGCCATGCCCTGGGAGTGGCCGAGCACCGAGACCGAGCGGAACCGGTGGCCCTTGACCTCCTCGGCCTCGAGCAGGTCGTAGATCCGGTGGGCTGCGGCGATCACCTCGGCGAAGTCGTTGGTGAGGAAGTAGTCCAGCAGGAACCATCCCCAGGCGCCCGGGTCGGGCCCGCCGGGGCCGGATCCGTCCCCCACGGGGCCGTCCGTCACCGGAGCGGCCGCCGCGTCGATCTCGAACCCGCCGCGCACCGCCAGTCCGGTCACGCCCTCCGGGAGCATGCTGAAGTAGCCCTGGGCGGCCCGCAGCTCGTTGGAGCCGTAGCCGTGGATGACCACCACCAGATCAGTGCCGTCCCGCTCCCCTGCGGGGCGGTTCCAGATCACGTGGTGTCCGGAGTCGAGCTGGGTGCGCGTCCAGGGGGCAGAGCCGGTGCCAGGCGAAGTGGTCATGACAGGATCCTAGGGTGAGCACCGCCGAACGGTTCCAGGGCTACCTCACCGCCCTGCACGAGCTGCCTCCCGCCGAGCGCAGCGGCCCCGTCGCGCTGCTGGACCTGGACCTGTTCCTGGCCAACGCCGCCGACCTCACCCGCCGCGCCGCCAGCACACCCATCCGCGTGGCCTCCAAGTCCCTGCGCATCCGCCGGGCCGTGACCACTGCGCTGGAGCAGCCCGGATTCCGCGGAGTGCTCTGCTACACCCTCCCCGAGGCTCTGTGGCTGGCCGAGTGCGGACTGACGGACCTCGTGGTGGCCTACCCCACCGCCGACCGCGCCGCCCTCGCTGGCTGGGCCGCCTCCGAGCGCGCCCGTGAGGTCATCACCGTCATGGTGGACAGCACTGAGCATCTGGACCTCATCCAGTCCAGCACTGCACCGACACAGACCTTCCCGACGACGGCCCCGTTGCGTGTGGCGATCGACGTGGACGCCGCGTGGCGTCCGGTCCGAGGCGTGCACATCGGGGCGCTGCGCTCCCCAGTGCGCACGCCCGAGCAGGCGAAGGAGCTGGCCGAACAGATCCTGCACCGCGAGGGACTGTCCCTGGTGGGACTGATGGCGTACGAGGGCCAGGTGGCCGGGGTGCCGGACGCCGGGCGACTGCGCGGCACCCTGGTGCGCGGGATGAAGCGGTTCTCCCGCACCGAGCTGGCCGAACGGCGAGCGCAGGTGGTCCACGCGGTGCGCGAGGCTGCCCACACTGCAGGCACGGACCTGGAGTTCGTCAACGGTGGAGGCACGGGGTCCCTGGAGTCCACGTGCGCCGAAGAGTGCGTGACCGAGGTGGCCGCCGGGTCCGGGCTGATGGGACCGGCGAGCTTCGACCGCTTCGTGGGGTTCCGCCCCGCCCCGGCGTCCTACCTGCTCACGGACGTGGTGCGCCGTCCCGGCCCGCGCACGGTGACCGTGCTGGGCGGCGGCTGGGTGGCCTCCGGGGTCCCCGGCAAGGACCGGTTGCCCACGATCGCCTGGCCGGAGGGGCTGTCCTACTCCAGCGCGGAGGGCGCCGGCGAGGTCCAGACCCCGCTGACCGGCACTGCCGCCGCGGGTCTGCAGCTCGGTGACACCGTGTTCCTGCGCCACGCCAAGGCCGGCGAGCCCGCCGAGCATGTCCAGCGCACCCTCGTCTACTCCCGGGGTCGGATCACCGATGTCTGGCCCACCTACCGCGGTGAAGGGCAGGCGTTCCTGTGAAGCTCATCCACCATTCTCCGCAGGTCCAGCAGAACCGCCAGCACCCTCAGAGCGGGTACCCCCAGCACACCCGCAGCACCTGGGCCGGCACCGCTGCCTGGACGCCCGCCGAGTGTGCGGCTCCCCGCACCGAACAGGAGCTGGCCAACCTGGTCCGCCAGACCGCCGAGTGCGGCGGCACCCTGCGCCCGATCGGCTCCGGCCACTCCTTCTCCCCCGTCGCCGCCACGGACGGACTCCAGCTCTCCCTGGAGCACGTCACCGGGCTGGTGTCCGTGGACCCAGCCACCCACCGTGCCGTCTTCCGCGCTGGGACGCCCCTGGCCGTCGTCGGGAAGGAACTGGCCCGGCAGGGCCTGGCCCTGCAGAACATGGGGGACATCGACCGGCAGACCCTGGCCGGGGCGATCTCCACGGGGACCCATGGGACCGGGCTGGGGCTGACCGGGCTCAGCGGGACCGTGGTGTCCCTGCGGCTGGTGCTGGCCGACGGCTCCACCGTGACCGTCAGCGCGGAGTCCGATCCGGAGCTGTTCCACGCCGCGCGGGTGGGCCTGGGCGCGTTCGGGGTGCTCACCGAGGTGGAGATCCAGTGCGTCCCGGCCTACCGCCTGCGGTGCGAGGAGCGGCTGGAGCCCCTGGAGTCCGTGGTGGAGTCGTTCCTGGAGCGCTCGGCCGCGCAGGATCACCTGGAGTTCTTCTGGTTCCCGTACACACGCCAAGCGCTCGTCAAGACCCTCACGCACCTGCCTGCGGATGCTCCCGTGCACCGTCCGAGTCCTGTCCGCCGGTTCGTGAGCGAGGAGGTCCTGGGCAACACCGCCTACGCCGCGATGTGCCGTGCGGGCCGGGCCGTCCCCGCACTGCAGCCCGCGCTGAACCGGCTCGCCGCGTGGGGCATGCCCGGGCCGGCGGTCACGGACGACTGGCACCGCGTCTACGTCTCCTCCCGCCGCGTGCGTTTCCGCGAGATGGAGTATGCCCTGCCCCTGGAGTCGTTCGCCCCGGCGATGTCCGGCCTGCAGCGGATCCTGGCAGACGCGCGCGCCTCCGGTCATCTGGTCGGCTTCCCCGTGGAGGTCAGGACTGCGGCCCCCGACGACGTCTGGCTGAGCACCGCCTACGGCTCACCTCGCGTGTACCTCGCGGTGCATGAGTTCTTCACCCACGAGCATCAGCCGTACTTCGAGCCGGTGGAACGGCTGTTCGGCGAGCTCGGCGGGCGGCCGCACTGGGGGAAGATGCACACACTCAGGGCGGCGGAGCTGGCGGAGCGTCACCCGCGATTCACCGATGCCCTGCGTGTGCGGGACCGGGTGGACCCGGACGGAGTGTTCGGCAGCTCCCACCTGCGGCGGCTGCTGGGGCGCTAGAGCCCTGCGGGACTGGACCGCAGCGGGACCCCTCAGAGGTCCGGGGTGATGTCCACCCAGACCAGACGGTGGTCGGTGGCAGCGGAGTGCCCCGGCTGCCCGGCCGCCGGCCAGAACACGCCGGAGTTCGAGGCGGTCAGGGTGCTGGAGGGCAGCACATAGTCCAGCCGCGCCGTGGTCGGCTCGCCCTGGGCGTCCTGCACCACCGCGGTGTCCTCCGGGGTCTGCGAGAGCAGCGCTCCGTTCGAGGTGGGATGGGTGTCCTGCACGTGAGACAGGTCCGTCAGATGGCCGATGGTGGCGGGGTCTGCACCCGTGTCCGTTGCCGGGTCGGCCCCGAGCGATCCGAGCACCACGAAGTCGCTGGAGGCCTCCAGACCTCCTGCGCGGCCGTCGTCGTCCACGGGATAGCCGGCCCCGGCGATGTAGTCCGCCCAGAAGCGCACCTCATCATGGTTGCGCTCCGCACCGGCCGGGGCCGTCTGCGGGTCGGCCGGAGCAGAGGCGAGCAGATGGACGGTGCGGCCGCCCACGCTCACCGGGACGTCCCAGTGCGAGGAGCTGGAGAGTCGCAGGACGGAGGCCTCCAGCTCGGTGAACTGCTCGGTGGGCAGGGCCGAGCCGGGCATGTCCTGCCACTTGAAGTCCTGGAAGGTCCGGGCCTGATCGGTCTCCAACGGCACCCGGGAGAGGATCATCATGCCGGCCTGTCCGGGGAACTCGCCGTAGCCGAAGGAGTCGCCCGGCCCGCCGATCATGCCGTCGTCGTCCAGATCCGCACCGGTGTCCACTCCGGCGTTCACCGGGGCCACATAGACGTGGGGGTAGTCGATGCCAGCGGTGTGCGCGGAGCCAGTGGAGAGGTAGTTGGTCTGCAGGGCCGCCGCCACCTGCAGGCCCTCGTCCACATCGATCCCGGAGAGCAGGAGCACGTCCGGCCGCACCTGCTGCACGGCCTCAGCCACCTGCTGGGCCTGCTCGGACCCGGGCTCCGAGAGCTCCTCGAGCAGCTCGCCGGGCTCTGCGCGGGTCAGTCCAGCCTGGAAGGAGCCCACCCGCAGATCGCCCTCAGCCCGCTCGGGCACCTGACCGGTCAAGGTGATCTGGAAGGCGGCATGGTGGCGCGGGTCAGCGGGGATCACGCCCGGACTGAACCGCGCGGGGCCGGCGGCCGCGGAGTTCTCCTGGTCCGAGCTGGGCTCCGGGGCGCCGGTCAGGACTGCATGGGCCGGAACGGCCAGTCCGCATCCGAGCGCACCGATCAGCACTGCCGTGGCGGCAGTGGGCATCAGGGCTCCGGGGCGACGGTCGGACAGCGAACGGCGGCGGAGAGCTCGGGGGAAAGCGCTCACGCACCCACCCTAAGACGGCTCCCGGATGGTGAGAAGTGCCCGTGATCATGTGTGAAGCCGTCGTTGCAGACCCTTCTGGCGGGGCCCTGCCGTCCAGGGACCGCCGGTCCCACGCGGGTGCTCGGGGCATCACCACACCTCGAGACGCCCCGCACCGGTCCGCCAGTCAACCCCAGACAGTTACCGAATCTTGACCTGCTCCCGAGGCGTCGAGACCGTTTCGTCACTTTCGAGACGCCAGCTCGGGCGGAGCACTCCCCACGCCAGTCCGCCACAGGCGAGGACCACGAGCAGGCCGGAGAGGTAGGTCGCCCACTGGGTGAAGTTGCTGCCCACGAACTCGACCAGGACGAACGCCAGCAGCACCGGTCCACCGCGGTGCCGTCAGGATCGGAGGCCATGGCTGGGCGGGACCATCCGCTTCTTTCGGCTTCCTGGTGGAGGCCGTCCTGCCCCTCGAGCCGTCCTGACCGTCTCGGTCCTGATCGTCCCCTGGTCCGCCCCGGAGCGGAATGACTGGTCGCACCGGGAGGCCGTGCGCATGTGGTGGGCCCTGCGGGGATCGAACCCGCGACCAGCGGATTAAAAGTCCGATGCTCTGCCAGCTGAGCTAAAGGCCCGGGAAGCGCAGGGACGGAGCCCGGCGATTCACCGTTCCATGGTAGTTCATCGCTCGGCCCCTGTTCCCTCGCCCGCGGTGCCAGCAAGAGGGCGGGCGGTATCGTCGCTGAGATGACGGCGCACCGCAATCACCACACCGACGGACAACGGCACCGCCGCCCGGTCGCGTTCGAACCACGCGCCTTCGAACCCTTCGAGGGCGGCCCGGATCCGGCCCGGGTCTCCGAGGCTGCTCATCTCTCCGCTCGGGCTCTGGTGCAGGGTGGACGGGATGCGGAGGACCCAGCGGTTCATGAGCGCCTGGTGCATCTGACCGAGCGAGAAGGGCTGGAGGCCGTGGCCGAGCTCTGGTCCCACTGCCCGGCGGTCTCCCTGCCCGGAGCACTCTGGCGCCTCTACGCCCTGCGCAGCGCCATCCTGGCCGATCCGCACCGCGCCGCGGTCCTGTTCCGTGACGGCCGGCACGCCGCGCCCGTGGCACGCCTCGTGGCCGGTGCCGCCGAGCCCCCGGGCGCCGACCAGATGGTCCAGATGGCCGACTCGGTGCTCTCCGGCGCCTTCCGCGGTGACTTCGACATGGCCCTGGAGCGGGCAGCTGCGTTCTGCCGGGTGATCAGCCTGGGGCAGTCCCACCACGCGGAGGCGCTGGAGGTCAGCCGACCCGAGCCCGCCGCCTCGATGCTGCAGCGGGCCCAACGGCTCCTGGGCACGGCCGAGGATCTGGAGCAGGCGGCAGCCGCCTGGCGAGGCGGGACCCTGGACTGATCCGGAGGAGCGTGCGCCTCCGGACAGCTGGTTTCGCCGAGAGCCGAGTCACCCCCCTCAACGGTGGACAGTGATGGTCTGGTGGCCCCACACTGGATGACGGTGCCGGGCCGCGGTAACCCCGGGCTCCAACATTCAGCCGCTGCGAGCGGCCTTCCGCCGAGAGGCGTTCCCGGTCCGGCACCGCCCCCACCTCACTCCCCGGGTATCCTGCCCGTGATGGACTACTCCCTTTCCCGCCTCCGCCGCGGACTGGCTCCGGACATGGCCAGTCTGGAGCACCTCGCCGCCCTCTCCGAGTCCCTCGGTGCCGCTGTGGACCGCGTGGCCCAGATGCTGGGCTCCACCACCGGCCAGTCCGCAGATCTCGAAGTCGCCCTGAACTCGATCGACGCCGACGCCACCTCGCGGCACATGGCCCTGATGACCAGCCTGCGCAGCGCCTTCATCTCGCCCCTGCCCCGGCAGGACCTCTACCAGTTCTCTGACCTGCTCAACCGCGCCGTGGAGCAGGTCTGCAACGCCGGTCTGCTGATCCGCGCCACCGAGCAGTTCCGCCTCCCGGCGCCCGCGATGGACCTGCTGGAGATCCTGGGGAGGCAGGCGGAGCTGTTCACCGCCGCCACCGGCCAGTTCCGCGATCTGGATGCCGTGGAGGAGACCTGGATCCAGATGCAGCGCGCCTGCAAACGCTCCGATCGCATCCTGACCACCTGGATCTCGGGCATGAGTGGGGATCTGCTGCAGCGCACCTACCACCAGCAGCGTGAGGTCGCTCACTCCTTGGAGAGCACCGTGGACACCCTGCGTGACCTGGTCAGCCACCTGGGACGCGTCCTGGTCCGGGAGTCCTGACCCCGTGGACCCGTTCGTGATGGTGATGCTGGTCATCACCGTGCTGCTGTTGACCACCCATGGTCTGGTGACCGGGATGCGTGACGCGCCCAACGCCGTGGCCCTGCCCGTGCGCACCCGCGCCCTGACCGCCCCGGCGGCCCTCTGGCTCGCTGCGGCCATGAACCTGCTCGGGGCGGTGCTGGCCGGCGGCATGGTCATGGTCGTCACCGAGGGCGTGCTGGACCTGATCCCTGAGTCCAGCACCGGCCTGATGCTGCTGGCCGTCGGACTGCTGGTCTCCACCGCCTGGGCCGTGGGCGCCTGGTGGAAGGGGATGCCCATCTCCTCCACCCACGCCTTGACCACGGCCTTGGGCGGTGCCGCACTGGCCCTGTGGATCACCGGTGACCTGGACCGGGTCGACCATCAGCTGTGGGACATGGTCCTGCTGATCGTCCTGGCGCTGCTGATCTCCCCCCTGGTGGCCTGGCTGCTGGCCTGGCTGATCGTCACCCCGTCCGTGTGGATCAGCCGCAATGCCGCGCCCGGGGCCGTCAACCACCGCGCACGGATGACCCTGGCCCTCTCCGGGGCGGCGAACGCCTTGGGCCACGGCGTCCAGATCGGGCAACGCCTGGGGCTGCTGACCAGCCTGGCCCTGGCCAGCGCAGGACTCTCAGCGTTCGAGGGCTGGTGGATCCCGGTGGCCTGCGGACTGGTCCTGGCCGGCGGCACCCTGATGGGCGGTTGGCGGATCGCCCACACGCTCACCGAACGGCTGGTGCAACTGGACCCGATGCGCTCAGCCGTCGCCTCCGGCGTGAGTGCCGGGCTGCTCTTCCTGGGCTCGTTCGCCCTGCACCTGCCCCTGTCCTCCACCCACACTGCAGTGGCCGCGATCGTCGGCGCCGGTCAGCGCCAGCCCTACACCGCGGTGCGCTGGCCGCAGGTGATCCGGGTGGTGCTCTATTCCCTGGCCACCGTGGTGGTCTGCTTCGTGGTCGCCCTGATCCTGGCGGCAGCGTTCAGCCCCCTGATCTGACCCAGCGGGCCAGCTCAGGGGGCTGAACGGAGAAGGTGAGGGGCGTCGTCGGGAATCAGCCGAAGCGGCCGGAGACGTAGTCCTCGGTCTGCTTGTTGGCGGGGTTGTTGAAGATGACGTTGGTGTCGTCGTACTCGATCAGCTTGCCGGGCTTGCCGGTGCCGGCGATGTTGAAGAACGCGGTCTTGTCCGCCACGCGAGCGGCCTGCTGCATGTTGTGCGTGACGATGACGACCGTGTACTCGTCCTTGAGCTCGTTGATCAGGTCCTCCACAGCCAGGGTGGAGATGGGGTCCAGTGCCGAGCAGGGCTCGTCCATCAGGATCACGTCCGGGGAGACGGCGATGGTGCGGGCGATGCACAGGCGCTGCTGCTGGCCGCCGGAGAGACCGGAGCCCGGCTTGTCCAGGCGGTCCTTGACCTCTTCCCACAGATTGGCTCCGCGCAGGGACTTCTCCACGATCGCGTCCGCGTCCCCCTTGGACATGCGGGTGCCGTTGAGCTTGTGACCGGCCAGGATGTTGTCCCGGATGGACATGGTGGGGAAGGGGTTGGGGCGCTGGAAGACCATGCCGATCATCGTGCGCACGCGGACCGGGTCCACGCCGGGGCCGTAGATGTCCTCGCCGTCCAGCAGCAGCTGGCCCTCGGCGCGGGCACCAGGCAGCACCTCGTGCATGCGGTTGATGGTGCGCAGGAAGGTGGTCTTGCCGCAGCCGGAGGGGCCGATGAAGGCGGTCACCGAGCGGGGCTCGATGCTGATGTTCACGCCCTCGACCGCGAGGAAGTTGCCGTAGTAGACGTTCAGGTCGATGGCGTCGATGCGCTTGGACATGAGGTGGTTCCTTGTCTGTCTGTCGGTCGTTCGGCGCGGCTCAGCGGCCGGTCTTCTTCGGCGCGAACGCCTTGGCGATGATGCGGGCGATGAGGTTCAGCGCCATCACGATGAGGATCAGCATCAGCGCTGCGGCCCACGCACGGTCGATGGAGGGGTCCGGGGCCTGTGCGGCCGACGGGAAGATCATCTGACGGTAGATGTAGACCGGCAGGGCCGTCATCATGTCGTCGAAGACGTTCCAGTTGAAGTTCGCCACGAACCCGGCTGTCACCAGGATCGGTGCCGTCTCG
The DNA here is from genome assembly GCF_041927415.1 of Micrococcus sp. IITD107. Taxonomy (NCBI): domain Bacteria; kingdom Bacillati; phylum Actinomycetota; class Actinomycetes; order Micrococcales; family Micrococcaceae; genus Micrococcus; species Micrococcus sp. IITD107. The sequence goes on along the minus strand of NZ_JBHFFN010000005.1, from coordinate 200,411 downwards.
CCGGCCACGCGGGCGATGGCCAGGGTGATGCCCGAGGCGATGCCGGAGATGGCGGTGGGGATGACGATCTTGGTGATGGTGCGCCACTTGCGCACACCCAGGGCGTAGGAGGCCTCGCGCAGCTCGTTGGGCACCACGCGCAGCATCTCCTCGGTGGAGCGGACCACCACGGGGATCATCAGCACGGACAGGGCGACAGATGCGGTGAAGCCCATCTTGACCATCTGCAGGTGGCGTGGCGTGTCACCGATGAAGGTGGTGATGACCAGCTCCATCAGGGCGAAGGCGAACAGACCGGCCACGATGGAGGGGATGCCGGTCATCACGTCCACGAAGAAGGTGATGGCGCGGGAGAACCAGCCCCCGCGGCTGTACTCGACCAGGAAGATCGAGGTGAGCAGGCCGATCGGGACCGAGATCAGAGCTGCGAACAGCGTGATCATCAGGGTGCCGACCAGGGCGTGGCCGAAGCCGCCGGCGATCGGACCCGCCCCGCCCTCACGCATGAACTTCACGTCACCGCCGGCGGCACCGCCCATGTCCTCCCAGAGCAGATGCGGGTTGGCGATCAGCGTGGAGAGGCCGTTGGCCAGCACGGACCAGATCACCGCGACCAGGGGGATCAGGGCGATGATGAAGGCCGCCCAGACCAGGTTCCGCCACAGACCGTCGGTGGCCTTGCGTCTGTTCTCCATCACCCGGGTGGTGATGTACATGCCCAGGACGTACAGGATCGCGGAGATGATCAGCCAGCCCACGATGTTGAAGTCCCCGCCGCCCATCAGGGCGACGATGCCTGCGCCGAGGACCAGGGCCCCGGCCAGCACGGCGAGCCACACCCAGGAGGGCATCTGACCGGCGGTCAGGGTGGACTTCCCGCGGGGGCGGGGGGCGTTCTGCGTGCGCGCAGTCTCAGCTGCGTTCTGTGCGGTGTGTGACATCAGTTCGCTCCCGAGAATTCCTTGTGGCGGCTGACGATCCACCGGGCGATCATGTTGACGATGAGCGTGATGATGAACAGCATCAGGCCGGCGGCGATCAGCTCGCTCTGACGCATGCCGAACGCCTCCGGGAAGTTCAGCGCGATCTCCGACGGGATGGTCTTGTTGCCGGCGGAGATGATGTTCCAGCTGAACACACCCTGCGAGAGCACCATGGTCACGGCCATGGTCTCACCCAGAGCACGGCCCAGGGCGAGCATGATCGAGGAGATGATGCCGGCACGGGCGAAGGGGAAGACGGTCATCTTGATCATCTCCCAGCGGGTGGCGCCCAAAGCAAGGGCGGCCTCCTCGTGCAGCTTGGGTGTCTGGATGAAGATCTCCCGGCACAGGGAGGTGATGATCGGCAGCACCATCACGGCCAGCACGATGCTGGCGGTCAGCAGGGTGCGGCCGGTGGCCGAGTATCCATCGCTGAAGAAGGGGATGAAGCCGAGGTTCTCGGTGAGCCAGGCGTAGATGGGGCCCATCACCGGAGCCAGGATGAACATGCCGAAGGCACCGTAGACCACGGAGGGGATGGCGGCCAGCAGGTCGATCACATAGCCCACCGGGGTGGCGATGGCACGCGGTGCGTAGTGCGAGATGTAGAGGGCCACGCCGATGGCCACCGGGGTGGCCAGCAGCAGCGCGATCGCTGAGGCGATCAGCGTGCCGGCCATCAGCGGCCAGACGTACTCGAAGAAGTTGTCGGCGCTCTCGATCGAGTCCTGGTCGGAGAAGACCTCCGGCGCCAGGGCAGGGAGGGACTCGGCCACCAGGAAGACCGCCACGAAAGCCAGGGTCACCAGGATGAGGATGCCTGCCGTCAGGGACAGGCCGGAGAAGACCTTGTCTCCCGCGGCACCGCCGCGCGGGGCTGTGAGTGAGCTCTTCCGTTGCGGCTCAACTGCGGATTCGGTCACCATGACACTCCAGAGGGATCAATGCGGTGGTCAGGCGGTCAGCCTGGAGGGGGAAGTGAGGAACAGTGTGTCACACGACGATGCAGTTGCCGGTCGAGGAACGACCGGCAACTGCATCACCACGGTGTCGACTGCGAGAGCAGTGGATCAGCCCTGGAGGCCGATGGCGTCGATGGACTCCATGGCCTTCTCGCGGGTGGCCTCGGAGATCGGCGCGTTGCCCGCCACATCCTCAGCCGCGGTCTGGCCCTCCTCGGACACCACGTAGGTGGCGAAGGCCTTGGCCAGGTCAGCGGTCTCCTGGTCGGCGTACTTGTTGCAGTAGATGTGGTAGGACACCAGGACGATCGGGTAGACACCGGCCTCCTCGGTGGTGCGGTCCAGCTCCACGGCGCCGGCCTCGCCCTCCTCGGCGGTCTCCACGGCCTTGGCGGCGGCATCGGCCGAGTACTCTACGTACTCCTCGCCGACCTTCACGGACACGGTGCCGAGCTGGCCGATCTGCGAGGCGTCGGCGTAGGTGATGGCGCCGTCGGTGGTGGAGGCCAGCTGGACCACGCCGGTGGTGCCCTGGGCGGACTCGGCGTTGATCTCGGAGGGCCAGGTCTCAACGACGTCGTACGTCCAGTTCTCCGGAGCGGCGGCGGTGAGGTACTCGGTGAAGTTCTCGGTGGTGCCGGAGTCATCGGAGCGGTGCACCACGGTGATCTTGGTGTCGGGCAGCTCGACGCCCTCGTTCTGCTCGGCGATCTTCGGATCGTTCCAGGTGGTGATCTTGCCGGCGAACACAGCCGCGATGGTCTCGGCGTCCATGTTCACGGTGTCCACACCCTCGAGGTTGAAGGACACGGCGACCGGGGAGATGTAGGCCGGAACGTGGAACACGCCGTCGGGACCGCAGACAGCCTCGGCCTCGGTGACCTCCTCCTCCTCCATCGCCGCATCAGAGCCGGCGAAGGAGTACTGACCGCCGATGAAGCCCTCGCGGCCGGAGCCGGAGCCCACCGGGTCGTACTGGATGGTCAGGCCGGGCTGGGAGTCGACGACACCCTCGGTCCAGGCGTTCATGGCGGACTCCTGCGAGGAGGCGCCGCCGCCGCGCAGGGTGCCCTCGACCTGGGCGACGGACTCGCCGTTGCCCGAGCCCTCGCCGGCCGGGGAGGTGGAGTCCCCGGAACCGGAGTCATTGCCGCCGCAGGCGGTCAGGGCCAGAGCGGCGATGGACAGGACGGCTGCGGAGCGGCCGAAGCGGAATGCCTTCACGGAAGTGCCTCTTTCGAGTATGGGATGACAGTGCGTCGAGTCCGTCCCGGCGAGCCGGAGGAGCGTGAGCACGCGCGGCAGGGGATGCCGACGGTCTCGATCCACACTGAAAGCTATGCGGGGCAGGTGAAGCCACGGTCCGCCGCAGGTGAACGACGGGTGAACTGTGAGACAGTCTGCTTGTGATGTCCGGCACGCTGGACTAGTGACCACTCCCCCGGCCAGCCCGCACTGCCTACGCTGGTCCCATGGACGAGCGCAGCGCAGGCGAGCAGAGCGAACAGCTGCCCCGCCGCGTCCGCGCTGGTGAGTTCCTGCGCCGCCGGGTGCGAGCCGGCGCCAGCCGAGTGCGCTCTGCCGTGGTGCCGGCCCTGATCTCCGCCGTCTGCGCCGTGGGCGCCTACGCCTTCGCCCAGAACGTGCTGGGGCATGACGAACCGCTGTTCGCGGCCACAGCGGCACTGATCGCCTTGGGCTTCAATCGCGACCCCAAGGTCCGCAAGGTGTTCGAAGTGGCCGTGGGCTGCACCCTGGGCATCCTGATCGGCGACCTCCTGCAGGCCGTGCTGGGGCAGGGCCTGTGGCAGGCGGTGGTCGTGGTGTTCACCTCCATCATGGTGGCCCGATTCCTGGACTCGGGCGCGGCGTTCACCCTGCAGATGAGCCTGCAGTCGATCCTGGTCGTCCTGCTGCCCGCCGCGGAAGGCGGGCCGTTCACGCGAAGCCAGGATGCCGTCGTCGGGGGTCTGATCGCCCTGGTGGTGACCCTGCTGTCTCCCCGGAGCCTGCACAAGGACACCGCCACGGGGCTGCGGGAGCTCTACCGGACCATCACCTCCGTCCTGCGGGACTGCGCTGAGGCGATGCGGGAGCATGAGTCACGCAGTGCGTGGATGGGCCTGGTGGCCTGCCGTGGGACCCAGACGGACCTGGAGAACCTGCACAAGGACGTGCGCAACGCCCGTGAGGTGGCCACCTACTCCCCCACCAAACGCGGGATGCGGCCCGAGCTGGATGCCACGGCGGTCACCGCCGAGAAGACCGACCTGGCCGTGCGCAGCCTGCGGATCGTGGCCCGGCGCGTGATCACCGTGATCGACTTTGCCCAGCTGGGAGAGGAGGGCATGCGGGCTCTGGCCGACTGGTTCGACGAGGCCGCCGACGCCGCCTCCATCCTCGGCCGTTCCCTCTCCGAGCCCAAGGCCGCCGGCCGGCACCGCTCCCTCTCGGTGGCCCGGGACGCCCTCGGCTCGGCCGCCGCGCAGCTGGATCCGGCCGCTCTGGGCGCCACCACGCTGCATTCGGAGGCCCTGGTGATGCTGCTGCGGCCGATGATGGTCGATCTGCTCGAGGCCACCGGCGCCTCCCATGCGGAGGCCGTGTCCTACCTGCCGGACCTGGCCTGACCACAGCCGGGTGCGCACTGGGCTAACACGTCCGCCCGCATCACTACGCTGAGGTGATGGCCACCAAGTCGACGCGCAAGACCACCCCCGGATATCGCTGTGCCGAGTGCGGCTGGACCACCGTGAAGTGGGTGGGCCGGTGCGGGGAGTGCCAAGCCTGGGGCACGGTGGTGGAGGCCGGCTCCGACCCGACGGCGGGACGCACCACGGCCTCGGCAGTCACCTCCCCTGCCCCGAGGATCGGTGAGGTGGACGCCTCCCAGGCACGCTTCCATCCCACCGGGGTGGATGAGCTGGACCGGGTGCTGGGCGGAGGCATGGTCCCAGGCGCGGTGATCCTGATGGCCGGTGAGCCCGGGATCGGCAAGTCCACCCTGCTGCTGGACGTGGCCGCGCAGGTGGCCCGGACCCAGCGGCCTGACGGCGCCACCCGCCCCGTCCTGTACGTCACCGGGGAGGAGTCCGCCGCCCAGGTGCGGCTGCGCGCCGACCGGATCAGCGCCGTGGCGGACACCCTGTACCTGACGGCGGAGACCGACCTGGGCCAGGCGCTGGGACAGGTGGAGAAGACCGACCCGGCCCTGCTGATCGTGGACTCCGTGCAGACCCTGCAGTCCCAGGAGGTGGACGGCACTGCGGGCGGAGTGACCCAGATCCGGGAGGTGGCCGCCAGCCTGATCCGTGCGGCCAAGGAACGGAACATGACCACCGTGCTGGTGGGGCATGTCACCAAGGACGGGTCGATCGCCGGACCGCGGCTGCTCGAGCACCTGGTGGACGTGGTGTGCCAGTTCGAGGGAGAACGGCACTCGCGACTGCGGATGGTCCGGGCGGTGAAGAACCGGTACGGCCCCACGGACGAGGTCGGCTGCTTCGATCTGGGCGACACCGGCATCCGGTCCCTGGAGGACCCCTCCGGGCTGTTCCTCTCCGGGACCGCCACCCCGGTGGCCGGGACCTGCGTGACGGTGACTCTGGAGGGGCGGCGTCCACTGTTGGCCGAGGTCCAGGCACTGCTCACCGAGAGCAGCGGCGGCAGTCCGCGCCGGACCGTGCACGGCCTGGACACCTCACGGGTGAACATGATGCTGGCCGTGGTGCATCGCCGCGCGCATCTGAACGTGACCTCCAAGGACGCCTACGTCTCCACGGTGGGCGGAGTGCGGCTGAGCGAACCGGCCTCCGACCTGGCCGTGGCGCTGGCCGTCGCCAGTGCACATGACGACACCCCCCTGCCGCACGGGACCATCGCCTTCGGGGAGATCGGTCTGGCCGGCGAGGTCCGACCCGTGCCGGGGATCGCGCGTCGCATCCGGGAGGCCGCCCGGCTTGGCTTCAAGCGCGCCCTGGTCCCCGTCTCACCCGAGGACCTGGGCACGCTCCCGGACGGGATCGAGGTGGTTCAGGTCTCCACGCTGCAGGAGGCGATCATGATCCGGACATCCTGGACCCCGCCGTCTCGGGATCGGCACGCACCCCTCACTGCAGGGTGAAGGCCACCGGCTGCGCGGTGATCTCCCCGAGGGAGACCACGAGCCGATAGGTGCCCGCACCCGGCGTGGAGGAGACCTCGGCGCATTCCGGGGCCGACCGGGTGCGGTCCCAGGTGAATCGCGCCGACTCCTGGATGCCCGGCTCCAGGGTCATCTGCACATCCTCCCCCTCGACCTGGCAGTCCTCCGTGGAGAAGATCCGGTCTGATCCGGAGGTCACGGTGAAGACCTGCTGCGAGGTCCCCACATTGGCCCGGCAGGGGTCTTCCCCCACGTTCTCGATCCGCAGCTCCAGAACCGGATCCTGCTCCGCCCCGTACGAGGTCTGATCGGTGGCGCCGGAGACGCTCAGGTCCTGCGGCTGGCAGTCCTGGGCCACCGGGGTGGCCGAGGGCGACGCGGACGCTGTTGCGTCGGCCGAGGCGGAGGCGGACCCAGACTCCGACACCGACGGTGACGGTGACTGCGTGCCGCTCGCCGTCGGGCTGGCGGATGCAGAGCCCGACTCCTCAGTGGAGGGCTCGGGACTCGTGGGCGCACTCGAGGTGGGCGAGGCGGCCGGTGAGGTGCTCACCGCGGGTGAGGGGGCGTCGTCGGGATCCTCCTGGCCGCCGCCCAGCAGACTGCCGATCCAGACGACCAGGCCGATCAGCAGGGCCAGCACCACCAGGGCGGCGATGCCGGCGGCCAGACGACGCCGGCGGTACACCTCCGCCGAGGGACGCCCCGGCTGACGGTCCAGCTCCGAGGGGCCCCCGAACTCCTCCGGATCCTCCGCGGAGAGATCGTGGTCATAGGGATCGTCAGGGGGTGTGCCGGCCATGACTCCAGGGTAGAGAGCGCGCCGCAGGGTCGGCCGCTGGCACGCCGCAGGGCCGCCAGACGGCGTGTAGAGGACTCGAGCGAGCACTACTGTGGTGCCCATGCCTGAGCTCGGATCCCTGCCCACCCTGCACCGCAGGATCACGGACTGGTTCCACCATGAGGCCCGGGATCTGCCCTGGCGCGACCCGGACTGCGGCCCTTGGGGAGTGATGGTCAGCGAATTCATGCTCCAGCAGACCCCGGTGGTGCGCGTGCTCCCGGTCTGGACGGAGTGGATGCGCCGTTGGCCCACGCCGGCCGACCTGGCCGCCGAACCCACCGCCGAGGTCATCCGTGCCTGGGGGCGACTCGGGTACCCACGCCGGGCGCTGCGGCTCCAGGCGGCCGCCCAGCGGATCGTGGAGCAGCACGACGGTCACGTGCCGGACACCGAGGCGGAGCTGCTGGCCCTGCCGGGAGTGGGCGCCTACACGGCCGCGGCGATCGCCTGCTTCGCCTTCGAGATCCCGACCGTGGTGGTGGACACCAACATCCGGCGGGTCCATGCCCGGCTGGTCTCGGGGCGGGCGCTGCCGGAGAAGTCGCTCACCCGTGCCGAATCCGCCCTGGCACAGACCCTCCTGCCCGAGGATCCCGGGACCGCGTGCGCCTGGAACGCAGGGGTGATGGAGCTCGGAGCCCTGGTGTGCACCGCTCGCTCGCCCCGCTGCGGTGAGTGTCCGGTGGCAGAGCTGTGCGCCTGGCGCACCGCCGGCATGCCTGAGCCTCACTATCAGCCGCGAGGCCAGTCCTGGGCCGGGACGGACCGCCAGCTGCGCGGGGAGATCATGGCGGTGCTGCGCGAGAACGGATCCGCCACTGGCTCTGAGCTGCAGAGCGTGGTCGCCTCCTCCGGTCGGCTCGGAGAGCACACGCCGGAGCTGGACCAGTGGCGGCGCTGTCTGTCCTCCCTGGTGGCCGACCAGCTGGCGGAGCGCCGACCTGCCGACGCAGACGACGACGGCCCCGAGACCACCTACAGCCTGCCCGGCTGAGGGGTCTGCGGGACCGTCGTCAGTGGCGCCTGGGATGCCCAGGCACGCAGGTCAACAGGTCACTTGTCGCCCTTGAAGGCGTCCTTGACATCCTCGACGGCGTTCTTGACCTTGCCCTTGGCCTCGTCGGCACCGCCCTCGTTCTTCAGACGATCGTTGTCCGTCGCCTCGCCGAGGCCCTGCTTGACGTTGCCCTTCGCCTCTTCGGCGTTGTTCTCAATGCGGTCTCCGACTCCCATAGGGAACCTCCTTGACCAGTTGCGGGGGCAACCCGGGTGTGGCCCCCTGGTGCCTCCGAGTCAATCACGGATGGACGCGAGACTGAAGATCCAGGATCATCCGGGTGTTGCCCAAGGTGTTCGGCTTGACGCGGGCCAGGTCGAGGAACTCGGCGACGCCTTCGTCGGTGGAGCGCAGCAGCTCAGAGTAGACCTCCGGATCCACCGCAGACTGGTCAGCCATCACCTCGAAGCCGTGGCGGGCGAAGAACTCGGTCTCGAAGGTCAGGCAGAACACCCGGTCCACTCCCAGCTGCACGGCGCGGTCGATCAGCGCATCCAGCAGCAGGTGTCCCACCCCGTGTCCACGCCACGCCGGGGCGGTGGCCAGGGTGCGCACCTCAGCCAGGTCCTCCCACATCACGTGAAGGGCTCCGAAGCCGGCGATCTGGCCGTCCGGGGCCTGGACCACCTGGAACTCCTGGATGGACTCGAAGTAGACCACGGCCTCCTTGTCCAGCAGCACCCGCTGCTCCGCCAACGGGGCGACCACGGATCGGATGGTGGCCACATCGCTGGTGCGTGCCGGGCGCACGGTCAGTCCCTCGGTGGTCATGGCTCCAGTCTAGGTCTGCCGCTCGGACCCGGAGTCCACAGTGCTGCCCGCATGCACAGGACCCGTCCCCGGAAACCGGGAACGGGTCCTGATGTCAGGTCAGGCCGTGTGGCCTGAGCGGTGCGGTCGGTTCTGACTCGGTCTTACTTCTGGTCCTGCTGGTTCTCGCCGGCGTTGTCCAGGAACTTCTCCTGTGCGCCGTCGATCCCCTGGTTGACCTGATCCTGGTGCTGGCCCAGCTTCTCGCCGTGCTGCTCCTGCAGGTTGTCGACCTGCTCGTTGATCTGGTCTCCGTGCTGGTCCTTGATGTTGCCGAGGTTCTCTGCGAATGACATGGGCAACTCCTTCGATCGGGAACACGGGGCGTGGCCCTGTCTGCGGACCCTTCCCCGCACCGTCACCGCGACGGTCCCCCCAACCTAGGTCGGAGGGACCGGAGTGCGCCAGATCTCCGGACGAAAACGGAGACTGATTTCGCCCCCGGCGGACAGCCGCCGGGGGCGAAGGGTCAGGCGCTGTGCTGCTCCTGAGCAGGGTCGGACGGGGAGGATTCGATCGCCTCGCGGGCCGGTGCTGCCTCGACGGCCGGCTCGCCCTCCTCGGTCTTCTCGCTGCGGAAGCTGAGCTTGGCGGTCTCGCCCTCGCCCTCCACGCTGACGTGGATGGTGGAGCCGGGGAGGATCTCGCCGAACAGGATCTTCTCGGAGAGCTGGTCCTCCACCAGGTGCTGGATGGTCCGGCGCAGCGGACGAGCACCCATGGCGGGGTCGTAGCCGCGATCGGCCAGCAGCTCCTTGGCGGCGGTGTCCACCTCGATGACCAGTTCCTGCTCGGTCAGCCGCTTCTGCAGGCGGGCGATGAACAGGTCCACGATCTGCACGATCTCGTCCTTGGACAGCTGCGGGAAGACGATGACGTCATCCACGCGGTTGAGGAACTCGGGCCGGAAGTGCTGACGCAGTTCCTCCTGGACCTTGCCCTTCATCCGCTCGTAGCCGGTCTGGGTGTCCGAGGTGGACTGGAAGCCGGTCATCACGCCCTTGGAGATGTCCCGGGTGCCCAGGTTGGTGGTCATGATGATCACGGTGTTCTTGAAGTCCACCACTCGGCCCTGGGAGTCGGTCAGGCGGCCGTCCTCCAGGATCTGCAGCAGCGAGTTGAACAGATCCGCGTGCGCCTTCTCGACCTCGTCGAAGAGCACCACGGAGAACGGGCGACGACGGACCTTCTCGGTCAGCTGTCCACCCTCCTCGTAGCCGACGTAGCCGGGAGGGGCGCCGAAGAGCCGGGAGACGGTGTGCTTCTCCTGGAACTCGGACATGTCCAGGGTGATCAGGGCGTCCTCGTCCCCGAACAGGAACTCGGCCAGCGCCTTGGCCAGCTCGGTCTTGCCCACGCCCGTGGGGCCGGCGAAGATGAACGAGCCGGAGGGCCGGTTCGGATCCTTCAGGCCGGCGCGGGTGCGACGGATGGCCTGGGACAGGGACTTGATCGCCTCGTCCTGGCCGATGACCCGCTGGTGCAGCTCGGCCTCCATGTTCCGCAGGCGGTCGGTCTCCTCCTCGGTGAGCTTGAAGACCGGGATGCCGGTGGACTTGGAGAGCACCTCGGCGATCAGATCCTCGTCCACCTCGGCGATGCCGTCAGTGACGGAGGACCGCCACTCCTCTTCCTTCTGGGCACGCTCGTCCTGGAGCTTCTGCTCCTGGTCGCGCAGGCGCGCGGCCCCCTCGAAGTCCTGGCCGTCGATCGCGGCCTCCTTCTCGGCACGCACGTCGGCGATGCGCGAGTCGTAGGCCTTGATCTCCGGCGGGGTGGTCATGCGCTTGATGCGCAGACGGGCACCGGCCTCATCGATCAGGTCGATCGCCTTGTCCGGCAGGAAGCGGTCCGAGATGTACCGTGCGGCCAGGGTGGCCGCGGCCTTGAGGGCGTCGTCCGTGATGGAGACCCGGTGGTGGGCCTCGTACCGGTCACGCAGCCCGCGCAGGATCTCGGTGGCCTCCTCCACGGAGGGCTCGTTGACCTGGATCGGCTGGAAGCGGCGTTCCAGCGCGGCGTCCTTCTCGATGTGCTTGCGGTACTCGTCCAGCGTGGTGGCGCCGATGGTCTGCAGCTCTCCACGGGCCAGCATGGGCTTGAGGATGGAGGCGGCGTCGATGGCGCCCTCCGCGGCACCTGCGCCCACGAGGGTGTGGATCTCGTCGATGAACAGGATGATGTCACCGCGGGTGCGGATCTCCTTGAGGACCTTCTTCAGGCGCTCCTCGAAGTCACCGCGGTACCGGGAGCCGGCCACCAGTGAGCCCAGATCCAGGGTGTAGAGCTGCTTGTCCTTGAGGGTCTCCGGGACATCGCCGCGCACGATGGACTGGGCCAGGCCCTCCACCACGGCGGTCTTGCCGACGCCGGGCTCACCGATCAGGACCGGGTTGTTCTTGGTGCGGCGGGAGAGGACCTGCATGACCCGCTCCATCTCGTGCTCGCGTCCGATCACCGGATCGAGCTTGCCCTCGCGGGCGGCGGCGGTCAGGTTGCGGCCGAACTGGTCCAACACCACCGAGCCGGCAGGGGATCCCTCCGACTGTCCGCCGGAGGAGACGCCGGCTCCGGCAGTCTCCTTGCCACCGGCTCCGCCCTGGTAGCCGGAGAGCAGCTGGATGACGGTCTGGCGCACGCGGTTGAGGTCAGCGTCCAGCTTCTCCAGGACCTGGGCGGCCACGCCCTCGCCTTCGCGGATGAGTCCGAGCAGGATGTGCTCGGTGCCGATGTAGTTGTGCCCCAGCTGCAGGGCCTCTCGCAGCGAGAGCTCCAGCACCTTCTTGGCACGGGGGGTGAAGGGGATATGGCCGGACGGGGTCTGCTGCCCCTGGCCGATGGTCTCCTGGACGAGCTCGCGGACGGCTCCCAGGGAGATGTTCATCGACTCCAGGGCCTTGGCGGCGACGCCCTCGCCTTCGTGGATGAGTCCGAGCAGGATGTGCTCGGTACCGATGTAGCTGTGGTTGAGCATCCGCGCTTCTTCCTGCGCGAGCACCACCACCCGCCGGGCACGGTCCGTGAATCTCTCAAACATGGGCACACTCCTTGCTGACTGTGCCTCCGATGCTACGCACCCACACATGCCACCGGGCGACTGTTCGCCACTGGGAGAACAGCCGCCCGGAGGACGCCCGAACGCGCGGAACCGTCACGGTCCGGCGCATCGTCGATGTCCCGCGGCGGGGGCACCGGTCACTTCTTGGAGTTGCGGTAGGCCTCGACGATGTCGCGGTGCAGGCGACCTCGCTGGGAGACCTCGTAGCCGTTCTTCTGGGCCCATTCGCGGATCTTGGCGGCCTCGGTGGAGGGCGCCGGGGGCGCCACAGCACGAGCCTTCTTGATGTACGGCTTCAGGACACCACGCAGCTCCTTGGCATGATCGGCTGACAGGTCGATCTCGTAATGCCGTCCGTCAATCGCGAACTGAACCGTCTCATCGGCCGGCTGGCCGTCCAAATCGTCGACGAGAACCACTTCCACTTTCTGCGCCATGGATTCCTACTCTGTTGGTGGGTGAAGGATGGCGAACTCTCACCGTAAGAATCCGTTCGTTCCATTCGATGAGTTCAGCGAGACTTTCAACCCCCGATTATCGGCATCGGGCTCACCATCCACCTCATCGTATACAGATTCAGGTAATGAGGGAAACTCGCCTCGAGAATCCCGCCTCGGGCAACCGATCAATCCCCTCAGGGGAGAGCGATCGTGAATTCCCTTCAGAGACGGGGTTCGGAATCCGGTGTCTCACCCTGGTCACGCAGTCGTGCCCATTCCTGGGCTTCGCGCTCCTCTGCGGCGGCCTTGGCGCTGCGCTCCCCGGCATCAGCGCGGAACAGCGAGCGCATGACGAGCCAGAAGATCAGAGCCAGCCCCACAGAAGGAGCCAGGACGGAGAAGTACTCCCAGAAGGTGTCCACGAGGTCAGGCCTCCGGCTTCAGCAGGGGGAACAGGATGGTCTCGCGGATGCCGACGCCGGTGAACAGCATCACCAGCCGGTCGATGCCCAGGCCGATGCCGCCCATGGGCGGTGCCCCGTACTCCAGGGCCCGCAGGAAGTCCTCGTCCAGCTGCATGGCCTCGTCGTCACCGGCCGCGGCCGCCCGGGACTGCTGGGTGAGGCGTTCACGCTGGATGACCGGGTCGATCAGCTCGGAGAAGGCGGTCCCGCGCTCCATGCCGCCGATGATCAGGTCCCAGGCCTCGATCACGCCGGGCTCGGACCGGTGCTGGCGGGCCAACGGCTGGGCCGCCGGCGGGTAGTTGTAGACGAAGGTCGGGTCGATCAGGGTGGGTTCGACGATCTCCCCGAAGAGTTCCATGACCAATTTCTCGGCACCCCAGGCGGGGTCCACGGAGACCTCGTGCTCGGCAGCCAGGGCACGCAGCTCCTCAGCGGGGGTGTCCGGAGTGATCTCCCGGCCCACGGCCTCGGACAGCCCCGGGTAGACGGCCAGCCAGCGCCATTCTCCATCCAGGTTGACGGTGCCGCGCGGGGTCTCGATCTGACGGCCGGCACCGATGGCGTCAGCGGCGTTGAGGATCATCTCCTGCATCCGCTCGGCCATGACGTACATGTCCGCCCACGCCTCGTAGGACTCCAGGGTGGTGAACTCCGGAGAGTGCGTGGAGTCCACGCCCTCGTTGCGGAAGACCCGGCCGATCTCGAAGACCCGGTCGATCCCGCCCACCACGGCGCGCTTGAGGTACAGCTCGGTGGCGATGCGCAGGGTCATGTCCTGATCGAAGGCGTTCAGATGGGTGCCGAACGGACGGGCCTGGGCACCACCGTGGATCAGCTGCAGGATGGGGGTCTCCACCTCCACGTAGCCGCGGTCCTCCAGGGTGCGGCGGATGGAGCGGATGATGGCGGCCCGGGTGTGGACCATCTGGCGAGCCTCAGGGCGCACGATCAGATCCGCGTAGCGCTGGCGGACGCGGGTCTCCTCATTGAGGTCGGCGTGCAGCACCGGCAGCGGACGCAACGCCTTGGAGGCCATCTCCCAGGAGTCGGCCATCACCGAGAGCTCTCCGCGGCGCGAGGAGATGACCTCACCCTGCACCACGAGGTGGTCGCCCAGGTCCACCAGGTGCTTCCACCGGGCCAGGGAGTCCTCGCCAGCGTTGGCCAGGGAGACCATCACCTGCAGGCGCTGGCCGGACCCGTCCGAGCCTCCCTCCTGCAGCGTGGCGAAGCAGAGCTTGCCGGTGTTGCGCAGGAACACCACGCGGCCGGCGACCCCGACCTTCTCACCGGTCTCGGCACCAGGCTCCAGGTCCGGGAAGCGTTCGCGCACCTGCTCCAGAGAGTGGGTGCGCTGAACCGCCACCGGGAACGGGTCCTGACCAGCGGCCAGGATCTCAGCGCGCTTGTCCAGACGCACCTGGCGCTGGTCGCGGGACTCGGCACTCTGCTCGGCAGAGGCGGGGGCGGCGGGGGTCTGGGCAGGCTGGTTCTGGGTCGTCACAGTCGTCCAGTCTACGGGCGGACAGGGCGGCGGCAGCCCCGGGGGCGCCCCCGGGCCGGCCCCGGTCCCCAGCTGACCGACCAGGCTCACCAGATGGTGACGCGCTCCTCCGGCTCCATCCACATGGGGTCCCCGGGCTGCGTGCCGTAGGCCTCGTGGAAGGCGTCCAGGTTCTTCACGACCTGGTTGCAGCGGAATTCGTTGGGGGAATGCGGATCCGAGGTGATCCGGGTGATCGCGGTCTCGGTGCGGGTCAGCTGGCGCCAGCACTCGGCCCAGGCGGCGAAGAAGGCGCGGTCCTGCTCGGCGGCCCGCTCCTCCGGCGAGACCTGGTCCAGGGGATCCGAGGCGCTCTCCGGGGCGTCGTCGTCGGGATTCTCCTCCCGCCAGATGGTGAACGCCTGGTAGGCGATGCCCAGACCGCCCAGGTCACCGATGTTCTCCCCCAGGGTGAGCCGGCCGTTGACCGTGTGGTCCGGGGCCTCGGCAGGACGCAGGGAGTCGTACTGGTCCACCAGGCGGGCGGTGCGCTCCTCGAAGGCGGCCCGGTCCTCGTCCGTCCACCAGTTCTTCAGCGAGCCGTCACCGGCGTAGTGGGAGCCCTGGTCGTCGAAGCCGTGGCCGATCTCATGGCCGATCACCGCGCCGATCGCGCCGAAGTTCTCAGCCGGGCTGCGCTCGGGGTCGAAGAACGGGGCCTGCAGGATGGCCGCGGGGAAGACGATGGCGTTCTCCAGCGGGGAGTAGTAGGCGTTGACCGTCTGCGGGGTCATGTGCCACTCCTCCGGGTCCGGGCCGGTCTCGATCTTGGCCAGGTCCCGCTCGAAGGCGAAGGCGGAGGCCGCGCGGACGTTGGCCACCAGGTCCGAGGGGTCCACGGTGAGCGCGGAGTAGTCGATCCACTTCACCGGGTAGCCGACCATGGGGGTGAACATGGACAGCTTCTCCAGCGCCTTCTGGCGGGTCTGCTCCCCCATCCACTCCAGGGTGGAGATGGAGCGGCGGTAGGCCTCCATCAACGTGTTCACCAGCCGGTCCATCACGGCCTTGTGGGTCTCCGGGAAGTGCTGGGCCACGTAGAGCCGGGCGATGTCCTCACCCACGGCACCGTTGGCGAAGGCCACCGCTCGCTTCCAGCGAGGACGGTCTTCCTCCGTGCCGGCCAGACGGCGACCGTAGAAGTCGAAGTGCTCCTCCTGGAACGCTGCGGCCAGGTACGGTGCACGCGAGCGCAGCAGCTGCAGGTCCAGCCAGAGTTTGAGGTCGGCCAGGTCGGTGTCCTCCAGCACCTGCTGCAGTCCGGTCAGGAAGTCCGGCTGCCAGACGACCACCTCGGCGCTGCGGTCCCCGTCCACGCCCACGCCGCGCAGCCAGTGCTCGGCCAGCGGGAACAGCTCGATCAGGCCAGACCGGTCCATCAGGTTGTAGCGGGCCACGGCGTCCCGGACCTTCACCACGTCCCAGTGGTGGGCGGCGATCCGGGTCTCCAGCTCCACCACGCGGTCCGCGTCCGCCTGGGTCTCCCCGGAGTCCCCGCCGATCCCGGCCAGGGTGAACAGCCGCGCCACGTGCACCCGGTAGGCGGCCAGGATCTCGGCGAACTTCTCCTCGCGGTAGTAGGACTCGTCCGGCAGTCCCAGTCCGTCCTGCAGCAGGTGCAGCAGCATCCGCTCGGGATTGCCGGCGTCGTTCAGCGCACCGGTCTGCACCAGCCCGCTGATGCCCTGACGCTGGAACCGCCCGCTCAGCTCCAGGAAGCCGGGCAGGTCCGTGACGGTCTCGATCTCCGCCAGGTCCGCCAGGATCGGCTCCAGGCCACGTCCCTCGACCCGCTCCTCGTCCATGAACGAGGCGTAGAGCGCGCCGATCCGGCGGCGAGCACCGTCCTCGTCATGCCCGGCGGTGAACGGGCCGGAGGAGGTGTCAACCCCGGTGGCGGCGCTCTCGCACAGCCGCCGCACGGCCAGCTCAGAGGCGTCCCGCAGCTCTTGGAAGGACCCGTAGGCACCCTGGTCAGCGGGGATGCTCACGGAGTCCAGCCACGCACCGTTCACGTGACGGAAGAGGTCCTCGCGGGCGGTGGGCTGGGCGTTCACGGTCTCGGTCACGAGTGCTCCTGGTGCGGTCTCAGGGGTGCGGGCGATGCAGGGGCATCCGGCGGCGCTGGCGCTGGGCCGGCCGTCGATGCAGACCAGCGTCCGGCAGCCATGGCCACCGGACGCTGCAGTGTCTGACGATCCTAGCGATCCTCAGGGCAGGCGGAGGATCAGACCACCGAGGACAGACGGGCCAGGGAGTCCTCCATCTGGGACTCGCTGACCATGGGGAACAGGTTCTTGTCCAGCAGCTTCTGGTCGGTGACCTGCTCCCAGTCATAGGTGAGGGTGACCTCGGTGGTGTCCTGATCTACGGCCTGCAGGGTGTAGACCCACTGCCAGCCGCCGGGCACCTCGCCGGCCGGGGCGGGCTTCCAGCCGACCAACTTGTTCTCGTCGTACGCCACTACATGGTTGTCTGTCTGGTAATCCCCACCCATAGCCTCGGCGTGCATGTTCATGGTGAACACATCGCCGACCTGCTGGATCCGCTGGGACTTCTCGTCCGACCGGACCATCTCCGAGCCGTCGAACTCGTGGTGACGGGCCGGGAGGGTCAGGACGTCGAAAATGTCCTTGGCCGGGGCCTCGATGGTGCGGGTCACGCTCTGCTTCTTCTCGCCATGGGCGGTCTCATTGGTAGCCATGGTCCCAACCTAGCGGCTGGCCCGGACACGTTTTCAAGGGCACGACGACGGACGGTCGCCTCTTGTGCCACCAGCGAACGGACGCGCTGGGCTCGGGCAGGAGACAGGGTGTGGTTCAGGCGGCGGCCGCAGGCAGGATCATGTTGTCGATCAGCCGCACGGGCTGCACGGTGGCCGCGACCAGGGCCAGCGCCTCACGCTGCAGGGGCGCGGTCAGCTGGTCTGCGGTGAGCGGCTCCAGGGTGTCGTGGTCCACGACCTCCAGGTAGTCCAGGCTGGCGAGCGGCTCGGCCTCGATGATCCGGCGGGCGGCCTTCACGTCCAGGGGGCGCCCGGCCTCGGCAGCGTCCCGCAGGGACTGCAGGGCCCGAGAGAGCACCAGGGCGGCGTCCAGCCCGGCCGAGTCCAGGCGAGTGTTGCGGCTGGACAGGGCCAGCCCCTCCGGGGAGCGCACCAGGGCCACCGGGCGGATCTCCACCGGCAGGTCCAGGTCCTGGGCGGTGCGGCGCAGGATGGCCAGCTGCTGGGCGTCCTTCTGGCCGAAGTAGCTGCGCAGCCGGGTCGGGGCCGCGGCCTCCACGGGCAGCGCGAGGTTCCAGAGCTTGACCACCACGGTGCAGACGCCGTCGAAGTGCCCGGGCCGGGAGGCGCCCTCGAGCACGGCGCCCATCCGGCCGGAGCAGACCCGGATGATCGGCCCGTCCGGGTATCCGGGGTACATCTCCTCCACCGAGGGGGCGAACACCAGGTCACAGCCCTCGGCGCCGAGCAGGTCCGCGTCCGCCTCGAGGGTGCGGGGGTAGTGCTCCAGGTCGGAGGGGTCCCCGAACTGCAGCGGGTTGACGAAGACGCTGGCCACCACGATGTCGTTCTCCGCCCGCGCCTGACGGGCGAGGGCGGCATGACCGCCGTGCAGGGCGCCCATGGTGGGCACCAGACCGACGGTGGGCGCCTCCACCCCGTCCTGCACCGCCTGCCCCACGCGCTCGGCGAGGGCCGCGCGGAACTCGGCCTTCGTCGTCGTGATCTGCGGCCGGGTCTGCCCCGCGGCCAGCGGGCGTGCCGTGTCCTCGAGGGTCAGGCCGGTGCCGGTGGGGACGGGGGTGCGGTCGGGGACGCGGTCGAGCGGAGTCACGGCTCGAGTCTAGGTCCCCGCAGGAAGGTGAGGACCATGCCCTCCAGGTCGCCGTGGGGGTTCGGGTCGGCCCCGGTCCGGAAGTCGGTGTAGCGGTGGGACGGTGGGGGCGCCGGTCTACGGGGACCAGTGAACCTCTCCCACCGTGGCCGCCGGACGACGCCGGTAAGGCGAGTGGCCGACGTCGGAATGAATCCTCCGCGACGCCTCCTGGGGCGCCCAGGGGGCAGGCGCAACGGGGCCCCCTCCGGACGGGTCCGGAGGGGGCCTCGGTCTGGAGCTCAGGCGGTCACTTCCCGTCCTGGGCGGCTCCCTTGACGTGCTGGGCGGCACGGGTGGAGTCGTCCTTGAGCTCGCCGGCCTTCTGCTGGCCCTCGCCCTTGACGTGCTCGGCGCCCTCGGCGGCGGTCTCCTTGACGGACTCCACGGCCTCCTGGGCCTCGGACTTCAGGCTCTGGCCCATCTCCTGGGCCGCGGACTTGGCCTCGTCCACCACCGGGCCGGCCTGGTCCTTGAGCCGCTCCGCAGCGTCCTGCTCCTTCTGGGAGGCCGGGATCAGGGAGCCGACCAGCCAGCCGGCGCCCAGGGCGATCAGCCCGGCGGCCAGCGGGTTGCCGCGCGTGCTGCGGCGCACCGTGGCCGGGGCGTTCTGCACGGCGTGGACGGCGTCCTCCGCGCGGTCGCGCACATCGTGGGCCACGCCCTCGGCGGCGTGCTGGACGTCGTAGGCGGCGTTCTCCGCCTTGGCGCCCAGCGTGGGGGCCTGGTGTGCGTACGGGTCCGGGGTTCCCATCACCGACTCCTTGAGGTTGCGCACGCCCTCGCGGACGCGATCGCCCTGACGATGGGCGGCCTTGGTGGGATTGACCTTCTCCGCCAGGGCGTCCACGTCACGGCCCAGCTCCTGGCGGGTGCGCTCGATGTCGGCGCGAATCTCATCGGGGTTGTTGCTCATGGGGTCTCCTTGCTGGGGTTCAGGGTCGCAGGGATCTCCTGAACGGTCTCCTGGGTCTGCGGCAGACCCTTCATGCGGTCGAAGTGCTTCTTGCCCATCTGGGCCAGCACGGCTGCGGCGATGCCCCAGAGCACGGCCACGATCAGCGCGGCCCAGCCCAGGTGC
The DNA here is from genome assembly GCF_041927415.1 of Micrococcus sp. IITD107. Taxonomy (NCBI): domain Bacteria; kingdom Bacillati; phylum Actinomycetota; class Actinomycetes; order Micrococcales; family Micrococcaceae; genus Micrococcus; species Micrococcus sp. IITD107. The sequence goes on along the minus strand of NZ_JBHFFN010000005.1, from coordinate 181,144 downwards.
ATGAGCGAGCCCAGGGCCCACATCAGCGCCATGGACAGGAACAGCAGCAGCAGGAACCCGGCCACAGCGGCTCCGGCGAGCATGCCTGCGCCGGTGCCGGCCTTCTTGGCCTCGGCGGTGGCCTCGGCCTTGGCCAGGGTGATCTCCTGGCGCATCAGCGTGGTCAGGTGGTCGGCGAAGCTGGTGAACATCTCACCGAGGGACTCGGTGCGCGCCCGGTGCTCGGCCTCGGGCAGGGGGGCCTCGGTGGACCCCACGCCGCTGGCCTGCTCCCCCGGTGCGCCCACGCCGCCGACCGGCGGTCCGAAGTGACGGGGGTCGGTGGTCACGAGCGGCCTCCCGTGTTCTGGGTTCCCGGAGTGTCCGGGTACTGGGTGCCCGGGACACGCGGGGTGTCCGGGGTTCCCGGCGTGCCGGGAGTGCCGGGGGCGCCGGGAGTGGGCGGAAGACCGGGGGTGCCGTCCACGGCCGGAGCACCGGTCTGGATGCCGGGCTGGGAGTCCAGGGTGTCCTGGGGAGCGTAGGCCGGCGGGGCGGCAGCGGGCACCGGAGCCGGGGAGCCGTAGGTGCGGCGCGGCACCAGTTCACCGGAGGTCTGGGAGTCGTCCTGGGCGTCCTTCAGCCCGCGGGTCAGTCGACCGGCCAGCAGTCCGACGCCGGCGGCGATCGCCAGGAACGTGCCGGGCCGGCGCGCGGCGAAGCGGCGCACGTCCTCCAGCAGGTCCTGGGGCTCCTTGGTCTCCAGCTGCTCGGTCAGGGTCCGTGCCCGCTGGGAGATCATCGAGACGGCCTGGTTGACCAGGTCGGACTCGGGCTTCTCGCCGCGGGAGATGCGCTCGAGGTCATCCGAGACGGTGCGGGACTGGCCGGCCAGGCGCTCCTGCTGGGCGGAGAGCTGGAACCCGACCTCGTCCTTGGCGGATCCGGCCAGGGACTTGACCTGCTGGACGGCCTCGTCCTTGACGTGGCCGGCCTCCTCGCGGACGGTTCCCGCCACGTCACGCGCGGCGTCCTTGGCCTCGTGGCCGAGCTGACCGGCCTCCTGACGCGCCGCATCCTGGGCCGCGTCCTTCTTGCTGACCGTGCCGGGCACGTTCGCCGACTGATCCGGGTTCGTTGTCATGGGGTGTCCTTCCGATCCCGGCCGCCGAGCCCCACGGACAGGAGCAGGCGGCCTCCGTTCTGACGTTAGGCCCGGCACCGGCTCCTCACCAGGGGCCGAGCGGCTGTACGCAGACAGTGAACCCCCCTATGCAAGCCGGGGGGAGCCTGAGGTATGGGAGCCCTCGACCGGGCCCGATGGGCCAGACTGGGGGCATGCACATCATGACCGTCTGCCTGGGGAACATCTGCCGATCGCCTGCCGCGGAGGCGGTGCTGCTGCACCGCCTCGAGCAGGCCGGGCTGGAGGACGTCACGGTGAGCTCGGCCGGCACCTCCGACTACCACCTGGGTGGGCCCCCGCATGAGCTCAGCCAGGCCGAGGGGGAGTCCCGCGGCTACGCGTTCACCACGGTGGCCGCGCAGTTCAGCGCCGAGGACTTCGACACCGCGGACCTGATCCTGGTGATGGACGAGTCCAACGGCGAGGACGTGCGGGCGCTGGCCCGGACGGCCAGGGATCGGGCCAAGGTGGTGTCGCTGGGCGCCTTCGCCTCGGACGCGGCCGAGTCCGGAGCCCGCGCGGTGCCGGACCCCTACGGCCACCCGCGGGAGGCCTATGTCTCCATGTACGACCAGATCGAGGAGGCCGTGGACGGCCTGGTGGCCGCCCTGCAGGACGGCTCCCTGGAGGAGACCGTCCAGCGCCACGGCGCCTGAGCGAGGAACGCTCAGGCCTCCCCGCCGAGGACCTGCAGCAGCTCCTGGACCACCGAGTCCTTCAGCGCCCCGCGCCGGCCGGCACGGAGCGCGGTGACCCGCGCCATCTGCTGGTAGGCGAGGCGGACGTCGTCGGGAAGGCCGTCCTGCACCAGTTCGGAGAGCACGTCCAGGTGACGACGCACCGTGCCCACATCACCCCGAGCCACCGGTCCGGTCAGGGCCGAATCGCCGTTGACCAGTGAGTTCTCCAGGGCGGCGTGCATCAGCGGGGAGAGCATGCGGTCGGGCTGTTCCACGCCGATCGACTCCAGCAGCTGGCGGGACTGCGCTGTCAGGGTGACCAGGTGGTTCGAGGCGTGCGCCAGGGCGGCGTGATAGGTCCCGCGGTCGGCCTCGGCGATGACCACCGGCTCCCCGCCCATCTCCACCACCAGCGCCTGTGCCACCGGCAGCACGATCCCGTCCGCGCTCACCCCGAACATGCAGTCCTTGAGCCGGGCCAGATCCAGACTCAGTCCGGTGAACGTCATGGCGGGGTGGATGGCCAACGGGATGGCCCCGGAGGCGCGCGCAGGATCCAGCACGGAGGTGCCGTAGCGGCCGGAGGTGTGCACCAGCAGATGCCCGGCCTGCAGGTGACCGGCGGTGGCCAGACCGGAGACGAGATCGGGCAGGACGTCGTCCGGGACGGCCAGCAGCACCAGTTCGGAGCGGCGCAGGATCTCGGGGATCTCCAGGATCGGCACGTCCGGCAGCAGGGCCTCGGCGCGGGTGCGGGAGGCCTCCGAGACGGCGTGGACACCCGTCACCACGTGGCCGGCGTTGCGCAGGGCGGCGCCCAGCACGGCACCGACCTTGCCTGCGCCGATCACGCCGACGCCGAGACGGCCAGGGCGCTGGTCCGGGGTGGAGGTCATCGGGCGGGCTCCTGAGGTGGGGACGGGGCTGCATCCACAGCCACGGCGGACGGGCGTTCGTCGGAGAGCTCCTCGACCTTCTCCACGGCCTCCACGGTGCGCCGTTCGAACCGGGCCCGCTCCTCCGGGCGCATCCACTGGTTGCGGTCGCTCAACCGGCGCGAGACCGCGGCAATGGCCGACTCCTGCTCGAACAGCTCCAGCGCCACCGAGACATCCGCGTGCCGCAGGCCGGGCGTGACCGGACCCATGGTGGAGTGCAGGTTGAGGTCGGCCAGACCGAGCCGACGCTCCAAGGGCCCCTGCTCCACGGACAGCGACTGCACACGCTCGTGCGGCATCAGCGTCAGCCGGCGGGTCAGCCTGCCCCCGCGGATCAGCATCATGGTCTGCGTGCTGCGCACGGCGTTGCGCCGCCAGGTCAGCGGATCCACCCAGCGGGCGCTGCGCGGGGAATGACGGTAGCCCTGGTCCTCGCCGGAGCCCACCACGCCCGTGCGGATGATCTGCGCCGCCTCCTCGCCCTCCCGCACGCCGGGATCCGGGGCCACGACGCTCAGCACGCGCAGGACGTCCTCGAACGGACCCACCGGCAGCACCAGTGACTTCTTGGCGTCCGCGGCCTCGGACAGGCTGCCGTACCCGGCCACGTTCACCACCATCCGGTGCCAGCCGAACGGACGCCACAGCAGCGGCTGGTGCACCTTGATCGCCTGGACCCGCCCCGGCGGCACGGTCTGCTGACTGGTCTCCAACAGCCCGTAGCGCAGGCGCAGCCCGTCCGACGCGGTGGCCACGGTGAAGTTGTACCCGGAGTTGAACTGCGACCACACGGCACCCACCGAGGAGATCGCGACCGGGATCGAGCCCAGCAGCACGCCGCGCGTGGCCTCCGGGGGCAGCTCCTGACCGTTGAACCACCAGATCACGCCCAGCACCACGCCCAGGGGGAGCACCGCGACCACCAGCGTGGTCATGCCGGTGCCCAGCAGCACCGAGCCGATCAGCCGTCCGGCAGGGACCTTGAGCATCACCTGCTCCGGCGCCTCGGGCAGGCCGGAGCGGCCCTTGCCCACCTGCCCGACGACGGCCCCGGCGCCTTCCAGCGCCAGGTCCCGGCCGTCGTCGGGATGGGGGTGTCCGGAAGGATCCGCAGGATCTGACGGGCCCGCGACGGCGCGGGCCTGGGGATCTGCGGCCACGTCAGGGTCCACTCCGGACTGGATGCCGGAGGCGCGGCCCATGATCTCCCGGCGCAGGGCCTCGGCCTCGTCGCGCTTGATGAACTCCAGTGCCATGGCCGAGGAGCCGCCGTCGGCCGCCTCGAGCTTCAGCTCCGCCAGGCCCACGATCCTCGCGAGCAGTGGTTGGCGCAGGTCCACCGCCTGCACGCGGTCCAGCCGGACCTCGCGGCGCTGGCGGAAGATGATGCCGGTGTGCAGCTGGACGGTCTCCGGGGTGAGGCGGTAGCGGGTGAACCGCCAAGAGAGGAAGAAGGCGATGAGAGCGAGCACGAAGATGCCGCCGAAGATCGCCAGGGAGATGCCCAGACCCCGGGCGGCGCGGAACTGTCCACCCTCGAACAGCACCTGCACGACGTCTTCACCGGCGGACTGGATGAAGAAGAAGAGCAGACCGGCCAGCACCAACCAGCCGCGCACCAGGGGACTGATGGGATGGACCCGGTGCCATGCGCCGTCGGCGGTCTGGGCGGTCTGGACGCCATGCGTCCCGTGGGTGCTCTGCATCGGCCCTGGTCCCGGGGCGGGGTGCGGGGCGCTCACAGTCCGGCCAGACGGGTCTGGCCGCGGGCCACCAGCTCCTCCCGGAGGCGGTCGGCCTCCGCGGCGGGGATGCCGGGCAGGGTGGCGTCGGTGGCGGCAGAGGCGGTCTGGAACTCCAGGGTGCGGATGCCGAAACGGCGCTGGACCGGCCCGTCCTTGACATCCAGGTACTGCAGACGGCCGTACGGCACGGCCATCACGCGGCGGAACCAGAGCCCGGAGCGCAGCAGGAGGTCGTCCTCACGCTCGGCGTAGCCCAGGGCACGGACGCGGCGCGGGATCAGGGCCAGGTTGACCAGAAACATCGCCAGCACCACGGCCGGAACGCCCCACGCCAGCCAGGCGGGGTACCCCGACCAGGGACCGAGCAGGTGCAGCACGAGCGGCACGGAGAACAGGGCGGTCCAGATGACCGTGTTGATGATGGCGCTGATGAAGCGTGCGGGAATCAGCTTCGGGGAGACCGGAGTCCACTGCACCCCGTGCAGCTCGATCCCCTGCCCTGCCGCATCAGCTTCGCGTGCGTCTGGTGTGCGGTCCATAGTGCTCATGTCCGTGGTCCCCTTCCCGTCCGTAGGCCGGCCCCTGGTCGGTGCGCGGCATGCCCTGGCGCGGCGTCCCGTTCACACCGTTGCCTCCCCCGGTCCCGTCCTCCGGGGGGATGCGGCAGAACTGCTCCACCACGTATCCCAGGATGACCAGCACGAGTCCGGCGATCACCATGACCCAGGCGTCGTTCGTGGTGCGGCTGCCCGGCCCGGTGGCGCCCAGCAGATGCACCAGCACTCCGGCGTGCCACCCGGCGATCAGTGATCCAGCGTAGGCCCCGGCCTGAGCCAGGACCAAAGTGCGTGCGGCCGCCAGCGGGTCCATCCGTGCCCCCGCCGGGCGATCCTGGTCACGGCGGACCCGCAGGCCCAGCACCAGCACGATCAGCCCCACCGCGGCCAGGGTGATGACCGAGGGCAGGCCCAGCACGGGGGCGCTCAGTCCGGCACCGGCGGTGATCAGGGTGGCGCACCAGCCCAGCACTCCGGCCGCGCCCAGGATGATCAGCAGCCACAGGGGGCGAATGGTGTTCATCGGCTCTCCTCCCGGCGCACGGTGCCCGCGTCCGCCGCCTGGTCAGCCAGCTCGGCCACACGTGCTCCCTCCAGCATGGCCTCGGGGTCCAGCCAGGACCAGGGCGCGAGCACGAACGCCCGTTCACGGGCGCGGGGATGAGGCAGGGTCAGCTCCGGGTGCTCGCTGCGCAGCTGCCCGTAGGCGATCACGTCCACGTCCAGGGTCCGCGGCCCCCACCGCACGTCCCGGGTCCGGTGGTGGGCCTGCTCCACCGCCTGGCAGGCGGCCAGCAGGGCGCGAGGTGAGAGGGTGGTGGACACGGTGAGCACCTGGTTCAGGTAGTCCGGCTGACCGGCAGGCCCCCCGACGGCGGCCGTCACCGCACGCAGTGAGGTTCCGGTCAGCGTGATCCCGGGAGTGTCCGCCAGGTCCTGGACGGCCTGACTGAGCGTGGCGGCGGGATCTCCGAGGTTCGCACCCAGGGCGAGCACGGCGTGGACTGGCTGATCAGGCGCTTGGCCCAGCGCGTCGGCGGTGCCGCTCAAGTCCGGCTCCGGCGGACCGTCACCGAGACGTCGGCGAAGTCGGCGGGGATCGGCGCCTGGGGCTTGTGCACGGTGACCTCCACCGAGGCCGCCACGGGCTGCTCCTGGAGGACGGCGGTGGCGATCCGCAGGGCGACGGTCTCGATCAGGTCGACGGGATCACCGGTGACGATCCGTTCCACGGTGGCGGCCACCTCCGCGTAGTTCGCGGTGGAGGCGAGGTCGTCCTGCGACGCGGCCGGGCCGGCGTCAAGGTGGAGCAGGACATCGGTGATGAAGTCCTGTCCCTCCCGGCGCTCATGCTCGAAGACACCGTGGAATCCGCGCGCACGCAGTCCGCGCAGGGCGATGGTGTCCGGTGCGGCCTCGGTCCCGGTCATGCTCAGCCCTGCTCCGCCTGGCCGGTCCAGGCGGCTGCGGCGAGCACCGCGTCGGTCGAGGCGGGGACATCGTGCACGCGCACCGCCCAGGCACCGTGCGCGGCGCTCAGGGCCGTGACGGCGGCCGTGGCGTGGTCCCGCTCGGCCGGGGCCGGCTCCTGCCGAGCGCCACCGGGACGCTGAGTGAGCAGCGTGCCCAGGAACCGCTTGCGGGAGGCCCCGACCAGCACCGGGTGGCCCAGCTGCTGGATCTGTTCGAGCCCGCGCAGCAGCTCCCAGTTCTGCTCGCCGGTCTTGGCGAAGCCCAGTCCCGGGTCGAGGATGATCTGCTCGGGCTTCACCCCAGCGGCCAGGAACCGGTCTCGGACCTCGGTGAGCTCCGCGATCACGTCCTGCACCACGTCGTCGTAGTCGGTCAGGGAGTCCATGGTGCGGGAGTCGCCCCGGTTGTGCATCAGGATGTAGTGCGCCCCGGTGCGGGCGATCAGCTCTGGCATGGCCTCCTCGTGCTGCAACCCGGAGACGTCGTTGATGATCACCTCGCCGAGCTTCAGGGCGGCCTCGGCGGTGTCCGTGTGACGGGTGTCCAGGGAGACCACGGCGCCCGCCGTGACCAGGGCCTCGACCACGGGCAGCACTCGAGCCTGCTCGGTGGCGGAGGCGATCGGCTCAGACCCGGGACGGGTGGACTCACCGCCCACGTCGATGAGATCCGCTCCGGCGTGGTGCAGGGCCAGGCCGTGCTGGATGGCGGCCTCCTGGTCCAGGTACGCCCCGCCGTCGGAGAAGGAGTCCTCGGTGACGTTGAGGATGCCCATCACCAGGGTGCGGTCGGTGGGGAGGTCGGCCAGGGTGCGGCGCCTGACCTTGCGCACCACGGTCATCGCTCCGGTGGCCGGGCCGGTGCCCGGTCCTGCTGCCATCGAGTCCATGAGGTCTCCTTTCGAGAGGCGGTCAGCCGTTGAGGATCAGGCTCATCGCCTCGGCACGGGTGGTGGCGTCCCGCAGCTGGCCACGAACGGCGGAGGTGACGGTCTGGGCGCCGGGCTTGCGCACGCCTCGCATGGACATGCACATGTGCTCGGCCTGGATGACCACGATCGCCCCCTGGGGGTGCAGGTGGCTCATCAGCGCCTCGACGATCTCCGTGGTCAGCCGTTCCTGGACCTGCGGACGCCGGGCGTAGATCTCCACGAGCCGGGCCAGTTTGCTCAGCCCGGTCACGTGACCCTGCTTGGAGGGGATGTAGCCGATGTGCGCCCGCCCGTGGAAGGGCACCAGGTGGTGCTCACAGGTGGAGTAGAAGGGGATGTCCTTCACCAGGACCAGCTCCTCATGGGAGAGGTCGAAGGTGGTGCCCAGGACCTCAGACGGGTCCCGGTGCAGCCCGGAGAAGAACTCGGCGTAGGCCCGGGCCACCCGCGCGGGGGTGTCCCGCAGGCCCTCACGGTCCGGGTCCTCGCCGACGGCCTCGAGGATCTCGCGGACGGCAGCCTCGATCCGGGGCAGGTCGACCGGGTTCGGCGTGCTCTGGGCCGACTCGGCCTGCTCAGGTGTCTCAGCGCTCATCTGCTGCCTCTCGCCTTCTGCGTCTCATGCCCTCAGGGCAGGGTGGGGCCGGTGGACGGTCCACCCGGGGCGCCGCCGTCGCCGTCTCCGGGAAGCTGACCGCCCGGGGTGGGATCCACGGTGGGACCCAGGGAATCCGAGGTGGACTCCGGGTCCACCGGGGTCTCTGAGCCGCCTTCACCGGACTGTCCGGCCGCCAGCTGGGCGCGGCGTTCGGACGGGGAGAGCACCGGGGGGATGTCCGAGACCGGACGGTCCTCGGCGCTCAGCCATACCGGGCGGGGCTCGCGGCGGCGCACCTCGGCGAAGATCTCCGCGATCTGCTCCTGGTTCAGGGTCTCCTTCTCCAGCAGCTCATAGGCCAGACGGTCCAGGATGTCCCGGTTCTCATTGAGGATCCAGTAGGCCTCGGCATGGGCGTTGTCCAGCAGGATCCGGACCTCTTCGTCCACCAGGGCGGCGACCTGCTCGGAGTACTCCCGGCTGGAGCCCATGTCCCGTCCGACGAACGGCTCGGACCCGCCGGAGCCGAGCTTCACCGCACCGACCCGGTTGCTCATGCCGTACTCGGTCACCATCTTGTGTGCGGTGTCCGTGGCCTTGGAGATGTCATTGGAGGCGCCGGTGGAGGGGTCGTGGAAGATGATCTCCTCGGCCACGCGCCCGCCCATGGCATAGGCCAGCTGGTCCAGCAGCTCATTGCGGGTCACCGAGTACTTGTCGTCCTCCGGGACCACCATGGTGTATCCCAGGGCCCGGCCGCGCGGCAGGATGGTGATCTTGGTGACCGGAGCCGAGTTGCGCAGGCCAGCGGCCACCAGGGCGTGACCGCCCTCGTGGTAGGCGGTGACCTTGCGCTCGTGCTCCTTCATCAGGCGCGTGCGCTTCTGCGGCCCGGCCATCACGCGGTCCACGGCCTCGTCCAGAGCGCGGTCGTCGATCAGCTGCGCGTTGGAGCGGGCGGTGAGCAGTGCGGCCTCGTTCAGCACGTTGGCCAGGTCCGCGCCGGTGAACCCGGGGGTGCGCTTGGCCAGGGAGCGCAGGTCGATGCCGGGCACCATGGGCTTGCCCTGGGCGTGGACCTCGAGGATCTTGGCGCGGCCGTTCAGGTCCGGGGCCTCCACGGGGATCTGCCGGTCGAAGCGTCCTGGACGCAGCAGAGCCGGGTCCAGCACGTCCGGGCGGTTGGTGGCCGCGATCAGGATGACGTTGGTGGTGGAGTCGAAGCCGTCCATCTCCACCAGCATCTGGTTCAGGGTCTGTTCGCGCTCGTCGTTGCCGCCGCCGATGCCGGCACCGCGGTGACGTCCCACGGCGTCGATCTCGTCCACGAAGATGATGGCCGGGGCGTTGGTCTTGGCCTGCTCGAACAGGTCACGCACACGAGAGGCGCCCACACCCACGAACATCTCCACGAAGTCCGAACCGGAGATGGAGTAGAAGGGCACGCCGGCCTCACCGGCCACGGCCTTGGCCAGCAGGGTCTTGCCGGTGCCGGGAGGGCCGTACAGCAGCACGCCCTTGGGGATCTTGGCGCCCACCGCCTGGAACTTGGCCGGCTCGGCGAGGAACTCCTTGATCTCATGCAGCTCCTCCACCGCCTCTTCGGCGCCGGCCACATCCGCGAAGGTCACCTGGGGCATGTCCTTGGTGATCAGCTTGGCCCGGGACTTGCCGAACTGCATGACCTTGCCGCCGCCGCCCTGCATGCGCGAGAGCAGGAACCAGAAGAGCAGGGCGATCAGGATGAACGGGATCATGAAGCCGAGCATGGAGAGCAGCCAGTTGCTCTGCACCGGCTGGTCCGTGAAGCCGTCCAGGGAGGAGGAGTTGACCTCCTGCACCACGTCCTCGGCGCGCGCCTCGGAGAAGTAGAAGTAGACGTTCTTGCCCAGGTCCCGGCCGTCCAGTTCCAGGTCCTCCCGCAGGGTGAGGTCCACCCGCTGCTCGCCGTCCTCGATCTTGGCCTGGGACGCCTTGTCGTCCTTGAGCAGTTGGATGCCCACGTTGGTGTCCACGCGGGCGTTGCTGCCCTGGGTCAATGCGGGCACGATCAGCAGGAGCAGCAGGGAGGCGAGCACGATCCAGATGATCGGCCCCTTGAAGATCTTCTTGGCGTCCAACAGCTCTCCTGACATCACGACGCCGGCCCCTCATCCACCGACGGTCAGGCGGCACAGGGCACAGCGGTACGCGTCCACGGTACCGGCACCGTCTGAGAACTCGCTCTCCCGTTCGCGACCGGTGGACAGGACACAGCGACGCCAGGTCGTCTGCGTTCAGGCTCCGTCCGGATCTCCCAGCACGTCCTCGAGCGCGGTGCCCGCTCCGTACTGGCCGTCAGTGACCACGCTGAGCTTCCCGTTGGTCTCCAGGACCACCGCCTTGACCTGGGCCAGGTCGCCCACACCCTGCATCCGCACGGCCTGCCGCAGCTCGGACACGGTCAGCCGGTGTCGACGAAGCTCCTCCTGCCTGATGCGGCCGTCCTTCAGCAGCAGGACCGGTCGGGCGGTCAGGGCTGTCCGGGATCGAGGCCAGTGCGCTGAGACCAGAGCCACCAGGTACTGCACCCCGGCCAGGAGAGCCAGCGCCGTGGCGCCCTCGGCCAGCGAGACGTCTGAACTGACGACGACGGTGGCGAAGGTCGACCCCAGGGCGACGGTGACCACGAAGTCGAACACGTTGAGCTGGCTGAGCGTGCGCTTGCCGGACAGCCGGAGCACCACCACCAGCACGGCGTAGGCCAGTGGTCCGACCAACAGGATGCGGGCGAGGTCTGCCCAGGAATCGAACCACATGCTCTCGTCCTCCTCACCGGCTCCTCATCCACACCACCTCGTCTGAGGGCGGCCTGCCCGCCCCCGGATCAGGAGTAGACGTGCGGCGCCAGGGTGCCGATGAAGTCCAGGTTGCGGTACTTCTCGGCGAAGTCCAGGCCGTAGCCGACCACGAACTCGTTGGGGATGTCCTTGCCCACGTACTTCACGTCGATCTCGACCTTCATCGCCTCGGGCTTGCGCAGCAGCGCGCAGATCTCCACCGAGGCCGGGCCGCGGGACTCGAGGTTGGTCTTGAGCCAGGACAGGGTCAGACCGGAGTCGATGATGTCCTCCACGATCAGCACGTGGCGGCCCATCAGGTCGGTCTCGAGGTCCTTGAGGATGCGGACCACGCCGGAGGACTGGGTGCCGGAGCCGTAGGAGGAGACGGCCATGAAGTCCAGCGTGACGTGGGAGTGCATGGCCCGGGAGAGGTCGGCCATGATCATCACGGCGCCCTTGAGCACGGCCACCAGCAGGACGTCCTTGCCCTCGTAGTCGCGATCGATCTGGGCGGCCAGGCCCTGGACGGTCTCCTGGATCTGCTCCTGGGTCATGAGCACGTGGTCCAGGTCGCCGTGAACGTCCTGTGCATCCATGGGGGCTGCTCCTGCAGTGTCGAGTGGCCGCGGTGGGCCGAGGGGGACGGGGTCAGCTGGGCGCACGCTCTGTGGCCGAGCCGGGGGCGTAGAGCACCAGTCTCGCATACCCCGCAGCCCGCTCACGGTGGGCGACGACCCCACCCGGCAGCTGCACCGGACCGGCCGAGCCTCCCCCCTGCGAGCGCGCCGCGACCAGCCGATCCACGGCCTGCGCCCGCTCCCGCGTGAGGTCCCGCGCCCCACAGGCCCGGGCGGCGGAGAGGAGGACGCGCAGCCGCACGGCGGTGGGCAGGGCGGCCAGTCCCTCCAGGTCCAGGGCCAGTGAGTCCAGAGTCACACCCTCCCGACGACGGCCGGCGCCTTCCCCCTCCAGCTCACCGGGGGTGCCCCCCGGCAGGGTGAGACGGGCCAGCTCGTCCTCGGCCCACAGGTCCAGGGCCTCGGCGTCCTCGGCGGCGATCTGTGCGGTGCGAGCGAGCGCCCCCCGCAGCCCGGGCGAGAGCCCCGTCTCGGGGTCCTCGAGGGCGGGCAGGATCTGCGTGCGCACGCGCGAACGGAGGTAGGCGGAGTCGGCGTTGGCGGGGTCCTCCCACCACTGCAGTCCGGCCCAACGGCAGATCTGCTCGGTGTCCTGACGGGTCAGCTCCAGCAGCGGTCGCAGCACGGCTCCTCTGCGCTCGGGGATCCCGGCCAGGGACCGGGTGCCGGAGCCGCGGGCCAGCCCCAGGAGCACCTGTTCGGCCTGATCGTCCCGGGTGTGGGCGAGCAGGAGGGCGTCTGCACCGGACTCCACCACGGCCTGGTCGAACACCTCGTGGCGGACCCTCCGCGCGGCCGCCTCCGGACCCGCTTCAGCCCCCGGCTCGCGTCCCACGGGCACCTGGACCCGGCGCACCTGAACGTCCTCGAACCCCAATCGGCGCGCGCATGCGGCGGCACGCTGGGCCACCTGGGCCGAGTCCGGGTGCAGTCCGTGGTCCACCACCAGCGCCCCGGTGTGCAGCGGTGGAGGCATGTCCCCCGGGGACAGGGCGCAGCCGCCGGACCGTGCGTTCTCCTCGAGACGTCGGACCTCGGCGAGCGCCACCGCGAGCGCCAGGGAGTCCGCACCGCCGGAGAGCCCGACCAGCACACTCCACTGGCCGCGGATCATCTCCTGCACCGCACGCACGGCGCGCTGCAGCGGCTGCGGCCATCGGGTCGGCGGCGGCCAGAGATCCGGGCCGGACGGGGTGCTCAGGACCGACCCCGCATCCGCTCGACCCACTGCTGGGGGTGGTGCAGCTCGGTCTCGGTGGGCAGGTGCTCGGGCCCGTCCCAGACGATGTTGAACGCGTCCATCCCCATCTGCTGCACGGCGTGCTTCACGAACCGTTGGCCGTCCCGGTACTGGCGCATCTTGGCGTCCATCCCCATCAGGCGGCGCATCCACCGGTCCAGGGCCGAACGGTGGGCGGAGCGATGGTCGAAGCGCTGCCGGATGGTCTTCACGGTGGGCACCACGGAGGAGTCGATCCCGTCCATCACCACGTTGGCATGCCCCTCCAGCAGGGACATCACGGCCGTCAGGTGGGACAGGCGAGCCTTGTCCTCGGGGTCCTGGATCAGGTCCAACAGTCCCATGGAGGCGGACGGGACCTCAGCGTCACCGGAACCCGAGGCCTCAGGTGAGGGGCCGTCGTCGGGAACCTGGTGGCGGGGACTCCCCCCGGAACGGGCGCTGCCGGCCAGGGAGCGCAGCCCGGAGGTGAGGCGGTCCGGGAGGGTCTCGGCCTTGTCGAACATGCCGGAGACGAGTGCGGTGATCTCGGTGCGCAGGTGCTCGCGCAGCCAGGGGGCGGCCGCGAACTGCACGCGGTGGGTCTGCTCATGCAGGCAGACCCAGAGGCGGAAGTCCTCCGGGTCCACGTTCAGCTCCACCCGGACCTCGGCGATGTTCGGTGCCACCAGCAGCAGCCGTCCACCCTCCGGTCCCGGGGCGGTGCCGTCCGGGCCGGGCAGGGCGCAGAAGGGCTCGTACTGGCCCAGGACCTTGGAGGCCATGAACGCCAGGACGGTGCCGGCCTCCACCCCGGTGGCGGTGGTGCCCAGGGCGGTGGAGGCGCGGGCGAACTCCTCCGGGCGGGTCTGCCGCAGGTGTCCGAACGCCGGAGTGAGCAGCGTGGAGAAGGCCTGCACATTGGCCTGCGCCCAGGTGGGACGGTCCACCACGAGGACCTCGGAGTCACGCAGGTCCCGGGCGGCGTCCAGTCCGGTCAGCCGGTGCACGTGCTCCACGGAGGCGTCCGCGGCCCAGCGCAGACCGTCGGCCTCCTTGAGCGCCTGGCGGCGGGTGAACCGGGGTCCGGCGGTGCTCAGACGGGCGGCGGTGGCGGCGGCCAGGTCCCAGTTGACCAGGGACTGCGGGGCGGGGGTGGTCTGCATGACTCCATCCCACCACAGGAGTCTGGAGGTGGGGTGGGTCCGGCGTCGGTCAGAACAGCTCAGAACTGCTCAGTGCAGTTCAGCGGCCCGGCGAGGCGCCCGCGGCGTGGTCGGCGGCGGCCTGGAGCAGACCCGCCAGCTCCTCGGCCTGCACGGCCCGCGCCGTGGCCACCACCGCGCGCAGCTGGTCCGCGGTGCCCAGCATCGCCAGCTGGGAGGCCAGGGTCGCCGGGAGGCGGGGGTCGTCGTCGGGAGATCCTGACGGGGAGGACTCCCCCGCGGGCCGAACGCGCGAGACGCCCGTGGACAGCACGGGATCGGAGTCCTGCACCTGCTGGAGCACGGCGGGCAGATCGGTCTCGTCCTGGCGCTCCTCCAGCATGACCAGCCGCTCGTACACCGCCGGGTTGCCGATCTTGATCCGCTGGGCGCTGATCAGCTGGGAGAGCATGGGCGCGGAGAGTCCGAGCACGCCCGCGAGCGCCCGCTGGCTCAGCCCATAGGCCTGCATCACGGCGCCGAACCGCTCGGAGAGGGGCATGCCGTACAGGGCACGCTGCTGGTCGCGGTGGTCATCCGGGGCGGAACGCATGTCCTGATTGTGCACTTGAGTGTTTGCAGACGCAAAAGGACAGGTCATCTCTCGAGACACTCGCGGCCGACCACCGACCTCGGGGCAACCGGTCGGGTCTGCCACACTGGACCGTGGAGCATCGGGGCCGTCGCCACCACGGGACGTATCCCGCCCCATGAGAGGTTTGCAACTGCGAACAAGTGGGGTACATTTGCACCAGCAAATCTGTTGTCCCGATCACGTCCAAGGGGAATCATGAACGGATCGCATCGCACCCAGACCATGGGAGGCCCGGGGATCGCCCCCGGCTCCCACCCCGTCCACCGGGCCCCGCTGGCGCGGGTGACCCGAGCGGCACTGGCCACCGCCCTCGCCACCCTGCTGGCCGTCGTCGGGATGGCCGGGCTGATGCCCGCCTCCACGGCCGCAGTGGTTCCCGTGGTGACCAGTCCCTCCGCCACCCCGGACGCACCGGAGGGCGGATCCGAGCTGCAGCCGGTGGTGGTGGTCATGGACTACTCCTCCTCGATGCTGCAGGCCGACGCCGATGAGGACGGGAGTACCCGGCTGGAGGCCGCTGAGGCCGCCACCCTCAACCTGATCGACAAGGCCCCGGACGGTGCTGACCTGGGCGTGGTGGTCTACGGCGCCAACACTGTGGAGGACTGCGCGGACATCGAGACGGTGCAGTCGGTGGCGCCGCTGAAGAAGGGTGACCTCAAGAAGAAGATCGAGGCCCTCAACGCCGTGGGCGAGACCCCGATCGGCGCCTCCCTGCTGCACGCGGCGGACGAGCTGAAGGACCACGACGGCGAGAAGTCGATCATCCTGGTCTCCGACGGCGAGGAGAACTGCTCCCAGCCCCCGGCCTGTGAGGCCGCCCAGGACCTGGCTGACCGCGGGATCGACCTGACCGTGCACACCATCGGGTTCAAGGTGAACGACCAGGCCCGTGATGAGCTGACCTGCGTGGCCGAGGCCACCGGCGGAACCTATGTGCAGGCCGAGAACGCCGAGGAGCTGGAGAGCAGGCTCGAGACCAAGACGGTCCGCGCCTTCCAGGGCTACGTCCCGCAGGGCACCCCCGTCACCGGCGGCGAGACCCTGCACGCCTCTCCGCAGCTCGCCCCCGGGCAGTACCTGGACGAGTACGAGAAGGGCGGGTCGAAGATCCACGCCGATGACGGCACCCTGAAGTTCTACAACCTGGGCACCATCCAGCCCGGAGAACGCGCCCACTTCTCCGCCCTGCTGATCCCGGACCAGTCCGCACCGGCCGAGCGCGGGGCCTCCTACGCCGGCCTGAAGGTCGAACTGGTCAACGGCCAGGGCGTCAGCTGCTCCAGCATCGACTCCGCCTACCGTGGCGACGACGACGGCGGTCGGCCGATCGCCGGCTATGTGCGCAGCAAGGACTACGCCCAGGAGAGCAGTGACCGCTGCTACTCCGACGGCTCCGGTCAGCTCTATGCCAAGGTGATGCGCACCAGCAACCGTCAGAGCGACCTGGCCCTGCCGGTGGAGCTGAAGTACGTGCTGGAGCCGGCCGTGGACGAGTCCACCCTGGACACCCCGGCCAGCGAGGCCGAGCCGGTGCAGTCGGTGACCCTCTCCGACGCCCCGCAGGCGATCGCCGGTGGCGGCAGCTTCAACGACGCCACCGAGGTGGACTCGGGCACGGTCCTCACCGACTCCACCATGCCGATGGAGAGCCGCTACTACCGGATCCACGTCGGGTACGGCCAGCGACTGAACGTGCGCGCCTCCCAGGCCAATGTGGACGACGCCGGCCCAGATGGAATCCACGTGGATGTGTACTCCGCCGTGCGCAGCCCCGTCCGCACTGTGGGCGATGACCTCCTCTACCGCAGCGGCACCGGTGAGACGGCCACCCAGAGCATGCGGGTGCCGGTCAGCCAGTCCAACCGAGACGGCTCCGTGGGCAGCGACGCCTACCTGGCCGGTGACTACTACGTGGTGGTCTCTGCGCGGAAGTGGACCGGGGACCGCAATCGCGAGCCCTACCCCTACGACCTCGCCCTCGAGGTGACCGGCGAGGAGCAGGACGGACCCATGGTCGCAGACCCGGGCCTCGGCCAGAATCCCTCCACAGTGCAGGACGGGCAGGAGACCCAGTCTCCCGACGACGGCACGGACCAGAGCGCCCAGCCCACCGAGGGCGCGGGTCAGGAGAGCGAGGCCCCCGTGGCCGGTGCGGGCGGTAATGACGCCGCAGCACCGGGTGACGGTGAGCCGCAGGCTGCGTCCTCTGTCCGGGACAGCGCTCCGCTGCCCTGGTTCCTGGGCGGCCTGGCCGGCAGCGCCCTGCTCGGCGGCGTCCTGGTGGCCCTGCTGACCCGCCGCGGACCTGCCGCCGCCGGTGGGGCCTCGGGTGTGGCTCACACCGGACCCACGGCCCCCATGGGCCACCCCGGGGACAGCCGCGGCACCCTGATCAACGGGCAGCCGCAGCCCCCGTACCCGAACAGCTCCCCGCAGAACCCCTACGGCCAGGAAGGACCGCAACGATGAGCACGCAGAACCCCACGGTCGAGCACCGCATGTCCCGATCCGACCGGGCCGGTCTCGCTGTCCGGTCCGGCCGGCCTGGCCGGGCACCTCGGCGAGCCGCCGGGCTCGCCCTGGCCATAGCCCTGGCCACGTACCCGCTGGCCACCGCCCTCCCGGCGGCCGCGACGCCCAGCGCGAGCGCGACGTCGTCGGGAAGTGCTGACGCCAACCCCCGCGGACCGGTGCCGGTCTACGAGCCGACCGGGGAGCAGGTCACCGGCGGATCCGACTTGGCCGGGGCCGTGGAGATCCAGCCAGGGGTCCACTGGGACACCCTCGAGGCCGGCGACTCCGAGGGCGTCTCCGGGGACGGCACGCAGCGGTTCTACAAGCTCCCCGCCCTGCAGGAGGGCGAACGGCTGTACGCGGCGGCCGTGCTGGCGGTGGACACCCAGCAGCGCACCGACTCCAACGGCATGGTGGGCCTGGAGTTCCAGCTGGTCAACCAGCAGGGTGAGAGCTGCAGCAGCCGGGACACGACCAACCACTCGGCGTCCAGTCCCAGTGGGCACCCAGTGGTCACCGCCGTCACCGACCCCATGGATCCCGAGCGCAGCTACGGCTGCTTCGAGGACGGTTCCGGGATCGTGGCGGCCCAGGTGCAGCGTACGGGCACCTGGCAGTCAGACACGCCCATGCCGGTGGAGCTGCACTTCTGGGTGGCGCCCCCCGTGGATGAGAGCCAGCTGAATGCGGCCCCCACCAGTGCCGAAGCGCCCCAGTCGGTGACGATCACCGGGGAGGCCACCCCGCTGGAGGGCGGCTCCTCCTTCGCCACCGCCGTGGAGGCCACCCCGGGCCAGGTCCACGAGGTGGAGATCCGCCCCAGTCAGGTGCAGTACTTCAAGGTCCCGGTCGAGTACGGCCAGCGCTTGAACTACCGGCTGGCTCAGGGCAACAACCAGGACGCCAGCGTGGCGCGGGTGGAGGGCAGGATCTTCACCCCCTTGCTGCGGCGCCCGGACTCGACCAACAGCTATGTGGACCTGTTCTACGACACCGTGGGAGAGGTGGTCACCCAGAGCACCTCGGTGACCACCAGCCCGGACAACCACGGGAGCTACAGCTACGGGAGTCTGAGCATCGCCGGGGACTACTACATCGTGGTGTCCGCCTCGAACGCCCGCGCGAACCGCCAGGGCTCCCAGCCCTTCCGGTACCAGCTGGCCGTGGAGCTGACCGGCGAGCCCGGCGGCACCACCGACTGGGTGACTGCCGCACAGGAGCAGGCCGCTGAGGCTGCTGGCGATGGGGCCGAGAACGGTGAGAACGGCGGCCAGCCGCAGGCCGCCGGTTCGGGCGGCGGCATGCCCACTGGTGCCGAGTTCGGCGCGCTGGCCGGAGGGATCGGGCTCGGCGCGCTGCTCTCCGGCGTGGCCTGGCTGCTGCTGCGCCGCCGCGGACAGCAGGCCTGAGCAACTGTCTCAGTCCGCCGCGGTCCAGACCGTTCCCGAGCCGCCCTCCTGACAGACCAGGCGCTGGCTGTCCGCACCGGTGACCACCAGGCCCTCCTCCAACCAGGTGCAGGAGTCCCCCTCCCGTACAGAGCTGCGGATCGGCGCCCCGGAAGTGCTCTGCGGCGGGGGGCTGGCGGTCGGTGACGCGGTGGCCGATTCCGGGGTCGTGTCAGACGGCGAGCTCGGCGAGGGACGGGGCTGGGGGGTGGTGGTCTCCGTGGTCTGAGTCGGTCCAGGAGACGTGGCGTTCGGATCCGGCGTCTGGGGTGCGGTCTGGCTGGTGGCGCTGACGGTGGGCGAGGGGCTCTCCTGGGTCCCCGTGCCCCCGCCGCCGCGCGGCCAGAGCAGTGCCACCGCCATCACCACGCCCACCAGGCCGAGCACGATCAGCAGCCAGGGCAGCAGGGACACCCACGAACGGCTCGGCCTTCCGGACGGCGCGGCGCCCGCCGCCCTCGACCCCGTGTCCGGCGCGGCAGCTGAGCCGGCGGACTCGGCACCCACCGCACCGACCTGAGGGGTGCGGGTCGGCGGTGCCGGGACAGTGGTGGGGACCGGGGGCGCCCCAGACGGCTCCTCCCGCCGCCGGGTCTCCTCGGCACCCAGCACATCGAACACCGCGAAGGGCTCTCCCACGGCGGTCAGGTACCCGCCGGTGGCCGTCGTCGGCCGGGCGAGCGTGCCCAGCAGCCCCGGGGCCGCGGCCGCAGCGCGCACCCGCTGCTCCGGATCCCGCGCCAGCAGGGAGGTGAGGGTGGAGGCCAAGGAGGGGTCGACGTCGGGAATCTGGGCCAGGGTCCCTGCCGGATCCTGCAGGGCGCGGGTCAGCTCCCGCTCCCCCGCCAGGGTGGGCGCGAGCATGCGCAGGCCCACGACGCCGGCCGCGTACAGGTCCTGGGCCGGCGCGGGGGCCGCCAGCTCCGTCACCTCCGGGGCGAGGTAGCCCGGGGTGCCGTTCACCCAGCCCAGGGAGGTCAGCCGGGGATCGTCCTCGCGGACGGCGATGCCAAAGTCGCCCAGGCGCAGGTGCGGGGTGCCCTCGCCAGTGGGTTCGAGCAGGATGTTGGCCGGTTTGACGTCCCGGTGGATCCAGCCGGCGGCGTGCACGTGGGCCAGTCCGTCCAGCAGCTGCAGCAGCAGCTGGGCGGCCAGAGGCGAGGAGAAGGCGCCGTGGTCGTTCAGGGCCTCGCCCAGCGTCCCACCGGCCACCAGGGGCATGGCGATGGCCACGTCCTCGTCCACCGCCGCCCAGCCGTACGGGGTGGCCAGGTGGGTGTGGTCCAGCTGGATGCCCTGCTCCCGCACGAACCGCAGCAGCTCGGCCGAGTCCTTCTGGCGCAGCACCTTGGCCGCGCACCAGGCGGCCCGGCGCCGGTCCCAGGCGCGCCAGATCGAGCCCGAGCCGCCCGAGGCGATGTGCTCGGCCAGCTCGAAACGCCCGGCGATCACCTGTCCCATCCGTTCAGTCTCCCCCGCAGCCGCATTCAGCCAGGGTCACCACGGCGCGGTCGATCATCTCCCGCGCTTGGGGGATCCGGCCGCGCTGGTCATTGGCCAGGATGCTGAACGCCAGTTCGCGCCCGTCCTGCGTCACCACCACCCCCGCCAGGGTGGCCACCGTGCCCAAGGTCCCCGTCTTGCCCCGCGCCGAGCCCTCAGCGGCGGTGCCCACCATGCGGTCCTTCAGCGTCCCCTCCCGTCCGGCCACCGGCAAGCTCTCCACGGCGGCCACCGTCTCCTCCCGCTCTCCGGCCAGCCGGACGGCCCGGGCCAGCTGCTCGGCAGTGATGGTGGTGTACCCGGAGAGGCCGGAGCCGTCCGTCAGGTCCAGTCCGGTCAGGTCCCGCGTCTCCTCCTCGAGCACCTCGCGGACTGCCGCTGTGGCGCCCTCGAAGCTGCCGGGATGCCCCGCGGCGAGCGCCGTGTTCCGAGCCATCGCCTCCGCGGTGAGGTTGTCCGACTCGTGCAGCATGAACCGCACCTGCTCGGCCAGCGGTGCCGAACGGACCTCCGCGAGGCTCAGGGGCGTTCGGGTCGACGAGCCTGTGCGGTCCGAGTCCTCCGCCGCCCCGCCGGCGATCTGGGGTGAGACGCTGAGCCGCACGCCCTGGGCCTGGGCCTGGGCCACCAGCTGCTGGCGGAACACCTGGGCAGCGTGCAGGGCAGGGTCAGGCGTGAGCCCTCCCCACTTCTGCCCGATCTCACGTCCGCCGTACGTGGCGATCGGCATCACCCGGGCGATGTCCACATCCACCACCGCACTCGGCCACTGCTCGAGCACGGCGGGGCCGTCATACCCGGAGTCGTCCACCTGCACGGTCACCGGCCCGGAGATCTCCTGCTCCTGCAGCTGCGCCACGGTCTGCTCAGCCAGGGTGCCCAGCCCGGCTCGGCCCAGCACCGCTCCCGGGTCCGACTCCCCCGCACCCAGCAGCACGTCTCCACCGGCGTCCAGCACCACGGTGGTCCCCTGCTCCTGGGGCACGGCATAGGTCCGGGTGGCGTAGGTGTGGTCCGAACCCAGCACGGACAGGGCCGCGGTGGCGGTGAGGATCTTGACCGTGGAGGCGGGGATGAGCGGCTCGTCCTCCTCCAGCCCGTACAGCAGCTCTCCGGTCTGGACATCCACGACGGCGGCCCCCACGGTTCCCGGAGACCCGGCCAGGATCTCGTCCAGTTCGGCGGCCAGGGCATCGGGGTCCGGTGCGGGGGCGTCCGAGACCGCCCCGGGCAGCAGCGGCACTCGAGAGGACTTCGGCGCGGACGCCTCCCCGGCCGCCGTGCTCGGCGAGGCGGGCTGGGAGGAGGTGGCCGCCGTCGGGACGGCCGGTGTTCCTGCGGTGGCGCTGACCGCAGGAGCCGACCCACCAGCAGAGCAGCCGGTGAGCAGCAGGGCCAGGGACAGGCCCACCCCGGCCACGGTGCGTCGGGCAGGGCGCACAGGCGCGGACCAAGAGCGCACGGCAGACCTTTCGCGGGGTGGGGTGGCGGTACCCTGGAGTCTAGTGGCCGCCCCCTGTCCGGCGGCGGCAGACCCCGTCAACGCCACAGGCAAGGAGCGTGCCCCGATGAACCACGACGTCACCATCGAGATCCCGTCCGGATCCCGCGTCAAGTACGAGTTCGACCACGACAGCGGCCGCCTGCGCCTGGACCGCGTGCTGTTCACCTCCATGCAGTACCCCACGCACTACGGCTACTTCGAGAACACCCTGGGTGAGGACGGCGATCCGCTGGACGCCATGGTGTGGCTGCCGGGCTTCGACCTGGTCCCCGGCGTGCTCGTGGAGGCCCGTCCGATCGCCGTGTTCTCCATGACCGACGACGGCGGCGGCGACGACAAGGTCCTGTGCGTGCCCTCGGACAAGCGCTTCGACCACATCCAGGGCCTGGCCGATGTGGACGAGTGGCTGATCAAGGAGATCGAGCACTTCTTCACCCGGTACAAGGACCTGGAGCCCGGCAAGTGGGTCAAGGCCGAGGGCTGGAAGGACCGCGACGCCGCCGAGGCCGAGTTGGAGGCCTCCATCAAGCGCTTCGACGAGGCCGGCGAGCACACCCCGTCCGATGAGCCTCAGGGCCGCGACGTGGACACCAAGGAGCCGGTCCCGGCCACCGAAGAGGTCGACCGGAACGAGCCTCAGGGACGCTGAGCCTCAGCCGGCCCCGATGACCACTGTCAGGCTGGAAATCCGCGGTGCGCCCACGTGGTGACCACGGATTTCCAGCCTGACGTTCATCCGCACCCTGTCGTCTGCCCACCGTCCTCGAGAGATCCCTCCATGACCCACTTCGTCCTGACCGTCAACCAGCGCGACTCGCGTGAGGTGGGCGACATGGTCCCCGAGCTGCTGCGTGCCCTGCACCCGGTGGACACGGTGATCGAGTTCCAACGCTCGGTGGGCGACGAGGCGATCGGTGTGGTCTCGGACGCGCACGCCGCCGTGGACGCCGCCCTGCGGGCCCTGCGCGAACGCCGGTGGAACGTGGGCGTGGGGGTCGGCTCCCTGGACGCGGCGGATGGGACGCCAGGGCTTCCGGACACCCAGGACCTGCGCGACGTCGGCGGGCCGGCTCTGGCCTATGCCCGCGCCGCGGTGGAGGAGGCCGCCAAGAACGGGGTGCGCATCCCGGTGGCCGTGGACGGTCCGGACACGGTGGCCGCAGAGCAGGCCGAGGCGGTGCTGCGCCTGGTGGGTCAGCTCGTCTGGACGCGCACCGAGGCCGAATGGAACGTGCTGGATCTGATGGTGCCCGGCGTGCGGGGACAGCAGAAGCTGGTGGCCGCCGAGCTCGGTGTCACCGTGCAGGCGGTGTCCAAGGCGGTGCAGCGCTCCTTCTGGACCGAGGAGCACGCCTGCCGGCCCGCGGCGGCACGTCTCCTGACCCTGGTGGCCGGCCCAGAGCGGCTGCCTGCCGGTTGATGACCACCGCCTGAGCCTCAGAGCAGCGAACGCAGGACCGTGGCGGCGCCGTGCTCGTCCACGTGGCCGGTGACCTCGTCCGCCACCTTCTTCACCTCCGGCGGGGCCTGGCCCATGGCCACGCCGCGCCCGGCCCAGGCCAGCATCTCGATGTCGTTCCGGCCGTCGCCCACCGCCACGGTGTCGTCGATGTGCACGCCCAGGCGGTCGCGCAGCACCTCGAGTCCTGAGGCCTTGGTGACGCCGGCCGCGGCGATGTCCAGCCACGCGGTCCAGCCCACGGAGTAGGTCACGCCCTGCAGGCCGATCGCTTCCACGGCCTCGCCGAACTCCTCGGCGGAGGAGTCGGTGGAGAAGACCACCAGGCGCACGGCGGTGGCCTGCATCATCTCCTCGAACGTCACGCCCTCGGCGACCACGCCGAAGCTGGCGTCCTGGAACCGTTCGGTGGACAGGAAGTTGCCCTGATCGTCCTCGATCGCGTACTTGGCGTTGGGCAGCCGGTGCCGCAGCGCCTGCAGCGCGGGGCGGGGATCGAAGGTCTTGCGGTCGATCACCTCGTAGCCCTCCTCCAGGTCGGAGGTCAGACGCAGGGTGACGCCGCCGTTGCAGCACACGCTGTACCCCTCCTCCAGACCGATCGCCTGGATGATGGGCAGGGTGGCGCCCAGAGACCGTCCGGTGGCGATCATCACGTGGTGTCCGGCGGCCACCACGGCGCGGGCGGCGGAGCGGACGTCCTCATGCATGCGCCCGTCATGGTCCACCAGCGTGCCGTCCACGTCCAGGCAGATCATCTTGCGCCGTCCCACCGCGGGGATCATGCCGGAGTCGGTCATGTTGGACCCAGCCGGTCCGCGGCCGTTCGGACCCACCGGCTCGGTGCGGCCACCGGTGCGGTCCTGGTCCAGTGCTTGAGCCTGCTCTGCCTCGCTGGCGGACTGATGCTGCGGGGAGGGAATGGTCTGGTCTGATCGGTCCTCGATGCCGATCTCACTGCTGTTTCTCATGCACACCAGTCAACCAGACAGCCCGGACGCGCTCAGCGTCAGCCGGTGGACGGCAGGTGAACACTCACAGGGTTGTCCACGCTGTGAGTGTTCACCCGGGTGACCGGTCCCACACAGCCGATCAGAGGACCGGCAGGACCTCCAGGCCGCCCAGGTAGGGCTGCAGGGCCTGGGGCACGTTGACCGAGCCGTCCGGGTTCTGGTGGTTCTCCAGGATCGCCACGATCCACCGGGTGGTGGCCAGGGTGCCGTTCAGGGTGGCGACCATCCGGGTGGATCCGGGGGTGCCGTCCTCGTTGGTCTGACGCTCACGGATGTTCAGGCGGCGGGCCTGGAAGGTGGTGCAGTTGGAGGTGGAGGTCAGCTCACGGTAGGCGTCCTGCGTGGGGACCCAGGCCTCGCAGTCGAACTTGCGGGCAGCACTCATGCCGAGGTCTCCGGCCGCAGTGTCGATCACCCGGTAGGGCAGCTCGACCTTGGCCAGCATCTGCTCCTCCCACTCCAGCAGACGGCGGTGCTCGGCCGCGGCCTCCTCCGGGGTGGTGTAGACGAACATCTCCAGCTTGTTGAACTGGTGGACGCGGATGATGCCGCGGGTGTCCTTGCCGGCCGAACCGGCCTCGCGGCGGTAGCAGGTGGACCAGCCGGCGTAGCGCAGCGGATCGTCCAGGTTCAGGATCTCGTCCGCGTGGTAGCCGGCCAGGGCGACCTCGGAGGTGCCCACCAGGTAGAGGTCGTCGCGCTCGAGGCGGTAGATCTCGTCGTCGTGCTCCACGTCGAATCCGGTGCCCTGCATGGTCTCGGGGCGCACGAGCGTGGGGGTGATGATGGGCGTGAAGCCGGCCTGCACGGCCTGATCCAGTCCCATCTGCATCAGGGCGATCTCCAGGCGCGCGCCCACGCCCTTGAGGAAGTAGAAGCGGGAGCCGGAGACCTTGGCGCCGCGCTCCATGTCGATCGCGCCGGTCTTCTCGCCGATCTCCAGGTGGTCGCGCGGCTCGAAGCCGTCGGCGGCGAAGTCCCGGATCTGCCCGACATGCTTGACCACGGTGAAGTCGTCCTCACCGCCGGCGGGCACGCCCTCCTCGATCAGGTTCGGGAAGGAGCGCTGCAGGGCGGTCAGCTCCTCCTGGGCGGTGTTCGCGGTGGCCTCGGTGGCCTTGACCTGGGCGGCCAGCTCCTTGACCTCGGCCAGCAGCGCCTGCTTCTGATCGCCCTGGGCGGCGGCGACCTTCTTGCCGAAGGCCTTCTGCTCGGCGCGCAGCTGCTCGAACTGGGCGATCGAGGAGCGCCGTTCGGCATCGGCGGCGATGATCCGGTCCACCAGGGACTCATCGGCTCCACGCGCGCGCTGGGAGGCTCGGTACTGCTCGGGCTGCTCGATAAGGTGCTTGACGTCGATCACGCCTTCCAGCCTAGCGAACCGCGCTGTCACACTGGCCTGATGGGAATGAACCACACCCTCGCCGTCTGGGCCCGACCCCTCACCCCGCAGCTGCTCACGGACCTGGGTCTGGACGGGCCCACCCTGACGTCCACCTATGAGCAGGCCTCCCAGCACGGGAGCGCCGGCCAGATCGCCGTGGCGCCCGTGGGCGAGCAGACCCTGCTGGTCTCTCCGGACGTCGAGCTCTCCGAACTGCTCATCCGGCCGCTGCCCGGCCGGCGCTGGGTGGGATCCATGTCCTCGGTCGCCTCCGTGGGCGACTACCAGGTGTGGGACGGCTCATCCTGTCTGCGCGTGCTGCGCACCATGGAGGGCGAGGTCACGGAGGAGGGCGAGCCCGTGGGGGACGAGTCCTCCTGGGATTCCGAGGACACCGACTCCCTCGAGACGCTCGTCCTGGAGGCCTCCGGAGCGGCGGCACACCTGGACCTCACCCGTCTGGTGTGGCTGCCCATGACAGGCTGCTCCTACGATCCAGAGTCCATCTGGGCCGACTGAGCGCCCGCGGAACGCGGGCACCCGGCAGGTCCCGACGACGGCGCCTCACCGATGCGCCGCATCTCACCGAGGCGACCCGCACCAGCCGGGCCGGCGCCCCGTAGACTCGCGCTATGCCCCTTGAACTGATCCTCGCCTTTCTCGCTGTGGTGGTGGCCGTCGTCGCGCTGGCCTTCACCCTCGGACTGCGGACCGGGCAGCGCCGCCTCACCGATGACGTGCAGGAGGTCCAGGGAGAGGTGCGCACCGTGCGCGGCTCCGTGGAGCAGCTGACCGGCCAGATGGGCGCCGCACCGTTCGGCGAGCTGGAGGGGATCGCCGGGCAGCTCAAGGCGCTGGACGGACGGATCGGGGAACTGGACGGACAGATCCACGAGCTCACCGACGCACCGCTGATCGCCCGTGCCCTGGAGCACCCGCGCAAGATTGCCCTGGTGATCAACCCGATCAAGCAGAACGCCGATCAGGTCCGCCTGCAGGTGTCCGCCGCCGTGCGCAACGCCGGCCTGCCGGACGTCACGGTCTACGAGACCACCGCCGAGGACCCCGGACAGCAGATGGCCCGGGACGCCCTGGCCGACGGTGCCGATGTGGTGATCGCGGCCGGCGGCGACGGCACCGTGCGCTTCGTGGCCGAGGAGCTGGCGGGCACCGACACCGCGCTGGGCCTGGTCCCGCTGGGCACCGGCAACCTGTTGGCCCGCAACCTGAAGATGCCGATCGGGAACATCGAGGCCTGCATCAACACGGCTGTGCACGGCTCGACCCGGCACATCGACGCCGTGGACATCCGCCTGGAGCGTCAGGACGGCCAGACCGTGACCAACACGTTCCTGGTGATCGCCGGTGCGGGGATCGACGCCGAGGTCATGGGCGACACCCGCGACGACCTGAAGGAGAAGGCCGGCTGGCTGGCCTACGGCGAGGCCGGCGTGCGCCACCTGCCGGGCCACCGCAAGGACATCACCCTCTCACTGGACGGCGGGGCGCCGCAGCGGCGCAAGGTCCGCTCGATCATGATCGCCAACTGCGGCGAGCTGACCGGCGGGCTGGACTTCATCCCGGAGGCTCGCCTGGACGACGGCCTGCTGGACGTGGTCATGCTCTCCCCGCGCAACGCCTTCGACTGGCTGCGGATCGCTGCGAAGACGGCTCTGAAGATCAACCGGACGATCCCCATCATGGAGACCCACCAGGCCACTCGCGTGCGCGTGCAGCTGGATGAGCCGATGATCTCCCAGCTGGACGGCGACGCCACCGGCGACGTGGTGGCGATCGACGCCCGTATCCGCCCGGACGCCCTGAAGGTCCAGACCCCGGCCGCGGCCGTCCCCGACTCCCTGGCCGCCCCGGCCATGACCGAGGACGACGCCGAGGTCGTCAAGGACTGACCAGCTGAGCTCTCCTCTGGCTCAGCTGGCTCAGCGGTTGAGGATCTCCTGGACCCAGGCCTGGCCGGCGCGGTAGGCCTGGTCGGTGGTGTGCTCGCGCACCTCGTACCGGCGGTGGTCGGCCCGCGGGTAGGAGCCCAGGAAGCGGATCCCCGGGATGAGCCGGTACAGCCCGGCCAGCGCGGCCGAGACCCGTTCCTCCCCCAGGTGTCCCTCCAGGTCGATCGAGAAGAAGTAGCTGCCCAGACCGGCCCCGGTGGGCCGGGACTCGATCCGGGAGAGGTTGATCCCCCGGGTGGAGAACTGGTCCAGGATCTCCATCAGCGCGCCAGGCCGGTCCTCCGACAGGGGCACGACGACGGTGGTCTTGTCCGAGCCGGTCGGCACCGGCAGTGCCCCCGGGCGGGAGACGAGGACGAACCGGGTGACGGCCCCGGCCGTGTCCTCGATGGCCGAGGCCAGCACCGGCAGTCCCGTCTGGGCGGCCACGAGCGGAGCGCAGACCGCCGCGTCGTAGGTGGTGTCCGGGTCCAGCAGCCCGCGCGCACCTCCGGCGGTGGAGGAGGCAGGGATGAACTCTGCCTGCGGGATGTGCTCGGCGGCCCAGTTGCGCACCTGCGCCCAGCCATGCGTGTGGGTGGCCACCGAACGGACCTCGGAGAGCTCCATCTCGCGGCGGCCCACCAGCACGAAGCTGATGGGCACCAGGACCTCGCGCAGGATCTGCAGGGGCTCGCCCTCGGCGATGTCGTCCAGGGTGGCGGAGACCCCGCCCTCCACCGAGTTCTCGATCGGCACCATGGCGTAGTCCGCGGTGCCGGAACGCACCGCGGCCAGCGCGGTGATCACCGAACCGGCAGGGACGCACTCGGCGTCCTCCACACCGGGGACCTGCCGCAGCGCGGCCTCGGTGAAGGTTCCCTTAGGTCCGAGGTAGGTGTACCGGGGAACCTGAGGGCCGTCGTCGGGACGGCTCACTTGACGCGCGGCTCGGCGCCGCCGTCCGCCTCCATGGGCTTCTCGGCCTCGAGCCAGGCACCGGAGCCGCCGGCGACGTTGAAGGCGGAGTAGCCGCGGGCGACCATGAAGTCCGCGGCGCGGGCGGAGCGTCCACCGGTGCGGCAGATGACGTAGTAGTCCGTGTCCGGGTCCAGCTCCTCGAGGCGGTCCGGCAGCTGGCCGAGCGGGATGTGCTGGGCGCCGGCGGCGCGGCCGAGGGTGAACTCGTCGTCCTCGCGGACATCGAGGATGGCGGCGCCCTCAGGGACGTCGTTGACGGTGACGGTCTCGAACATGCTCATGGGTCCAGCGTAGTCATGGGCGGGCGAGGCGGTCTGCCGGTGACGGGCCCTGCAGAGGACGCGGCCGAGCTGATGACAAAGTTTGCCATACCACCCTAGACTGACTCTATGGCCACCATGAACATCTCACTTCCGGACACCCTGAAGGACTTTGTCGAGTCGCAGGTCGAGGCCGGAGGATACGGCACCAGCAGCGAATTCATTCGAGATTTGATTCGGCGTCAGCAGGACCGCACTCAACTGCGTGCCCTGCTCGTGGACGGCATGGAGTCCGGTCACGGGTCCGAAGTGGATGGCGCCTACTTCAATCGACTCCGCGACCGAGTCCGGCGCGCTGACATCGCATGACTGCACGCATCGTCGTCACTACCCATCGGGCGGACGAAGACATCGAGGCAGTCCTCGACGGGTACGCGACAAGTGGTTCTGAGAGTGCGGCACTCGCATTCATCGACGCTTTGGACGATGCTCAGAAGCTCATCGCCGAGTTCCCGCAGGTCGGGTCAACCCGGCTGGCTGCAGAAGTGGACATGCCACACGTCCGCACGTTGGCGCTTCGTCGATTCCCCGATCTGGTCTTCTATACCGACGACACCGATTCGGTTCGGATCCATCGAGTACTCCACACCTCCAGAGACATCCCTGCCTCGCTGCAGGACAAGTGACGCCCGTAGTCACGGGCGGGCGGGACGGTCTGCCGGTGACGAGCCGTGCAGAGGGCGGCACCTGGCTGATTAGGGTGGGGGGATGAGTGGTTCTGTGGATCTGTCCGGCCTCACTGCCGTTGAGCTGACCGCCGCGCTGGCGAGCGGGGAGGTCTCAGCGCGTGACGCCGTTGAGCACGTTCTGCAGGTGACCGAACGGGAGAACCCTCGCCTGGGGGCGTTCCTCTCCGTGGCGCCCGTGCTGGCCCGGCAGCGGGCGGCCGCACTGGACGAGCGGTTCGCGCAGGACGGGCCCACCGGGCGGCTGCACGGGCTGCCGACTGCGTTCAAGGACCTGACCGATGTGGCCGGGATGCGCACCACCTTCGGCTCGCGGATCGCCCAGGACGCTGAGCCGGCCGACCAGGACGACGCGCTGGCGGCCACGGTGCACGGCGCCGGAGCGGTCTCTGTGGGCAAGACCAACGTCCCCGAGTTCGGGCTGCCCTGCCACACCGAGAACCTGATCGCCCCGCCCACGCGGAATCCGTTGGACCCCGCGCGCACGGCCGGCGGCTCCTCCGGTGGGGCCGCGGCCGCGGTGGCCTCCGGGATGCTTCCGGTCGCTCCGGGGAACGACGGCGGCGGCTCGGTCCGCATTCCGGCGGCGGCCTGCGGGCTGGTGGGCTTCAAGCCCGGGAGGAACGTGGTCCCTGCAGACCGGGCCGCCGCGCAGATGACGGCCCAGCTGGGCGGACCGGAGGCCGGCTCGGTGCGGAACCTCACGTGCTCCGGCCCGCTGGCCCGCACCGTGGAGGACGCCGGGCTGCTGCTGGACGCCATGCTCGGTGCCGAGTGGTCCGGTCCCGGTGACCGGGGGCCCCTGCAGACCGCGGCGGTGGACGCCGACCCGGGGCGGCTGAGCGTGGGGGTGAGCACCGAGTCGCCGTTCGCACCGGACCTGGAGATCACGCTGGCCCCGGCGGCGGTGAGTGCCGTGACCGCGGCGGCCACCGCCCTGGCGCATGCCGGGCACGAGGTGTCTGAGGTCGAGGTGGGGTTCCAGCCGGGCTACCACCGGATGTTCCGCACCGTCTGGACCTCCGCGCTGGCACGGATCCCCCTGCCGCAGGAGGCCGAGACGCTGCTGGGACCCTTGGCCGCCAACTTCCTGGAGCTGGTCCGCGGGTACTCCGAGGACCAGGTCACGGAGGCGGTGGCCGGGCTGGAGGCGTGGGCTGCGGACGCGCGGGGCCGGCTGGACGCCGTGGACGTGGTGATGACGCCGGTGCTGGCGTTCGCTCCCCCGCCGATCGGCACCTTCACCGCCCTGCCCCCGGCGGAGGACTATGAGCTGCAGTGCCGGTTCACCCCGTACACGTCCATGGTCAACGTGATGGGACTGCCTGCGGTGTCCGTGCCGGTGCTGCGGGACGAGGGCGGGCTGAGCTGGTCCGTGCAGCTGATCGGACGTGAGGGCACCGAGGTGCAGCTGACGGCGCTGGCCGCTCAGCTCGAGGGGCTGCTGGCCGGGCGAGGCTGAGTCAGCCGCCCCCTCCGCGTCAGTCCTGGACCACCCAGGCGGGAAGGGATCACATGCCCATGAACGGCACGGTGAAAGCGAACATCATCATCAGCACGATCAGCAGGATCCAGCCGAAGGTCACCACGTAGCCCATGACCAGGCCCGCGATCGCGAAGCCACGGCCGTTCGGCTCCTTGCGCAGACCGATGTGGCCCAGCACGATCGCCGCGAGCTGAGGCAGGAACATGGTGCCCGCGGACAGCACGCCCAGGATGCCGAACACCATGGCGACGATGCTCAGGGAGGGCGACTGCTGACCGGCATACGGGTGCGGCTGTCCGACGACCCGGCCGTCCTGCTCGTACATCCCCCGGGGCCGGCCGGTCATGGGGTACTGGCCCTGCAGCGCGTAGTGCGGATCGCCGGAACCGGGGGCACCGGACGGGCTCTGCGGAGCGTAGGGGTTCTGCGGCTGGGCCGCCGAGCTGCCGCTCCCGGACGAGTCCGCCCCGGGGTGGCTGTACCAGGACGGGTGCTTCGGATCGCGGAACGGGCGGTGGTCACCGGATGAGTCGGACACGGTTCTCCTCCGTCAGAGACGGTCGGCGGCGGGCGGGCGGTCGGTCCGGCGGACCACGGCAGCTCGGATTGCGGCCTGCGGCTCTCGCTGGACCCCTTCAGTCTACGGAGTGAGCCCCAGGACGGGCCCCTCCTCGGCGGCGGTCTCGTCCTCGGCGGGCACTGGCGCGGAGCCGTCCCCGAACACCAGGCCGCGCAGGAAACCGGCGAATCCGGCCGGCGTGCGGCCGTCGGTCCGGCCGGAGGTCACCACGCGGGTGCGGTCCGTGGCGATCACCTGGACGCCGGCGCGCCGGGCGGCGTCCACCAGGGCCACATCCTCGTCCGCCGCGACATGCGGGAACCCGCCCAGCTCCCGGTAGACCGCCCAGGGCATCCCCAGATTGGCCCCGTGGATGTGCCGGTGCCCCTCGCGGTGCTCGTAGTCCGCGTACCACCGGCGCTGCACGTCGTCATCCAGGTCCCCGGGGTGCGGCATGACCGTGCCGGCCACCAGCACGCGGGGGTCCGTGGCGGGCTCGGTTCCGGGCGCTGCGGCGGCACCGGTCTGCTGGGCGGCCAGGGCGGCCTGCGCCACCAGCCAGTCCGCCGGGACCACGGTGTCCGCGTCCGTGCTGGCCACCCAGAGGTCCTGCGGCACCTCCGGTCCGTCCGCGTGGTCCGCCTCGGTCCCTTCCGGAGCCAGACCGGCCCCGGCCATGCGAGCCACGCCCCAGCGCAGGCCGGCGTCCCGAGCGGCACCCACCGTGCCGCCGTCGGGAAGGCCTGTCTCCTGGGCGGACCGCGCATCCAGCTCCAGCACGTGGAACCGGCCGTCCCCCGCGGCCACCTCACGGGCGCGCTCCACCGTGGCGTCCGTGCAGTGGTCCACCGCCACGGTGACCAGCACGGTGCCCTGCCCGTGGACGTCCTCCCACCGGTCCGCCGCGCGGGCCAGGGCGGCCAGGCAGCGGGGCAGCAGGTCCTGCTCGTTGTGCGCCGGGACCACCACCACGGCCCGCTGCGCGGCGGAGACCCGGGCGTAGACCTCCACCGTGAAGTCGCGCTCCCGGTGCTCCACCACGCGGCGGAACCGGGGGTCGGCGCTGATGAGCCCGTGCACGCTGTCCCCGTCCAGCGGCCAGCCCTGGATGGGATGGCGCCAGTGGCACAGCACCAGCTGACCGGAGAGGGTCAGGGCGGACTCGGCCTGGTCCAGCACGGTCCGCAGCTCATCGGGCTGCAGGAAGTACCCGACCTCCGAGAGCACCACCAGGTCCACCCGCCGGCCCTCCGGCACGGCCGCCGCCCAGTCCTGCGGCAGCACCGCCTGGCGGACCTCCACGTGCCGGTGCTCGGCCAGGTGCGCCCGCGAGCGCTCCACCGCCAGCTCGGAGGCCTCCAGGGCCAGGACCCGCTCGGCGCGGCCGGCCAGCTCGGCGGTGAGCACGCCGATCGAGCTGCCCACCTCCACCACGGTCCCGTACCGCCGCTGGGGCAGCACGGCCATGGTGATCAGCCGTTTGCGCCGTTCGTACCAGCTGGTCAGGTAGCTCCACGGGTCCTCGTGGTCCCGGTAGAGCTGGTCGAAGATCCGCGCGGCCCGGGAGGAGTCGGCGCTGTCCGGGGCGGTGCGGCGGACCACGTCGAAGGGCCGCAGGAAGTGCTCCAACATGCCCACGCCCACGATCGCCTCGTCCCCGGGGGCGTCCGAGAGCGGCCGGGTCTGGCTCTGATGGGCGTGCAGGGCTGCGAGCCGGACGGCCTGGGCCTCCTCGTCGAGGGGCCACCGGGTCCAGTGCCGCCAGGCGTGCTCGGTCTGCGGGTCCGCCCAGTGCCAGTACCAGACGGGGAACTCGTACAGGGCCAGTCCGCGCTCGGCGGCCACGGCGGCCAGGGTGTGGCCCAGCACCTCATGGTCGGTGTGGCCGTCCAGACGGTAGTGGGTGGCCAGCAGCGGCTGGCTGGCGGCGGGGCCGGGGCCGGCAGAGGATCCTGCCGCGTCTGCGCCGGAGCGGTCCCGGTCCAGGGCACGGTGCACGGCGGCCTCGATCTGCTCGGTGTGCTCAGCCAGCCGCCCGTCCGGCAGGCCGAGCTGGTGCAGCTCCAGCCGTCCCTCGGCATCCCGGCCCAGCGCCTCGGCGGCCTCCAGCATCTCGGCATGGCGGATCCGGCGTAGCTGCTCCGGGGTGTGCGTGGGCGAGTCCGGGTGGGAGCCCTCGCCGGCGGTGCACAGGATCAGCTCCACGCGACCGCCGGCGCACAGCACGCTGCGGATCAGCCCCGTGGCGCCCAGGGTCTCATCGTCCGGGTGGGCCACGGCCAGGACCAGCAGCGTGTCCGGCCCGGCCTGGTTCCAGCCCGGCACCTCCTCGAGCTCAGCCAGACCGGCGTCCTGCCAGGCGGTCTCCGGCGTCCCGTCGTCCAGATGGGAGAAGCTCATGCACCCTCCCCGCCGGCGTCCGTGTCCTCCAGCAGCAGCCGTCCCAGGTGGGCGTCGTCCCGGTCCGCGTGGTGCTGGCGGATGTAGACCTGCAGGTCCACCACGGCGCGGGCATGGTCCGCATCCGCGGTGAGCGGCCCCGGGCCGGTGGCCTTCCCGACGACGTCCATCACCTCGGCGCACAGGTCCGCCACGGCGCCCCGCAGGCGGAAGGAGGCCAACTCGGCTGCGCGGCCGATGAGCGCGCCGGAGTCGATGGCGGCGGCCGCCGCGGACAGCTGGGCGGCGGCTCCACTCAGGAGGCGGTCCACCCGGCCGAGGGCGGCCAGGCCCACCTGGTCCGGGGTGCGGCCGGAGGACTGGGCCTTCACCAGGGAGCGGTGCAGGGTCCGGGCCAGGTGCACGGCGCCGCCGAACCAGACGGCGGCCACCCCGATCCCGCCCCAGGCGAAACCGGGCCGAGTCAGGTACCAGCCGGCC
This sequence comes from Micrococcus sp. IITD107, assembly GCF_041927415.1. Classification (NCBI taxonomy): domain Bacteria; kingdom Bacillati; phylum Actinomycetota; class Actinomycetes; order Micrococcales; family Micrococcaceae; genus Micrococcus; species Micrococcus sp. IITD107. The sequence continues at coordinate 146,889 of NZ_JBHFFN010000005.1, read as the reverse complement.
CCGCCCACCGGGGCGGCGGGGACCTGCTCGAACTCCAGCGGTGTGCTGACGATCGAGGCCAGCCCGAGCGCAGGCCATACCCCGTCACCGTGGCAGACCCCGGGGTGGGAGAGGTCCACCAGGAAGGCGCGGCGGCCCACCTCCAGCAGCTCACCGTCCGCCTCCGCGCCCAACTCCTGGGCGGTGACGATCGCGGCGGAGCACTCGGCGCCCAGCGAGCACCAGGGCTTGGTGCCGCTGACCTGGAAGTCTCCGGCCGTCGTCGGGCTCGCGGTGGGGGTGATCCCACCGGACTCGGACGCGTACACGCCGAGCAGGCCCGTGGGGGCGTCCATCCCGGCCTGGCGGAGGATGGCCAGGGCGTCCAGGTGCGGTTCGAGCACGCGCGCGGAGCTGAGGTCCACGGCGGCGGTGCTGGCCAGCAGCTCCCAGAGCTCGAGGGTGCGGCCCTCGCCGGGGAACGGGAGGGCGGCGGTGTCCTGGGCGGAGAGCGCTCGGACGGCCTCGATCATGGGCTCGGCAGAGCCGTGGGCGGAGGCGGCGGCGTCCAGGAACGGTGCGGCCCAGGCGGGGGACTCCTCTCGCCCGGCCCAGACAGGACCCGCCCCGTCCAGGCTCACCCATGCTGTGCTGGCGGCCGTGCCCATCAGCGTCTCCCTCTGCCGGTTCTGCGGTGCCGCGCCGTGATGCACGCCACCGGATCACGCTAGTGGGACGGATACCCAGGCGGGGTATATAGGACGACCTGGTCCGTCACGGAGTGCCAGGACGAGTCTTGGGGCCGACTTGGCTCATGAATCGGTGGATTGGGGGCTCTTCACAATCCGAGGTGAAGGCGGTGCTTCTGTACAGGGAGGCACGTCGGTAGCTGGTCAGAGGTCGAGGTCTTCCGAAGATGGGAGTTCCTACACTGCCCATCTGAAAAACCCCGACGTGCCCCACGCTACTTTCGAGACCTGCTTGCCGCCCAGGCCGTCCACCGGATCGCCGGGCGGGAGACCACCGCAGAGACCCTCCCTCCGTCCCCGGTGCGCGACGGGTTCCTGTGGACCCTGCGCTGTGGAGACGGTGAGGTCCGCTGTGACGAGGAGGGCCGCCGTCGGGACGCCCACCTGGCTGCCCTGGTGGACGCCGTGACCGGGCAGACCACCGGAGGGTGGCACCCGGCCCGGCCCTGCCTGGCCTGCTGACATGGGCACTTCCGAAGACTCCCATCGTCGGTACGAGAACCTGGACCACGCCCTCGAGCAGTGGAACATCCCCCTGGAGAACCGCCCCCTGATCCGCGCCTACGCCCAGGCCCTCGGATTCACCCACTATGAAGACCGCGCCGGCTACCTCAAGGCCGTCCGCCCAGACGGGCCACCCCTGCAGATCCGCTACGGCTACAGCACCGGCTTCGTCAGCGAGGAGGAGGCCCGCACCTTCAGCGGACCCGAGCAGGACGTCTGGCCGGCCTCCCGCAAGAACCTGTGGGGGTTCACCCACCCGGTGAACCGCACCCATGAACGGTCGGCCGCGGCCCGCGCCGCCGAGAGGGACCACGGCGTCTGCACGTCCTGCTTCACCCAGCGCTCCGCCTCCGGCGCCTGCCACTGCGACTGAGCCGGCCTGCGGGTGCCTCGGTGGCTCGTCAGGACCCAGTGAAGGTGCGCCTGCACGCCCCTCCAGGGCAGTATGGACCGGGGCCGGCCAGAAGGGCCCGCCGCACGCCAGGAGGGGCCATGACGAAGTTGCAGACCGAGACCGTGGGACACCACGGATTCCACGAGCGCATGCGGCGCGGGGTGCACCCGGCAGATCCCCGCAGACTGGGGTCCCTGGTCGGTCTGATCGGCGGGGTCGTGTTCGTGCTGTCCTACTCGGCGGAACTCGGCTCACCGTGGTCCGTGATCCTGAGCGTCCTTGCGGTGATCCTGGCGGCATCCTGCCTGTGGCGGCTGTTCCTGCGCCCGCTGCCCCTGGGCGAGCCGCAGCGTCCGCATCGACTGGCCGGGCTGATCTACCTGCTCGCCGTGGCCGCCATGCTCGGCCTGATCTCCCTGGGACGGACACTGCTGGAGGGAGCGGACCGGGCTGATGTGCTGCCGGCCGTCATCGCGTGCGTGGTGGGTGCCCACTTCGCGCCGTTCGCCGTGGCGTTCCGCGAGCCCATGCTGCTGCGCCTGGCGGTGGCCGTGGGAGGGGTGGGCCTGGCGGGGATCGTGGCAGCCTGGCTGGCCGGCCCGCCGCTCGGTGCGCTGGCTGCCGTGGTGGCCGGGTTCGTGCAGCTGGGCGTGATCCTGCACTGGGCGTTGAGCCCACGGTCATGATCGCCGCAGGTCACGCAATGTCTACCGGGAGTTTCCCGGACGTGGAAGAGTTGAGACATGAGCGAGCAGAGCACCCCGGAGACCGTGCAGAACCCGGCAGAGACCGTCCCCCCGGCCGCTGAGCGCGCCGGCACACGGGCCCGGCCGGAGGACCTCGTGGACCTGGAGGCGCTGCGCGCGGCGTACTTCGCGCAGCATCCGGATCCGGCCGATCCCGGGCAGAAGGTCTCCTTCGGCACCTCCGGCCACCGCGGCAGCTCGCTGAAGACCTCGTTCAACGAGGATCACATCGCCGCCATCACCCAGGCGATCGTGGAGTACCGCGCCGAGCAGGGCATCACCGGGCCGCTGCTGATGGGCAAGGACACCCACGCGCTCTCCGGTCCGGCGCAGGACACGGCACTCGAGGTGCTGATGGGCAATGGCGTGCACACGCTGATCGACTCCCGGGACGGCTTCACCCCCACCCCGGCCGTCTCCCACGCCATCCTCGTGCTCAACGCCGGTGCGGGCGAACCCTCCGGCGCGGCGGACGGGATCGTCATCACCCCCTCGCACAACCCGCCCACGGACGGCGGGTTCAAGTACAACCCACCCCACGGCGGCCCGGCGGACACGGACGCCACCGACTGGATCGCCGCCCGCGCCAACGAGCTGCTGGCCGGCGGCCTGAAGGACGTACAGCGCATCCCGCTGGAGCAGGCCCTCGCGCACGAGGCGCTGGGCCGCTACGACTTCCGGGATCGCTACGTCTCCGACCTGCCGCAGGTGCTGGACCTGGCCGCGATCCGCGAGGCCGGCATCCGGATCGGCGCCGACCCCATGGGCGGAGCCTCGGTGGAGTACTGGGCGGAGATCGCCGAGCGCCACGGGCTCGACCTGACGGTGGTGAACCCGGAGGTGGACCCCCAGTGGGGCTTCATGACCCTGGATTGGGACGGGAAGGTCCGCATGGACTGCTCCTCGCCCCACGCCATGGCCTCGCTGATCGAGCGGATGACCCCGGGCCAGTCCACCGAGGACGGACACGACGACGTCGCGCAGGATCCGGAGCACGTCGCCCCGGGCGCCGCGGCGCCCTTCGACATCGCCACCGGCAATGACGCCGACGCCGACCGGCACGGGATCGTCACCCCTGACGGTGGCCTGATGAACCCCAACCATTACCTCTCGGTGGCGATCGACTACCTCTACCGCAACCGGCCGGACTGGCCGGCGAGCGCCGCCGTCGGGAAGACCCTCGTCTCCTCCTCCATGATCGACCGCGTGGCCGCGGGGCTGGGACGAGACCTGAACGAGGTGCCCGTGGGCTTCAAGTGGTTCGTGCCCGGACTGTTGGAGGGCACCGGGGTGTTCGGCGGGGAGGAGTCTGCCGGGGCCTCGTTCGTCTGCTTCGACGGCTCCCCGTGGTCCACGGACAAGGACGGGCTGCTGCTGTGCCTGCTGGCTGCCGAGATCCAGGCCGTGACCGGCACGTCCCCCTCGCAGTACTACGCCGAGCTGGTGGAGCAGTACGGGCAGCCGGCCTACGCACGGATCGACGCCGCGGCCACCCCGGAGCAGAAGGCCACCCTGAAGAAGCTGTCCCCGCAGGACGTCACCGCGGACACGCTGGCGGGCGAGCCCATCACGGCGAAGCTGACCGAGGCCCCCGGCAACGGCGCGGCGATCGGCGGACTGAAGGTCACCACGGAGAACGCCTGGTTCGCCGCGCGCCCCTCCGGGACCGAGGACGTCTACAAGATCTACGCCGAATCCTTCCGCGGACCCGAGCACCTGAAGCAGGTCCAGCAGGAGGCCCAGGCGATCGTCGACGCCGTCATCAGCTGACCTAGGTGTTGTGGGTCATGACGTTGTAGTCACCAACCGGGGATGAAGGAACGGGCCTCTGGGGTGCGAACTACCGGGCCTCACGCTTGGGACTGCCGCACGAACAGGTGACAGTTGGGGTGTGAGGCCGCGAGGCTCACGGCCGGGTTCATGATTGTCTCGTATTCGATGGGGGTCAATCGACCCAGACGGGCCTGTCGACGGCGGCGGTGATACTTGCGTTCGATCCAGGTAACGAGCGCGATCCGGAGCTCGTCGCGGGTCCGCCACCGCTTCCGGTCCAGGACGTTCTTCTGGAGCAACGCGAAGAAGGACTCCATCGCCGCATTGTCGCCGGCCGCACCAACTTGCCCCATGTAGCCGATGAGGTGGTGACGGTTCAGAGCGTGTACGAACTTCCGCGGCCGAAACTGCCACCCTCTATACGAATGCACGATGCAGCCAGCGACGTCACCGCGGCGGGCGACGGCGTTGTCCAGGGCGTTCACCGCCAGTGGCGCCTTCATCCGGGAGTCCGTGGAGTAGCCCACGATCCGGCCTGAGAACACGTCCTTGATGGCACAGAGGTAGAGCTTTCCCTCGTCAGCCCAGTGCCCTGTGATCTCGGTCAGCCACAGCTCGTTGACGTCATCGGCGGAGAAGTCCCGCTTCACAAGTTCGTCGTGGACCGGCGGCCCAGGACGCTTCCCGTTCTTGCCGCGCTTCTTCCCGAACACTGACCACCACTGGTTGTCCCGGCAGATCCTCTATGCCGTCCGCTCGCACATCCGTGCCGACGGAGCAGGGGTGGCCTGGTCTTTTGTGCCGTTGCGGTACTCGCTAAGGCTGTAGAACCAGGCGATGTGGTGGTGTAGGGCGGCGGCGGCGTCCTGGCCTCGTCTGTCACGGAAAGCTTCCAGGATGGTCTTGTGCTGGTCTTGAAGGGTGCACCGCACGTCAGCCCAGTTGGGTAGGCCTGCGACGGTTTCCTGGACATAGCTGATGGTGGCCTGACGGAGGGAATCCATGATGGTTTCGACCACCACGTTTCCGGCCAGGGAGCTGAGCAGGGTGTGGAATTGGGTGTCGTGTTCGTGGAACCACCCGGAAGGCAGGTCCGGGTCGTCCATGGTGTCGAGCAGCTCGGCGGCCTGGTTCAGGATTTCTGAGCGCTGTTCCGTGTCCGGGGCGGCGGCGGCGTGGCGGGCCGACTGGGTTTCCAGCAGGAGTCGGGTCTGGACGATGTCCCGGACCGGAAGGGACCGGGTGGCAATGTGCATCCGCAGTGCCCACGCCAGGGCGGAGGACGGTTCGGAGATCACCACGGCCCCTGAGCTGGGGCCGGAGCCGGTCGCGGAGCGGACCAAGCCCATGACGTCGAGGATCCGCACGGCCTCGCGGACCGATGCCCGGGAGATGGCGAACTCCTCGGCGAGCTGACGTTCGCTGGGTAGTTTGTCCCCCACGGAGACCTCCCCGGACCTCAACCGCTGCTCCAGCCACTCGAGCACGACGGTGTAAGTACGGGACGTGGGGGGCATGGGTATCTCCGGGGCCTAGGTGGACCGACTCATCGTACTGGCTGTGGGCACGTTCTCAGTTGCCCGGCAGTATCCAGGCCAGCACGTTGGACTGCAGGAACACGAGGGTGCACAGCAGCAGCAGCAGGCCGACCGACCACCAGATGACGGAGCGGAAGATGGCCGATTCCTTGCCCTCCATGGCCACCGAGGTTGCCGCGATGGCCAGCGACTGGGGCGAGATCATCTTGCCGACCACCCCGCCGGAGGTGTTCGCGGCGGTCATCAGGTGCGGGTCCAGGCCTGCCTCCAGGGCGGCGGTCTTCTGCAGGTTGGCGAACAGTGCGTTGGCCGAGGTGTCGGATCCGGTCACGGCCGTGCCGATCCAGCCCAGGACGGGTGAGAAGAAGGCGAAGGCGGCACCGAGTCCGGCCACCCAGGTGCCCATGGCGATGGTTTGGCCGGAGAAGTTCATCACGTAGGCCAGCGACAGCACGGCCATGATGGTCAGGGCCGCGAAGCGCATCCGCCAGAACGTCCTGCCAATCTCCGCCACGGCGTTGCCCAGGGAGAGCCGGAACTTGCCGTGGGCGTTGAAGAGGGAGTAGATCAGGCCCACCAGCAGCCCGGCGATCAGCAGCAGGGTGCCCGGGCTGGAGAGCCATTGGAACTGGTAGACCGTGTTGGTGATGGGCTCGCCGTCGGCATTGAGCAGCCGCCCGTCCAGTCCGGGCCACGGGATGGCGATGTCCGTGGCGGCCAGCGCCGCCGGGATATCCACTCCGATCGTCCACAGCTTGGCGGTGCCGAAGACCGCGACCACGAGGATATAGGGCAGCACCGCCATCCAGATGCGCGCCGGCGTCAGGGACTCCGGGGAGGCCGGCTTGGCCACGCCCAGGCGGTCGCGCACCGCGTCGGCGCCCTTGGGCTTCCAGAACCGCAGGAATATTACGGCGGCGGCCAGCCCGGCCAGCGAGGCGACGACGTCGGTGAGCTCGTAGGAGAAGTAGGTGGCGCTCCACCACTGGGCGACGGCGAATGTGACGCCGATGACCAGGGCGGCCGGCCAGGCCTCGCGCAGACCCCGGAAGCCATCGATGATCAGCAGCAGGAAGGAGGGAACCAGCAGGGCCAAGAACGGGGCCTGGTGTCCGACGACCGCACCGATGTTGGCCGGGTCCAAGTTGGTCAGCACGCCGGCGGTGGTGATGGGGATGCCGACGGCGCCGAAGGCCACGGGGGCGGTGTTGGCGATGAGCACCGCGGTGGCCGTCTTCAACGGCTTCAGCCCCAGGGCCAGGATCATGGTGGCCGTGATGGCCACCGGAGCGCCGAAACCGGCCAGAGCCTCCAACAGGCCGCCGAAGCAGAACGCGATGAGGATGGCCTGGATCCGCAGGTCCCCGCCGCCGATGGTATCGAAGAGGGTCCGCAGGTCCTCGAACCGTCCGCTGAGCACGGTCACCTGGTAGAACCACAGCGCCAGGACCACGATCCACACGATCGGGAAGAGCCCGAACACGGCCCCCTGGGTGGCCGAGAGCAGGGCAAGGTCCCCGGGCATGTGGAAGCCGACCACGGCCACGGCGAGGGCGACCAGCAAGGCGACCCCGCCACAGACGTACGCCCGGGCCTTCACTACCAACAGCAGCACGAAGAACGTGATCAGAGGCAGGGAGCCGACGAGGGCAGAGAGCGCCACGCTCCCGGCTACGGCGTCGGGCATCGCGATGAATGTGCTCACGCGGATCTCCTGGATGGGCCGGTCGGGGAACCGGCAACACCGGTCAGATGTGGACTGACCACAGTGGTCAGGCCACAGACGGTATATGAGGTGAGTCACACGCGTCAACCGCCCTCCGATTCCCCTCTCGCGGCAGGCCCGCACCTCCCCCGCGCGTCCCACCGAAATGGGCGGCTGCCCCGACGCGGGCGATTGTGTGGCGACCATCACTCGCCTAGAGTGGTCTGACCACAGGAGCTCGATCGGTCCCAGCCCCTCTTTTGCCAACGGAGGTCCCATGAGAATCGCCTTGTTTGCTACGTGCATCGTGGACGCGATGTACCCGCGGGTCGCCCTGGCGACCGTGCGGGTCCTGGAGCGGCTGGGCCACGAGGTGGTGTTCCCGCCCGGGCAGGGGTGCTGTTCCCAGATGCACGTCAACAGCGGCTACCTACAGGACGCGCTGCCGGTGGTGCGCAACCACGTGAAGGCCTTCAGTGCCGCGGACTATGACGTCGCGGTGGCGCCCTCGGGGTCCTGTGTGGCCTCCCTGGGGCACCAGCAACCGATGGTCGCCCGGGCCGGCGGGGACGAGGACCTGGCTCGACGGGCCGAGGCGGTGGCCGGGACCACGTATGAGCTCTCCCAATTGCTGGTGGACGTGCTCGGGGTGTCCGATGCCGCCGAGCAACTGGGGTCGTGGTTCCCGCACACGGTGACGTATCACCCGTCCTGCCATGGGATGCGGTTGCTGCGCCTGGGTGACCGGCAGAAGGACCTCGTGCGCTCGGTGGCCGGGGTGGAGTTCACCGAGTTGCCCGACGCCGAGGAGTGTTGCGGGTTCGGCGGCACGTTCTCGTTCAAGAACCCGGACGTGTCCGCGGCGATGGCCGAGGAGAAGATCGGCAACATCACCGCCACCGGCGCCCAGGTCTGCACCGGCGGGGACGCCTCCTGCCTGATGCACCTGGGCGGGGCGATCTCCCGCACCGGTGCGGGGGTTGCCACCGTGCACTTCGCCGAGATCCTGGCCTCCACCCGGCAGAACCCGCTGGAGGTGACCGGGCCGGTGGAGCTGTCCATCCCCGGCCCGACCGGACGACGCCACCGGACCCAAGCCGCCACCGGTTCGGCCAGTATTGATGCCCCCGCGGCCGTGGCCGCCGATTCAGGAGAGAGCCGATGACCCGCACCGCCCTCGGGATGCCCGCCGTCCGCCCCGTGCACGGGCAGGGGAACCTGCACGCCGAGACCGCCTTCCCGGCCGCGGCCCGGGCCGAGATGGGCAACACCCAGATGCGGGCCAATATCCGCCACGCCACCCACACGATCCGCGGCAAGCGCGCCAACGTGGTCAACGAGCTCCCGGACTGGCAGGCGCTGCGCTCGGCCGGTTCGGCCCTCAAGGAGTCGGTGATGGCGAACCTGCCCGAGCTGTTGGAGCAGTTCGAGGCCAATGTCACCGCCCGCGGCGGCACCGTGCACTGGGCCCGGGACGCCGCCGAGGCCAACCGGATCATCACGAACCTGGTCCAGGCCACCGGCAGCACCGAGGCCATCAAGATCAAGTCCATGGCCACCGCAGAGATCGACCTGGAACGCCACCTGGCCGAGCACGGGATCACCGCGACCGAGACCGACCTGGCCGAACTGATCGTCCAGCTGGGCCACGACCGTTCCTCTCACATCCTGGTCCCGGCCATCCACAAGAACCGCCACGAGATCCGCGAGATCTTCCTGCGGGAGATGACCGAGACCGACGAGACCCTCACCTCCGAGCCGCGCGACCTGGCCGAGGCCGCCCGCGCCCACCTGCGCGAGAAGTTCCTCTCCACCAAGGTCGCGATCTCCGGGGCGAACTTCGGAGTCGCCGAGACCGGCACGCTGACCGTGGTGGAGTCCGAGGGCAACGGGCGGATGTGCTTGACCCTGCCCGAGACGCTGATCACCGTGATGGGCATCGAGAAACTCGTCCCCACCTTCGCCGACCTGGAGGTCTACCTGCAGTTGCTGCCGCGGTCCTCCACGGGTGAGCGGATGAACCCCTACACCTCGATGTGGACCGGGGTCACCCCCGGGGACGGGCCCCAAGACGTGCACGTGGTGCTGCTGGACAACGGCCGCTCCGCGGTGCTCTCGGACCCGGCCGGCCGCTCGGCGTTGCACTGCATCCGCTGCTCGGCCTGCTTGAACGTGTGCCCGGTCTACGAACAGGCTGGCGGACACGCCTACGGCTCGACCTACCCCGGCCCGATCGGGGCGATCCTCTCGCCCCAGCTGACCGGGATCACCTCGGCGGAGAACGCCTCCCTGCCGTACGCCTCCACCCTGTGCGGGGCCTGCTACGACGTGTGCCCGGTGAAAATCAACATCCCCGAGATCCTCGTGCACCTGCGCGACGAGGACGTGCGCACCAAGCACGGCCAGCGCCCCGCCGTCGACGCGGTCCCCACCGAAGACGGCGCCACCGCCGCCCTTCAAACTCCGGCCGGCCCCCAAGCCGCCGCCGAGAACACCGGCGGTGGCCGCAACACCGGACCGGCGTCGGGACCAGCCCCGGGCCGGTTGCGCCGGTTGTTCCAGCGGCTGCCGCACCCGCCGTCCGAGATGGACCTGATGATGAAGGGCGCCTCGATGGTGATGTCCTCCGGACGGCGCATGGCCCTGGCCGAGCGGGCCCTGCCCCTGGGCCGGGCCGTGGCCGGCCACGACCGACGCATCGGCTGGCTGCCCGGCATGGCCGGCGGCTGGACCGACGTCCGCGACATCCCAGCACCGCCTCGTGAGTCGTTCCGCAACTGGTGGGCCCAACACGCCGATGAAACGCAGGACCGGGTCCGCGCAGACGGGACGGTACCCGGCGGCGACCCAGCCCAACCCACCGACCCGCACCAGTTGAAGGAGGGCGACCGATGAGCACCGAAGCCAAGACCGAGATCCTGGCCCGCATCCGCGGCGCCCTGGCCGACCAGCCCACCGCCCGGACGGTGGAACGCATCTACCGCACCGTCTCAGACCGGCCCGCCGCGGAAGTCCTGGAGATGCTCGAGGACCGGCTCGTCGACTACAAGGCCACGGTCCACCACGAGAACGTGGAAACCCTACCGGCACGCATCACCGAGCTGCTGGGCTCATCCGCCCGGTACGTGGTCCCCGCTGGTTTGGACCCATCCTGGCTGCCGGCCGACACCGACACCCTCCAGATGATCCGGGAGTCCACGGATGAACGCGGACAGGTGCTCGGGGTCCGAGAACTCAATGCCGTGGACGCCGTGGTCACCTCCTCCACCGTGTCCTGCGCCGAGACCGGCACGATCTTCCTCACCGCCCGCCCCGACGAGGGACGCCGGGCCATCAGCCTGGTCCCGGACCACCACATCTGCGTGGTGCCGGCCGCATCGGTGGTGGAACTGATCCCCGAGGCCCTGGCCCGGGTCGAGCCCACCGCGCCGATCACCATGATCTCCGGACCCTCGGCCACCTCAGATATCGAGCTCGAACGTGTCGAGGGCGTCCACGGCCCACGCCGGCTCGACGTCATCCTGCTCTCCTAACCCCGACGAGTCCAGACCCGCGGTGGCCTCCGCTCATCACCTCGGCGGCGACAGCCGGAATTCAAGGGTGAAACTCGCTGACTACGGCAGCTTGCTCCAAGCCGTCACGCCGGTGCCGAATCAAGTTGCATAGTCACCCGCCCCTCTGGGACTGACAGAGGCTATGGGGTCAAGTCCCTTGTAGTGGTGTAGCGGTTGGATCCTTCCTGGGGCCAGGCGCTGAGTTGGAGGGCCGTGTCGGTGCCGGGGTCCACCTCGTCTCCGGTGTCGTCGACGGGGGTGAGGCGGCAGCGGGCCAAGGCCTCCAGGCCGAGGTAGCGGCGCCCTTGAAGCCCATTCCTCGGTCTGCTCGGCCAGCACCGCCCCGACCAGCCTGACGATGGCCGTCCGGTGGGGGAAGATGCCCACCGCGTCGATGCGGCGACGGACCTCCCGGTTGAGCCGCTCGGCCGGGTTGTTCGACCAGATCTGGGTCCAGACGTCCTTGGGGAACGTGGTGAAGGCCAGGATATCCGCCCGGGCATCACCGAGGTGCTCGGCCACCGCCGGGAGCTTCTCGCTCACGTAGTCCAGCAGCCGGTCGAACTGGGCGCCCACCGCGGCAGCGTGCGCGACCTCGTCAACCGCCTCGAATCCGGAGAATTCACTTCCGGTCCCCGAACGAGGGGATCGCCTTCAGGGGATCTATGGACAAGTCGATGCTCACGGCGATGTCGGCCTTCGCCCAACTTGACTGCGACCAACTGGCCGAGCGCACCGAGGGCCGGGATGGCCGCAGCCGCTGCCCTTGGCCAGGACCGACCGGGCGGCCCGCGGTCAGAGCATCCGCCTGAGGGCCTGCCGCTTCATCCATCCGTACGGCGGGTAGGCCATGCGCAGGGTGTCCACCTGATCCGTCTTGGTCATGACGGGGCGGGCCTGGGTGAACGTCTCGAAACCGGCCCTGCCGTGGTAGTTGCCCATCCCGGACGCGCCCACGCCGCCGAACGGGAGGGTGGGCAGGGCCAGCTGGATCAGGCAGGCATCCAGGGCCATGCCTCCGGCGGTCACCCGCTCCTGGAACGCCTTGGCGTAGCGGTGCCGATCGGTGAACAGGTAGGCCGCCAGCGGGTGGGGCCGCGCGGTGATGAACTCGATCGCCTCCTCGAAGGTCTCCACCCGCAGGATCGGCAGGATCGGGCCGAAGATCTCCTCGGACATCAGCTCGCTGGCCGGGTCCACGTCCGCCAGCACGGTCGGCTCGATGTACCTGCCCTGCACGTCCACGGTCCCGCCGGAGACCAGCCGTGCGCCGCCGTCCAGCGCGTCCTGCAGCAGTCCGGCCAGCCGCTCGGCGTGCTCCACGGAGATCATCCGCCCGTAGTCCGCCGAGGCCGCCGGATCAGATCCGTAGAACTCCTGGATGACCTGGGGCAGGTGCTTCTCCACCGCCGCCTGGGTCTCCGCGCCCACGGCCAGCACATAGTCCGGAGCCACACAGGTCTGACCGGCGTTGGTGAACTTCCCATAGGCGATCCGTCGCGCCACCGTGGCCCACTGCCGGGACTCGGTCACCACGCACGGCGACTTCCCGCCCAGCTCCAGGGTCACCGGGGTGAGCTGCTTCGCGGCGGCCTCGTAGACGATCCGCCCGACCTTCTCCCCGCCGGTGTAGAAGATGTGGTCGAAGGACTGCTCCAGCAGCTCGGTCACCACCTCGGCACCGCCCTGCACCACGGACACCGACCTCGGGTCCAGGTACTCCGGGATGATCCGGGCCAGCAGCTCGGCCGAGGCCGGGGCCTTCTCACTGGGCTTGAGCACCACGGTGTTCCCTCCGGCCAGCGCCGCGACCAGGGGTGCCAGCAGCAGCTGCACCGGGTAGTTCCACGGAGCGATGATCAGCACCGTTCCCAACGGGCGATGCTCGATCTTCGCGCTGGCCGGCTGCAGCGCCAACGGCACCTTGACCGACTCCGGCTCCATCCAGTCCGTCAGATGCAGCAGCGCATGCTCCACCTCGGACCGGGTCACCTGCACCTCGGTGACCATGGCCTCGGTGGCCGACTTGCCCAGGTCCTGCTTCAGCGCCGTACAGATCTCCTCGGACCGCTCGTCGAGCATCCGGCGCAGCCCCTTGAGCTGCTCCACCCGGTGCCGGCGCGGGTGGGCCAGGCGCGCCTTCGCGGCCTGCCGCATCCTCCCGACGGCGGCCACCGGGCTCTCCTGCCCCACGGCGGCCTCCTCAGGGGGCACGGGGAGGGCGAGGACGGCCGGGTCCACCGGCACCTCAAGCTCATCGTCATCGTGCTGGGCGCTGCCCGAGGAGGTGCCGAAGGGCATCTGCGGCAGCGAGGAGAGATCGGGGTGCTCGGTCTGGGGTGACTGTTCAGGCATGGTCCCACGCTAACCGGGGCGCCTGGGCGCTCGATGAGAACGGCCTGCTGCCAGAGGACGATCAGTGCTGAGGCCAGAAGCCTCGGGACTCCATCACCCGGGCCAGGGCGTCCACGTCATCGGTCATCAGCCCGTCCACGCCCATCTCCAGCAGCCGTTCCATCTCGGCCGGCTCGTCCACCACCCAGACGTGCACCTGCAGTCCGGCCTCGTGGCAGCGCGCCACGAACCGGGGCGTCACGATCGGGATCGGCCCCTGCCGCACCGGGACCTGGACGCAGTCGATGTGAGCCAGACGCCTCCCCACCCAGTGCGCCAGCCCCACCGGGGCGGCCAGCACCATGGCGGCGATGGCCGCGGCCCCTCCTGACATCGCCACCCGGCGGCCGGCCGCTCGAGTGAAGTGACGTCGTCGGGAATCATGGAACGAGGCGACCAGGACGCGGTCCCAGGCCCCATGCCGGGCCAGCAGCTCGGCGATGACCGGCGCTGCGGCGTCATCCTTGAGGTCCACGTTCAGGTGCACGTCCGGCCAGGCGGTCAGCAGGTCCTCGAACCGCAGCAGCGGTTCTCCCCCGCCCACCCGGCTGCCGTCCTCGTCCTGCACCACCAGCAGTTCGGAGAGTTCGGCCCAGGTGCGCTCGCTGAGCGGCCCGGTGCCCGTGGTGGTGCGGTCCAGGGTCTCGTCGTGGAAGACCACCAGCTCCCCGTCCGCCGAGGTGCGCACATCCAGCTCCAGGTAGCCGTAGCCGCGCTCCACCGCCGCACGGAAGGCGGCCAGGGTGTTCTCCCGGGTGGTGTCCGCCCCGCGATGGGCGAAGGCGAGCGGCCATCCCTGGCGACCGGGCACGGACTGGGTGAGATAGGGCTGATGCGAGCGGCGGATCACGCTGTCACCCTAGCGGGGCCGCCACGACTACTGTGAGTGCGTGAACACCCCCGATGCGCCGCTGCCCGTGCAGCCCGCCGAATCCTCCTCCCCGCGCCCGCGCATGCCCATCCGGGCCGCCGTGGCCGAGACCTTCTGGCGGTTCAGCCGATGGACCCTGGTCCGGGAGTCCCCCCGCGTGAGCGGCTCACGCCTGCTGATCGGTGCACCCCACACCTCCAACTGGGACTTCGTGCTGATGCTCGCCATCGCCTGGGACGCCCGGCTCCAGGTCCGGTGGCTGGGCAAGGAGGAGCTGTTCCGCGGCCTGGGCGGACCGATCATGACCGCCCTGGGCGGCATCCCCGTGGACCGGAAGAACCCCGCCGGCCTGGTGGACGCCGTGGTGGAGCGGGCTCGCACCGAGAAGGACTTCGCGCTGGTGGTCACCCCCGAGGGCACCCGCAGCGGCAACGGCTGGCGCAGCGGCTTCTACCGGATCGCCCGCGCCGCGGACCTGCCCGTCACCCTGGGGTTCGTGGATGCCACCACCGGCACCACCGGCCTGGGACCGACCCTTCGACTGACCGGAGACGTGGCCGCCGACATGGACCGGATCCGTGGGTTCTACGCGGACAAGGCCGGACTGCGCCCGGAGCTGCGCACCGTACCGCGACTGGCCCGCGAGGACACCTGAGCCGCCACCTCCCGGTCAGCTCGAAGCAGAGGCTTCAGAGTGCTCTGCGTCACAGTAGGATGGTCGGTACTCGCCGCCGTGTGCGCACCCTGACGCACGCCGGCGTGAGCACGCAGAACCTCCACCCCTGACCGGGGAGAACCGACGGGAGCACCACCGTGACCAAGACCATCGTGACCGGCGTGGACGACAGCGCCACCGCCCTCCGCGCAGCACAGAAGGCCGCCGAGCTGGCTGTCGCCCTCGACGCTGAGCTGCACCTGATCTGCGCCTACGGCAAGCTCGAGTCCGAGGTCTTCCACAGCGGGTACGACGAGTTCCACTACAGCAGTGACACCGAGGCCCTGAAGACCGCCCGCGCGGTGGCCCGCAAGGTCCAGGCCCAGGTGCCGGAGGTGAAGATCGTCCCCGAGGCCGCCCCCGGCAGCCCGGCCGTGGCCCTGGTCCGGTCCGCCGAGTCGCTCAAAGCAGACATGATCGTGGTGGGCAACAAGCGCGTGCAGGGATTCACCCGCGTGCTCGGCAGCATCGCCCGCGACGTGATCGCCCACGCCCCCTGCGACGTCCACGTGGCCTACACCCACGAACGGTGAGTCGAGGCGGGGTCTGACCCCCCTGACCCCACCCGACCTCAGTCCAAGGCGAGCAGATGCTCGATCACCTGGGCGACGCCGTCGTCATCACAGGCACCGGCTACCAGATCCGCCGCACCCACCAGCGTGGGGTGACCTGAGCTCACGGCCACTCCCGTGCCGGCCCAGTGGATCATCTCCAGGTCATTGGGCATGTCCCCGAAGGCCACCACCTCAGCGGCGCTGATGCCGTGCGAGGCGGCGAAGTGCTCCAAGGTGGAGGCCTTGTTCACATCCGGGCGGGACATCTCCACCAGGGCCATCCCCGGAGCCGAGTGGGTGACGGCCAGCAGCTCGCCCAGGGCGTCCCGCACGTCGGCCAGGAACGCGTCCGGGTCCTGAGTCCGGGTCTTGGCCAGGAATTTCACGATCTCCGGCTGATCCGGCAGGACGTCCTCCAGGGTCAGTCCCACGTGGTAGGACCAGGCGCGGTCGTCCCCGGGGTGGGCACGTTCCCGGTCCACGAACCCGGAGTCCAGGTGGAACCCGGAGGGGGTCTCCGCCCCGAACGCGGCACTGGGATCCAGGGTGGCGATCAGATCCCGCGCCTGCATGACCGTCTCCAGCTGCATGGGGTGCGACTCCAGCACCGTGTGATCGGCCATGTCGTAGATGACAGCGCCATTGGAGCAGATCACCGGACCGGCGTGTCCCAGGGCATCCTCCAGCGGTGCCAGCCACCGGACCGGCCGGCCAGTCACGAAGACCACCTGGATGCCGGCGTCGTGCGCGCTCTGGAAGGCCTCCACCGTGCGGGGCGTGATGAACCCGGACCGGGTGTGGTCGTAGCCGATGATGGTGCCGTCCAGGTCCGTGGCGATCATCCGGGGCCGGCGGCGCAGCACGTCCTGAGCACCCGTGGACGTGGGGTCTGGGCGAGCTGCGGGGACGGTCGGAGGCATGCACACCATCCTAGGTGTGCCGTACGGCCCCTGCCCCGGACCGACGGCGAGAGCAGACTGCAATGATGGGGCCATGACCCTGACTGATGCAGCCACCCGATCCTCCGCCAGCCCCGTGACCGTCACCGTGACCGGTGCCGCCGGGAACATCGGCTACGCCCTGCTCTTCCGGATCGCCTCCGGCCAACTCCTCGGCCCGGACGTGCCGGTTCGGTTGAACCTGCTGGAGATCCCGGACGCCGTCCGTGCGGCTGAAGGCACGGCCATGGAGCTGGCCGACTCTGCGTTCCCCCTGCTGGATTCCGTCACGGTGACCGACCGCGCTGAGCGCGCGTTCGACGGCGCCGGGGTGGCACTGCTGGTGGGTGCCCGGCCGCGCGGGAAGGGCATGGAGCGCGCCGACCTGCTCGAGGCCAACGGCGGGATCTTCGGTCCTCAGGGCCGGGCCATCAACGACCACGCCGCGGATGACATCCGTGTCCTGGTGGTGGGCAACCCCGCCAACACCAACGCGCTGATCGCCTCCGCGCATGCTCCGGACGTGCCGGCCGAGCGGTTCACCGCCATGACCCGGCTGGACCACAACCGCGCGGTCTCCCAGCTCGCCGCACACACCGGTGCGGCCGTGCGGGACATCGAGGGCATCACCATCTGGGGCAACCACTCCGCCACACAGTTCCCCGATCTCACCCACGCCACGGTGACCGTGGACGGGTCCTCACGCCCAGCACTGGAGCTGGTGGAGCGGGCCTGGGTGGACGAGGAGTTCATCCCCCGGGTGGCGAAGCGTGGAGCGGAGATCATCGAGGTGCGCGGTGCCTCCTCCGCCGCCAGCGCGGCCAGTGCGGCGATCGATCACGTGTACGACTGGGTCAACGGCACCCAGGGGCGGCGCACCTCGGCGGCGATCGTCTCCGACGGCTCCTACGGGGTGCCCGATGGGCTGATCAGCTCGTTCCCGGTGGTCAGCGAGGGTGGTGCGTGGCAGATCGTCCCCGGGTTGGAGCCGGACGAGGAGCTGCTGCCCGGGGCCGGCGAGCGCCTGGCCACCACGGTGGCCGAACTGGAGTCCGAGCGGGACGCAGTGCGTTTGCTGGGCCTGTTGGGCTGACGGAGCGGCTCTCCGTCCGCGCAGCACCACCGGCACGGATTGTCGCGAAGATGTCGCTCTGACCGGTCTCGTCCCGCTCAGAGCGACAGGACGGCATCAATCGGCGTCAGCACGAGGTGGGCTTCTGCCCGGCGGCGGTTCAGCCGTCCAGTTCAGCGCGCGACGGCGGGTCCGCACCCGGGCGTGAGGAGGTCACCGCGGCAGCCCGCGCGGCATAGCGCAGGACGTCCTCCGTGTCCTGGACGCTGATCCGGTTCAGCGCCTCCCGGTGGGCCGCGCCCAGCAGGCCCCGGTCCTTCAGGGCGGTGAGCAGCGCGGCGGTGAAGGAGTCTCCGGCACCCACGGTGTCCTCGACCTCCACGGGGACGGTGGGCACCTGCACGATCCCCTCGGCGGTGGCGCACAGGATGTCCTGGGCACCGCGGGTCACCACCACCAGGGCGGGCTCCACCTGCTGCCAGGCCACGATCGACTCCTCGATGGTGCGGTCCGGGTAGAGCCACTTCAGGTCTTCGTCCGAGGCGTGCACGATGTCCGTCAGGGCCACGATCTCCTCAGCCCGGCGCCGGGCGGCGGCACGGTCCTGGACCAGGGTGGGACGGCAGTTGGGGTCGTAGCTGATGGTGACCGTGGGTTCGATCCGCTCCAGCAGCTCCATCACGGTGCTGGCCCCGGGCTCGAGCATGGTGGCGATGGACCCGGTGTGCACGTGGGTCAGACCCCCGTCCACGGAGAGCCCGTGCTCCACCTCGGCCGCAGCCGGGAGGGTCCAGTCCATGGTGAAGCCGTAGCTGGCGGCGCCGGTGGGGTCCAGCCGGGCCGTGGCCACAGAGGTGGGGGCCTGGTCAGCCTCGAGCACGCTGCGCACGGAGTTGGCCTGCAGGTGCTGTTCGATCATGGTGCCGTACTCATCCTGACCCCAGCGCCCCACGAAGAGGACCTCCTCGCCGAGCCGGGCCAGTCCGACGGCCACGTTCAGGGGGCTTCCGCCCACGTGGGCCCGGGGATCGGCGGTGTCTGAGACCACCACATCCACCAGTGCCTCACCGATCACCGCCACCACGTCTGCCACGCTTCAACGGTACCCTACCGATGGGCCGCGAAACCGTGCCTGACCGCCCTCCCCAGTCCCCTCGAGAGGCCATCATGACCGAGCAGAACCGCACCCTCGCCCAACGCC
Source organism: Micrococcus sp. IITD107 (assembly GCF_041927415.1). Taxonomy (NCBI): domain Bacteria; kingdom Bacillati; phylum Actinomycetota; class Actinomycetes; order Micrococcales; family Micrococcaceae; genus Micrococcus; species Micrococcus sp. IITD107. The sequence continues at coordinate 128,202 of NZ_JBHFFN010000005.1, read as the reverse complement.
TCGGCGTGGCCTGGACCGTCCATGGAGACGGCCGCCGGATCACCCCTGGCGAGGTGGTGGCACCTGGCGAGAGACTGGGCTGGTTCCAGACGGCCGGCGTCGGGGTCCAGCACGTGATGGCCATGTTCGGCGCCACCGTGCTGGTGCCCACGCTGACCGGATTCCCCGTCACCGCAGCCCTGTTCTTCTCCGGGGTGGGCACCCTGCTGTTCCTGCTGATCACGCGCGGACGCGTGCCCTCCTACCTGGGCAGCTCCTTCGCGTTCATCGCCCCCATCGGTGCGGCCATGAACCAGCACGGCATGGGTGGAGCGCTCTTCGGGGTGCTGTCCACGGGCGTTGCGCTGTTCATCGTCGGGGTGATCGTGCAGCGGGCTGGCGTGGGCTGGATCCACGCGCTGATGCCGCCGGTGGTGATGGGCACCATCGTGGCGCTGATCGGCCTGAATCTGGCCGGCGCCACCACCGCCGGCATGCAGGACGTCCCGCTGACCACCTTCGGCACCGCTCTGGCGATCGTGGTCTGCGCGGTGCTCTTCCGCGGGCTGCTGGGACGGCTCTCCATCCTGTTGGGCATCGTGGTGGGCTACCTGATCGCGCTGGCGCAGGGCCAGGTGGACTTCACCCCCGTGGGCGAGGCGGACTGGTTCGGCCTGCCCCCGTTCCACACCCCTGGCTTCCACCCGGACGTGCTGTTCCTGTTCCTGCCGGTGGTCCTGGTGCTGGTCGCGGAGAACATCGGCCATGTGCGCACGGTGGGCCTGATGACCGGGCGGGACCTGGACTCCTCCAATGGCCGGGCCCTGATGGCCGACGGTCTCTCCACCACCCTGTCCGGCCTGGGCGGCGGCGTGGGCACCACCACGTACGCGGAGAACATCGGGGTGATGGCCTCCTCACGCGTCTACTCCACCGCCGCGTACTGGGTGGCCGGGTTCACCGCGCTGGCACTGGCGTTCCTGCCCAAGTTCGGCGCACTGATCAACACCATCCCCGCAGGAGTGGCCGCCGGTGCGGGCATCATCCTCTACGGCATGATCGGCATCATGGGTGCGCGCATCTGGGTGCAGAACCGCGTGGACTTCTCCAACAGCATCTTCCTGATGACCGCCGGCGCCGGCCTGATCATCGCGATCGCCGACCCCCAGCTGGTGGCCTTCGGCATGACGTTCGGCGGCATCACTCTGGGCACTGCGGCGGCCCTGATCGTCTACCACCTGATGAGCGCGATCGCCCGGGCCCGCGGCACCGAGCCGGTCTCCCCCGAGGACGAGGACACCTACACCGCCTCCGAGCCGGGCCGCCTGGGCTGAGTCGATGCGCGCGCACCTGGTCATCTCTGGTCCGTCCGGCTCCGGCAAGTCCACCGTGGGGCGGCTGGTGGCCACACAGCTGGGGCGCGTGTGGCTGGAGGGGGATGCGTTCCACACGGTGCAGAACCGGAACCGGATGGCCGAAGGGATCGCGCTCACCGATGAGGACCGGGCACCGTGGCTGGACCGGCTTGCGCAGGAGCTGCGCCGGCTCGGCGATCTGGGGCTGCCCGCCGTCCTCGCCTGCTCGGCGCTGAGGCGGTCCTACCGCGACGTGCTGCGCGGCTGCGGGCACCCAGTGACGGTGGTGCAGCTGCAGGTCTCCCCGGAGGATCTGGCCGCCCGGGTGGCCGCCCGGCGAGCGCACTTCATGCCCACCTCCCTGCTGGCCAGCCAGATCGCGCTGATGGAGCCGCTCGAACCGGACGAGGACGGCGTCTCCGTGCCGACCGGTGCAGACGCGCAGTCCACCGCGGCCGCTGTGCTGACGGCTCTGGATCCGGGCTGACCGGCGGTGACGGCAGGGGGCCGGCTCGAGCGCTCGGTCTGGGAACCCCAGAACACCCCGTCGGAGTCTCCGGCGTCGGCGAACTCGAAGAAGTCCATGGTGGTCAGGGCCCGGTTCGCCGCGATCGGCTCCACCTCTGGCGGGAGGGACCTGAAGGTCCGGTCTTGCACCCTCTTCCCGGAAACTCACCCCTCCCCAGGGAGGTGAGGATCCGGGCCGGGGGTGAGAGACGGCGGCTTGGACTGACTCAGCCGCGCGCCAGGTGGACCAGCACGCCCCAGCCGTTGTTCAACAGGTGCACCAGGATGACCATCGTCAGGTTGCGGTAGCGCCACCACAGCACGCCCACGAACCAGCCGAAGGTGCCCTGCACGGCGATCACCTGCGCCACATCCAGCCAGATCTGCCCGGTCCCGTGGCTGCCCAGGTGCATCAGTCCGAACAACACTGAGGTCACCCCGATCCCGGCCCACACTCCCAGCCCCGCCTCGAGCCGGGTCTGCAGCCATCGGCGGAAGAACAGCTCCTCCCCCACGCCGGCCGTGAGGGCCGTGGCCGTGGCACCGATGATCAGGAAGGTGGGGTCCACCTCCCCGGGGTCGTAGATCGGATTCCACGGTGCCAGCTCTGCCAGGAGGAACCAGACCACCACGACGACGGCCGGCGCCCACCAGCGCCAGGCGCCGGATCCGCGGTGGATGCGGACCGATCGGCGCACCGTGAGCACCAGCAGTGCCGGCAGCGCGATCAGCAGGGCGGCCTTGGCCAGAATGTAGTCCTCGTTGCGCCAGGGGACCATGGCGGCGCCGGCGGTGAACACCAGGAACAGCACCAGCAGTCCGAAATTGGAGACGATCAGCCGGCCGCGATCAACGGCCTGTGCCGGCAAAGGCTCAGGGCGCCGAGGCAGCAGGAGGGTCAGCATGATGCCTGCCGCGGAGGGCAGCAGCAGCGTCCAGAGGGCCGGGGTGGCGGCGGTGGAGTCTGAGGAGGCGATCACCCCGTCCGGAGCGGCCACCAGCATGGTGATGATGCTGGCCACGGTCAGGCCCAGGGCGCCGAGGAACAGCGCCCGTCCCCACTGTGGTCTGATCAAAGGTGTGGTGTGAACCGTCTGATCCACGGCGTCCCCTCCTGTGGTCATCTGCTGTGTTCGACGGCTGATGTCAGCCCCTCGAGGAGCCCGGGCGGCGGCCCTTGGCGGCCCCTACGAAGTCCTGGATCAGCTGCGAGTCCAGCTCGCGCAGCCAGGCCAGGCCCACCTGCCAGCCGGGGTGCCCCTGCGGGGCCTCTGCCTGGACCATCGGCAGGACCACCACGTCCTTGCGGCCGAACTGGCGGGCCACCGAGGCCGGCAGCACCGTGTGCCCCACGCCGGTGGCGACGATCTCCACGGCCATCCGCTCGCCCGAACCCGGAGTCTCCGGGGCGTCCAGGGGATCCTCTGGGATGGGCGGGGCGAACCGTGCCGGGTCCATCAGCTCCTCCGGGTCCAGCTCGCTGGCCGGGACGGGGCCGTCGGTCTCCACGTCCCACGCGGCGAGCAGGTGCTCCTTGCCCACGCAGACCACCGGGGACTCCTCGTAGAACTGCACCACATGCACCGTGTCCGGATCGATCCCGCCGGCCTGCAGGTGCTCCTGCGGCGTGGAGTCCAGGGGCCACCGGAGGTAGCCGACCATCGGCAGCCCTCGCTGCCCAGCCCCCTCCTCACCGGGAGCCAGCAGGAGAAACTGCGCGCCGTCGTCGTGGTGGAGCTGCTGGATCCGGCGCTCCCGCGAGGTGAACCGGTCCACCCATTTGGAGGGCGTGGCGCCCGGGATGGTGGTCAGGAAGAGCGTCTCCGGGACGATGTCCGGCACAGCTGGCGAGCCGATCTTCCGCGAGGCGGTTCTCTGCTGAAGCTGCCGCTGCGCTTGGGACGCCTGCGTGGACCGGCCCGGCCGAGCAGGGCGGGCGCTGCGGGCGGGCTTGCCGGATCGGCGCGCCATCGGGTCCTCCTGGGTGGGGTGCGGTCGGCTCGGATGTCAGTCTAGGGTCCAGCGGGCACCCGGTGCCGTGGTGGCGAAGCGCTCTCGGAACGCCGTGGGGGTGGTGCCCAACTGGCGGGCGAAGGCCCGGCGCAGAGTCTCATCCGAGCCGAATCCGCTGCGCTGGGCCACCCGAGTGACGGTGTGCCCCTCCAGGATCAGCGCCCGGGCGGCATCCAGCCGCACACGCTCGAGCCACTGGGACGGCGTGGTCCCCGTCTCCGCGCGGAACAGCCGATTCAGATGACGCACACTCACCCCGGCACGGTCGGCCATCCCGGAGACGGTGTGCTGGGCCGCAGGATCGGCCTGGACGGACTCCATCAGCTCGCGCAGCACACTGTCCTGGGCGAGCGGACCGCTCAGCGCGGCGGAGAACTGGGACTGGCCGCCCGGCCGCTGCATGAACATCACCAGCTCCTGCGCCACGGCACGGGCCGCCTCCGCCCCGGCGTCCTCCTCCACCAGGGCCAGGGCCAGATCGATCCCGGCACTGATGCCGGCGGAGGTGAGGAACCGTCCGTCGCGGATGTGGATGACGTCCGGCTCCACGCTGATCCGCGGGTATCGCCGGGCCAGGGTGGCGGCATGGCGCCAGTGCGTGGTGGCCCGACGCCCGTCCAGCAGGCCCAGCTCGGCCAGGACGAACGCTCCGGTGCAGACCGAGGCGACTCGCCCGGCGTGCTCGGCCAGCTGCCGCACGGTCTGCAGCAGGGAGGGATCCACGGGGTCGGTGGCCAGGGTGGGTCCACCGGCCACGAGCACGGTGTCCAGGCCGGCGGGGGTGTTCGCGACGGCGCTCGAGTCGACTGTGACGCCGGAGGTGGAGACCACGGGCCCACCAGAGGTCGAGACGAACTCCACCTCGTACGGTCCGCCCGACCACTGGGCCAGATGGAAGACCTCGGCCGGACCGCTGGCGTCCAGCAGCGTCATGCCGTCGAACACGACGATCCCGATCCGGTGCGTCATGTCCGATTCCGAGGTGCTCTTGGCCGATCAGACATGGCAACACGGTAGCCGCCCGAGTCATGCTGGAACCAGTCCAGCAACCCGATGACTCAAGGAGGACCGCCATGGCGGAGACCATCGCCGGCATCACCATCCCCGACAGCACCCTGGCCCGTGAGGCCACCGAGCTCGTGCGCGACGTGGCCACCGACCTGGTGTTCAACCACTCCCGCCGTGTCTACCTGTTCGGCTCCCTGCGCGGCCAGGAGCAGGGCCTCGACTACGATCCCGAGCTGCTCTACGTGGGCGCCATGTTCCACGACCTGGGCCTGACCGAGAAGTACCGGACCACCCACCAGCGCTTCGAGATCGACGCCGCCGACGTGGCCCGCGAGTTCCTGACCGGCCACGGCATCGCCGAGGACGCAGCGGACAAGGTCTGGCAGGCCATCGCCCTGCACACCACCCCGGAGATCCCGCTGCACATGGCCCCGGAGGTCGCCCTGGTGACCCGCGGCGTGGAGCTGGACGTGCTGGGGATCGGCTACGACGCCATCACCGACGAGCAGCGCGCCTCCGTGGTGGAGGCCCACCCCCGCCCGAACTTCAAGAAGGAGATCCTGGCCGCCTTCACCGAGGGCCTCAAGGACCGCCCGGACACCACCTTCGGCAACGTCAAGGCCGATGTGCTCCAGCACTTCCTGCCCGGCTTCGAGCGCGGAGACTTCGTCAAGGTCATCCAGGAGTCCGACTGGGCCGAGTGATCTCGCCCCGGTGACCTCACCCTGGTGACCGAACGGCCACGGCCTGACTGATCTGTCAGGCCGTGGCCGTCGTCGTTCCTCTGGGTTGAGGTGGTTGATCAGACCGTTCCGGCGGACCCGTTGGGGGTCACCAGGATCCGCTGCAGGAAGTCGGCCACGGTGACCACACCCACGAACCGGTCCTGGTCCATCACCGCCACCAGCTGCTCGCCCTGCTGACGCAGTGCCGCAAGGGCCTCATGCAGCGGGGTCTGCGCAGGCAGGGTGAAGGCCGGGCGAGCCAGCTCGGAGGCCCTGCGATCGACGGGTTCCATCAGGGTGTCGCGTACATGCACCACGCCCGGCGCACCGCCCTGGGGGTCGGCGATCAGGATGCGCAGGTGTCCGGTGCGGGAGGCCGCGGCCTGCAGGTCCGCCACCGTGGCGTCCGGCAGCACCGCCGTGGGCGTGGCCTGCCGGTCCAGCAGATCACCCAACGTCCGGTCCTGCAGCTCGAACACCCCGGCCAGCTGACCGTGGTACTCCGGCTCCAGCGCGCCCTCTGAGGCCGAATGCTCCACCAGATGGCGGATGGTCTCCGCGTCCTGGCCTCCCACGGCGGCGCGATCCACCGGGGTCACGCCGCTGGCGGCCACCAGGCGATTGGCCACCTTGTTGACCCAGATCAGCAGCGGACGCAGGAACCAGATGTAGGCCCGGGTGGGACCGGCCGTCACCTTGGCCGCGGTCTCGGGATGCGCGATGGCCCAGGACTTGGGCGCCATCTCGCCGACCACCAGGTGCAGGAAGGTCACGAACAGCAGGGAGAGCAGGAACGCGGCAGTGTCCGCGATCTGTTCCGGCACACCCCAGCCGCTCAGGACCGGTCCGAGCCAGGCATCGACAGCGGGTTTGGTCACGGCACCGAGCGCGAAGGTGCACACCGTGATGCCCAGCTGGGCCCCGGCGAGCATGACAGTGAGCTCATTGATGCTGCTCAGGGCAGACCGGGCCGAGCGGCTGGTCTGCGCGTCCTCCTCCAGCCGATGGCGGCGAGCACCCAGCAGCGAGAACTCGATGATCACGAACATCGCGCTGAGCACGATCAGCGCCGCGGTCACCGCAGTGACGATCAGGGGATTCTGCATCATCGTCCTGCCTCGCTCTCATCTGCGCTGTCCGCCATCTCCGACGGCTCCGGCCGGGCGCCGGGGATCTCCTCCAGGCGCACCACCAATTCACTGGGGACGTGACGGCTGACCTCGGTCACCTCGACGATGAGGTCGCGGTGCAGCGGCTCGTCCAGGGACAGGTCCCGTGGATCGTCCGGCAACGCGATCCTCACCTGCTGACCCTCCTCGGGCAACTCGCCCAGTTCGGCGATGACGAGTCCGGACACGGTCTCGAAGTCACCCTCCGGCAACGGGTGTCCCACGGCCCGCTCCAGCTCGTCCACGTGGACGTCGCCGGCCAGGCGCCAGGTGTCATCGCGTTCGGACTCCACCTCGGGGGCCGGGTCGGTGTCATGCTCGTCGGTGAGCTCGCCGACCAGCTCCTCGGCCAGGTCCTCCACGGTGAGGACCCCGGCGAAGCCGCCGTACTCGTCGATCACACAAGCCATCTGATTCCGGGTGCTGGAGAGCTCCTCGAGGGCGTCCGGCAGGGGCATCAGCGTGGGCACCACCAGGGGTTCCCGCATCAGCTCCGTGACGGGGGCCGGGTCGTCCACGGGACGCTCCAGCAGGTCGATCAGGTGCACCACACCCAGCGGCTCCTGCTGGGCGGACACCACGGGGTAGCGAGTGTGGGCCTGCGCCATGAGCGCACGGACCTCTCCCACGGTGGTCTCCGGGCCGACCACATCCACCCGGGCACGCGGGATCATGGCGTGCTCCACGTCCTCGGACGGGAAGTCCAGGATGCGGTCGATCAGGATGGAGAACTCCTCCGGCAGGTCTCCGCTCTCACGGGAGTCGGCCACGATCCGGTCCAGGTCCTCGGCGGTGGCCGTGGTGTCCACGTCATGCACGGGCTCGATCCGCAGCAGACGCAGCAGGGCATCGGCGGACTTGTCGAAGACCACGATCAGCCAGCCGAACACCTTCAGGTAGATCAGCGTGGAGCGGGCCAGCGCCCGGGCCAGCGGACCGGGGTTGGCGATGGCCAGGTTCTTCGGATACAGCTCACCGAAGATCATCTGGACCACGGTGGCCAGGGCCAGCACGCCCACGGTGCTGACGCCGATGGTCACGGCCGCCGGGATGCCCGCACCGCCGAGGATGTCGGACAGGGCCTGGCCGACCATCGGTTCGGCCACATAGCCGACCAGCAGGCCGGTCACGGTGATGCCCAGCTGGGCGCCGGAGAGCATGAAGGAGGTGCGGCCGGTGACCTTCAGGGCCCGTTCGGCGGCGGCGTCTCCGGCTTTGGCCTCGGCCCGGAGGCGGACCCGGTCCACGGACATGTACGTGAACTCCTGGGCCACGAAGTAGCCGTTGGCGGCGATGATCACGCCGATCACGGCCAGGCCGCCCACCAGGAGCAGGATGGAGTCGATCACCTCCGGCCCCCGATCCTCGGGCCGGACTGCGTCAGATCAGCAGGTTCGGCGTACGTGCAACTACAACTGTCGCCCGGGTCGTCGGACGACCCGGTGCGCGGCAGTGATCGATTCATCTGGGGTTTCTCAACTCCGTGTTCGGGGACAGGTCAACGGGAGAATTTTACCGACATCCCGTCTGCACCGCCACAGCCTTCCCACACGCCCGGGCCCGCAACCCGCCTCAGCCCACGTGCACCCACGGTCGGCGGGTGTGGTCCGGGGCACGCTGGTCCCGTCCACACTGAGCACGCGGAAGCCCCTGCGTTCCACACCCCGAACCGTGGTGTGCGTGATGAAGTCGGAGTAGTCGGCAACCCGCACCTCCAGGAACAGTGCCCGGGAGGGATGGGGGATGTTGGCGGCCAGGCGCATGTGGTGCAGCTTCTGCCGGTACCGGCTGGCCGACTCCGTCCGGGACAGGCGTGTCTCGTGGGCGATCAGCCGCACCTGTCCCTTCCCTGCAGCCTCCGCCAGCCAGGCCACCGCGGTCGGATCCAGCTCCACGGCGATGCCCCGGACGGTTGCCGTCCGCAGGAACCGGGAGAGGAAGGACAGCACCACGATCACCCCGATGAACGCCAATCCCACTCGCAGGCCATCCGGCCGTTCGATGACATTGGCCACCGTGGTGTAGACGAACACCGTGGTCACCACGCCCATGAAGACCGCGCCTCGGTGCTCCCCCCGGCGCCGAGCTGAGAGCGTGACGGCCAGCGCCGCCATGGTCATCAGCACCAGGACCCCCGTGGCATAGGCCCCGCCCTGGGCATCCACGGAGGCGTCGAACACCACGGTGATCAGCACGGCGGCCACGGCGATGATCAGCACCAGAAGGCGTGGGGTACGGACCCACTCCGAGGCCATGCCGTCACGGGGCAGGTACCGCGGAATGAGGTTCAGCAGACCGGCGATCGCGGAGGCACCGGCAAACCAGAGGATTCCGATCGTTAGCACGTCGTACACCGTGCCCCACAGGTCACCGAAGAACTCGTGGGCCAGATAGGCCAACGCCCGCCCGTTCGCCTCTCCTCCCGGCAGGAACCGCTCGTGCGGGATGAGCAGCGTGGTGACGAGGGAGGAGGAGAACAGGAAGCCGGACATGGTCACGGCCGCGGTGGTCAGCAGCCGCTGGGTCCCGCGGATCCGCCCGGCCGGCCGTTCACGGGTGTCGTGCACACCTCCCCTGATCTGCAGCATCACCGCCACACCGGTCTCGAACCCGGACAGTCCCAGCGCCAGCTTGGGGAACACGATCAGCGCCAGCGCCACGGCCATCACCGGGTCGCCCTGGGCGGCGGAGAGACTCTCCCACCAGTTCCCGACGACGGCCGGCTGGGTGGCGATGCGCCACAGGCCGGTGAGGATGACGGCGGCGTTCACGGTCAGGAATCCGGCCACCAGGACGACAGCCAGGCCCATGACCTCCCGGAACCCACGCAGGAAGACCAGTACCAGACCGAGGATCAGGACCAGCGTGACGCCCAGCTGGTGATCTTCCAGAGTCTGAGGAGCGAAGGGGTTCGCGATCAGGTGCGCAGAGGCGTCCGCGGCCGAGAGCGTGATGGTGATCATGAAGTCAGTGACCGCAAAGCCCAGCAGGACCAGGACCAGCAGCTTGCCGCGCCAGTGGGGCAGCAGCCGCTCCAGCATCGCGATCGAGCCCTGTCCATGGGGGGACTCCCGCGCCACCCGGCGGTACATGGGCAGAGCGGCACCCAAGGTGACCAGCACCAGCACGAACGTGGCCACAGGAGAGAGCAGTCCGGCTGCCAGAGCCGCGATGGCCGGCTGGTAGCCCAGCGTGGAGAAGTAGTCGAGGCCGGACAGGCACATCACCTGCCACCACGGATGCCCCTCGTGAGGGTCAGGGTGCGGACGGGCCCCCGGGCCGCTCGGTCCCGCCTCATCCTGCACGGGATCGGCCAGCCACCAGGACCTCAGAGTGCTCGGGTGCTCATGCACAGCGTGAACAGTAGACCTGCCGTCAACCCACCGCCAGGGCGCACCCCCGCCCACCCCAGAACGAACTGGAGGTCAGTTGTCCACCTCACCGTCCCGAGAACGGGGCGATGGGCGTGACAACTGACCTCCAGTTGCGGGGGCGAGCTGATCAGCTCAGCTCACTGCACTCGGATCAGGCCTGAGCGGCGTCCTCACCGGGGAGCACGAAGGAGGCGTCGATCTCGATCTTGACCTTGTCGGAGACCAGCACGCCGCCGGCGGCGGACTGCAGCGGTGCGTTCCAGGTGATGTCGAAGTCCTTGCGAGAGATCTCGCCCTTGGCCTCGAAGCCGGCGCGGGTCATGCCGAAGGCGTCCACGGTCTGGCCGCCGAACTCGGCCTCCAGCTCGACCGGGCGGGTGATGCCCTTGATGGTCAGGTCGCCGACCAGGGTGAACTCCTCGCCCTCGCCACGGACCTCGGTGGAGACGAAGCGCATGGTGGGGTTCTTCTCCACATCGAAGAAGTCCTCTCCCTTGACGTGGCCGTCGCGGTTGGGCTCACCGGTGTTGATCGAGCCCATGTCGATGGTGATGTCCACCGAGGAGGCCGAGAACGAATCGTTGACGGTGAGGTTGCCCTCCACGGCGGTGAAGGTGCCGCGGACCTTGGAGATGCCGGCGTGGCGCACGGTGAAGGCGACGTCGGTGTGGGTGGGGTCCAGGTTCCAGGTGCCGGGGGTCAGGGTGGTCATGTGTTCTCCTCGTGAGATCGGCGACCACGTCGGCCGCTCGGTTTTGTTCAACTTTGAATAGAACTGTACTCCCGCCGGATCTATTCCGCATCGCCTGTGACACTGATCACCCCCTCCTGACCAGGGGTGAGAGCATCGAGTCCGAGAACGCCATCGCGCGGACACCTGCGGTTCACCGTTCCCCCACCGTGCCTTGGCTAGTCTCAGTCCCACCGCCCACGCGCAGAGGAGTCCAGCTGTGAAGATCGCGATCCTGGGAGGGGACGGCTTCTGTGGCTGGCCCGCGTCCCTGCACCTGTCCGACCTCGGCCATGAGGTCACCATCGTGGACAACCTCTCCCGGCGCACCATCGACGAGCAGCTGCAGGTCCAGTCGCTCACCCCCATCCGCCCGCTCTCCGAGCGTCGAGCGGCCTGGGAGGAGGTCTCCGGGAACCGGATCGGGTTCGAGTTCATCGACATCGCCCAGGACTATGAGGCGCTGCTGGACTTCCTGCGCTCGTGGCAACCGGACGCCGTCGTGCATTTCGCCGAGCAGCGCGCGGCGCCCTATTCCATGAAGTCTCCGCGCACCAAGCGGTACACCGTGGACAACAACGTCAACGCCACCCACCACCTGCTCTGCGCCGTGGTGGAGTCCGGTCTGGACATCCACGTGGTGCACCTGGGGACCATGGGCGTCTACGGCTACGGCACCGCCGGGATGAAGATCCCCGAGGGCTACCTGGACGTGGAGGTGCGCGCGGAGGACTCCACCCAGGAGCAGCCGCAGCGGATCCCACAGCAGATCCTGTACCCCACCAACCCGGGCTCGATCTACCACATGACCAAGGTCCTGGATCAGCACCTGTTCGCCTACTACGCCAAGAACGACGCCCTGCGCATCACCGACCTGCACCAGGGCATCATCTGGGGCACGCACACCGAGCAGACCCAGCGGGATGAGCGGCTGATCAACCGGTTCGACTACGACGGCGACTACGGCACCGTGCTCAACCGCTTCCTGATGCAGGCCGCCGTGGGCTACCCGCTGACCGTGCACGGCACCGGCGGTCAGACCCGGGCGTTCATCCACATCCAGGACATGGTCCGCTGCGTGCAGATCGCCCTGGAGAACCCGCCGGCCGCCGGAGATCGGGTCAAGATCTTCAACCAGATGACCGAGACCCACCGCGTGCGGGACCTGGCCGAGATGGTCGCCCGGATCGCCGGGGCCACCGTGGAGATGGTGCCCAACCCGCGCCACGAGTCGGCCGAGAACGAGCTGCACGTGGTCAACCAGGCGTTCCTGGACCTGGGCCTGGAACCGACCACGCTCTCCGAGGGGCTGCTGCGCGAGGTGGAGCAGATCGCCCGCCGGTACCGGGACCGCGCGGACCTGGACCGCATCCCGGCCACCAGCACCTGGACCCGGAACCAGCAGGCGGGCATCCCCTCCTCGGTCACCGCCCAGCCGGCCGGCTGAGATCGTCCCGACGGCGGCCGGCGCCTGACGCCGTCGGCTCGCCGTGCCTGCCCACCCCGGACCGAGGAGACCATGCGGATCGCGATGTTCACCGAGGTGTTCCTCCCCAAGATCGACGGGGTGGTCACCCGGGTCACCCGCACCCTGGAGCAGCTGGCCGAGCTGGGACACGAGGTGCTGCTCTTCGCGCCGGGGGATCCGCCGGCCCAGTACGCCGGGTTCGAGGTGGTGCGGGTGCGCGGTGCCTCACTGCGTCCGCTCTACCCGGAGATCACCGTCGGTTTCCCCACGCCGAACATCGCCCGCCGGATGCAGTCCTTCCGCCCCCACGTGGTGCACACGGTGAACCCGGTGTGGCTGGCCGCCTACGGGGTGCTCTCGGCCCGGCGGCGCGATCTTCCGCTGCTGGCCAGCTTCCACACCGATGTCCCGCAGTACACGGAGTCGCTGCGGGTGGGGTGGTCCCGGCATCCGGCCGAGAGCTGGATCCGCATGCTCCACAACCAGGCCGAGGTGAACCTGTGCACCTCCGGCCCCATGGTCCAGGCCGCACGGGAGGTCGGCATCCGCCGGGTGGATCTGTGGCCCAAGGCCGTGGACACCGTGGGCTACCGTCCGCAGCACCGCTCCGAGCAGATGCGCGTCCGGCTCACCGACGGTCACCCGGACGCGCCGCTGGTGATGTACGTGGGGCGGATGAGCCGGGAGAAGGACCTGGACACCCTGACGGAGGTGATGCGCGGCGTCCGCGAGCGCGTGCCGGGTGCCCGCCTGGCCATGGTGGGCTCGGGCCCGCACCGCGCCGAGCTCGAGCGCCTGCTGGATCCGGCCTCCACCACCTTCACGGGGTACCTGTCCGGGGCGGATCTGGCGGCGGCCTATGCCAGCGCGGACGTGTTCGCCTTCCCCTCCACCACGGAGACCCTGGGTCTGGTGGCGCTGGAGTCCATGGCCTCGGGCGTGCCGGTGGTGGGAGCCCGGGCGGGCGGGATCCCCTTCGTGATCGACGACGGCGCCACCGGCTTCCTGGTGGAGCCAGCCGATGTGCCGGGCTGGGTGGACCGCCTCAGCCGCGTGCTCACGGACGGTGGTCTGCGCTCGAGGATGTCCGCCGCGGCGCGGGCCGAGTCCGAGCTGCATTCCTGGCGGGCGTCCACCGAGGCGCTGGTGCGGCACTACGAGAAGGCCGTCCAGGTGCACGCCCGGTGCGCTCCCCGGACGAAGGTCCGTCCAGGACTCAGGCGAAGGCGATGACCGCGCGCGCCGCCTGAGCCGGGATCATCAGGTCGATCCCCGTCAGCTCGGCGAAGCGGCGCAGACGGTTGGTGACCGTGTTGCGGTGACAGTACAGCTGGGCCGCCGTGGCCGCCACACTGCCGGTGAGCAGGAAGGAGCGCACCGTGGACTCGATCGCCTCCCGCTCCGCCGGGCCGCAGGCCGACTGGAAGCCGTCCAGCGTGATGATCCCCGCCAGCGGTGTCTGCAGGACCTGCTGTCGGACCAGCCGGGACCAACCGCGCACCGGGGTCATCACACCGGTCTCGTGCGGCTCGAACACTGTTGCCAACTGCTCCGCCATGCGTGCGGCAGCACCCAGACGCGACAGCCCGGTCACCTGATCGACCATGCCTACCCGCAACGCCTGGACCGCCGTCAGCTCGCGGGGAGCCTGAGCCGGGTTGTGCGGAGCGATGAGCACCAGAGCACTGCCATGGTGAGCGGTCAACACCTGAGCTCCCTGACGCTCCAGATTGGCCGACTCCACGCGCAGTCCCGCCGTCTGATCCTCGAAGGCAGCGAAGACCGTGAATTTCCAGTTCACTCCGATCTCCAGCTGCTGACCCACCTGCAGGAGCCGGTCCTGGCTCTGAGGCTGGTCTGAGAGCAGTTCAGCGACCAGGCCGCGGCGGACCGAGGCCACATCGTCGGCCATCCTCCTCTCCTCGGTGAGATAGGCGTGCTGGGTCTGCTGGATGTACTTCTCCACCACCTCGGAGACCACCGAGGCATGCCGCAGCAGGATGGCCGCCTCATCCGGACGGCCCACCGCGATCAGCTCCTGCCACAGCAGGGAGAAGTCCAGGCGGATGGCGGTGAGCAGCGAGGCCAACGGGATCCCCGCGCGGGCCCGTGTCACGCCGACCTGGGTGGCGACGCTCGCCAAATGGGACGAGTCACCGGTGCGCAGGCAGGAGACCAACTGGGAGAACGACTCCAGAGCGTCCTGCGAGATCTGGGCCCACGGCAGAGGCGGGTCCGCGTAGTCCGGGATCCCGCGCACCTGCTCCAGAAACCGATGAGTCAGGGCCGTCAGATCCATCCGGTCCAGGAGCGCTGACCAACGCCGTTGATCTCCTGGCAGTGGTTCCGCCAACAGGGGTGAGTCCGCCATACAGGCCAGTATATGTGCACATGCCCAATTCAGTGAGCTCAATAAGGGGCATCGGTCGGCTGAACTGTGCGGATATCGAGTGAAGACTGGGTGTCGTCGCACCGACGTGAGTCGGATCACAGTCTTGAAGGGATCATCATGTCCGCACCGTCCCCATCGACGGCCCAGATCGAATATGGGGCCACCCAGCAGCTCACCACCAAGGAGGCCAACAAGGTCGCCGCCGGAGCGCTGATCGGCACCGCCCTGGAGTGGTACGACTTCTTCCTCTTCAGCGCAGCCGCCGCCATCGTCTTCAACGTGCAGTACTTCCACACGGAGAACGCCACCGCTGCGGCGCTGTCCTCGTTCGCCACCTTCGGCGTCGGGCTGGCCGCTCGCCCCATCGGAGGCATGATCTTCGGAAATCTGGGAGACCGGATCGGTCGCCGGAAGGTGCTGATGATCACCATTGTCGGCATCGGAATGGTCACCGGGCTCATCGGCATGCTGCCCACGTACGAGGCCATCGGCCTGGCCGCCCCTCTCCTGCTGGTCCTGCTCCGGATCCTCCAAGGGCTGTTCGTGGGCGGTGAGTGGTCTGGGGCCATGACGATCGTCGTGGAGAACGCCCCCTTGGAGAAGCGGGCGATCTACGCCGCCATCCCGCAGATCGGCTCGCCGATCGGAACCATCCTGTCCTCCGGGGCCTTCTACCTGCTGGCGCTGTGGATGACACAGGAGTCCTTCGACGCCTGGGGTTGGCGCCTGCCGTTCCTGGCCGCCATCCCCATGTTGCTGATCGCCCTGTACATCCGGAGCAAGCTGGAGGAGTCTCCGGTCTTCGTAGAGCTCCAAGAATCCGGTCAGACGGCCCAGGCTCCCGTGCGTGAGACCTTCAAGGGGTACTGGCGCCACATTCTGGTCGGCATGCAGGCCGGCCTGCTGGGCATCGGCGGCTTCTACCTGGTCACGGCGTTCGTGGTCTGGTACGGCGTCACCCACCTCGACTATGACCGGACCACCATGCTGCTGGGCGGTCTGGTAGCGGCAGCGGTGGAGATCCCCGTCCTCGTCCTCGCCGGTCGGGCCGGAGCCCGCTTCGGCGCCAGCAAGGTGATCCTGTGGGGCGGCATCGGTTCGGCGGTGCTGACGTGGCCGGCCTTCCTCATGATCGGCAGCGGCAACGATCTGCTGGCGGTCACAGGCATGACGCTCGCCGTGAGCACGCTCTCCGTCCCCTATGCCGCATCCGGGACCATCCTGACGGGTCTGTTCCCCGCCACCTACCGATACACCGGCGTGGGAATGGCGCAGAATGTCGCCGGCATGCTCTCGGGTTTCATCCCCCTGGCCGCCACGGCCATGGTCGCTGCTGCCGCGAACCACTGGTGGCCGGCAGCGGCACTGCTCATCTTCCTCTCCCTGTTCACCGCCGCTTCGGCACTGATGTCCCCGCGTATGAGCGTGGATCTGCCCGGCTTCAAGCACTGACATCCCGCTGCCCCCACCTAGTCCCCCGAAGGAGTGATCGCGTGCCGCGCTCAGCCGGACACCTGATCGTTGAGACCCTGACAGCACACGACGTGGAGCGCGTCTACGTGGTCCCCGGAGAGAGCTACCTCGACGTGCTGGACGGGTTGCACGATGCCACCGTCAACACGGTCGTGTGCCGCCAAGAGGGAGGTGCGGGCTTCATGGCTCTGGCCGAAGGCCGGCTCACCGGTCGCCCGGGAGTCGCCATGGTCACCCGTGGACCCGGTGCTGCGAACGCCATGATCGCGGTCCACACCGCCTGGCAGGACGCCACCGCCATGGTGTTGATGGTGGGACTGGTCCCAGTCGACGATCGCGGCCGGGAGGCCTTCCAGGACTTCAGCCTCGAAGGCTGGTTCGGGTCCACGGCCAAACGTGTCCTCACGGTCGAGGACCCCGATCGTGCAGGAGACGTCGTGGCCGAGGCGTTCCACGCGGCCGCCTCAGGCCGCCCGGGGCCGGTGGTCGTCGGCCTTCCCGAGGACGTGCTGGTGAAGCGAACGGACGTTCCGGCACCCACCCCTCGTCCGCTGGCGGAGCCAGCCGTCAGCTCGGTCCAGATCGAACGCATCCGTCGGCTGCTCGGCGCTGCACAGAAGCCTCTGATCATTGCGGGCGGGGATGGCTGGCTGGGATCTACCGGCGGGGACCTTGCACGCCTGGCAGAGGCGGCCGGCATTCCCGCGGCCACCGACTGGCGGGCATATGACGCTGTTCCCCACGACTCCCCTGCGTATGCCGGGTGGCTCGGCTACGGCCGATCAGACTCCCTGGCCCGTCACCTCGACGAGGCAGACGTCCTGGTGTTCATCGGGTGCGGTCGCAGCGATGTGCTCAGCGAGGGGTTCACCGCCGGGCACGGAGCCACCACCATCCTGGCGCTGACGGACCCGGACGCGACCATGCACAGCGGACGGATCGACGAGTTCGTCCTGACGAGCCCCCGTGCTCTGGTGAGCGCACTCGAGACGGATCCAGCCGCCCTGCGCGGTGACCGGACAGACGGGTGGATGCGGACCCTGGCCGCCGAGCAGCGACGATTCGCCACCCCCCGTCCCGAGACACCGGACTCGGGTGTTGATCTCGGTGAGGCGTTCGCCGTCATCCAGGAACTGCTGCCCCCGGACCGGATCTGCACCTACGGCGCCGGCAACGCCACCCTGTGGGGTCACCGGTACCTGTCGCACCACGGGCCCGGCAGCCTCGTCGGTCCTCGCAACGGTGCCATGGGACTTGGCGTTCCCGCTGCCGTGGCGGCCAGCCTCATCCATCCCGAACGTCAGACGATGGCCGTCTGCGGAGACGGTGATCTGCTGATGAACGGACAGGAACTGGCCGTTGCAGTCGCTCAGCAGACCAATCCCCTCGTGGTCGTCGTGGACAACGGCCGCTACGGCACCATCGTGCTCCATCAGGAGCGCGAGTATCCGGGGCGGGTCTCCGGAACCGATCTGGTCAATCCGGACTTCGCCGCCACCATGCGCTCGTTCGGCGGACATGGGGAGAGGGTCGAGGAGACCTCCGAAGTGCGCGGGGCCGTCGAGCGGGCTCTGGCCAGCGGGACGGCATCGCTGATCCACCTGATCGTCGACCGTCAGACCACCCCTCCGAGCACCGCTGAGACAGCAGAGGAGGTCGAGCGTGCATCTTGACCTGATCATCGAGGCCGACCGCATCCACACCTTGGACCCCGACCGCCGGCAGGCCACCCGGATGGGCGTCGTGCACGGCCGGATCTCGGGGTTCGACGAGCAGCTCACCGGGTGCTCTGCCGCCCGGACAGAGACGTTCACCGGCGCCACCCTGGTCCCTGGATTCAATGACGCCCACTGCCACACCACCTGGTGGGGACTGAGCCTGCAGGCCGTGCAGCTGGACACGGCGCGCGGCCTCGACGATCTCTACCGCATGCTCGAGGAGGAGGTCCACCGGCTGAAGGATCACCCGGACGCGTGGATCCACGGGACTGGCTTCAACCAGAAGCACCACGGCGGCCAGTTCCCGGACATCGACCGTCTCGACGAGATCACCGGCGACCGCCCCCTGTACATCCGTCACACCTCCGGGCATGCATCCATCACCAACACCCACACCCTGCGGATCATCGGTGCCCTGGAGCCGGATTTCCAGGACCCCACCGGCGGTGCAGTGGTGCGGAGGTCGAATGGAAGCCCCACTGGGCTGGTGGAGGAGTCGGCTCAGAGCCTGTTGCAGGGTCTGCTGCTGCCCTACGCCGCTGAAGAGATCGCTGACGCTCTGGACGCGGCCACTCGACGCTATGCCGAGAAGGGCATCACGAGCTTCACCGAAGCTGGGATCGGGGGCGGATGGATCGGACACAGCCCCATTGAGATCGCGGCCTACCAGTTGGCCCTTCGCACCGGTCGCCTTCATGCCCGTGCCCAGCTGATGCCCGCTCTGGACTCCCTGGTGGAGCTCCACGGCCACCAGCAGGATTTCCACGGCTCGGGCAGCGGCCTCGGGATGCATATGGGGCCGACATTCGGCTTCGGCACTGACCATGTGCGTCTAGGGCACGTGAAGGTCTTCATGGACGGGTCCCTCCTCGGGGAGACCGCTGCTGTGACAGAGACCTACTGCGGGCATCAGCACCAGACGGGCTATCTCCTGGACTCTCCGGAGCAGTACCGCGAGCGTGTCCACTCGGTCTATCGCAGCGGGTGGCCGATCGCCCTCCACGCCATCGGCGATGCCGCCATCGACCTTGCCTTGGACCTCATCGAAGAGTGTCAGGAGACGTACGGCGCCCACGTTGTCCCGAATCGCATCGAACACTTCGGCATCTCCCGGCCGGAGCAGATCGAACGTGCCGGGCGACTGGGCATCGCCGTGACACCCCAGGCGGGCTTCCTCGAGCCGATCGGCGACCAGATGTCCGACCGCCTGGGCGAGGAGCGGACCCCCTGGCTCTACCGGGGCCGCAGCCTCGTGGAGGCCGGTGCCGTCCTGGCCGGATCCAGCGACCTTCCGGTGGCCGACAACGACATGCTGCGCGGCATGCAGTCGGCGATCGACCGGCGTACAGAGTCCGGTGCCGTGATCGGCCCCCAGGAGTCCCTGACGCCCGAGCAGGCGTTGCGCTCGTACACGGAGTGGTCCGCCCGCGCCAACGGTCAGCTGGCCGACCGCGGCACCCTCACCGTCGGCAAGCTCGCCGACATCACGGTGCTCAGCGCAGACCCGTTGGCTTCCGACGACCTCAACGATCTCGACATTCTTGCCACCTTCGTCGGCGGCTCCTGCACATACCGCCGCTGACCCACATCTGTTCCACCTGCCCCTACGGAGGACCCCATGACCATCGATCCCACGCTGTTCCTCGCCGACTTCCAGTCCATGAGCTCGTTCGGAGCCACGCCTCGGGGCGGAGTGGACCGCCAAGCGGCCACACCCACAGACGGACAGACCCGCAACTGGTTCCGCGGACTGTGCGAGGGGCATGGGTTCTCAGTGGAGTATGACCAGATCGGCAACCAGTTCGCCCTGCTGGAGCTGGCCCCCGGCGCGCCGTATGTCGCCATCGGATCCCATCTGGACTCTCAGCCCTTGGGCGGCCGGTTCGACGGCGCGTACGGCGTCCTCGCCGCAGCCCATGCGGCCATCGCCGTCCGTGACAGGGTGACGGCGGAGGGCGGCGCGGTGTTCAACATCGCCGTCGTCAACTGGTTCAACGAAGAAGGGTGCCGGTTCAAGCCTTCCATGATGGGCAGCTCGGTCTTCACGGGGAAGCTGGATGCGGACCTGGCCCTGCAGACTCAGGACCCGCACGGGATCACGGTCCGCGAGGCGCTGGAGTCGATCGGGACCATCGGGGACACCACGGTGGACCTGGCCGCCTACGTGGAGATCCACATCGAGCAGGGCCGGTCACTGGAGGATGCCGGAGCCACGATCGGACTGGTGGAGTCCACCTGGGGCGCCAACAAGTACGAGTTCACGGTCCATGGTGAGCAGAGTCATACAGGTGCCACGGTGATCGCCGACCGGCGGGACGCATTGTTCGCCGCCGCCTCGATGGTGGTCGCAGCGCGCGAGGTCGCCGAGGATCACACGGATGACGACGGCATGGTCATCACCTCCTGCGGGGAGTTCACGGTCTTCCCGAACTCCCCGGTGGTGGTCGCCAGCCAGGTCGACCTGCTCATCGATGTGCGCAGCACCGACCCTGACCGGCTGGCCCGCGCCGATGCAGACCTGCGCCGACGCATTGAGGGGATCCAGGCCCGTTCAGGTGTGCGCATCGAGCGCGGTGCCGAGCACATCTGGGAGGCCAAGGCCTACGATCGCGCCGGGATGGATCTGGCGCGCTCCTGCGCCGACGAGCTCGGACTCGAGCACCGGGTGGTGCGGACCCTGGCCGGACACGACTCCACCAACCTGAAGGACCACGTCCCCACCATCATGCTGTTCGTCCCCAGCGCCGAAGGGATCACCCACAACGAACTGGAGTACACCAGCGACGAGGACATGGTGGCCGGCCTGCGTCTGCTGGAGCAGGTCGTCGGGCGGGTCGTGACAGGAGAGTTCGTCCCCGAACGCTGACCACGTCGGCTCCCCGGTGAGCGTCCGGCATTCGGCGCCCGGCAGTGATCAGTCCGTGCCGGACCCGCTGCCGGAGCGTCCAGTGTCGATCAGCGGGGTGGACCCCTCGGGCACCACCACCAGGTTCCCGCCCTTGCCGACCTCGATCAGCGTCTCGTTGTACTGCTGCTGGAGCACTTCGGGGGTAAGCGACTCGGAGAGGATGCGGTTGGCATCGGCCTCACCCTGGGCCACCACCTTGCGCTGCTCCGCCTCGGCCTTGCGCACCTCGAGGTCGGCCTGGGCCTTCTTCAGCGAGGTCGCCGACTCCTGGGCCTGGGCGAAGCCGTCCTGGGTGGACTGGGGGTAGCGGATGCCCTGCAGCGCGACGGACTCCACGATCACCCCGGTGCCCTCCCACCGTCCTTCGAGCCCTTCACGGATGGTCTGCTCCAGCTCCCCGCGCAGCTCCAGCACTCCGGCCGTGGTGTAACCGGCGAAGGCGTTGCGCACCACCGAGCGCATGTCCTGGTCGATCAGACGGGCGGTCAGCGCCTCCTGGGAGGGGTACTCCTGGTAGATCTCGCCCACCGATGCCGGGTCGATCGAATACCGGATGGCCACGTCGGCGTTGCCGGTCACCTTGTCCTTGTCCTGGAAGGTGATCTCGGGGCCGTTGACCATCTCGCCGTCGCTGGTGGCGTAGCCCTCTCCCTTGTAGATGGCCTGCTGGTTGCGCACGTCGAAGTCCACGGTCTCCACCCAGGGGGCCTTGAAGGCCAGACCCTCGGTGGTGTCCACGCCGGCCACCTCACCGGTGAAGGAGCGCAGGACCTTCACCTCGCCCACGTCCTGGGTGTAGGCCATGCCGCCCACCGTGGTGATCAGCCCGATCACCACACCGGCCACACCGCCCACGCGCAGCAGGGTGGGGACCATGCGGCCGGTGGCGTGTTCCGGAGCGTCCTTGCCCTTGGCCTCCGCCTTGGCCACGGCCGCGGCATGCTGTTCGCGCAGCTTCCGTCCCACCGGCCCGGCCGCCAGGAATGCCAGCACCCCGACCACCACCAGCAGGATCCCCAGGATCGCCTCACCCATGTCCTCAGTCCCTCTCGATCTGTGGCGGGCCCAGGCGCTCGGCGAGCTCCCTCATCTCCCGCGCGTTCTCCATCGCCTCGCGGGCAGCACCGAATCCGGCCTCCTGCAGGGCGGTCGCCTCACCTTCAGTGCGCTCTGCCGCGGACACGAGGGCGGCGGCCGTGATGCGCCGTTCCCGGGCGCTGAGCACCAGTCCCCCCTGTCCGACGTCGGCCCGGTCGCCGCCGCTTCCTCGCAGCGTCCACCAGGTGGCCAGGGAGGAGAGCACGGCCACGAGCGTCACGAGCAGCATCAGCAGCGCAGGATGCACGATCGTCCCTCCCTCTCCCGTCGACGAATGGTATCCACCCTAGTTCGTCTGGCGCAGACTGCCGCCGCTCCGTGCCGCACCGGTTCCCACGCACCCCTGCGGGTTAGGGTGCAGAGAGCACTGCACCACAGCACAGCACAGCACAGCACAGCACCGAGGGGACCATGACCGATCGCACCGCCCGCACCTCCATCCGCCCGGCCGCGAGGCTGTTCGTCCCCCTGATGCTCTCCAGCGCCCTGGTGCTGACAGGCTGCTCCGGGCAGAGCGCCCCGGAGGAGACCGGCACCCAGACCGGCCCGACGGCGGCTCCGTCCGGTTCCCCGGCCGAGGGCACCTCCCCGGCTGCCTCCCAGGAGGGCGATCCGAGCGAGTCCGCCTCAGCCGCGCCCGAGCGCCCGGACTTCCCGGCCTCCAACACCACGGGGCTGGTCCCGTTGGAGACGGTCGAGGAGGGCAACATCACGCCCAAGTCGGTGGTCTCCAACGATCACGGCCTGATGATCACCAACAACATGATGTACAGCCACAACGTCACGCTGTATGACGTCCACACCCGCACGCCGGTGGTGGAGCTCTCGGACACCGTGGATGCAGACGAGTTCGAGCTGGAGGGCCTCTCCGGCAAGGTCAGCGGCTCCCCCGTGGAGGCCGTGTGGACCCAGGACGGCAGGTACGCCTACGTCTCGCAGTACCTGGTGGACGGCCACGGCGCCACCGCTGAGGACAACTGCACCAACGGCCAGGCCATCACCCCGTCCATGGTCTACCGCTACAACGCAGAGCAGGAGGACTGGGACCAGGTCATCCGGGTCGGCCGGGTGCCCAAGTACGTCGCGCTGACCCCGGACGAGTCCCAGCTGCTGGTCTCGAACTGGTGTGACAAGTCCCTGTCCGTGGTGGACACCGAGTCCGCCGAGGAGTCCAAGCGCATCCCGCTGAACTCGATGCCCCGCGGGATCGTGGTGCTGCCGGACAACCGGACGGCCTATGTGACCGCCATGTACGCGGATGAGGTCTACCGCGTGGACCTGGAGACCGGTGAGTCCGAGGTGGCCCTGCGCACCGGGAACCGTCCCCGTCACCTGACCCTCAGCGCGGACGGGAAGACCATGTACCTGGTGGTGACCGGCGCGGACCAGCTGCTGAAGATCGACCCGGACACCGCCGAGGTGCTGGACAGCACCGCCACCGGTGACGAGCCACGCACCATGGACATCTCGGAGGACGGCACGGCCCTGTACGTGGTCAACTACTTCGAGAACACCGTCTCCAAGTTCGACGCCGAGACTCTGGAGGAGCTGGACCGCCAGCCCGCGGGCTACCACCCCATCGGCGTGACCCATGATGCGCTGACCGGTGAGGTGTGGGTCGCCAACTACGGCGGCACCCTGAGCGTCTACGACGACACCGACGGCGCCGGCTCGGACGCGGCGGCCAACCAGGACTGATCGGGACTGAGGGGGCCGGCCCGGACTGACACGGGCCGGCCGCGCACAGCAGAAGGCCCCGGCCGGATGATTCCGACCGGGGCCTTCTGTGATCTCACATCAGATCTCGCGTGCGCGAGGGGGGACTTGAACCCCCACGTCCGTAAGGACACTGGCACCTGAAGCCAGCGCGTCTGCCAATTCCGCCACTCGCGCGAGTTGGTCTGTCTTCCCGGTCGAAAGGCCTGTACGGAATCCTCCGCACCGGTCAGAACAGCGAGAACCATCTTAGAACGACTTCCCCCGAATCCCCAAATCGAGCCCGAGGGGCGCTGCCGCGGCCCAGAACCGATACGTCATCGCAACCTCGAACCCCGCCGTTCTCATCGTTCACTCAGGGTCCCCCGCGTACTATCGAGACGACATCTGCGGAAAGGAGAACCCCCCGTGGGTCTTCTGGACAACCTCGAACGCGGCCTGGAGCAGGCCATGCGCTCGGCCTTCTCCGCCGGCGGCCAACGCTCGGTGAAGCCGGTGGAGATCGCCAATGCCCTCCGCCTGACCATGGACGACGAGGCCATGGTCCTGGCCGAGGGTCGCACCTTCGTGCCCAACGTCTTCACCATCGGCTTCTCCGCTCAGGACTTCGTCCTGGCCCGCAAGTGGGGATCCACTCTGGCCGAGGAGCTGTGCGACGAGGCCATCCGCCATGCCCGCGAACAGGGCTACACCCTCCAGGGACCCGTGCGCGTGACGTTCGTGGAGGACGAGTCGCTGCGCCCGGGCCGTCTGGACATCGACTCCTCCACGGATCGCGGCGGTCAGGGCACCCGCCCGGCCCCACCCCCGCAGGATCATCACGACGACGGCCGGTCCGCACCCAGCGCGGCTCCGGCCCCAGCCCCCACGCCGCGTCCCTCTCCGCGGCCCGCTCCCACCCCTCCGGCCCGCACGCACCGCCC
Organism: Micrococcus sp. IITD107; assembly: GCF_041927415.1. Classification (NCBI taxonomy): domain Bacteria; kingdom Bacillati; phylum Actinomycetota; class Actinomycetes; order Micrococcales; family Micrococcaceae; genus Micrococcus; species Micrococcus sp. IITD107. Next base: position 103,646 of record NZ_JBHFFN010000005.1, on the reverse strand, counting down.
CCCCAAGCGGCCCGTCGGGACCTCTGCTCCCCTGCAGCCGGTGCTGGAGATCGAGGGACGCAAGTACGCCCTGAACGCCGATTCGATTATCCTGGGGCGTTCGGCCGACGCGGACATCCTGGTGGAGGACACGGGCGTCTCGCGCCGGCACCTGGAGATCATCACGCGGGGCAGCACGGTGACGGCCATGGACCTGGGGTCCACCAACGGCTTCACGGTCAACCACCGCCCGGTGGAGGGATCCACCGTGCTGCGGGACGGGGATCAGATCACCCTGGGACGGGTCACCATGACCTTCCGGATGCTGCCGGCCCGCACAGGGTCTCCAGGCACTGACCGTGATGGACGAGGAGGCCGCGCTTGAGCGAGCTCGCTGTGGCCGCACTGCGGCTGGGACTGCTGCTGGTGCTGTGGATCCTGATCATCTCGATCGTCTCCTCCCAGGGCCGGGACCTGATGGTGGGACGCCGCAACAAGGTGCGCCCCCAGGCGGCCGCCGCCCCGGCGGCCCGCCCGGCCAGCTCCACCGCCGCGCCCGTGGCCGAGGCTCCCGGCCAGGCCACCCCCGGCGGCGGTCAGCAGGCGGCCCCGCGTCCACTGCCCCGTCAGCTCGAGGTCACCGAAGGGCCGCTGAGCGGACAGGTGATCGATCTCCACGGCGAGCCCCTGATGCTCGGACGGGCCCAGGAGGCAGACCTGGTGCTGGATGACGACTACGTCTCCGGCCGCCATGCCCGTCTCTTCCCCCAGGGCTCACGCTGGTTCCTGGAGGATCTAGGCTCCACCAACGGCACCTATGTCGGCGGCAGCCAGCTGGCCCGCACGGTCGCCGTGGACCCGGGCACCCCGATCCGGATCGGCAAGACCGTCCTGGTGCTGAGGCCCTGACCCCATGAGCCTCGTCCTCCACTTCGCCGCACGGTCGGATGTGGGCCGAGTCCGTTCCAAGAACGATGACTCCGCCTACGCCGGCCGTCACCTTGCCGTGGTCGCGGACGGGATGGGCGGACATGTGGGGGGCGATGTCGCCAGTGCCTCGACCGTGCTGGACCTGGCACCACTGGACGCCACCGGGTACCCAGACCCCTCCACGGTGCTGCCGGATGAGATCCAGAACGCCAACCTGATCCTGAACGATCTCGTCCACGCCAACCCCAAGCTGGCCGGCATGGGGACCACCTGCACCGCCGTGCTGCTGGCCGGGACCACCCTGCACCTGGCCCACATCGGCGACTCACGCGCCTACCGTCTCCGGGAGGATGAGTTCTCCCAGGTCACCAAGGACCACACCTTCGTCCAGCGCCTGGTGGACGAAGGCCGGCTGCACCCGGACGATGCCGAGTCCCACCCCCACAAGAATGTGCTCATGCGCGTGCTCGGAGACGTGGACGCCTCCCCCGAGCTGGACATCACCGCGCTGGAGGTCACCGCCGGCGAGCGCTGGCTGCTCTGTTCGGACGGCCTGACCGCGGTGGTGCCCCCCACCGTGATCGAGTCCAAGCTGCGCCACGGTGGAGATCTTCGGGACGTGGTCGATGAACTGGTCGAGCTGACCCTGGCCGGCGGCGCGCCGGACAACGTCACCATCGTGGCGCTGGAGATCGTGCAGAGCGATGAACAGGACCCGCCGGAGACGGAACCGTCCTCTGAAGCGCTCTCGGACGAGGCCCTGGCCGCAGCGACTCCGGCGCGCACCGGCCCCGTCTCGGCCACCCTGCTGCGCGAGGACCTGCAGTCTCGGCCCCACGAACTGGTGGGCGCCGCCGATCTGGCCACCCAGACCGGGAAGATCCCGATCGTCACCCGGCGCTCCACGGAGAAGCGGGCCGCGGCGCTGCTCACCGGTGGGTCCCCCACCCGCATCACGGGCAGCGGTGGTCCGGCTGGACTGCCTGCCCCGGCGGCTGCCGCCACCGGCGCCGCACCAGGGGTCTCCGCACCGGCTGGGCAGGCCCCGGACCGGGGCCAGGAAGCAGCGACCCAGCACACCGCCCACCGTGCCGATGCACAGGACCTCACCGCGCAGTCCGATCTGGACGCAGAGCGCCGGGGCATCCCCCCGGAGGACCTGACCGGGGCCATCCCCCCACGTCGCCGCCGCTCCGTGTTCCTGCCGGTCTTCACCGCCCTGCTGGCCCTGACCTTCCTGGCCGTGCTCACCTTCGGCTACCTCTGGACGCAGACCCAGTACTACGTGGGCAACAACCGCGGGCAGGTGGCCATCTTCAACGGCGTCTCACAGCAGGTCGGCCCCATCAGCCTCTCCCACCTGGACCATGAGACCGACATCCCCCTGGACCGGCTGCCCGCCTACTCCCGGCAGCGCCTGCTCTCGGGACTGCCTGCCCGGGATCTGGAGCATGCCCAGGAGATCGTCGCCGAACTCGAAGGCTCCCTCACCCCGGAGGCCCCTCCCGTGTCCGACCCCTCCACCCAGCCCTCGCCCTCCCCGAGCGCGACCGCGGCACCCAGCCCGTCGCCGTCGGGAAGCGCCCAGAGCCCGTCCCCGAGCGGAACCCGCCCACCCGCCGCTGAGGTCAACGCCGTGGTGGACGGCGCCGCAGCCGGCGCCCTGGGAGGTCGACGCTGATGCCACAGGTCATCTCTCCCGCCCGCCCTCGGCGCACCACGGAACTGGTCCTGCTCCTGCTGGCCCTGGGCATCGGCCTGGGTGCACACCTGCTCTCAGCGATCGGCATGGACCGTGAGGTCACCGCCGAGTACTGGATCCAGACCGGTGTGCTGGCCATCATGGCCCTGCTCTTCCACCTGGTCCTGCGCCTGAAGGCCCGGTACGCGGACCCCTACATCCTGCCGATCGCGGTCACCCTGAACGGTCTGGGCATCGCGATGATCCACCGGCTGGACCTGGAGAGCGGGGACAACGCCGCTGACCGGCAGCTGCTGTGGACGGTGGTGGCCATGGGGGCCGCCCTGGTGGTGCTCTGGTTCCTGCGCGACCACCGACTGCTGCGCCGGCGCACCTATCTGTTCCTCATCGCCGCCGGCCTGCTCCTGGTGCTGCCCCTGATCCCGGGGCTGGGCATGGAGATCAACGGGGCCCGGATCTGGATCAACCTCGGAGTGGGCTCCTTCCAGCCCGGGGAGGTCGCCAAGATCATGCTGGCCATCTTCTTCGCCGGCTACCTCTCGGCCAACCGGGATCTGATCCTGCTGGCCGGCAAGAAGGTGGGACCGGTGACCTTCCCCCGGTTCCGGGACATGGCACCTCTGGTGATCGCCTGGATCATCTCCATGGGGGTGCTGGTCTTCCAGCGTGACCTGGGTTCGGCGATCCTGTTCTTCGGCCTGTTCATGGCCATGATCTACCTGGCCACCTCCCGGGTCTCATGGATCATCCTGGGGCTGGCCCTGGTGGGCGTGGGCGGACTGATCGCGATCAACACCATCTCCCACGTGGGCCTGCGCGTGAGCGCCTGGCTCAACGCGTTCGACCCCGAGGTCTACAACCGCACCGGCGGCTCCTTCCAGATCGTCCAGGGGCTCTTCGGCCTGGCCTCCGGTGGGCTGCTGGGCACCGGGCTGGGCGAGGGTCGGCCGGACATCGTGGCCTACGCCAACTCGGACATGATCGTGGCCTCCTTCGGCGAGGAGCTGGGCTTCGTGGGTCTGGCGGCCATCATCATGCTCCTGCTGCTGCTGGTCACCCGGATGATGCGGGCCGCCCTGGGCACCCGGGACACCTTCGGCAAGCTGCTGGCCGCCGGACTGGCCTTCACCATGGCCCTGCAGTGCTTCGTGGTGATCGGCGGGGTGACCATGGTGATCCCGCTGACCGGCCTGACCACCCCGTTCATGGCCGCCGGAGGATCCTCACTGCTGGCCAACTGGATCGTGGTGGCCCTGGTGCTGCTGGTCTCCCAGGCCGCCCGGCGCCCGGTGGTGGTCGGCCCCATGGTCAACGCCTCCGGGACCGGATCAGGCCACCAGGACCGGTCCGAGCCCACTTCACTCCCTGCACCCACCACCCCAGGAGGCGAGCGATGAACCAGGCCATCCGCAACACCTGGGCCGTCGTCGTCGCCCTGTTCCTGATCCTGTTGCTGGCCGTGTCCATCATCCAGGTGGTGGCGGCCGATGCCCTGAAGAACAACGACTTCAACTCCCGGCAGCTCTACCAGGAGTTCGGCGCCCCCCGCGGTCCGATCCTGGTGGACGGTGAGCCGATCGCCGAGTCCGTGGAGTCCTCTGACGACTTCAACTACCAGCGCGTCTACCATGACGGCCCGCTCTACTCCGGGCTCACCGGCTTCTACTCGCTGACCTTCGGTGCCACCGGCCTGGAGGAGAAGATGAACCGGTACCTGGCCGGCACCTCGGACGGACAGTTCATCGACCGGGTCGTGGAGCTCTTCTCCGGCACCCCCATGGAGGGTGCCCAGGTGGAGCTGACCATCGACCCGGAGATGCAGCAGGCGGCCTATGACGCCCTGCCCGCCGGAGTGCAGGCCTCTGCGGTGATCACCGAACCGGCCACCGGACGGATCCTGGCCATGGCCAGCCGGCCCAGCTATGACACGAACCTGTTGGCCACGCACAGCGGCACCCGCGCTCGGGCCAACATGGAGGAGTTGCAGGGACTGCCCGGCCTGAGCCCCTACATCAATCGCCCCACCCAGACCCTGGCCGCTCCCGGGTCCACCTTCAAGCTGATCGACACCGTGGCCATGCTCGAGTCCGGAGAGTACGCACCGGATCAGATGGTGCCCCTGCCCAGCCGCATCATCCTGCCCAACTCCAACACCCCCCTGGGCAACTTCGCCGCCGGCCTGTGCAACCAGCACTCCCAGCAGACCCTGGAGTGGATCTTCGCCCAGTCCTGCAACACGCCGTTCGCCGAGGCCGCCATGGAGCTGGGTCAGGATCGGATCCGGACCACCGCGGAGAACTTCGGATTCAACCAGAGCCTGGAGATCCCCCTGTCTGTGTCCGCATCGCGCTTCCCCGAGGACTTGGACGACGCCGCCCTGGCCCAGTCCTCCATCGGTCAGCGCGACGTGGGGGCCACCGCCCTGCAGATGAACATGGTGGCCGCGGCGATCGCCAACGACGGCACCCTGATGAAGCCGCAGCTCATCGACACCATCCGCGGTGCGGACCTGACCACCCTGGAAGAGCCCCAGCCTGAGGTCTACAAGAACTCCACCAGCCCCGAGGTGGCCGAGCAGATGACCCAGATGATGAAGCAGGTGGTCCAATCCGGCACCGCCTGGCAGGCCCGCTCCGACCAGGTCGAGATCGCCGCGAAGACCGGCACCGCTCAGCTGGACCCCGAGTCCGGCAAGGTCAACTCCTGGATCACCGGCTTCGCACCGGCCGATGACCCGCAGGTCGCTGTCACACTGGTGTATCAGAACACGGACTATGAAGACGGTCACATGATGACCTCAGCCAATATGAAGAGGATCGTGGAAGCGGTGGTCGAACAGTGAGGCCGACATCAGGAATCACCCTCGGAGGGCGGTACCAGCTCACCGAGCGCATCGCCATCGGCGGGATGGGCGAGGTCTGGAAGGCCAAGGACCAGGTTCTGGGCCGGACCAATGCGGTGAAGATCCTCAAGGAGGAGTACACCGGGGACACCAACTTCCTGCGCCGGTTCCGCGCCGAGGCCCAGCACACCGCGCTGTTGAACCACCCCGGGGTGGCCAATGTCTACGACTACGGTGAGGAGGACGGCTCCGGATACCTGGTCATGGAGCTGGTCCCCGGACCGCCGCTGTCCTCCATCCTGGAGAAGGAGAAGGTCCTCTCACCGGACCGGACCCTGAACATCATGTCCCAGACGGCCCGGGCCCTGTCCGCCGCCCATGCACAGGGACTGGTGCACCGGGATGTGAAGCCGGGCAACCTGCTGATCACTCCCCAGGGACGGGTGAAGGTCACCGACTTCGGCATCGCCCGCCTGGCGGACCAGGTCCCGCTGACCGCCACCGGTCAGGTCATGGGCACGGCCCAGTACCTGGCCCCCGAACAGGCCACTGGGCAGCAGGCCACCGGCTCCTCGGACATCTACTCCCTGGGCGTGATCGGCTACGAATGCCTGGTGGGACACCGACCGTTCTCCGGTGAGTCCCAGATCGCGATCGCCTTGGCCCAGGTCAACGACCCGCCGCCGCCGCTGCCGGAGTCCATCCCGCAGCCGGTCCGCGCGCTGATCATGTCCATGCTGGCCAAGGACCCGAAGGACCGTCCGGCCAACGCCACCGCCCTGGCCGACGCCGCCGATGCCCTGCGCCGCCAGGACACCTCCAGCGCGGTGGCCGCCGTCCCGGGGATGATGGCCTTCCTCACCGGTGGGGCCGCCACAGGAGCAGACCAGCCCACCGAGTCCATCACCCAGGTCCATCCGAGCGGCTCCGACGACTACTCGGGCATGACCCAGACCCATGCCACCGAGGTCATCCCCGGCGACGGGGCGTCCGGGGCCGGCGGGACCAGGACGTCGGCGCTGCCCGTGGCCAGCGCAGCCTCTGCGGGCGGGGCAGCCCTGGCCGGGGCAGCCGCCGCCGATCAGTCCGGACGCATCACCGCCACCGGCACGCTCGACCAGGTCGATCAGGCCGGGCGCTCCGAGCATGCCCTGTCCGCCGCGGACATGGACCACCCGGCAGACCTGGACCAGCCCGCACCGCGCCGCCGCAGCCCCTGGACCTGGCCACTGATCGGTCTGCTGCTGCTCATCGCCTTCACCCTGCTGGGCATGTGGCTGCTTCCGCTGCTCGCCGGGGACGAGAGCGAGGATCCGACCACCTCGGCCCCGCCGACCACCTCCTCAGCACCCACCAGCTCCTCGGCATCCCCCACCTCGGAGGAGCCGACCACCCAGGCCCCCACCACCTCGGCGGCCCCGGCACCGATCACCTCGGCTCCTCCAACCACTCAGGCACCTCCTACTTCAGCACCGCCGGAGACCACCGAAGCCCCCACCACCTCCGCACCACCGGAGACCACCACTCCGCCGGAGACCACCGAAGCCCCCACCACCTCAGCACCACCGGAGACCACCGAAGCCCCCACCACCTCCGCACCACCGGAGACCACCGAAGCACCGCCCACGAACACCGAGACTGCCACGGAGACGGCCAGCGCCGTCGAACCTCCTGCTCCCGTTCAGCCCGGCGAACCCGGCGAGCCCGGTCCGCCCGGTCAGCCCGGGCCGCCTGGTGAGTCGGCGCCCCCGGAGGTCGGCTGACGGTGTCCGGGCAGCAGCGCATCCTCAACGACCGCTATGAGGTCGGTGAGCTCATCGGTCGGGGTGGCATGGCTGATGTCCATCAGGGACGGGACCTGCGGCTGGGCCGGCGTGTGGCCATCAAGCTCATGCGCCCGGACCTGGCCCGGGATCCCCAGTTCCAGTCCCGCTTCCGCCGGGAGGCCCACTCCTCGGCTGCGCTGAACCATCCGAACATCGTCTCGGTGTTCGACACCGGCGACATCCGACTGGAGGACACCGCCCACCACGGGGTGATGTGCCCCTTCCTGGTGATGGAGTTCGTGGACGGCCAGACCCTGCGTGAGCTGCAGCGCCGCGGTGAGGTTGATCCGGAGTCCGCCGCCCGGTGGATGCGCGGCGTCCTGGAGGCGCTGGACTACAGCCACTCCCAGGGGATCGTGCACCGGGACATCAAGCCCGCCAACATCATGGTGACCCGCGGCGACGTGGTGAAGGTGATGGACTTCGGGATCGCCCGGGCCCTGGCCGACTCCGCCGCCACCATGACCCAGACCCAGGCCGTGGTGGGCACCGCGCAGTACCTCGCTCCCGAACAGGCCCGGGGAGAGAAGGTCGATGCCCGCTCCGACCTGTACTCCGCCGGCTGTGTCCTGTTCGACCTGCTCACCGGCCGACCGCCGTTCCAAGGTGATTCCCCCGTGGCCGTGGCCTATCAGCACGTGCGCGAGGACCCGCCGGTCCCGTCCACGGTGAACTCGCTGGTCACCCCGCAGCTGGACGCCGTGGTGGCCCGAGCCCTGACCAAGGACCCTGCAGACCGGTACCAGAGCGGCCGCGAGTTCTCCCAGGCCCTCCAGCGCGCCTCCGCCGGCCAGGATCCCCACCCGGAACGGGACGACGACGCGACCACCGCCCTGCCTGCCGCCTCGACGAACGCAGCGGCCGGTGCCCTGGGCGCAGAAGGCGCGGGAGCCGACGTCGGGACAGGGGGGATCTCCGCGGTCCAGGACCCCTACCCGGACCCTCAGCCCACCCAGGCCCTCCCCGGGCTGGAGGACGAGGAGCCGCCTCCGCGGCTGACCACAGGCCGTCACGAGGTGGTGCCGCCGCCTCCGCTGGAGTACCGCGACCCCCGGTCCCCCTCCACCGACCAGACCCGGGAGGCCGACCAGGACGCCGACCATCCGCTGCGGATGCGGCACGAGGACGACTCCCATCGGCGGCGGGGGGCCGGAGCCAAGGCTGTCGTCGGGGTGCTGGTGGTGCTGCTGGCGATCGGTGCCGTGATCGGCGGCTGGTTCCTGGTCCAGGAGTTGAACCGCCGCAGCGTCGAGGCCAACCAGGTGAGCGTTCCGACCGTGCGTGGACTGACCCAGATGGAGGCTCAGAACGCACTCACCCAGGCCGATCTGCGGCCCATCCTCACCGAGGTGTTCGACGACGAGATCGACCCGGGCCGCGCGGTCGGCACCGACCCTGCTGAGGGTTCCACGGTGACCCGGGAGCGCGAGGTCACCCTGCAGATCAGCGGCGGCCCCGAGCAGGTCACCCTTCCGGAAGACCTGGCCGGCCAGTCCGAGGCCACGGTGCGGGACACCCTGGAGGGCCTGGGCCTGACCATCTCCTCGGTGCGGGATGTGGAGTCCTCCACGGTGCCTCGTGACCGTCTGGTGGAGACCTCACCCGCCCTGGGGTCCACGGTCCGCTCCGGATCGGCGGTGGAGCTGCACATGTCCAACGGTCAGGTGTCCGTGCCCTCCCTCACCGGGCTCACCGAGGAGGAGGCCCTGGAGGCGGTGCAGGAGGTCGGTCTGCGTCTGAGCGTGGTGCCGGTGACGACGAGCTCCACCGAGGAGGGACGGGTGATCGAACAGGATCCTTCGTCCGGAGACCTGGTGGCCCAGGACTCGAGCATCACCGTCCGGGTGGCTCAAGCCCCGGAGCCGTCCCCGAGCCCCACCCCGAGCCCCACCCCGAGCAGCCCCTCTCCCACGCCTACGCCCACCCCGACGAGTGAGTCGCCCAGCCCCACGCCGAGCGAGGAGCCCTCTCCGACCCCCAGTGAGGATCCCTCCTCATCAGCTGAGCCGACCGTCTCCGTGGAACCCAGCCCCGAGCCCTCCAACCCGGGCACGCCCTCGGACTGACTGCCCAGCGGCTGAGGTCAGCCCACCAGTGGGGAGAGCTGGGCGGCGCGCGCCGAGGCGCCGGCCATCCCCAAGGACTCCAGCCAGTTGCCGAGCATGCGGTAGCCGCCCTCGGTCAGCACCGACTCCGGGTGGAACTGCACACCCCACAGCGGTGCGGTGCGGTGCGCCACCCCCATGACCACGCCGCCGTCGGTCTCCGCCGTGATCTCCAGCTCCGACGGCAGGGTGGAGCGCACCGCGGCCAAGGAGTGGTAGCGCGTGGCCGTGAACGGATCGGACACTCCGGCGAACATGGTGTGGCCGTGATGCCGCAGGCTCGAGGTCTTGCCGTGCATCAGCTCCTCGGCGTGGGTCACCGTGGCGCCGAAGGCCTCGGCGATCGCCTGATGGCCCAGACACACCCCGTACAGCGGCATGCCGTGTGCGGCCGCCCAATGGACCATCGGCACGCACACGCCTGCCTCACCGGGAGCACCCGGACCGGGAGAGAGCAGCACGCCGTCCCGCTCGGCTGCCAGTTCCTGGGCCTCCTCCAGCGTGACGGCGTCATTGCGGACCACCAGGGTGTCCGCGCCCAGCTCACGCAGGTAGCCGACCAGGGTGTAGACGAAGCTGTCGTAGTTGTCGATCACCAGGATGCGGGCGGCGGCTGAGGTGGCGGAGGAGTCGATCATGGCGTCGAGCCTATCGCTCCGCGGACCTCGCCGAGCCTGATGGACCGCCGGGGACATGGTGGGCCAGGACACAGCCGATAGACTGGTGCGGACATCCGCGCCCCTTCTCAGAACAGGAATCCCGTGCCCGAATCCTCCTCTCGCAAGTCCGGCAAGAACCACGTGGAGGCTGCGCGCGCCGAGCGCCGGGCGGACCGCCGGTCCGAGGACCTGGGCCCCGAGCCGCTGCCCACCTGGTACAAGGTGGTCATGTTCGGCCTGATGATCGTGGGCCTGATCTGGATCTGCGTCTACTACATCACCATGGGCGTCTGGCCCCTCCCACAGGCCGGCGGCTGGAACATCCTGATCGGATTCGGATTCGCCATGATCGGGTTCCTGATGACCACGCGGTGGCGCTGACCCGCTGTCCCCACAGCTGTGGACATCTTCACCAGGGCAACCCATCCCTTGCTGACCTGGGCAGATTCATTCTCACGGACAGCACGATCGGAATGACAGCGGTGTAGTTCATCCACACTGTGGACAACTCCTGTGGATAACTTCCGTGTGAATCACACGGGTGTCATTCCGTCCACACCTGTGGACAGAGGTGGGGACAACGACGACGGCCCCGCACCTGCACGGGGCAGGCACAGGGCCGTCGGGGTCAGCTCGGGGGCGGGTGCGCCCCGTCGTCAACCCAGGATCGCCAGCGGCGTGAGCCGGGCGGCGCCGATGGCGGTGAGCACCACCAGGACCACCACGATCCCGGCGATTGCCGCCCACTGCAGCACCACGCCGCGGTCCACGCGGGAGGATCCCGGTCCGCCCGCCGGGCGACCACGGGGGATGAGCGTCATGGCGGCGGCCACGGCGGCACCGGTCACCAGGCCGCCGATGTGTCCCTGCCAGGAGATGTTCGACCCCATGAACGAGATGACCAGGTTCACCACGATCAGCGCCACGATCGAACTGACCTGGCCACCCGTGGCGCGCAGCACCATGAACAGCGCCGCGAAGAGCCCGTAGACGGCACCCGAGGCCCCGACGACCGGCACGGTCGGTTCGGAGAGCCACAGCACGGCCACCGATCCGCCCAGTGCTGAGACCAGATACAGCGTCAGGAACCGCACCCTGCCCAACGCCGGCTCCAGGGCCTGGCCGATCATCCACAGGGTGAACATGTTGAACAGGATGTGCATCGGCGTGCCCAGCGAATGCAGGAACGCCGAAGTGAGCATCCGGTATGGCTCCATCTCCAACGCCGAGGTGTGGGCGCCGGCGTACCAGAACTGCTGGGTGATGCCGTAGCGGTCCGCAGAGGTCATCCACTGCAGCACGTACACCACGGCACAGATCGCAATGATCGCGTAGGTCAGCCAGGGGGTGTCCGCTCCGCTGCGGCGGGCCAGCCCGGGCATGGCACGCCGTGCCGGCTGGCGGCCTGCCGGAACCGCTGTCCCCTGGCCCCATGCCGGACCGGAGGCATCCTGCCCCGGGTGACCGGCCGTCGTCGGGCCCTGGAGAGGCTGTCCCCAGGGATCCGTGGCGGTGGCCGACTGCACACAGTCCACACAGTGCACCCCGACGGCGGCCCGGCGCTGGCATTCAGGGCAGGCCGGTCGCGCACAGCGCTGACAGCGGACAAAGGACGGGCGGTCCGGATGACGGGGGCAGACCGGCAGCTGCTGGCCTGCGGCGTCATCCGAACCGCCCGGGGTGAAGAAGGACACGGAGGGTCAGACTTCCTTGATCTCGATGGTCTCGATCACGACGTCCTCCAGCGGCTTGTCCCGCATGTCGGTGGCGACGGCGTTCAGCGCGTCCACGACCTTCTGGGAGTCGGCGTCCTTCACCTCACCGAAGATGGTGTGCTTGCCCTGCAGCCAGGTGGTGGGCACGGAGGTGATGAAGAACTGGGAGCCGTTGGTGCCGCGGCCCATCTGCTTGCCGGCGTTGGCCATGGCCAGCTTGTAGGGAGCGGTGAAGTCCAGGTCCGGGTTGATCTCGTCGTCGAACTGGTAGCCGGGGCCGCCGATGCCCTGGCCCAGGGGATCGCCGCCCTGGATCATGAAGTCCTTGATGATGCGGTGGAAGATCGTGCCGTCGTAGAGCGGGGTCCCGGACTGGGTCTCGCCTGTCTGCGGGTGCACCCAGTCGCGCTTGCCGGTGGCCAGATCGATGAAGTTCTGGACGGTCTTGGGCGCGTGGTTGCCGTAGAGCTCCACCTGGATGTCGCCCTGGTTGGTCTTGATCGTCGCCTGATGAGTCGCAATGGCAGTCATGGGGTTCATTGTTCCATCCACAGAGTGGGACGCGGCGGCTCTGGGACAGGAAAGTCGGCGATCTTCGCGCAGGGCCGAATCACGCGTTCAGCCGAATCAGCCCCCTGCCCGTGCGCGAGAGGGCTACTTCACCGTAGGCTGAGAGGCGAACTGGTCCCCGTCGACGAGCAGTCGATCGCCCTGGAGGCCAGTAGACCCGCGTCTAATCATGGAGGATCAGATGGGCAAGAACCGCACCCCCGTTGTGGAGGACCGCCTGAGCGCCGGAGCCGACACCCTCATGCGTTGGGCCGCGCCGAAGTTCGAGAACATGCTCGCCTGGGCCGAGAAGGGCGCAGGCGAGGGCAAGGCTCGCGCGAAGATCGCCGCCAGCCAGGCCACTCACCAGATGGAGGACACCGTGGACAAAGTCACCCCCCAGATCCAGTCAGGCCTCGCCGCCGCCGGCACCGCACTCGCCGGTGCTGCCAACCGCGTCGTGAACAACGTGGACCAGGCCCGTCACCAGGTCCAGGACGACTACCTCCCTGCCGCCTCGAGCCGTCTGGCCGATCTGGCCGGACAGGCCAACAAGGGCATCCACCACGCCAAGGTGAACCCCGCGGTCGAGGACATCCTGGTGAAGCTGACCGGGGACAAGAAGGCCGTGAAGAAGCTGCGCAAGGCCGGTGAGAACTACACCAAGGTCGCGCAGAAGCAGCTCAAGAAGCACGGCAAGAAGAACTCCAGCGGCAAGGGCTGGCTGGTGGCCGGCATCGTCGCCGCAGCCGGTGCCGCGGCCGTCGCCGTGTGGCAGCTGACCAAGCCGGTCGAGGATCCGTGGAAGAACCCGGCTCCGAAGCCGCTGACCCCCACCGGTCAGGCTCCCCAGCCCGTCACCACCGGTGCCGCTGGCGCTCCCGTGACTGCACCGAAGCCCGCTCCGGTCGCCGGCACCCCCGCCGCCGCTCCGTCCGCAGGTGCGGCTGGCACCGCCGCCACTCCGGCTCCGGCCGCCGCCGGTGGCAACGCCATCGTGGACACCGCCGAGGAGAAGGTCCAGGGCGCCCCGGCCCCGAAGTCGGCCAACTGAGGACCCCGCTCAGCCGTCTGGGCTGAATGACCACGAAGGCCCGTCGTCCGTTCTGGACGGCGGGCCTTCGCGCATCGGGAAGGACCTCATCCATCCAGCAGGAGCCGGAGCGGGATCTGGCGCGGTTCCTGGAATCCCAGACTGCGGTACAGGTGCTCTGCGGAGCTGCTGGCCAACAGGTCCACCACCTCCGCACCCGCCGAGCCCAGCCAGTCGATCAGGTCCTGGGTGATCTTCCTGCCCACGCCCTGTCCCCGGGCGGAGGGCGCAACCACGAGATTCTGCACGACTCCCATCCGCCCGGTGGGGAAACCGGGTCCGGGCAGGCCCTGGACGAGGCTGGCCCGGCCCCAGCCGAACAGTTCGCCTTCAGGTCCCCGAGCGACGCAGTACCGGTGCTCAGGAGAGTCCAGTTGACTCTGGATCACCCGGCCAGCGGCGTCCTGCCATCCCGTCTCCCCGGCCGCCTCCGGGCGGGAGGCAGCGCCCTGACGCGCCAGATCGGCGAAGAGCTGGACGCGCAGTCGGAGCATGGTGGGCACATCCTCGAAACTGGCCGGTCCAAGGGTGAAGGGGCTGTTCGGCATGCTCGAAGTCTCCGGATGACTGACCACCACGAGCTGGGATGCAGAAGAGCCCGGTCCATGGTGGACCGGGCTCTTCCTTCTCGGTGGAGGCAAGGGGACTCGAACCCCTAACCCCCTGCTTGCAAAGCAGGTGCGCTACCAATTGCGCCATGCCCCCGAGGGTGTTCAGTTGTCCTGGTCTGTCCGGGTGGTTCCGGATGGAGCCAGAGAGTCTGTGGCCGAACCCCAGACCTGCTTGCCCTGTTCGTTCTCGCGCCAGGCGCGGACTCCCAGGACCGTGACCACACCGGCTGCCAGAGCCGCGAACCGAATGATCGGCTTCATGTCCTGCCTTCCCCGGACCGGCCGGTTGGACTCAGGTCCGAGGACCCGTGCGTGGACTGTGTGGAGTGGGCGTACCAAGACTTGAACTTGGGACCTCTTCGTTATCAGCGAAGCGCTCTAACCGCCTGAGCTATACGCCCTCGATCGGAACCAGCGGGGCCGGAACCGATGATCAACGTTACCCCACCCTTCCGGGTGGAGCAAAATCGAGTCAGATCAGTCGTCGGTCAGCGTGACGCCGATGCCGCCGACCAGGGTCGAGGAGATGTTGTAGAGGACCGCGGCCAGCATGCTGAGCGCGGTCAGCAGCACGACATTGACCACGGCGATGATGGTGGCCACGGAGGCGACCTGTCCGAGTGAGACCAGCTGCTGGACGGTCAGTGCCCCGCCCTCGCTGCCCAGCACCTGTGCCATCAGGTCGTTGACCCGGCCGAAGATCCCGGTGAGGTCCATGGTGGTCCACAGCACCACCGCACCCACGACGGTCACGATGCCGAGGGCCACGGACAGCAGGAACGCCATCTTCAGGACCGACCAGGGATCGATCTTGGAGACGAGCAGACGGGCCTTGCGCACCTTGGCCTTGGGGGCCGGACGCACCAGGCCCTTCTGCTGCGGACGCTGACCGGCGGGGCGCTGCTGAGTGCCCTGCGGGGTGGAACCTACCGGCTTGCTGCCGGTGGGGCGCTGGCCCGCAGGCCGGGACGTTCCGGATGTGCTCACTGCTGTCCTCCGTCAAGGTCCGCGTCCTGATCACCTGAAGCGGTGTCCTGATCGGCGGAGTCGGTGGGGTTCTCGGTCATCGGGGCGTCGTCGGCAACAGCGACGGCGTCCGTCTCAGCCTCCAAGACTACGTCACCCTCTGACTCGCCTTCAGTGGCTCCGCCGTTGGTCATGTACTTCTCATTGTTCAGGGTGACGGCCACGATCCGATCACCCTTGTCCGGCTTGGCGAAGATCACGCCCATGGTGTCACGGCCCTTGGCAGGAACCCCGGTCACCGCAGAGCGCACGACCTTGCCCGACTCCATGACCACCAGCACCTCGTCGTTCTCCTCGACCACCAGGCCGCCGACCAGGCTGCCACGGTCCTCCACGAACCGTCCGACCTTGATGCCCAGGCCGCCGCGGTTCTGGACCCGGTACTGGTCCACGTGGGTGCGCTTGGCGTAGCCTCCGTCGGTCACGATGAAGACGTAGGAGTCCTCCTTGACCACATCGGCGGTCAGCAGGTCGTCTCCGTCGCGGAACTTCATGCCGGTCACACCGGAGGTGGCGCGGCCCATGGGACGCAGGGCCTCATTGGTGGCGTGGAAGCGCAGCGACTGCCCCTGCCGCGAGATCAGGATCATGTCGTCCTCTTCCGAGACCAGCTGGGCCGAGACGAGCTCATCCCCCTCACGGAGTTTGATGGCGATCACGCCGGCGGAGCGGTTGGTGTCGTAGTCCTGCAGCGGGGTCTTCTTCACCAGGCCATCACGCGTGGCCAGCACCAGATAGGGAGCCCGGCCGTAGTCGTCGAGCTGCTGGACCTCGGCGATCCGTTCGTCGGGCTGGAAAGCCAGGATGTTGGCCACGTGCTGGCCCTTGGCGTCCCGTCCGGCTTCGAGCAGTTCGTAGGTCTTGATCCGGTAGACCCGGCCCAGGTTCGTGAAGAACAGGATCCAGTGGTGCGTGGACGTGGTGAAGAAGTGCTCCACCACGTCGTCCCCGCGCAGGGAGGCCCCACGCACTCCCTTGCCGCCGCGGTTCTGAGCCCGGTAGTTGTCGATCCGGGTGCGCTTGACGTAGCCGCCGCGGGTGATGGTGACCACCATCTCCTCTTCGGGGATCAGGTCCTCGATCGACATGTCGCCGTCGTAGCCGTAGAGGATCTCCGTGCGCCGATCGTCGCCGTGCTTCTCCACGATCTCGCGCAGCTCCTCGGAGATGACCTCACGCTGGCGGATGGGGGAGGCCAGGATCTCGTTGTACTCGGCGATGCGCTTCTGCAGCTCGTCGTACTCGTCCTGGATGGCCTGACGCTCCAGGGCGGCCAGATGACGCAGCTGCATGTTCAGGATGGCCCGGGCCTGGTCATCGTCGATGTCCAGGAGTGTCTTCAGGGCCTCGCGCGCGGTCTCGGCGCTGGAGGAGGCGCGGATCGTGGCGATGACCTCGTCGAGCATGTCCAGGGCCTTGAGCAGACCCAGCAGGATGTGGGCTCGCTCCTCGGCCTTGCGCTTGCGGAACTCGGTCCGGCGCACGATCACGTCGATCTGATGCATCACCCAGTGGTGGATGAAGCCGTCCAAGGACAGGGTCCGAGGCACACCGTCCACCAGGGCCAGCATGTTGGCGGAGAAGTTCTCCTGCAGCTGGGTGTGCTTGTAGAGGTTGTTCAGCACCACCTTGGCCACGGCGTCGCGCTTGAGCACGATCACCAGGCGCTGGCCCGTGCGGCCGGAGGTCTCGTCACGCATGTCGGCGATCCCGGAGATCTTGCCGTCGCGGACCATCTCGGCGATCTTGGCGGCCAGGTTGTCCGGGTTGGCCATATAGGGAAGCTCGGTGACGACCAGGCAGGTCCGGCCCTGCAGCTCCTCCACGTTGACCACAGCGCGCATCGTGATCGAGCCGCGGCCGGTCCGGTAGGCCTCGTCGATCCCCTTGCGGCCCAGGATCTGGGCGCCGGAGGGGAAGTCAGGGCCCTTCACCCGCTGCAGCAGGGCCTCGAGCAGCTCCTCACGCGTGGCCTCGGGGTTCTGCAGGTACCACTGGACACCGTCGGCGACCTCACACAGGTTGTGCGGAGGGATGTTGGTGGCCATGCCCACGGCGATGCCGGAGGAGCCGTTGACCAGCAGGTTCGGGAACCGGGCCGGCAGCACGGTGGGCTCCTGCTGCTTGCCGTCATAGTTGTCCTGGAAGTCGACCGTGTCCTCGTCGATGTCCCGGACCATCTCCATGGCCAGCGAAGCCATCTTGGTCTCGGTGTAACGCTGGGCGGCGGCACCGTCGTTGCCTGGCGAGCCGAAGTTGCCCTGTCCCAAGGCCAGCGGATAGCGCATCACCCAGTCCTGGATCAGACGGACCAGGGCGTCGTAGATGGCCGAGTCACCGTGCGGGTGGTAGTTGCCCATCACCTCGCCCACCACACGGGCGGACTTGTTGAAGGAGCGGTCCGGACGGTAGCCGCCGTCGAACATGCCGTAGAGCACGCGGCGGTGCACGGGCTTGAGGCCGTCGCGCACATCCGGCAGGGCTCGTCCGACGATGACCGCCATGGCGTAGTCCAGGTAGGACCGCTTCATCTCGGTCTGCAGGTCGACCATCTCGACCTTGTCCCCCGGATCCAGCGGTGAGACGACGACGCCCTCGACGGCCTCGGTCTCGGGGGTCGGCGTCGTCTCTGAGCTCTCAGGATTCTCAGGCTGAGAGTTCTGGGCCTCAGTGTTCTCGGGGTTCTCGGGGGTCTGGTCGCTCACGCGCGGTGTCCTCGGATCGTCTCAGTGGTGCAGGGTGCGTGCACCGGTGATGGCACGGTGTGGTGCACGGGTGACGGGGGGTGGGTCAGATGTCCAGGAAGCGGATGTCCTTGGCGTTCTGCTGGATGAACGAGCGGCGCGACTCCACGTCCTCGCCCATGAGCATGGAGAACACCTCGTCTGCGGCGGCGGCATCGTCCATGGAGACCTGCAGCAGGGTGCGGTGCTCGGGATCCATGGTGGTGTCCCACAGCTCCTGGTAGTTCATCTCGCCCAGGCCCTTGTAGCGCTGCACGCCGTTGTCCTTGGGGTAGCGCCAGCCCTTGGCCTGGCCCGCGGCGATCGCCTCATCCCGCTCGGTGTCGGAGAAGACGTAGTCGTGCGGGGCGTTGGACCACTTGATGCGGTACAGCGGGGGCTGGGCCAGGAACACGTGTCCGTGTTCGATCAGCGGGCGCATGTAGCGGAAGAGCACCGTGAGCAGCAGCGTGGTGATGTGCTGGCCGTCCACATCGGCGTCGGCCATCAGCACGATCTTGTGGTACCGCAGTTTGGCGATGTCGAACTCCTCGCCGATGCCCGTGCCGAACGCGGTGATCATGGACTGGATCTCCATGTTGGACAGCGCCCGGTCCAGGCGCGCCCGCTCCACGTTCAGGATCTTGCCGCGCAGGGGCAGGATGGCCTGGGTCTCGGGGTTGCGGCCCTGCTTGGCCGAGCCGCCCGCGGAGTCACCCTCCACGATGTAGACCTCGCAGCGCGAGGGGTCCTTGGACGAGCAGTCCGCGAGCTTGCCGGGCATGCCGAAGGACTCCAGCGGGGACTTGCGGCGGGCGTTGTCCCGGGCCTTGCGAGCGGCCATGCGGGCGTGCGCAGCCATGATGGCCTTGCGGATGACGTCCTTGGCCGGGCCGGGGTTGCGCTCAAGCCAGTCGCCGAGCTGATCGGTGACGATCTTCTGCACGAACCCGCGGGCCTCGGAGTTGCCCAGCTTGGTCTTGGTCTGTCCCTCGAACTGCGGCTCGGAGAGCTTGACCGAGATCACCGCGGTCAGGCCCTCGCGGATGTCGTCGCCGGAGAGGTTCTCGTCCTTGGCCTTGAGGATCTCCTTCTCGCGCGCATAGCGGTTGATGAGGCTGGTCATGGCCGCGCGGAATCCCTCTTCGTGGGTGCCGCCCTCGTGGGTGTTGATGGTGTTGGCGTAGGTGTGCACCGACTCGGAGTATGCGGTGGTCCACTGCATGGCCACCTCGGCGGCCATCTTGCGGTCGGTGTCCTCGGACTCGAAGGAGATGACGTCCTCATGGACCATCTCCACCTTCTTGCCGGAGTTCAGGTGCTTGACGTAGTCCAGCAGGCCGTTCTGGTAGCAGTAGTCGACCATCCGCTTCTTGCTGGTCCCCTCGGCGGCCTGCAGCTCCGCTGGGTTGGCGCCACCGGTGGACACCAGCTGCTCGCCGTCCTCGGCCACCTCCACCAGATTCCCGACGACGGCGCCCTCGCCCTCCGCTTCCTTCGCGCCGGAGGCCTCGCCCCCGGCGATCTCATCCTCCTGCACCTCGTTGTTCTCGAGGGAACGCTCATCGGTGAGGGTGATGCGCAGGCCCTTGTTGAGGAAGGCCATCTGCTGGAAGCGGGCACGCAGGGTCTCGAAGTCGAACTCGGTGGACTCGAAGATCCCGGCATCGGGATAGAACGTCTGAGTGGTCCCGGTGCGGTCGGTCTCCTCGCCCTTGACCAGTTCGGTCTGGGGCACACCGCCGTGGGCGAAGCTCATCCGCCACACGTGGCCCTGGCGCCGGATCTCGGTCTCCACACGGGAGGAGAGGGCGTTGACCACGGAGATGCCCACGCCGTGCAGACCGCCGGAGACGGCGTAGCCGCCCCCGCCGAACTTGCCGCCGGCGTGCAGGATGGTCATGACCACCTCGACGGTGGGCTTGCCCTCCGTGGGGTGCATGTCCACGGGGATGCCGCGGCCATTGTCCTCCACGCGCACGCCGCCGTCGGCCTGCAGGGTCACGTGGATGGTGTCGCAGTACCCGGCCAGGGCCTCGTCCACGGAGTTGTCCACGACCTCGTACACCAGGTGGTGCAGTCCGCGCGGCCCGGTGGAGCCGATGTACATGCCCGGCCGCTTGCGCACGGCCTCCAGGCCCTCCAGCACGGTGATGTCATCAGCACCGTAGGCGTGCTCGACCCGGGTCGAGGGCTTCTCCGGAGCCTGCGGGGCACCGGCTGCGGCGGGATCCGTGGACTCGGTCGGCGCCGCGTCGATCGGATCGGTCGGTCCAGTGCCGTTGTTCTCTGCGGCTTGCTCTTCGGCCACGTGCGGTACGGCTCCTCAGGTCGATGTCCTCCCGTGCGCGCCGGTGGGCGGCCTCGGGACAGACGGACGGGCAGGACCGCAGGAGAGGGGACGCCGCAGTGGGCGCGCCGAAGCCTGCGGCACAGTTCCTTCACATTCTACGCCAGCCGCGCCGATCTCGCGGGATTCTGAGGGACGCTGTGGGCAGAACATGCCATGAGCGGGACAGAATCGCAGATCCCGCGCACCAGGGCACCCTGATCTGGACCCCGATCCGCCTCCTGGGGTCCAGAGGCCTCAGAACGGCGTCTGACGGCTCCGCGTCTCATCCGTAGGTGTCCCGCGGTCCGCGGCCCTTGACCACGCGCGGACCCTTGCGCCAGGACGGTGCAGCCGGGCCGTGGATCTGCAGTCGCGTGACGATCCCCGGACCCAGTGCCTCTTCGAACCGGCCCAGCAGGACCGGGGTGAGCAGCTTGAGCTGGGTGGCCCAGGCCGTGGAGTCACAGCGCACCACCACCACGGTGTTCTCGAAGCTCTCCGGCCGGCAGTGCAGGGCGATGTCCGCTCCCACCAGTTCGCTCCATCGCGAGAGGACAGATCCCACGGCCACCGGTGAGGACCAGCCCCGGTCCGCCACCAGGTTGCCGAAGACGTCGCCGAGCATGCGCGGATCCCGCGCATCGCCCAGCCAGGCGGTGCCCCCACGACGACGGCCGCGTGCAGTCCCGGCACCGGCTCTCCCGGTCCCGCCCTCACCGTCACGGGCGGCCGATCGACCGGTGCCCGGCAGCAGCCCCCGTCCGGGCCGCTGGCGCACCTCTCCTCGGCTGACCGCAGCCTGACGGACCCGGTTCAGCGCCACCAGGGCGGCATCGGGCTGCACGTCCTCGGCCGTGTCTGCCGGGTCGGCGGGACGGTCTCGGTCGTCGGCGGGGCCGGTCTCCGTCCGGCGCCCACGCTGCGGGGCGCTGCTCACTGAGGTGCCTCGCCGTCGTCGGGACGCTCTTCTGGAGCTGCCCGCTCGGCGTCATGTGCCGGGTAAGCGAGGGTGACCAGGCTGCCGTCCTCCGTCAGCCGCACCCCGATCCGGTTCCCGGCCAGTTCCTGGGGGATGTCCTCCGCCACGGCAGCGGTCACCAGCAGCTGTTCGGCCCCGTCCACCAGGGAGGCCAGGCGGGAGCGCCGCTGGGAGTCCAGCTCGGCGAAGACGTCGTCCAGGATCAGCACGGGGCGGGCGTCCGGATCCGGATCGTCCTGGACCATCACCTGGTAGCTGGCCAGTTTCAATGCCAGAGCCAAGGACCAGGTCTCACCGTGAGAGGCGAATCCCTTGGCCGGCGCCGGTCCGAGCTCCAGGATCAGCTCGTCCCGGTGCGGCCCGGACAGGGTCAGGCCACGGTCGCGCTCAGCCTTGCGTCCCTCGGTCAGCTGGCGCAGCAGCGCCTCATAGAGCTGCTGCTCGTCCGGCACGGAGCTGTGCCGACCCGCGGCCTCGGGGACGGTGGACTCGTAGGTGTAACCAGCGTCCTTGGAGCCGTCCGTCAGGGCACGGTAGGCCTGGGTGAGCGGTTC
This sequence comes from Micrococcus sp. IITD107, assembly GCF_041927415.1. Taxonomy (NCBI): domain Bacteria; kingdom Bacillati; phylum Actinomycetota; class Actinomycetes; order Micrococcales; family Micrococcaceae; genus Micrococcus; species Micrococcus sp. IITD107. Next base: position 82,021 of record NZ_JBHFFN010000005.1, on the reverse strand, counting down.
GGCCAGCAGCTGCAGCACGTGAAGTCGGCCGTTGAGCAGCCGCGCCCCGGCTCGGGAGAGATGCTCATCCCACACCGCCAGGGTGTATTCGTGCTCTTCGGTCCAGGACCGGGACTGCCGGGCGTTCTTCAGCAGCGCATTGCGTTGCCGGAGCACGCGGTCGTAGTCGGACCGGGCTCCCCCCAACGCGGGCCGGAGCTGGACCATCAGCTCGTCCAGGAATCGCCGCCGGCCGGAGGGGTCCCCGGTGACCAGGTGCAGGTCCTCGGGGGCGAAGATGACACACCGCAGCAGGCCCAGTGCCTCCCGCGCCCGCTGAGGGGAACCCCGGTTGATCACGGCCCGGTTCGACTTGCCCGGGTTGATCTCCAGCTCCACGGAGACCGCTCGGTCTCCGCGGTGGATCCGCCCGCGTACTCTGGCCTGGTGGGCACCGAAGCGCACGAGCGCTGAGTCCTGGGACACCCGGTGGGAGTCCTGGAAGGCCAGGTATCCCACGGCTTCGGCGATGTTCGTCTTTCCGACGCCGTTGGAGCCGACCAGGACGGTGGGACCCGGCTCCAACGGCAGCTCGAGCTGAGCGTAGGAACGGTAGTCCGTCAGGGACAGATGCGAGAGGTACACCGAGGTGCGGCCGCCCGTCTCAGTGCGTCAGGCGGACCGGCATGACCAGGTACCGGTAGTCGTCCTGCTCCTCGGACTCCAGGTCCTGCTGGGCGGTCATCAGGGCCGGCTTGGGCGGAGTGGTGAAGGAGAACCGCACGAAAGGTGTGTCGATCACGTTCAGACCCTCGCTGAGGTAGGAGGGGTTGAAGGCCACGGTGATGTCCTCGCCCTCGAGCTGTGCATCCAGGGTCTCGTTGGCCGAGGCGTCGTCCCCGGCACCGGCGTCCAGGGTGACCTGGCCGTCGGTGAAGACCATGCGCACGGCTGTGTTGCGTTCGGCCACCAGGGCCACACGCTTGACGGCCTCCACCAGCGGTGCGGTCTGCACGGCGGCGTGGATCGGGCTGCTCTCCGGGAACAGGGCGCGGATCTTGGGGTAGTCCCCGTCCACCAGCAGGCTCGTCGTGCGGCGTCCGCCGGAGGAGAAGCCGACGAGATCGGATCCTTCGGCTAGGCGCAGTTGCAGGTCTCCGCCACCGGCCAGGGACTTGGCCACCTCGGTCAGGGTGCGGGACTTGACCAGCAGGGACTGGGAGATCGAGGGGTCGGCCGGCTGCCAGGTCAGTTCCTTCATGGCCAGCCGGTAGCGATCCGTGGCGAGCAGGGTGATGCGATCTCCCTCGATCTCCACCTTCACGGCGGTCAGGATCGGGAGGGTGTCGTCCTTGGAGGCGGCCACGGTCACCTGAGCGACCGCGTCGGCGAAGGCATCTCCGTGGATCGTGCCAGCAGAGTCGGGCATCTGCGGCAGGGAGGGGTACTCGTCCACCGGCATGGTGGCCAGGGAGAACCGGGAGCTGCGGCAGGTCAGCACCACCTTGGATCCGTCGGTCTCCACGGTCACCGGTGCGGCCGGCAGGGAGCGGACGATGTCATTGAGCAGTCGACCGGAGACCAGGATGCGGCCTGTCTCCTCGATGTCGGCCTCGATCTCGAGCTGCGCAGAGGTCTCGTAGTCGAAGCTGGCGATCGAGACCAGTCCGTCTTCGGCGGTGATCAGCAGTCCGGACAGGACCGGCACCGGCGGGCGAGGGGACAGAGATCGTGCGGCCCAGGAGACGGCGTCCGTCAGGATGTCGCGCTCAACGGTGAACTTCACGGATGGATCCGCCTTTCGCAGGACTGCTCGGGCCCGGTCGGGTACTCAATGGTGCCCCGGCCGAGGACAGGCAGGTCTGCTGTGCAGGTGTCCGGTGAGCTCGTCACCATGTACCACACGAGAGCCCAGAATCCTGTGACGGTCGAGTGCTGTGTCAGCTTACCGTGTCGTGGAGCACTCGCTGTCCGGGTGTGGATGGGAGCGACGGTGGGCGGAGGAACCGAGGACAGGAGGAGCTCATTGTTCTCGGGAGATGTCATTTAACAGGGGTCAGTAGTGTTAATAACTGCTGTGGAAACTGTGGACAAGTGCCTGGATCGGCGGGTGCAGGCTGTTCATCCTGTGGATCCTGAGGTGGACGACGTTCGTCGGCAGTGTGGGGCTGGTGGGGAGAAGTGGAATCACATCCATGTGGTCTGTCACCAGGTCTGGAGGGGTTCTCCAGAGTAAGTGCCCCTCGATCCACTTAACGATCCACAGCTCTGTCCACAGGTGTGGGTTCCGTCTCTCGGGTGATCGTCCACAGTTTGTGGATATGTGGGCAATGCTGTGGACAGAGGGGATGACGACCTCCGGAGACACAGTGATCGTGCTGTGGAGAACCCAGCTGCACGTCGCGGTGGACAGTGTGGACGAATGCCATCCGTCCACACGGGAGCTCTCCCGCGGACCCGGGTGGGGCCGCGAGGTCAGCGTCCTCCGGCTTGGGCTTTCTTGATCTTGTTCGTGAGTTCGGTGACCTGGTTGTAGATCGTGCGACGCTCGGCCATCAGTTCACGGATCTTGCGATCGGCGTGGATGACGGTGGTGTGGTCGCGCCCGCCCAGTTCGGCACCGATCTTGGGCAGGGACATCTCGGTGAGCTCACGCAGCAGGTACATGGCGATCTGTCGCGCGGTGACCAGCGTTCGGGTGCGTGACTTGCTGGCCAGCTCCTCCATGGTCAGGTTGAAGTACGCCGTGGTCTCATTCAGGATCGTGGCCGCGGTGATCTCGTGGGCGCCGTCGTCGGTGATCAGATCCTTGAGCACGTGCTCGGCCAGCTGGATGTCCACCTCCTGCTTGTTCAGCGAGGCGAACGCCGTGACGCGGATCAGCGCGCCCTCCAGTTCACGGATGTTCGTGGAGATGTGCGAGCCGATGTACTCCAGGACTTCAGGCGGGGCCACGAGCCCTTCGGCCTCGGCCTTCTTGCGCAGGATCGCGATGCGCGTCTCCAGGTCCGGCGGCTGGATGTCGGTGATCAGGCCCCACTCGAAGCGAGAACGCAGTCGTTCCTCGAAGCCGGAGAGCTGCTTGGGAGGCAGATCCGAGGTGATGACCACCTGTTTGCTGTTGTTGTACAGCGCATTGAAGGTGTGGAAGAACTCCTCCACGGTGGCTTCCTTGTCCGCGAGGAACTGGATGTCATCGATCAGCAGGATGTCCACATTCCGGTAGATGTGCTTGAAGCTGGCACCCTCGTCGTGACGGATCGAGTTGATGAAGTCGTTGGTGAACTCCTCGGAGTTCACGTACCGCACCCGCAGCCCGGGGTACAGGTCGCGGGCATAGTGACCGATCGCGTGCAGCAGGTGGGTCTTGCCCAGTCCGGACTCCCCGTAGATGAACAGGGGGTTGTAGGCCTTGGCCGGTGCCTCGGCCACCGCGTTGGCCGCGGCATGGGCGAAGCGGTTCGACGAGCCGATCACGAAGGTCTCGAAGTGGTAGCGCGGGTTCAGCCGGCTGGTCTCATCCGAGGTCGAGGGAGGCGAGGGTGCCGGGGTGGACTGTGCGCCGCGCGCCGGGGCGGACAGGGAGCTCCGAGACGGGGTGAAGGACTCCTCGGAGTCCTCGACCCGCAGCGGTGATCGATCACGGAACGGCTCGTCGGAGAGCTGGGGGACGGGCGGGACGGGCCGCGGGGGGACCTCGTCTTCGGAGGACTTCAACGACGGGTCGATCGAGAAGCCACAGCTGATGGTGGCGCGGAAGACGTGCTGGACGGCCCGGGCGAGCTGATCGCGCAGCTGGGTCTCCAGGACGTCGCGGGTCAGCTCCGTGGGGACGGCCAGCAGCAGCGTGGAGCCCAGCAGGCCCAGCGGCTGAGCCAACCGGACGTGGCCCATCTGACGTGGACTGACGTGGTCGTCCTCGTCCAGGGTCAGCACGACCTTCCGCCAGGAGCTGCTGACTTCCTCGTCGTCGACCACGGGTGTCCTTCCGGCGCGAGTACATGTGGACAATCGAGAACCCGGGGACAGCCGATCGCATCGGACCCGTGGCTGGATCAGGCCTCGAGATCCAGGCGAATCCGCCTGGGAAGCCGAGTCTAGCCTTAATCCACAGTGTTATTCACAGGCGGTGGATAACCGTGGACAACCCGGGAAGGCCCTCAGGGATTTGACGCTCTTCCCGGCGCCTCCGTAAGATTGGTCAGTCCCCTGGGTCGATGTGGCATGCCTGCACCCCGGGGGGTTCCTGCCAGAGCGCCGCCGACCCTTCCCCATTCGGTCGGTGACACCCACGGAGACGGCCCACATCACGGGCCGGTCATCACGGTGCCGGCGCGATACACACGTTGTGGAGAGATCAAAGTGAGCAAGCGGACCTTTCAGCCGAATAACCGCCGCCGGGCCAAGAAGCACGGTTTCCGCGCACGCATGCGCACCCGCGCCGGCCGCGCCATCATGGCCGCCCGCCGTGGCAAGGGCCGTACCGAGCTCTCCGCCTGAGCGGACCTGAGCCGGACGGACCAGTCAGCAGACAGGACATCATCGGCGTGCTGCCCCGGAAGAATCGGGTCCGCACCCCAGCGGAGTTCTCCGAGACACTGCGTTCCGGCGCCCGAGCAGGGCGCCGGAACGTTGTCGTGTCTGCACATCTGACCGACGAAGGGCTCAAGGCCGGATTCATCGTCTCCAAGGCTGTCGGCAACGCCGTCACCCGGAACAGGGTCAAGCGGCGTCTGCGCTCAGCGGTGGCAGAGGTGTTCGCCGGCCCACTGAAGGGGCACTCAGGTGCGCAGGTGGTCATCCGCGCCCTGCCGCCGTCGGGAGAGGCCGACTGGGCCACACTCCACGCGGAGGTCACCTCCGGGATCCGCTCCGCTCTGAAGAAGGCCGACGGAGCTGGGGCGACCTCCTCGGCCACCGGAGGATGTCGGTGACCAGCACAGACCCGGGACGGACACCGCATCCCACGGAGAACCCGTTCACCACCCTGCCGGACCCGCAGATCTGGGGGCCGGTGCGGGCACTGCCCTCGGCCCTGCTGGGCGGGGCGCTCGTCTCCTATCGGACCCTCATCTCCCCCCTGTACGGTCAGGTGTGTCGGTTCTTCCCGTCCTGCTCGGCCTACGCGCTCGAGGCGGTGCAGGTGCACGGGGCGGTGCGGGGCAGCTGGCTGGCCGCTCGCCGACTCGGACGATGCCACCCCTGGACCGACGGCGGTGTGGATCCAGTGCCGCCCGGGCGGAGGATTTGGCCCGAGGGTCGACACCCCAGGATCATTGAACTCAACCACCCCCCGATTCCCCCGGACCTGCCGGAGGAGCAGTAGGAGACCATGAACTTCTTCGACATCATCCTGTGGCCGTTCAAGATGGCGGTGTCCTGGGTCTTGGGTGCCTTCCACACGCTCCTGGACTGGATCGGCATGCCGCCGGAGTCCGGCTGGACCTGGACCCTGGCGATCATCCTGCTGGTGGTGCTGATCCGCACCCTGCTGATCCCGGTCTTCGTCAAGCAGATCAAGGCCCAGCGCGCCATGCAGGCCCTGCAACCGGAGATCCAGAAGCTGCAGGCCAAGTACAAGGGCAAGAAGGACCAGCTCTCCCGTCAGGCCATGGCCATGGAGCAGCAGGCGCTGTTCAAGCAGCACGGCACCAGCCCGTTCTCCGCCTGTCTGCCGATGCTCGTGCAGATGCCGTTCTTCTTCGCGCTGTACCAGGTGCTCATCGGTGCCAAGGGTGCGGCCGAGCGCAACGAGGGGATCTCTGCGCTGAGCGCGGACCAGGTGCGCTCCTTCGAGAACTCCGAGCTGTTCGGCGCCAAGATGTCGGACACGTTCCTGGGCTCCACCGGGGACAACCTCAACGTGAACGTGCTGATCGTCTCCGTGGTGATGATCCTGCTCATGACAGCCTCGATGTTCTACATGCAGAAGATGCTGATGAGCAAGAACATGTCCGAGGCCGCGATGACCGGACCGTTCGCCCAGTCGCAGAAGATGATGCTCTACGTGCTGCCCCTGGTCTTCGGCATCGGCGGCATCAACTTCCCGATCGGCGTGCTGGTCTACTGGACCGCCACCAACTTCTGGGCCGTGGGGCAGCAGACCTGGATCATCCGCAACAACCCCACCCCGGGTTCGCAGGCTGAGCGTGAGCTGAACGAGCGCCGTGCCGCCAAGGGACTCCCGCCCATCGGCAAGGCCGCACAGGAGGCCGAGGAGGCCGCCGCGAAGGCGGAACTGAAGGCTCAGCGTCAGCAGGGCCAGCGTCAGCAGCCGGCGCGCAAGAACAGGAGAAAGAAGTGACCGAGCAGTCAGATCCCACCCCTGAGGTCGAGCAGGCCGGCGCCCCGTCAGCAGGGCTCGAGGAACAGACCACGACGACGGCCGCGGACTCCGCGGACAGCCAGGCTTCCAGCCGGCTCGAGGAAGAGGGCGACATCGCCGCCGACTACGTCGAGGAGCTGTTGGACATCGCCGATCTGGACGGTGACATCGACATCGAGGTGCGCAATGGTCGCACCTATGTCTCGGTGGTCGCCGAGGAGGGTGACGACCGGCTGCGCGAGCTCAGCGGCGCCGACGGCAAGGGTCTGGATGCCCTGCAGGAACTGACTCGCCTGGCCGTGCTGGCCTCTACGGGCAACCGGTCACGACTGGTGCTGGACATCGCCGGTCGCCGAGCCGAGCGTGCCGGGCGGCTGGAGAAGTTGGCGCAGGAGGCCGTCCAGCGCGTGCGCGACGGCGAGGCAGCCGTGCACCTTGAGCCGATGGGTGCCTATGAGCGCAAGCTGGTGCACGACGTCGTGGGCGATGCCGGCCTGGTCAGCGAGTCCGAGGGCGAGGGCGCCCGCCGGCATGTGGTGGTCACGTCCGGTGACTGAGGCCAACGCCGAACCCCGCGAGGGGATCCCCTCGGTGGACAGCGCACGCCCGGTGGAGATTCCTGCGCTGACCGGAGAGACGCGGAAGGCAGCTGAGACGATCTTCGGTGATCGTCTGCCGCTGGCTGAGCGGTTCGTGGAGCATCTGGCCACCACCGGCATCGAGTGGGGGCTGTTGGGTCCCCGCGAGGTCCCGCGTCTCTGGGAACGGCACGTGCTCAACTGTGCCGTGGTCGGAGATCTGCTGCCGGAGGGAGCTCTTGTGGCCGACGTCGGCTCCGGGGCAGGGCTGCCCGGTCTCGCTCTGGCCTTGGCCCGTCCTGACTGCACCTTCATCCTCATCGAACCGCTCGAGCGACGGGTCGCGTGGCTGGACATGGTGGTGGAGGACCTGGAGCTGGACAAGGTGGACGTGATCCGTGGCCGGTCCGAGCAGGTCTCTGAGAACCTGGATGTCGATGTGGTGACGGCCCGCGCTGTCTCCGCGTTGAAGACGCTGATCCCCCTGACAGTGCCCCTGGTCAAGGGTGAGGGTGAGCTGATCGCCATCAAGGGCCGCTCGGCCGCTGAGGAGATCACTGCGGCAGCCAAGGTCCTGAAGAAGTTCCGGATGACCACGCCGACGGTCGAGATCGTCGGTGAAGACCTGTTGGATGAGCCGACCACGGTCGTGCGCGCGCCCATCCGTCGTCGCTGAGCGCACCGCTGACCGCCGCACTGATACAGCTGACTGACCCAGTAGTCTGAAGAGGCTGCCGAACACCACCAGCAGACTGCTGGTGGTGATCCGACATAGGGAGGATCTGTCCTGTGGAGCATGACTCGGGCACCACGCCGACGGCTGAGACCGGTGAGTTCGGTGGAGTGTCGGTGAACGCCAGCACCCCGCTGGCTCGTGAGCTGGCTCAGGAGAATCGTCGACGCGAGAAGCTGCGCGGCAAGAGGCTTCCCCATCCTTCATCGACCCGCATCATCACGGTGTCGAATCAGAAGGGTGGTGTCGGCAAGACCACGACCACGGTGAACCTCTCCGCAGCGCTCGCCCGTGCTGGGATGAACGTGCTGGTGGTGGACATCGACCCTCAGGGCAACGCCTCCACTGCTCTGGCCATCCCGCACAGCTCTGAGGTGGACAGCATCTACGACGTGTTGATCGATGAGCTCCCCCTGGCGGAGGTCGTGCAGGACTGCCCTGATGTGGAGGGGCTGGTGGTGGCACCGGCCACCATCGATCTGGCCGGGGCGGAGATCGAGCTGGTGTCCTTGGTGGCTCGTGAGCAGCGGCTGTCCAGGGCGTTGAAGGAGTACTTCGCTCACCGCGAGAAGCAGGGGATGCCGCGGATCGACTATGTCTTCATCGACTGTCCCCCGAGTCTGGGGTTGCTGACGGTGAACGCGTTCGTTGCCGCCGGTGAGGTCCTGATTCCCATTCAGACTGAGTACTACGCCCTCGAGGGTCTGTCTCAGCTGCTCAAGAACATCACCATGATCCAGAAGCACCTCAACTCTTCACTTGAGGTGTCAACCATTCTGTTGACGATGTACGACGGGCGTACCAACCTGGCATCTCAGGTCGCCGACGAGGTCCGGGAGCACTTCCCCGACCAGGTCCTCTCAGCTGTCATCCCCCGGAACATCCGTATCTCCGAGGCCCCCAGTTTCCAGCAGACCGTGCTGACCTATGATCCTCAGTCGGCAGGCGCTCTCTCCTACCGCGAAGCCGCTGCTGAGATTGCCGAGAAGGGCGCCGCGGCCGGTCGTTGATCCGGGCCTTCCGCGGGCTCAGATCAACGGATTCTGGGTGTCTCCATCATTCAGGCGCTGTGCTGAATGGATCGACCCTGGAGCCGTTGCAGACCTCGTCGGGTCTCGTGGCCGATTCCACAACGCTGGATCTTGGTGAGCGCGTCGCACGTCCGCAGTGACGGCATGCCCGTATGTCGGCAGGGCAGCTGTGAAGTCCTCGTCGGCTACGGGGTGGGGGCGGCTCGGTGGGTGGCGGATCGCGGTCTTGTCATCCACGTGGCCAGGTTCCTCTCCGGGCAGGCGGCTTTCCACTGGGCGAAGCACCTCCCTGTTGCCTGCCGGTAGGCGTTCTCCGGAGACTGTGGTTGTACAGCAACGGTCTGCCGATGGATGTCACCTCATCCGGAGTTCCGCCGATCTCTCGGTTTCACGTGGAACGGCCGCCCGCGGTCTGATCTCGTCGAGTTATGGCGCAGGGTTTCACGTGAAACGCGATACCGCAGTGTCCTTGTCAAGGGTTCTTCAGGGCCTATGGGTCTGAGACCAACGTATGGATTGGTGCTCCGTTTCACGTGAAACAGACGACCACAGCACTGCCGGCTTCAGGCGGTTCTCACATCGGCAGCGTAGTCCGTGCTTGCCCGGCGATGGGGGAAGGCATCTGGGGTGATCAGCCCATTCGAACGAGCGGATGGTTGGAGAGGGCAGCCTTGACGACCTTGTGAGGCCAGGGGCACACGGTACTCTAGGGTCCTGCTGTCTCTCACGAGGACTGACGATAGGGTTTCACGTGAAACGGTCAGGCCAAAGCTTCACAACGTCGTACATTGCCATGACCCTGGTCGTCACCTTACGCATGACACTGATTGCGCGTGATGCCTCGTGTTCGAACAGCTCTCCAACATGAGGAGCCACCCGCTAGTGCTGAAGTACATCCCTTGACACTCCATGTCTCGTTCAGTTTCACGTGAAACGGTGCTCGCGTCCGCCACACGACGCCATTGTTCTGGCGCACTGCATCAGGGATGTCCCCTCACCTCCGAATGCGCGCCTGATAGTGGAGGAGGAGATCTGTCGACCGCCTGACAGGAGTTCGGAGTGACGTGAGCGTGCTTCACGTGAAACCGCCGAATATGGCGATGTGTGCGTAGGGGCAGCAGATGAGTTCGTTCAGAGCCTCTGGGCGTTGCGGAGAACGGTCGACGAACTGTGCGCAGGAAGCAGTGGAGTGTTGACTCAGTTGTCAGTCGCCTCTCCGTCGCCGGTCCAGCTCCCACCCGTTCCACGTGAAACATTCTCACCATGAGTACGAATGCTCTGACAGCATCCAAGGTGCTGGATGAGGGATGGAGACCGACAAGGTCAGCTGTTTCGAGCCCAGACTGCCTGCCTGCTGCGAGGAAGAACAATCACGGATACTACGTCGTCGACGAAGTCCAGAAGTGATCAGTGCTAGTTCCTTTCCTCAACCGAATAACACTGTCACTCCGTTTCAATGGGTGCAGTTTCACGTGAAACAGACGTAGACTGGAACAGTCGTTGATCGAAAGAGGAGCATCTGTGTCCGTGAAGAAGAATCGTCGTGGCTTGGGGCGTGGCCTCAGTGCCCTCATCCAGAACACAGAGGAAGCGACCCCGCCTCTCGAGGACGCTGACACGAGTGACGCCGGCGGCACGAAGCATACTCCGGAGACCTCTCCTGCTGACCCGACGCCCGAGCACGTTGAGGAGCAGGTCGAGGCAGTAGACGAGCATCCAGGAGCGCCTGAGGGGTCCACTCAAGCGGAGGTGCATGAGGTCGCTTCGCGATACTTGAAGCAGGGCCAGTCGGGAGCAACGAATGTTCCACGTGAAACGAGACGGCCGGTGGACGTGTTCTTCCCGGAGCGGGTTGATGGCGATTCCCGAAGTGGACAGCAACGGACCACAGCTGCCGAAGGGACCAAGTCCAGAGGACGGCGATCAGTTCCCGACATCAGCATCCCCCGGAACAGGACCTCTGCGGCCGCGGACGCCCTGCTCTCCGGGGGCCGCAAGACGAACAGGAACCCTGAAAAGGTTGATGTTGACGAGGACGCGACGTCGTCAACGAGCAGAGACACTGATGGATCGGGTCAGGGCGGGGTTCTACCGGATGGTTCGGAGCTCCGCTCTCTCCCGGTCGGCGACATTCATCCGAATCCGCGACAGCCACGCGAGGTCTTCGACGAGGACGACATGGATGAGCTGGTCGCCTCCATCAGGGAGGTCGGCGTACTTCAGCCTGTCGTCGTCAGACCTGTCCCAGGAGATAACCCTTACGAACTGGTCATGGGCGAGCGCCGTTGGCGGGCCTCCCAGAAGGCCGGCCTTCAGGAGATTCCGGCGATCATCCGGCACACCTCGGATGAGGATCTGTTGCGAGATGCGCTCCTGGAGAACCTTCACCGCAGCCAGCTCAATCCCCTGGAAGAGGCAGCCGCCTACCAACAGCTGTTGGAGGATTTCGACTGCACGCAGGATGAGCTCTCTGCCCGCATCGGTCGTTCTCGGCCGCAGATCTCCAACACTCTGCGCCTGATGAAGCTGCCCCCCTTGGTCCAGCGCAGGGTTGCGTCTGGAGTCCTGTCTGCGGGGCACGCTCGGGCACTGCTGTCCCTGACCGACCCGGCAGAGATGGAACGTCTGGCCCAGAAGATCGTGTCTGAAGGGCTCTCGGTCCGTGCCACGGAGGAGATGGTGGCGATGGAGAGTGGCCTCCGTCAGCCGAAGACCCCTCAGCGTGCTCGGTCCACTCAGCGGCATGAGCGTCTGGACTACTGGGCGAACTCCTTGACGGACGAATTGGACACCACGGTCAAGATCACGCTCGGTGCACGGAAGGGCAAGATCGCCATCGACTTCGCCTCGGTGGAGGATCTGCACAGGATCATGGGGCTGATCCAGCCCTCGAGCCGAGACAGCCAGGACTGACCTCAGACCACGCAGAGAAGGGACCGCTCCGGAGAGCGGTCCCTTCTGCTGTGGAGATCCTGGTCTGGATCAGATGATCAGGCCAGGTACTGGGCGAATTCGGACTCCAGGGCCTGCTGTGGCTTCGCGCCGATGGAGGTGGCGACCTTCTCTCCGCCCTGGAACACCAGGACGGCGGGGATGCTGGTGATGCCGTAGGTGGAGGCGGTCTGAGGATTGTCATCCACATTCAGCTTGGCCACGGTGATCTTCTCGGCGTGCTCCTCGGACATCTTCTCCAGGACAGGTCCCAGCATGCGGCAGGGGCCGCACCACTCGGCCCAGAAATCGACCAGGACGGGCTTGTCCGAGTTCAGGACCTTCTCCTGGAAGTCCTGATCGGTGACGTTGATGGTGCTCATGGTTCCTCCTGTGGAGATGGGGTGCTGATGCCGGTGTGGCGTGGTCAGTGGGCGACGGTCTCCTGGGCCGGATCCGGGACGACGCCCGCAGATTCGGCGTCCTGGAGATCAGCCAGGTAGTGCTCCACATCCTGGGCGGCGATGCAGCCGGAGCCAGCCGCCGTGATGGCCTGACGGTAGGTGGAGTCGGTGACATCACCGGCGGCGAAGACACCGGGGATGGACGTGCGGGAGCTCGGGTGCTCGATGCGGATGGTTCCCTCATCGGTGAGCTCGACCTGGTCCTTGACCAGGTCGGTGCGCGGGTCGTTGCCGATGGCGACGAACAGGCCGGTGACCTCCAACGAGGACTCCTCGCCGGTGACCAGATCCTTCAGGTGGACGGTCTTGAGCTTGTCCTCCCCGTCCAGGGAGATCACAGCAGAGTTCCATCGGAAGGTGATCTTGGGGTGCTCCAGCGCGCGGTCGGCCATGATCTTGGAGGCACGCAACGAGTCTCGGCGGTGGATGACCGTGACCCGGTCGGCGAACTTGGTCAGGAACAGGGCCTCCTCCATGGCGGAGTCACCGCCGCCGACGACGGCGATGTTCTGGTCCTTGAAGAAGAAGCCGTCGCAGGTGGCGCACCAGCTGACTCCGTGCCCGGAGAACCGCTTCTCCCCGTCCACGCCCAGTTCGCGGTAGGCGGATCCCGTGGCCAGAATGACTGCTCGCGCGTGGTGCACGGTGCCGTCGCCGAGCACGATGCGCTTGGGCTGCGCCTCCAGGTCCACCTCGGTGACGTCCTCGTAGCGCACATCGGCACCGAAGCGGCTGGCCTGCTGCTCCAGGTTCCCCATCAGTTCGGGGCCCATGATCCCTTCGGGGAAGCCCGGGAAGTTCTCCACGTCCGTGGTGTTCATCAGCTCACCGCCGGCCGTCACTGAGCCGGCGAAGACGATGGGGCTCAGGTTGGCCCGGGCCGTGTAGATGGCGGCCGTGTAACCGGCCGGGCCGGAGCCGATGATGACGACGTCGTGGACATCAGGGGTGGCGGGAGAAGCCTCGGTCACAGCAGTTCCTTCGGGGTCGGGGACACGGCGAGGGCGAACTGGCCTCGCGCAGTGCTCTCACTGGGAGGGAACAGCCCGCCGTCGGGTTGTATTCCACCACTGAATCGGCAGGGCGAATCCTGCATGACCTGCCGGCTGGATGGACGACGTGGAGATCAGTTGACCTGGACCTCAGCCACACGCAGTCCATACGGCAGGGTCCCCGTGCCGTTGGCCAGACGCGGCAGCTCCGTGAAGTTGATGAAGACGTACTGTCCCTCAGCAGGACCGCCGTCCTGGGTGATCGGGATGCTGATCTGCGGTCCGGTGAAGGAGCCCTCGGCGATCTGTGTGGCCTCGGAGATGTCTTCGCTCGGCCCCACCAGGACCGAGAAGGACCCGCCCGAACCGCTGTTCTGGGTGATCGCCAGCTCATTCACGGCGCTGGGCTCCTCCAGCTCGACCACGAGCGCCATGGAGGTGGCGTACCCGCCGAAGGTCGGCTGAGCGAAGGAGTAGGTCTGCCAGGCCGTGGCCGGGTTGCCGTCGATGGCGTTGGGCAGCGTGGAGTCGGTGTCCGCGCTGAGGGTCGGCGAGTCCGGAACGAATCGGCTCACACCGGCGATGGCCGGGGCGGGCAGATCGGAGGTCGGTGCCTCCTCGGATGAGGTGGGGCTGGGCGACTCCTCGCCCTGAGTCGGCTGGTCGGTGGGCCCCGCGGTGGGCGAGAGGTTGTTGCCCAGGAGGTTGAAGGCGATGATCCCTGCCAGCACCAGCAGCAGAGCCAGGATGCCGGCCATCAGCCACCGTGCGGCGCCGGGCCGATCCCGGTCCTCGTCATCGGCGTACTGGTAGTCCTCATCCGTGTCCTGAACCGGGGCGACGGGCCGGTCAGGCTGCTCCCCGCTGTGCTCGGGGCCGGAGTCCTCCACCGTCTGGGCATCCTGCTCGGCAGAACGTTCCGAGGAGGAGCCCCCACGCAGGAAGTCGCCCCAGGACGCACGCGAAGACCCGGCTCCCGCGGCAGCGGCCCCTGCGGCCAGCGCGGTCCCACCGGCAGCGAGCCCGACACCGTCCTCCGTGGGGCGCTGGGCACGGTCCGTGGTCTGGTCCTCGTCCGGATCCGGGTCTGAGCTGACCTCAGGTGCACCGTGGACGGCTGGCGCCTCCGGCGCAGGGTCGATCACCGAATCGTCGAAGGAGTCGTCCTCGGCCTGCCGGTCCGGCTCAGCGGCCAGACCACCGTCCTCGGCGGACTCGGGTGCGGCCTCCGGTTCGTCCTCCCACACGGTCACCTTGTCCGAGTGGTCCTTCTGGCGGGGCAGCTCGGCGTCCTGGTCCGGCGTGTCCGGCTCGGTCTGCTGGGCGTGCTCGTCCTCGGCGGCAGCGTCGAAGTCATCCTCGACCTGCTCCGGCAGTGGGAACTCCTCGTCGTAGCGCCGCTGCGTGGCACCCGAGGCGAGCGGGTGCTCTCCGGTGACCGAGCCGTCGTCGGGAGAGGACGTGGAGGCGGCAGCAGCCGCTGTCCCCGCTCCGGCGGCGCCGGCCCCGGCCGCGTCGTCAGCGGTGCCGAGCCGACGGTTGAGCTGCTCGGAGATGCGGTTGAGGAACTTGGGACGACGCTGGGATGTCTCCTCCTGCGCGACCGGAGCGTCCAGGTCCGAGTAGTAGTCGTCGTCGTCCTCGTAGACCTGCGGTTCATAGGTCCGGGACTCCCCGAAGAGCTCAGAGCCCAGGGTGTCCGTGTAGAAGGGCTCCACATAGACCTGCTGGGCCTGACCGAGATCGAGCATCTCCTGGGTGGGCGAGTCCCCGCTGGCGATCAGGTAGGTGCGGCCGTCGCTCAGGCCCAGGTCCAGGACCTGGATCTCCCCGGTCCGTTCCCCCGTGGCCAGTTCGCGGGCCGAGGTGGCCACCTGAGCAGCGTGCTGGGCAGAGGCCACGAGGATGGTGACATCGCGATTCAGGACCTGGTCGCGGCCCTCCAGGACCATGTCCTGATCCGCTGAGGTGACCACATGTCCAGTGACCCGGTAGCGGCCTCCGAGTACGGTCCCCTCTTCAATGGGCTGCGGCACGATGCTCCTCCAGTGGGTGGCCCGGGCTGGGCCCATGCGCTGGTGCAGGCACAGGGCGGCTGACCCGGGAGTACGGTCGGGTCCATGCTACGGCGCAGGGACCGTGAGGTGGCCGGTGAACCGCCGACACGCCTGAGGGGCACCGCAGAAATCTGCGGCGACGAGGGCCTCAGCGGCCAGACAGTGCTGGCACGCGCCGCAGGAGCGGCCCCAGGAAGGACATCAGCTCCGGCAGCCGGATCAGCCGCAGGATGACCAGGTACACCACCAGCATGACCAGCCCGACGACGGCGCAGGTCACCACGGCGGTGAGGATGGAGGTCCACGCGAATCCGTTGGAGAATCCGCCCATCAGCCACAGCACAGCCCCGCCGGCCACCCCTGAGACGAGGGCCACCAGGCCGGTGCGGACGTAGGTGTCCACCACCTGACCGAAGCCGTAGTCCCCGAAGTGACGCACCACCAGGGTGTGCGTGATGGCGAACTGGACCACGTGGAAGACGGTGAAGATGCTGACCATCAGGTAGGCCAGAGACCAGTTCGGCAGCATCAGGGAGGCCACGTAGGCCAGGATCAGGCTGATGCCGGCGATCAGGACCTGGATGATCATGGGCATCCGGGCGTTCTCCGCGGCGTAGAACACCCGGGTCAGATAGATGTGGGCGGACCGGAAGGGCATGCCCAGGGCCAGCAGGACCAGCAGTTGGCCGATGGCCACGCCCGAGGCGGTGGCGGTGGAGGCCGAGCTGGCGAAGATCCGGCCCATGGGACCGGCCAGGACCAGGACGACCACCAGCGCGAACATCATGGGCACGGCAAACGTGCGCAGCCCCTGGCTGGTGGTGCGCCGGGCGGAGTCCAGGTCCCCGTTGTCCATGGCCCGGGCCAGCTGGTTGAACAGCACCGTGGCCACCGAGAGGACGAACACCGAGTGCGGCAGCACGGTGATCAGCTGGGCGGTGTTCAGGGCGTACAGGCCGGGGATGGCCGCCTCTGCCATGGCGGTGGACGCCTCAGGTCCGGGAGTCTCACCGGCGGACCGGGCCGCCGTGGCCCCCGTGACGAGCCGGTTCAGGGCCAGGTTCACCGCATTGCCGACCACCATGGTGATCAGGGTGTACCCCGCCAGCCGCCCCGTGGAGCGCAGCCCCATGCCCTTCCAGCCGAACTTCGGGCGCAGCCCCAGGCCCAGACGCTTGAGCGGCCAGAACAGCACCAACGCCTGCAGGACCACCCCGAGGGTGTGCCCGCCGGCCAGGATCACGGTCTGCTGGGTGGACCACTCGGTGAGCTGGTCCTGCCCGGAGGCGTACCGGCCGAACATGACCAGGTAGGTGGCGATCACGGCGATCGCCACGATGTTGTTCACCACCGGGGCCCACATGTAGGCGCCGAAGCGTCCGTGGGCGTTGAGCACCTGGCCGATCACGGCGTACAGCCCGTAGAACAGGATCTGCGGCAGTGTCCACAGGGCGAACGCGGTGCCCAGGGCGAGCATGCCGGGTGTCCAGTCCTTGGTCAGCGCGCTCATCAGCGGTGCGGCGCACAGGGTGATGACCACGGTGAACCCCAGCATCACCAGGGCGGTCAGGGTGACCAGCCGTGAGGTGTAGTCCGCACCTCGGTCCGGTGCCTTCGCGGCCTTGATCAGCTGCGGGACCAGCACCACGTTGAACACGCCGCCGGCCAGCAGCATGTAGATGATGTTCGGGATGGTGTTGGCCGACTCGAAGATGTCCGCCACGAGAGCGGTGGAGCCGATGGCCACGGCCAGCAGGGCATTGCGCACGAATCCAAGCACCCGGGAGATGAGTGTGCCGGCGGCCATGATCGCGCTGGCCTTGGCGGTGGCCTTCGCGGAGTGGTTCCCGGGATCGTACTGTTCGGTGGCGCGTTCAGCTGCTCCGGATCCGTCCTGCCGACCCGTGGAGGAGGTGGCGGTCACCGCGAGGTGCCCTGGCCGTCGTCGGGAAAGGCCTCCAGGTGGTCCGGCAGGACCTGGCGGGCCAGGTCCACGATCCGGCGCTCGTTGGGGAAGGAGAGCTTGGCGTTGAGGCGATCCAGCTCGACCCAGGCGACGTCCACGGCCTCGTGGTCAGGATCGTTCTCCGTGGTGAGTTCGCCGCCGGTGGCCTGGAGCAGGAAGTGATGCACGGTCTTGTGCACGCGATGGCTGGTCACGGTGAACCAGTAGTCGATGGAGCCCAGCGGGGCCAGGATCTCCCCGGCGATGCCGGTCTCCTCCTCCACCTCGCGCACGGCCGCTTCCTCGTGGTTCTCCTCACCCTCCGGATGGCCCTTGGGCAGGCACCACTCCAGCCGTCCGCCGCGGTTGTACCGGGCGATGATGGCGACCTCCAGACGGCTGTTCTGGCGGCGGATCACCAGGCCTCCGGCCGAGACCTCCTCCACCGTGGGAAGAGAGCTGTGCTGGCCGTACCCCTGGTCACCTGAGCCGCCGTTCGGGCCGTTCTGGTCAGGCCGACGCGGCACACGACGACCCACCGCGGCGGTGAGTGGCGTGCGCTTGGGAGCGCTGGGAACGGGCCTGGACATGCGTTCCACTCTAGCGGTCTGCCTTCAGAGTTCCTGGGGAACGGCCTGGGCGCGCGTGCCACACACGGAGGGGTCCGGATCTGGCACTCTGGTTACACCATGAGCAACCCCTCCCCGTCTGACCCCTTGGACAGCGCCGCCCAGATCTCTCACGGTGTGGGTGGCCCCTCGTCCACCGTCGCCCTGCCCGCAGGCTTCCCGTCCGGTGCACGGCTGCCTGCCGTGGTCCTGGAGCTGGGCGAGCTCTTCGCCGCCGCCGGACATGAGCTCTCCCTGGTGGGCGGACCGGTGCGCGACCTGTTCCTGGGGCGGATCTCCCCGGATCTGGACTTCACCACGGACGCCGACCCGGACACCACGCTGCGGATCGGGAAGCGCTGGGCGGAGGGCCACTGGGACATCGGGAAGAAGTTCGGGACGATCGGCTTCTCGAAAGGCGGCTGGCAGCTGGAGGTCACCACCTACCGTGCGGAGAAATATGACCCGGAGTCTCGCAAGCCGCAGGTGGCGTTCGGCGACTCCCTCGAGGACGATCTGCTGCGCCGGGACTTCACGGTCAACGCCATGGCCCTGCGGCTGCCCGGGATGGAGCTGGTGGATCCATTCGGCGGGGTGAAGGACCTGGCCGCCGGGCGGCTGCGCACCCCCGGCACTCCGGAGGACTCCTTCTCGGACGATCCGCTGCGCATGATGCGTGCCGCCCGGTTCGCCTCGCAGCTGGGTGTGGGCGTGGACGAGTCAGTGGTCAACGCCATGACGGCCATGTCCGAGCGCATCACCATCATCTCCGCCGAGCGGGTGCGCGATGAGCTGGTCAAGCTGATCAACGGCACCGATCCCCGCGCCGGTCTGACCCTGCTGGTGGACACCGGCCTGGCCGAGCACGTGCTGCCCGAGCTGCCGGCCCTGAAGCTGGAGACGGACGAGCACCACCGCCACAAGGACGTGTACGAGCACTCTCTGATGGTGCTGGAGCAGGCCATGGGCCATGAATACGAGCGGTCAGAGGCAGAGGCAGAGGCAGGGCCCGACGACGGCCCCGCACCCCAGCCGCGGGCCGGCGCCTATGTGCCCCGTCCGGACTTCATCCTGCGCTTCGCCGCGCTCATGCACGATGTGGGCAAGCCCGCCACGCGCCGCTTCGAGCCCAGCGGCGCCGTCTCCTTCCGCCACCATGACGCCGTGGGCGCCAAGCTGACGCGGCAGCGGATGCGTGCACTGCGGTTCGACAAGGACACCATCAAGGCCGTGGCCCGGCTGGTGGAGCTGCACATGCGGTTCTACGGGTATGGGGACGCCGGGTGGACGGACTCGGCCGTGCGCCGGTACGTCAACGACGCCGGGGACCTGCTGCCGCGGCTGCACGCGCTGACCCGTTCGGATGTGACCACCCGCAACCGCCGCAAGGCCGAACGGCTGGCCCACGCCTACGACGACCTGGAGCGGCGGATCGTGGAGATCGCCGAGCAGGAGGAGCTCAACGCGGTCCGTCCGGACCTGGACGGCACTCAGGTGATGGAGATCCTGGGCATCCGCCCGGGTCCCGTGGTCGGCCGCGCGTACAAGCACCTGCTGGAATGGCGGCTGGACGAGGGCCCGCATGAGGAGGACGTGGCCCGCGCCGAGCTGCTGCGCTGGTGGGCTGAACAGCCCGAGAGCTCTGCCGAGTAGGGCCTGACCCCGAGCTCTCTTCATCTGCAGGTCAGTTATCACCGGCACGACCCGTCAGATCGGGGTATGCCGGTGATAACTGACCTGCAGTTGCGTAGGGGTGGTCAGGTGGCAGGATCGGGGCATGACTCCTGCGCTCACTGATGCCGAGATCTCCGCCGCCGCCACGCTGAAGCCGATCGCCGTCGTCGGGAAGGATGCCGGAATCCCGGACGAGGCGCTCATCCCGTATGGACGCAGCATGGCCAAGGTGGAGGTGCGCGCGCTGCCGCAGCAGGCGGGGCGGAACGGCCGGGTGGTGCTGGTCACCGGGATCAGCCCGACGCCGGCCGGTGAGGGCAAGACGACCGTCACCGTGGGCCTGGTGGACGGGATGAATGTGCTGGCCGGGCGCGAGGACGCACCTGAGCAGGTGGCCGGGTCGGTCACGATGGCGGCGTTGCGTGAGCCTTCGCTCGGCCCGGTGTTCGGCAAGAAGGGTGGGGCGACCGGCGGCGGGTATGCCCAGGTGGCGCCCATGGAGCAGATCAACCTGCACTTCACCGGGGACTTCCATGCGATCACCTCGGCGCACAATCTGCTGTGCGCGCTGATCGACAACCACATCCATCAGGGGAACGAGCTGGGGATCGATCCGCGGACCATCACCGTCAAGCGGGCTCTGGATGTGAACGACCGCTCGCTGCGGCACACGGTGATCGGACTCGGCGGGAAGGCCCAGGGCGTGCCGCGGGAGAACGGCTTCGAGATCACCGTGGCCACCGAGACCATGGCGGTGTTCTGCCTGGCGCGGGACCTGACCGACCTGAAGGAACGGCTGGGACGGATCACCGTGGGACAAACGTTCGGTGGTGAACCGGTGTCCGCAGGACAGATCGGTCCGAACGGGGCGCAGGGTGCCATGGCGGTGCTGCTCAAGGACGCGCTGAACCCGAACCTGGTGCAGACGCTGGGCGGATCGGCGGCGCTGGTGCACGGCGGGCCGTTCGCCAACATCGCCCACGGCTGCAACTCCGTGATGGCCACCCGCACGGCACAGCAGCTGGCGGACTGGGTGGTGACCGAGGCTGGATTCGGAGCTGACCTGGGTGGGGAGAAGTTCATGGACATCACCGCCCCGGCCGGCGGGTTCGAACCCGCGGTGTCCGTGGTGGTGGCGACCGTGCGGGCACTGAAGCTGCAGGGCGGGATGACTCTGGCTGAGGTGCAGGCCGGGGCTGATGCCGAGGTGGCCGCCGGAGATACTGGGGCCGCGGAACGGCACCTGCAGGCACTCGAAGCGGGCGTGGTGAACCTGCAGCGTCATGTGGAGAACATGCGGCGGTTCGGGGTTCCTGTGGTGGTGGCGGTGAACCGCTTCGGTCAGGACACGGATGCCGAGCTGGCGTGGCTGCGCGGGTGGTGCGAGCATCACGAGATTCCCGTGGCTGTGGCGGATGTGTGGGCGCAGGGCGGCAAGGGTGCGGTGGAGCTGGCCCGGCGGGTGGTCGAGGTGGTGGAGCAGGCCGAGGCGGTGCGCGCGGAGGCTGAGGCCCGGATGGCTGATGCAGCCGCCCTGCTGACCACGGAGGATCCCCACGAGGTGCCCGGGTGGGCGCCCCTGTACCCCGCTGACCTGCCGGTGGCGCACAAGATCGAGACGATCGTGGAGCAGATCTACCGGGGCGCTCGGGTGGAGTACGCCCCGCTGGCTCGCCGACAGCTGGCCGAACTGGAGGCCGCCGGACTGGACCGATTGCCGGTCTGCATGGCGAAGACCCCGTACTCCTTCTCGGACGACCCGTCGGTGCTGGGCGCACCTCAGGGGTTCACGGTGACCGTGCGCGAAGTGGTGGCCCGGACGGGCGCTGGGTTCGTGGTGGTGCTCACCGGCAACGTGATGACCATGCCCGGCCTACCGGCCAGCCCGGCCGCCGATCAGATGGACGTCGGAGTGGACGGAACGGTCACCGGGCTGTTCTGAGTGACTGGACGGTCACGATGCGATGAACACCGTGTGACGTGGGCCGATGCTCATTCGGCTGTCGAGGGGCTCGACATCCGCGTCAACACGCCGATTCGGGTCTGTCTGGACACGATTGCTCGAGGATTGCACTATTACAAGCTCGATTAACTCACTCTGAACCGTTCGTGGTCGGGTTTCCTACATTTTAGGATGGTGCCGTTCGGGTTCTGTCGGAGGGGTTCTGTGCAGATCTCGCCCGGACACGTGTGCCTCCCCCCGCGCACGGCCACCACATCCCATCGTGTGCACCCCCATACGGCAAGGACCGTCTCTTGTCTTCCCGATCTTTCCCGACGTCGTCGTCCCCGTCCCGCCGCACCATCGTCAAAGGTGCCGCCTGGTCAGTTCCCGTCATCATGACGGCTGCTGCCGCGCCTGCCTTCGCTGCGTCACCGAGCAGCTGCCGCACCGCCTACCTGGACTGGGGCACCGCCACCTCCACCAAGTTGACCAACGGCACGGTCTACACCATCACCGGCACCCAGACGGTCTACGCGCAGGTGACGTACACGGGGTCTGCCGGCGCCTACAGCACCAGTTCCAACAGCACTGCGAACTATCAGCTGAGAATCGGGAAGCGTGCGTTCGGAGAGGTGGGTCAGTCGTGGGGACGGATCACCGTGAGTGACTACGGCATCGCGACCACAGGTGGGTACAACGACCTGATCCTGAACCAGAAGTCCGGCTCCGGTGCCACGACGGTCACCATCAAGTTCTTCAGTGACGCAGCTCTGACCAAGCCCGTGTATGTCAACGATCTCCAGGTCCCCCTGGATGACTTCTCGACCCAGCGCACGTTCCCCGGCCTGACCTTCGATCCCACGGTCTCTTACCAGGAAGAGTGGTCTGTCTCCGGGACCAGCACCAGTGGATCCATCACGCCCACCAAGACCGCCCTGACCAGCCCGTACAACGGAACATCAACATTGGCCAACGTCGCTGGCTCCGGGACCCTTGCCGCTCCGTGGTATTTCCCCACGTCCCTCACCAACACCAGCCGGAACCAGGTGGGGGGAAATCTTCAGACTCGGTTCTCTCAGCCGGTCAGCTCCGTGACGGTGACCTACGGCAGCAGCTCCTCGATGTCCGGCCCCCAGGGCGCTGGCCTGGGCCGTCTCACCATGTGTGAGGCACTGAGCCCCACGGCATGACGAAGACCCGGATCCCCGCAGGGGTCCTGGTCTTCTCTCGTCTGCGCACCAAACGAGACAGCCGGTGACGATTCACGCGAATCGTCACCGGCCGTCGTCGGGAACTACTAGGTCCTGCTGCTGTTGAAGCTGGAGCCTCAGCGCTCGATGTCGCCGCGGATGAAGGCCTCGACGAGTTCGTGGGCGTCGTCGTCGTGGTGCTGCACCGGCGGGGACTTCATGAAGTAGGAGGAGGCCGAGAGGATCGGGCCGCCGACGCCGCGGTCCAGGGCGATCTTGGCGGCGCGCACGGCGTCGATGATCACGCCGGCTGAGTTCGGGGAGTCCCAGACCTCGAGCTTGTACTCCAGGGAGACGGGGGCATCGCCGAAGTTGCGGCCCTCCAGGCGCACGAAGGCCCACTTACGGTCGTCCAGCCAGGCCACGTAGTCCGAGGGCCCGATGTGCACGTCCTTCTCACCGAGTTCGGCCGAGGTGTTGGAGGTGACGGCCTGGGTCTTGGAGATCTTCTTGGACTCCAGGCGCTCGCGCTCGAGCATGTTCTTGAAGTCCATGTTGCCGCCGACGTTCAGCTGGTACGTGCGGTCCAGGGTCACGCCGCGGTCCTCGAACAGCTTGGCCATCACGCGGTGGGTGATGGTGGCGCCGATCTGGGACTTGATGTCATCCCCGACGATCGGCACGCCGGCCTCGGTGAACTTGTCCGCCCACTCCTTGGTCCCGGCGATGAACACCGGCAGGGCGTTGACGAAGGCGACCTTGGCGTCGATGGCGGCCTGTGCGTAGAACTTGTCCGCCTCCTCCGAACCGACCGGCAGGTAGGAGACCAGCACGTCCACCTGGGCGTCCTTCAGGGCCTGCACCACATCCACGGGCTCGGCGTCGGACTCCTCGATGGTCTCGCGGTAGTACTTGCCCAGGCCGTCCAGGGTGGGGCCGCGCAGCACCTTCACACCGGTCTGCGGGACGTCGGCGATCTTGATGGTGTTGTTCTCCGAGGCGAGGATCGCGTCAGCCAGGTCCAGTCCGACCTTCTTGGCGTCCACATCGAACCCGGCCACGAACTCCAGGTCGGAGACGTGGTAGTCGCCGAACTGCACGTGCATCAGGCCCGGGACGGTGTCCTCCGGGGAGGCGTTGCGGTAGTACTCCACACCCTGGATGAGGGAGGTCGCGCAGTTGCCTACGCCCGCAATGGCCACTCGAATCTTCTGGGACACCGATACTCCTTGGTTCATGATCAGCTGCAGTTGCGCATCGCGCGGTCGCGCTGGCCGGCAGACGCCCCCCTGGCGCGCTCGAACACCGCCGACACGGCGGAGACATGAAGAGGGCGTTGCGCCGGACTCGGCACAACCCGATCCACTTTACGCCGGATGACGCATGAGGACCGTACTGATGTCCAACCCGGTGGTCTGCCCTGCTATTCCCGCGCGTTGAGGAGGTGACGCGACCTCCGGCGTCGCCGGCCGTCGTCGGGACCGGTCAGGGTCCCAGCCCCTAGGCTGGAGCCATGAGCCAGCCGTCACCCAGCGCGGTGCGCCCTGAGGGGACCCCTGAGAGACATCCCGACGGCGGCGCCCCCCTTCCCGTGTCCCTCCCGTCCCGCACGGACGGGCTGGTGCGCCGCCTCAGTGAGGGGCTGGGCGGGCCGATGGGCCGCCACACGGTGCCGGGCCGGGTCGGCGGGGGATTCTGGACCCCGATGCGGATCCTGATCCTGCTCACCACCCTCTCTGCCGTGGTCGCGGTGCTGCTGAAGTCCCCGTGCCGGATGGGCGGCTGGGGGGCACCGAACGTCTACTACGCCGGCTGCTATTCGGACTGGGCCGCCCTCTACTCCGCACGCGGCTTCGCCGAGAACGCCTTCGCGCCGTTCGCCGCGGGGGCCAGCTTCGAGTACCCGGTGCTGATGTCCGTGGTCGCCTCGCTGGCCGCGGTGGTGGCCCAGAGCCTGCCCGGGCACGACCTCAACCCCTCCCTGGCCTACTGGGACGTGAACTTCCTGTTCACCGCGGTGCTGTGGATCATCACCGTGATGGTCACCGCTCGCACCGCCGGGCGCCGGATCTGGGACGCGGCCATGGTGGCCGTGGCCCCGGGCATCATCCTGGCCGGCTCCATCAACTGGGACCTCTGGGCCGTGGCCCTGCTGGCAGTGGGCATGTGGCTCTTCGCCGGGCGCCGACCCCTGCTGGCCGGCATCCTGTTCGGCCTGGGTGCGGCCGTGAAGCTCTATCCGCTCCTGATCCTCGGTGCGCTGCTGATCCTGGCGGTGCGGACCCTGCGTTTCGCCCCGTTCCTGTGGGCGCTCGCGGGCACGGCCGGTGCATGGCTGGCAGTCAACATCCCCCTGATGGTGGGGAACGTCGAGGCGTGGAAGGTCTTCTTCACCTTCTCCGGCGAACGCGGTCCCGGACTGTCCAGTGTCTGGCACGCCTGGAACGTGACCATGGGCCAGATCGGCGGACCCCAGATCCCGGACGGACGCCTCTCCCTGCTCGCCTACGGCGCGTTCTTCCTGTGCTGCTGCGCCATCTTCGTCCTGGGCGTGCTCTGCCGGGACCGGCCCCGGGTGGCCCAGCTGACGTTCCTGATCGTGGCCGCGTTCGTGCTCACCAACAAGGTCTACTCCCCGCAGTTCGTGGTCTGGCTGATCCCGCTGGCCGCGCTCGCCGTCCCCCGCTGGCGGGACTTCCTGATCTGGCAGTTCTTCGAGGTCCTGCACTTCTGGGCGATCTGGATGTACCTGGCCAAAGGCGCCTCCGGGTCCATGTCCCAGCACTCCATGGACGACACCGTCTATGTGCTCGCAGTCCTGGCCCACATGCTCGCCACCGCCTACCTGATGTTGCGGGTGGTGGAGCAGATGCTGCAGCCCGCGCATGACCCCGTGCGCGCCTCCCTGCCCGGCGGGCAGGTCTGGAGGCTGCGCGGACTGGAGGCTCCAGAGCGGCGGGAGGTGGCTGCCCGGCGGCTGGCGGGCGTGGGCGTGGATCCGGCTGAGGTGGACCGGGTCGCCTTGGATGACCCCACCGGCGGACACTACGACGGCGCCGCAGACCGAGCCCCCTGGCTGGCGGTGGGTGCCGGGTCGGCTGACAGTCCGGAACCGGTGGCCCCAGCTGCACCGGGGCGCCGTTACGACTCGTCTGGGGGCTGAGCCCGCCGTACGGTAGTGACCATGACCACTGCCGATCGCGCCGCTGACTCCACCGCACACTCCACGGCTTCTTCCGGTTCGGGCTCTGGCTCGGGCTCTGCTGCCATGCTCGAGGACCGCCCCCATCTGGCGGACCTGGCCGACTTCGTGATGGCCAGCCCCTCCAGCTACCACGCCGCCGCGGAGGCCGCTCGGCGGCTCGAGGCCGCGGGCTACACCCGCCTGGACGAGCGTGAGGACTTCCCCTCCGCCCCGGGTGGATACGTGATCGTGCGGGACGGCGCCGTGCTGGCCTGGCGCATCCCGGAGGGTGCGGCGGAAGGTGAGGGGCCGTCGTCGGGAACGGCCCCGGTGTTCCGCATCCTGGGCGCCCATACCGATTCGCCCACCTTCAAGCTCAAGCCCCACCCGACCTCGGCGAGGGACGGCTGGCTGCAGGCCGGCGTGGAGATCTACGGCGGGCCGCTGCTGAACTCGTGGCTGGACCGCGAGCTGCGCTTCGTCGGACGCCTGGTCACCCAGGACGGGACCGAGCACCTGGTGGCCACCGGTCCCATGGCGCGCATCCCGCAGCTGGCCATCCACCTGGACCGTGAGGTGAACTCCGGACTGACCCTGGACCGGCAGAAGCACATGCTGCCGATCTGGGGTGCGCTGACCGAGGGCGGCGTCGGCGGGGTCGAGACGGAGGGCACCGGCCCGCGGGACATCCTGGCGGTCCTCGCCGGGCTGGCCGGTGTGGACGCCGAGCAGGTCCGCGGCGTGGATGTGGTCATGGCCGACTCCCAGCGCCCGGCACTGTTCGGGGCCTCCGGTGAGTTCTTCGCCTCCGGACGGCTGGACAACCTCTCCTCCGTGCACGCCGGGCTGGTGGCCATGGAGCAGGCCGGTCAGGGTGAGGGGCCGCGCGTGGCGCAGGGTGTGGCCGGTGAGGCTGCCGGTGCCCCGGTGATCCCGGTGCTGGCCGCGTTCGACCATGAGGAGCTGGGTTCGGCCTCCCGTTCGGGTGCAGCCGGGCCCGTGCTGGAGGACGTGCTGCGGCGCGTGCTGGACGCCCTGGGTGTGAGTGGTCAGGGGGTGGCCCGGTCCTTCAACGGATCCTGGCTGCTCTCGGCCGATGCCGGCCACCTGGTGCACCCCAACTACGCCGAGCGGCACGACCCGGTGAACCACCCGCGCGTGAACGCCGGACCGCTGCTGAAGATCAACGCCAACCAGCGGTACTCCACCGACGCCCCGGGCATGGCCGCCTTCGCCCGCTGGTGCGCGGACGCCGGAGTGCCGTTCCAGGAGTTCGTCTCCAACAACGCCATGCCGTGCGGCTCCACGATCGGGCCGATCTCCGCCACCCGGCTGGGCATCCGGACCGTGGACGTGGGCATCGGGCTGCTCTCCATGCACTCGGCACGCGAGATGTGCGGTGTGGAGGACCTGGAGCACCTCACCGGCGCCGTGCGCTCCTTCTTCGCCGGGGTGTGACGGGGCCGGGGTTGCCGCACCGTGGATCTGGGTCGCACTTGTCGTCGAGGATCCGTTCCCTGATGCAGGATCTGTCCCTCTGCGGGCGGATTCTGGACAAGACGTGCAACTCACCGGCTGATCACGGCAAGGGATGCATCAGGGACCAGGTCGGGACTGGCCTCCCTGGGCTTCCTGGCCTCTCTGGGCGCATGCGTGGCCATGAGCCGGTCGAGGATGAGCTCTGTGTCCACAGGCACGTTCCGTCCGATGGGGCGGCTCGGGTAGGATGGGTGAGGTTTTCTGCGTGCCGTCACCTGACGGTCTCCTCCGGGAGCATGGCGCAGGACCACTGCACAGAACCTCCTGTCACGGAGAGACCGTGACCATTAGTCCGAAGGAGGTGGGTTCGCATGCGTGCATATGAACTGATGGTGCTGATTGATCCCGACGTGGATGAGCGCACCGTTGAACCGACCGTGAAGAAGTACCTGGAGGTCGTCACCAAGGACGGCGGCTCCGTGGAGAACGTGGACATCTGGGGCCGGCGTCGCCTGGCCTACGAGATCCAGAAGAAGGCAGAGGCCATCTACGTGGTCGTCAACTTCACCTCCACCCCGGAGACCTCCAAGGAGCTGGATCGTCAGCTCTCGCTGAACGAGACCATCCTGCGCACCAAGATCATCCGCCCGGAAGAGCAGAAGATCTCCGCTGCCGCAGCTGAGTGATCGTCCACTCCCTGAACACCTGCCACACCCGCTGACGCTGACCAGCTGAAGCACACCAGAGACACAGCACGGAGCACAGGAGGCACCCATGGCTGGAGAGACCGTCATCACAGTGGTCGGAAACCTCACCAACGACCCGGAGCTGCGGTTCACGCCGTCCGGATCTGCGGTGGCCAACTTCACCATCGCCTCGACCCCTCGCACGTTCGACCGTCAGTCGAACGAGTGGAAGGACGGGGAGACCCTGTTCCTGCGTGCCTCGATCTGGCGCGAGGCAGCCGAGAACGTGGCCGAGACGCTGACCAAGGGCACCCGCGTGGTGGCCCAGGGTCGGCTCAAGGCCCGCAGCTACGAGACCCGTGAGGGTGAGAAGCGCACCTCGTACGAGCTGGACGTCGACGAGATCGGCCCCTCGCTCCGTTACGCCACGGCCAAGGTCACCAAGTCCAACCGCTCCGGCGGTGGAGGCGGCGGCTTCGGCGGTGGCCAGCAGGGCGGCGGCTTCGGCGGCGGCCAGGGTGGTCAGGGAGGCTACTCCCAGGGTGGCGGAGGCAACTCCGGCAACGACTGGGGTGGCGGCGCAGGCTCGAACGACCCGTGGGGCGGCTCGCCGTCAGCGGGGTCCTGGGACACCCCGGGCAGCAACGAGCCTCCGTTCTGATCCAGCACTGCATCCCGTTCTGAACTGAACACACGGCCGAAGGTGCCCTGGAGGCACCCACCGGCCGGACGTCGTCGGGAACCGTTTCCCGTATGACACCCCCAGCAGACGGCACCGGACGGTGACCGACTGCGATCCCATCCCGCAGAACCGTTCTGCGGGCTCCCGAATCACGAAGGAGCACCACGATGGCGAAGGCTGAAATCCGCAAGCCCAAACCAAAGTCCAACCCGCTGAAGGCCGCTGACATCACCGTCATCGACTACAAGGACGTTGCACTGCTGCGCAAGTTCATCTCGGACCGCGGCAAGATCCGTGCCCGTCGCGTCACCGGCGTGACCGTGCAGGAGCAGCGCAAGATCGCCCAGGCCATCAAGAACGCCCGCGAAGTGGCCCTGCTGCCCTACGCCGGCGCTGGCCGCGGCTGATCGAGCGAGTCGAGGAAGGAAGATACAGATGGCAAAGCTCATCCTGACCCAGGAAGTGACCGGTCTGGGCTCGGCTGGCGACGTCGTTGACGTCAAGAACGGCTACGCCCGCAACTACCTGCTGCCCCGTGGCTACGCCACCCTGTGGACCAAGGGAGGGGAGAAGCAGGTGGAGTCCATCCGGGCCGCCCGCGAGACCCGCGCCGTGAAGTCCCTGGAAGAGGCTCAGGCACTGTCCGCCAAGCTGCAATCCACCCCGGTGAAGCTGGAGGTGACCGCCGGTGAAGGTGGTCGCCTGTTCGGCGCCATCAAGGCTGCTGACGTCGCCGACGCTGTGGAGGCCGCCGGCCTGGGCAGCATCGACAAGCGCACCGTGACCCTGCCGCAGAACATCAAGTCCGTGGGCAGCTACCAGGCCCACGTGCGTCTGCACGAGGACGTCGTGTCTGTGGTCGACCTGCAGGTCGTGCCGGAGAAGACCAAGAAGAAGAAGTGACCTTGCGCTGATCTGATCAGCTCGAACGCTTCACCCACAGGGGCGGGGACCATCACGGTCCCCGCCCCTGTGCTGTGTCTGGGGGTGTGCCCGAGGCGGCAGAGCGTGTGGGCCCAGGTGCCCTGTGCTCAGCCGTCCTGGGCGATGTGGACGAGTGCGTCACCGCGGTGGACCAGGGGTGCCTCGGCCCGGCCGATCACGATTCCCGGCCGGTCGGCCTTCACGGTGGCCTGCCGGCGGCCGAAGGAGTCGTAGAGGGCGCCCAGTCGGTCGCCCACGGCCACCGTCTGACCCAGAGGCACATCCAGCTGCAGCAGGCCGTCCCGGCGCGCCCTGACCCAGCCTGAGGTCCAGCAGACGGCACTGGGCTGCTCCGGTGGAGACGGTGCCTGCTCGGCGGGGATCATCTCCAGCGCGGCCAGCACCCGCAGGACGCCCTCCACCCCGGGCTGGATGGCCCACTCGTCGAACCGCCAGGCCTCCCCGCCCTCGTAGAGCAGCACACGGGCACCGGCCTCGCGGGCGGCCCAGCGCAGGGAGCCGTCCCGCAGCCTGGCGTGGTTGAGCACGGGGGCTGCGAAGGCCTCGGCCAGGAACCGGGTCTGCGGGTCCTCCAGGTCGCACCGGATCTGGGGCAGGTTGGTGCGGCGGTCGGCGGCGGTGTGCAGGTCGATCCCCACATCACACCGGGAGACCACCTCGGTCATCAGCAGGTGGGCGATCCGTCCGGCCAGCGGCCCGCGTGCCGAGCCTGGGAAGCTGCGGTTCAGGTCCCGCCGGTCTGGCAGGTACCGGTCCCCGGTCATCACGCCGATCACGTTCACGATCGGCACGGCGATCAGCGTCCCGCGGATCTGCTTCGGGTCCAGCAGGCCCATCACCCGTCGGACCACCTCGATCCCCACGACCTCATCGCCGTGGATGGCCGCGGACACCCACACGGTGGGACCCTCCTCACGGCCGTGCAGCACGTGGACGGGCAGGGAGACCTCGGCCCCGGTCACCAGCCGGGAGATCGGCAGGGAGACCTCCTTGCGGGACCCGGCACGGACCTTGACCGGTCCCAGGGCGAAGGAGGGACGGGCCCGACGACGTCCGGCACCTTCTCGAGTCTCCATCCCTCAGCCTCTGCCCCAGTTGCGGCGGCGGACCTCCCGCGGCGGGCGGCCACCGAGGTAGGAGGCGGCAGGGTCCACGAGGAACCCCTGGGCCAGGGCCTCGCGTCCGATGAGCATGCGGAAGCCCATCTCGTCCCGGTCGGTCAGGGTGATCTCGGCCAGGATTTCCCGTCCGACCAGGGAGATCGGCATCTGCACGACGATGCGGTCCTCCTCATGACCGGAGGAGGAGCGGATGGAGCGGCGGTCATGCACGGGCAGCTCGAGGGTGACCTCGTCCTCCGGGGTGGCCTGCCAGGGGTGGATGGTGAACCGCACCCAGTCGTGGCCGTCGCGGTCGACGGTCCGCAGGTCGAAGGCGTGCAGGGAGGAGGTCTTGGCGCCGGTGTCCACCTTGGCCTTGATCCAGGGCACCGGTGCCGTGGGCAGGGCGACCCACTCCCTCCACCCCACGTGGGTGGAGGCCAGGTGGGTGTGGGATGACCCGGGAGTGTGGTGATATTGCTCTGGCACGTCCCCCATCTTGTCAGGAAGAGACCATGAAGCTGGCCATCCTCTCCCGTTCGCCACGGGCCTACTCCACGCAGCGACTTCGCACTGCCGCCCTGGACCGCGGTCACCAGGTCAAGGTGCTGGACACCCTGCGGTTCGGGATCGACCTCTCCACGGAGGAGCCGGACCTGCGCTTCCGCGGACGGCCGCTGTCCACCTACGACGCCGTGCTGCCGCGCATCGGTGCCTCCGTCACCTACTTCGGGACTGCCGTGGTGCGCCAGTTCGAGCAGATGGACGTCTACACGCCCAACACCGCCAACGGGATCATGAACTCCCGGGACAAGCTGCGGGCCACCCAGATCCTCTCCCGGCACAGCATCGGGATGCCGGCCACCGTGTTCGTGCGCAACCGGGCGGAGGTCTCCAGTGCGATCGACATGGTGGGCGGTGCGCCCGTGGTCATCAAGCTGCTGGAGGGCACCCAGGGGATCGGGGTGATCCTGGCTCCCACGAAGAAGGTGGCCGAGGCGATCATCGAGACCCTGCACGGCACCAATCAGCAGGTGCTGATCCAGAAGTTCGTCAAGGAGTCCAAGGGCAAGGACGTGCGTGCCCTGGTGGTGGGCGACCGGGTGGTGGCCGCCATGCGCCGCACCGCCCAGGGTGACGAGTTCCGCTCCAATGTCCACCGTGGCGGGACCGTGGAGAAGGTGGACCTGGACCCGGAGTACGCCGATGTAGCCGTGCGGGCGGCCCACATCATGGGTCTGCGGGTGGCCGGTGTGGACATGCTGGAAGGCGCCGATGGGCCCTTGGTGATGGAGGTCAACTCCTCCCCGGGTCTGGAGGGCATCGAGGCGGCCACCAAGCTGGACGTGGCCGGGGCGATCGTGGACTTCATCGCCGACCAGGCCGGGTTCCCGGACATCGACGTGCGCCAGCGACTGGCTGTCTCCACCGGATACGGGGTGGCGGAGATCGCCGTGATGTCCGGCTCCGAGATGGTGGGCAAGGCCCTGAAGGACTCCGGGCTGCCGGAGAAGGATGTCCAGGTGCTCACCCTGCACCGTGGCACCAAGGTGGTGCCCAACCCGTCCGCGTCCAAGGTGCTGGAGGACGGCGACCGGCTGCTGTGCTTCGGCCGCCTGGAGAACATGCGCTCGCTGATCCCGGCACGCTCCCGCCGTCCCAAGCGCGTGCGGAAGCTGCCCAAGACGCCCATTGTGGAACTGCCGGCCGAGGACTCAGGTGCCGCGCCGTCGTCGGGAGAGAATCCGGAGGAGAAGTAGGACTCAGCCCTGGTCCAGGTGGTCCTTGGTGTACCGATAGGCGGTCTGGACGAGCTCTTCGAGCACGCCCAGGTCCACGTCGGACAGCTTGTTGATGTAGAGGCAGGCCACGCTGGTGCGGTGCTTGCCCAGGCGGGCCAGCAGGTCGGCCTGGTCGGGGTGGTCTGAGAGGACGTAGAGGGTCAGGTTGGCCTTGCGAGGGGAGAACCCGACGGCGGGTGCGTCGCCTTCTCGGCCCGAGTCGTAGACGTAGTGGTACTGCCCGAATCCGATGATGCTCGGTCCCCACATCACCGGTTCCTCACCCGTGACCCGCGTGAACATCTCCAGCAGCGTCTCGGCGTCGGATCGACGCACGGGGTGCTCCACGCCGGCGACGAACTCCTCCACCGGGACTGCAGTGGGCTGGGTCTTGTTGGCGGAGCTCGCAGACGCAGACATGGATTCATTCTCGCTGTCCGGCGGGGGTTGTCCAGCAGAGATTCTGAAGTCTCGTGAGGGGGTCTCGGGTTCAGGGGTGACCGGCGGGGCCGAACTGCGCCGGTGGTGCAGGTGGACGGGGCTGGATGAGCGGTGTGGGGATGGACAACGCCTCACACATAACCTGTGGAGTACCTGTGGATAACTCTGAAGAGGGTGGGTGCGGAGTTGCGCTGTTCAGGGGTGTGGTGTTAGTAACTCCCCGCGAAATCCCCAAGGAAGAATCTTTCTGTCCACAGGTGGAAAGTCAGATACTGCCTAGTCAACCAGGGGTAGTGCGCTCTGAGGAGTCGTCATCCCCACAGTTGTCCCCACGCAGTGCACACAACACGCCGCGCAATCCACACGTTGTCCACAGGTTGGGGGTGACACGCGGTTGAGTGGGGATCCGACCGCAGAGTAGTGTCCCGTGGTATCCCCTTCGGGCGGACCAGGGTATTGGCCTGCAGAAGACGGTCCTCGGACCGTTCTCAGCAGGCGCGCATCCAGGTCGCACCGTCTGTGGAGCCCGCCGCATCAGGGCTCGGTGCGGTCCCTTGAGGATCGACGCGGAGCACCCCTGGTGCGGCGGGCTCTTAGAGGGGTCATCACCGCAGAAGAGTCGCCGGGCCGTCCGGCGCAGGGAAAGGGAATCAACCGAACGTGGCATCCGATCGATTTGATTCCGCCGACGGCACCGGTGACTCTCGCGGTGGTTTCCTGCCCCCGCAGGACCTGAACGCCGAACAGTCCGTCCTGGGCGGCATGATGCTCTCCAAGGACGCGATCGCCGATGTGGTCGAGGTCCTGCGCGGCCATGACTTCTACAAGCCCGCGCACGAGATGATCTACGAGGCGATCATCGACCTCTACGGACGCGGCGAGCCGGCCGACGCCGTCACCGTGGCCGACCTGCTCAACAAGCGCCAGGAGCTCACCCGGGTGGGCGGCCCGGCAGTGCTGCACGAGCTGATCCAGTCCGTGCCCACGGCCGCCAACGCCGGTTTCTACGCCGAGATCGTGCATGAGAAGGCCGTCCTGCGGCGACTGGTCTCGGCCGGCACCAAGATCGTCCAGCTCGGCCAGCAGCAGGACGGCGAGGTCGAGGAGATCGTCAACGAGGCCCAGGCCGAGATCTACAAGGTCGCCGAGAACCGCCAGTCCGAGGACTACGTGGCCCTGTCCGGCATCCTCGAGCACACCGTGGACGAGATCGAGGCCGCCGGTTCCCAGGGCGAGGGCATGTCCGGCGTCCCCACCGGGTTCTACGAGTTCGACGAGCTCACCCAGGGTCTGCACGGCGGTCAGATGATCGTGGTCGCGGCGCGCCCGGCGGTCGGCAAGTCCACCCTCGCGCTCGACTTCGCGCGCTCGGCCGCCATCAAGCACAACATGACCACCGTGTTCTTCTCCCTCGAGATGGGCAAGAACGAGATCGCCATGCGCCTGCTCTCCGCTGAGGCGACCATCGCCCTGCAGGACCTGCGCAAAGGCACCATCCGCGACGAGCAGTGGTCCAAGATCGCCGCCACCGTGGGCCGGCTGAACGAGGCCCCGTTCTTCATCGACGACTCCCCGAATATGTCCATGATGGAGATCCGCGCCAAGTGCCGCCGCCTGAAGCAGAAGCACGATCTGAAGCTGGTGGTGCTGGACTATCTGCAGCTGATGAGCTCGGGCAAGCGCGTGGAGTCCCGTCAGCAGGAGGTCGCCGAGTTCTCCCGTGCCCTGAAGCTGCTGGCCAAGGAGCTGGAGGTCCCGGTGATCGCGCTCTCCCAGCTGAACCGTGGCTCCGAGCAGCGCACCGACAAGAAGCCCCAGGTCTCCGACCTCCGTGAGTCCGGCTCGATCGAGCAGGACGCGGACATGGTGATCCTGCTGCACCGTGAGGACATCTACGACAAGGAGTCACCGCGCGCCGGCGAGGCCGATCTGATCGTGGCCAAGCACCGTAACGGCCCCACCAAGACCATCGTGGTCGGCTTCCAGGGCCATTACTCGCGCTTCTCCAACATGGCCCCGGACTCCGGCGGGTTCTGACTTCTCGCTGTCCCGACGACGGCCGGTCGCCAGGCGCACCATCCAGGCCGCACGTCGAGTCGGTCGACGACTCCCTCTAGCCCCGCGCTATATTTTCGTCATACGCTTTCTTCATGCTGAGTGAGCAGGACGTGACTGAAGAGCAGATCCAGAAGTGGGCAGACGAGGCTGAGGCGGGATATGACGTCGAGATGCTCAAGCGCCGGGGCCGCGGCCGCCCCGGTCGCGGTTCTGCGCCCATGCAGGTGATCGCGGTCCGGTTGACGACTGAGGAGATCGCGGCGCTGGACGCCGTGGCCGCTGGAGAGCATATCTCCCGGTCTGAGGCGATCCGACGGGCGATCGCCTCCATGGCTGCATGAAGGTTCATCGTAGCGCGCTGAAGCACGGGGTACTCCCGGAAGATGCGATCCAAGCGGCCGATCTTTCCCTGTGGATCGAGCCCTTGGAAGAGCACGAATGGCCTCATCGGGAATTTCTCGCCTGAGGTGAGGGAACACTGAGACTCACGCTGTCCGCAGCCTCCCGACGACGGCCGGTCATCTCGGCTCGAGGAGGTGTCACCCCGGCTGGTGGCTGGCAGGACGGAGCCTACCCCTGGGCTCGCTGGACATGCAGCGCCCTCACGCGGTCGATGAGGTCCGGGTCGGGGCCGTGCACCGTGGCTCCCGGCACCACCGTGCCGATGGGCAGGGAGGCGACGGGGCCGGCGTCGTGCCCTTGGTCTGTCATCCACTGGCTGAACTGCGCAGCTGAGGTGGCGTAGACGATCCGGCCCAAGCCCACCCAGCCGTGCGCGGCCGCGCACATGGGGCAGTGCTCGCCGGAGGTGTAGACGGTGTGGGCGGCACGAGCCTCCTGGGGCAGGTGCTGGCCGGCCCACCGGGCGACGGCGAACTCGGGGTGCTGGGTCTGGTCGCCGTTGCTGACCCGGTTGCGGTCCTCGAACACGATGGTGCCCTCCGGATCGACCAGGATGGTGCCGAAGGGCTCGTCGCCGGCGTGGAGGGCCTCTTCGGCCAGGTCCACAGCGCGCGTGAGGAAACGGTGGTCGTCAGCGGTCAGGGCCATGGTCTGAAGCTAGCACCGGCGGCGCGTCAGGTGCCGGCGGACTCCAACGCCGGGATCATGATCGTCACCAGATACGTGCGCAGTTCAGGGATGTCCTGCTCCAGGGTGCGCCACACGCGAGAGGGTTCCAGGTCGTCGTACTGGTGGGCGGCGAAATTGCGCATGGCGACGATCTGGCGCCACGGTTGGCCGTCGAACTCACCAAGGATCTCCGACGGAATGCGGTTGATCGATTCGCCGATCCGAATGAGGCCCAGCTCGATGGCCCACTGCGTGCGGACGTCGGCCATGAAGGCGTCCCGCCCCTCGGCGACGAACTCAGCGAGCTGGTCGCAGACCGTGACGGTGCGTCGGGCGGCATCCACCGCGCGGCGGGACTGGTGGGTCACAGCTCGACGGCCTCCCTCAGGACCCGGTCTCGCAGAGATCCCCGCAGTGAGTCCAGTGACAGGACGTCGACGTCTGTCTGGAGCAGATCTTCCAGCGCGAGCCGTAGTCCGACTTCGTCCAGGAGCGTGGCTTCAGGGGTGAAGTCGACCAGGATGTCCACGTCTGAACCCGGCCGGCCCTGCCCCCGTGCGACGGACCCGACCAGGCGGGGTTCCGCAGCGTGGTGCCGCGCCACGATGGCGCGGATGGCATCCCGGTGCAGCCGGACCCGTTCGCCCGGACGGCCTGCGAGTGCAGATCTGATGCGTTCCAGGACGTCGGGACTGGGTGCGCGACGTCCGTTCTCGTAGGCGGAGAGGTTCGGCTGCGGGACGTGGGCGGCTGAGGCGAGCTCGGACTGGGTCATGCCCGCAGCCACTCGTTGCGCCCTGATGTCCATGGGTGGAGTATACGTCGGCGTATATCGGCGTCGATATGTCTGCCCAGCGGTGTGGTCACATCGGACGTGTCAGGTGTCTGCTGCTGTGGTCGGCACGTGGCGGCGTTGGCCCAGGAAGAGCACCGCGCCCACCAGGACGACCGCCACGGAGAGGGCCAGGCCCGCGCGGACGCCGTCCGCGGAGTCGGCCAGGATGCCGGAGAGCAACGGTCCGATCGACTGTCCGATGGCGAAGCCCACCGTGAGGATGCCGATCCCGTCCGTCACCTGACGCGGATCCAGCACCCGGTGCGCCGCGTGGGTGACCGAGCCGACCAGCGCCAGGAACGTGGCCCCGAACAGCACCGCTGAGCCCAGTGCCAGGACCGGATGGGAGCCGAACAGCGGGAGGCCGGCGCCCAGGGCCACCACCACCATCAGCAGTGCCGGCGCGCGGCCTCCGCTGAGCCGCCCGATCACCGGGGACCACGCGAAGCCGCCGCCGATCGCCGCCAGCCCCAGCACGATCCAGAACACCGAGACCTGCACGTCCGTGGCGCCGTCCCCGCGCAGCAGCGCCACAATGAACGTCATGTAGGCGATGTACCCGGCCCCGAACAGCGTGTAGCCGGAGAGCAGCGGGATCATCCCGCGCACGGGAGCCCGGGAGCCGGCGGGCCGCGGAGGCGGTTCGGGGACACGGCGGGCCGCCGGTGCGGCCATCAGCCAGGCCAGGATCCCGACGACGCCCAGCACTGCCCAGCCGATCCTCCATCCCAGCTCGGCCGGGTACCAGGCCAGGGTGGCCGGAAGCAGCAGCCCGGTCACCACGATCCCCAGTCCGCCGCCGGCCACGTAGACCCCCATCAGCAGTGCTGAGCTGCGTCCGGGGTGGGCCGAGGCGAGAGAGGCGGTCAGTGCGGCGCCGAGGATGAAGGTCACCGCGCCGGTGGCACCGGCGATCAGTCTGAGTCCCAGCAGGACGGGCAGCAGGGTGCTCAGAGCCGAGGCGCCCAGGGCCACGGCGGTGGTCACCATGCTGAGCAGGAACGCCTGCCGCACGCCCAAACGACGTCCGACCCGGGCCGCCACCAGTGCGCCGATCAGGTATCCGGCGGCGTTGACGGTGTTCAGCAGTGCCGCCGTGGCGTAGGACCAGTCCAGGTCGGCCTGCATGGGCGGCAGCAGCACGGCGTAGGCGAACCGGGCCAGGCCGAACGCTGAGGCCGGACCGGCGGCCAGCAGCAGGGCGATCCACACGGCGCGGGTCGGCTGAGCCACGGGGCTGCTCCTGTCCCTGGGGTGGGTGGTGTGGTTCGAGGAGTCCGGCGGTCCACGTGACCGCCGTCACCCACACCGTACGTGGTGAGGGTGACAGCGGCACCAGATGGCAGGAGATGACTCGGTCTCAGAGGTCCTGAGCCTGGTCGAGGTCATGACGGAACCGCAGGTGCTGCGCCAGTCGAGTCTTCTGCTGGCGGGCCTGCTGCGCGAGATCGTCAGCAGCGACCGCGAGATCGTCCAGGGCGCGCAGTGCGGCGATCAGTTCACGCTGTTCGGCCAGGGGGAGCAGCGGAATGCTGTAGTCGGACCAGGGCCGGAGTGGGCTCTGCCGACGGGTGGAGCCGGTGGTGGGTCCGCGTGAGATGCCACCCACCTGAGCCCGGGAGGTCTCATCCCACGGCTGCCTCAGACAGAACAGCAGAAAGTCCTGGCTCAGTCGGGTGGGGTCAACACGTAGCACGCGGTCCTGTGGACGGACCACCCACCGGGCGCCGCCGGCGGGTGCAGGACGGACGACGCCTGTGTCCTCCGGAGCGAACACGAGGTCACCGTCCTGCACCAGGTCCATGTCCGCGGGGACCGTCACGACCGGTGACTGGTCCAACCGGACGAGAGGTCTGAGCAGTCGCACCCGTTGTGTCTTCCCGTCTTCGGTCGCTGATACCGCCGCCTGCTCGTCATGTCCGGCCCGCACCTCTGTCACGGCGCCGGAGTCGATGAGCGACTGCAGGCTCACCATGGTCTGGGCACCGACGGCGACTTTGGCTCGGGCCGTCGCCGCGGTCATGCCCTTCCGGACGGCGGCCATGGCATCCTGCAGGCTCATCCGTCCGAGCAGCAGGCCCTCGTGGGCGTCATCCGGACGGAGGTAGGCGGGCAGCATCGTGGCCGGTCTGTGGAGGATCCCGCCGCGGATGAGCCGCCTCCGGTCCACCGTTCCGGTCCGCACGCCGAGAGGCCGCTGACCGGCGCGGAGCGAGTCCATCCAGGGGCCGATCTGCTCCACGATCTCATCCTCCTGAGAGGCGTCGATCAGCTGGACCGGTGTCTCTTCGGCCCCCTCGCCGGGTGCACGGAGCACGCAGAGGAGCAGTTCCTCCTCGGTGTAGGAGGCCACGGAACCACCGAGCTGCACCAGGGACTCCAGCGCCCCGGACTGGACCAGCCATTCCCGGTTCTGGCGGGCAGGATAATGCACCTGGGCGTCGAGGATGACCTGGGGCACGATCACATACGCCCTGCCGTGGGGGCTCAACGCGGCGGCTGCATGGCGGAGCACCTTCAGGCCGGCCGCCGCCTGGCCATGCAGAGCGATCGACCTGGCAGGGGTCTCGTCCTCGTGGACCTCCTCATGACCGTCCAGGATCATCCGACCGGCCTCACAGACCACGACGTCGGCCTTCACCTGCGGCGTTGAGAGGTCGCGCACGATGTCCTGGGTGGACGACGAGAGTCGCACGCCCCGCAGCGCAGCTCGCAGGTGGGCGATGCGCAGGATGTCCGGATCCAGGTCATTGCCGATGAACTCAGGAGCAGCGGCATCCGTGGACAGGGCCCACAGCACCTCACCGGTTCCGCAGGCAGGGTCGTACACCACAGCGTGGTGGTGGACCGAGCCGGCTGCCGCGCGGGTCAGGATCCGTGAGGTGACGGAGCTGCGTGAGCCGTGGGAGAGCAGGGTCGCCTCACCGCGCAGCATCACCTCCACCGCAGTGTCCGCCAGGGTCCGGTGCCAGCTGCGGCCCGGCCCGGGAAAGGCCTCCAGCACGGGAGCCATGAGGTGGAGGGGGAAATCCTCAGCGAGGTCCACCCCACTCAGCGGCGCCGAACCGGCCGGCCAGTCGAGCACCTCGTCCAAGACCCGGAACTCGGAGGTCAGCTCCTGGACGGCCAGGACGTCCAGCGCCTGGGTCGGGGTCAGGTCGCCGGGGGCGGAGGCTGCCTGCGCGATGGTCTGCGCGACAGACTCCCACGCCGCACTCGCGCGGATCTCCCGGTGGAGCAGCAGCAGCGAGAGGATCAGGTCGGTGGCCTCGATGGGATCGACCGTGGCGCGGGACAGCGGAGCCAAGGCCGTGGCGAAGTCCGGGCGGCCCTGCGGGGAGGAAGGGGTCAAAAGGTCTCCTGACAGTCGGGAACAGGGGGTCGCAGCACCGCGGGAACGGTGCAGCGAGATCACCCTAGAGGCCGGGCCGGACAGGATAGGAGGGGAGCCGGAATCTGAGTTTTCCTGTGCGACAGAATGGACAGACCAGGTTTCGGCCGGAACCCGGACAGGACTCGAGGAGGACGACCCCCATGGCGCACGCAGCCGACCAGGCGAGGCCAGACGCAACCGCCGCCGAGCCGGAGGAGGCGAGGGGGCCGTCGTCGGGCCAGCGCAGCCGTGGACAGATCCCGGATGTGCCCACCGTGACCCGCTGGAACCGAATGTGGAGGCCCTTCTGGGCGCTGCCCGCCGCCTGCGTGATCGGCGCCGTGGTGCTGGGGATCCTGCTGCCGCAGTGGGAGGAGGAGCTGGGCGTGACCCGGCTGCAGTACGTCTTCCAGGGCGGCCCGGATGGTGCGCGCGAGGTGCTGGGGACGATCGCCTCGGCCATGATCTCGGTGACCGGTCTGGTCTTCTCCATCACCATGGTGGTGCTGCAGCTGGCCTCCAGCCAGTTCACCCCGCGCGTGCTGGGCGGGTTCCTGCAGTACCGGGTGGTGCAGGGCACGCTGGGCATCTTCCTGTCCACGTTCGTGTTCGCGCTGACGGTGACGCGGTACGTGCGCGGGGACAACGAGGGCGAGCAGTTCGTCCCGCAGCTCTCTGTCACGCTCGCCTTCCTGATGACGCTGGCCTGCGTGGGCTTCTTCCTGGCGTTCATCCACCGGATCACCACCTCCATCCAGGTCTCGCATGTGATCTCCCGGATCGGGGACCGCACCCTGAAGCTGGCCGATGTGATGTACCCCGAGCTGGCGGCGGAGGAGCCGGCCGGGTTCGGGCCCACGTGGTCGCCGGAGCCCGGCACGGCGCGGGTGAGCCCGGGGGCGCTGCGGCACGGGGTGATCGTGCACGTGGACTACAAGGGCCTGACTCGATGGGCCGCCGAGCACGACGCCGTGGTCACGGTGGACCGGCCGGTGGGACAGTTCATCGCCGAGGGGCAGCAGGTGCTGGGCGTCTGGGGTGTGGAGGAGCTCTCCGAGGACGAGGTGCGCCGGCTCTACTCCTTCCTGGGGCTGAGCTCGCAGCGGGAGATGAAGCAGGACGTGGCGTTCGGGATCCGCCAGCTGGCGGACATCGCCGACCGTGCGCTCTCCTCCGGCATCAATGACCCGACGACGGCCGTCCAGTGCCTGGACGAGCTCCACCGGGTGCTGCGGAGACTGGTGCAGCGGGCCTCGCCGAGTCCGTACATCGCCGATGCGGACGGGCAGGTCAGGGTGGTGCACGACCCGCAGGCCATCAACGACCTGGTGGACCTGGCGGTGCTGGAGATCGCGCACTTCGGCACGGACACCATGCAGGTCCCGCAGCGACTGCGGATGATGCTCGAGGACCTGCTTCAGGTGTGCGCACCGCGGTACCGGGCGGGGGTGGAGCGGCTGCTGGAGGGCCTGCCGGATCCGGCCACCGAGGAGGAGGCGGCCGGCGGGTCGTCAGGTGGGTCTTCCGGACTGGCCGACAGCCTGCGGTGAGTCACCGCGGCCGGTAACGTCGGAGGGTCAGAGGAGCGGATGGACAGAAAGGCTGAGTGATGACCGGGACGAGGACGGCGGCAGGTGGACTCCTGCTGGGTGCCACGCTGCTGATGACGGCCTGTTCCGGCGGCGATGCTCCGGCGCCGGAGGGATCGACCGCAGTTCAGCCGTCTGCGCCGAGTGCCCCGGCGGGCGCCACCACGTCTGCTGCGCCCACGTCCACCGCGCCGACCGACACCACGCCCACCGACTCTTCGTCGTCCGCGCCGACCCCGTCGGCAGAGGCGCCCACCACGGTCCCGTCCGTGTCCTCACCGACGTGGCAGGTCCCCACCGATGTCCCCGGGTGGGAGCCGGCGATCCTGGGCGAGAACGGCGTGGACCAGCTCGCCGACCAGGACGGGTGTCAGTACACGGCCACGCTGAACCCGGCCGAGCCCACGCCCGGCGTCACGGACGCGGAGGCCACCGAGCAGCTGGAGCAGGGGTACATCTGGAGCTTCGATCCGAGCCAGGAACCCCAGCATGAGCAGTCACGGGCCGCCGTGCGCACTCCGGAGGAGGGCACAGTCGAGGTCCGGCGCGTGGACACCGCCCATACCGATCCTGCCGGAGAGCAGTACCGGTCCGTGATGCTGCTGCGCGTCCTGAGCGCCGACTCCACTCAGCTCTCCCTGCTCTACACCTGTCCCGCGTCCACGTTCGACCAGGCCGAACTGGACCAGCTGCTCTCCCAGACCACGCTGCTTGGCGTGGAGCCTTCGGATCTGTGACCCAGGAACTCGTCAGTACCCGTCGGTAGGGTGAACGCATGACACCCCGACTGAGCAGTGACCGCCCCCGTCCGTCCCAGACTGCAACCCGGTTGGCACTGGGCGCCATGATGACCTTCGCTGGCATCACGCACCTCACCGTGGCCCGCGAGGAGTTCCAGGCCCAGGTGCCGGACTGGTTCCCCGTGGACAAGGACCTGGTGGTGCTCGGCTCCGGCGTGGCCGAGATCGGGCTCGGTGCCGCCATGGTGGCCCTGCCCCGCCACCGTCGTCTCACCGGCACCGCGCTCGCGGCGTTCTATACGCTGATCTTCCCCGGCAACATCGCCCAGTACGCCGAGCGCACGGATGCCTTCGGCTTGGACACAGACGGGAAGCGGCTGGCCCGGCTTTTCGGTCAGCCCGCGCTGATCGGGGCCGCCCTCTGGGCCGCTGGACTGCCGAAGAGGTGATCCTCCGGTGGCGGTCTTGACCCTCCTCCAGGGGGAGCGCCCACGCTGGAATCAGTCGGCATCACGGCCGTCCTGACCCCCAGGAGGAACCCATGATCACCATCGGAGAATTCGCTCTCAGCACCGGCGTGAGCGTCAAGGCGCTGCGCTTCTACGACGAGCGCGGACTGCTCACCCCCGCCGAGGTGGACCCCCACTCCGGCTACCGGCGCTACCGTGCCGCCCAGATGCGCACCGCCACCACCATCCGCATCCTGCGCACCGCAGGGTTCAGCGTGGAGGACGTCAAGAAAGCCCTGCAGGAGCCGGACCGGCTCGCCGACCTGCTCCAGGCCCACGCCGCCGAGCTCGACCGCCGGCGGGATCTGGAGGACCGGGCCATGACGCTCGGCCACAACCTGCTCCAAGACAGGAGCCATCCCGACGGCGGCCAGTCACCTCAGCAGGACATCGTCCGGTTCCGGACGGCGGAGGCGGTGCGATGGGTGGCAGTGGTGCACCGGCTGCACCTGGACGCCAACGATCTCTCCGAGGCGGAGGCGCAGACGGATGCCGCCGAGGAGCACTTGGAGGCTCTGGCCGCCGCACTGGTGGAGGCTGGCGTGCCGATCACCGGGCCGTCCTGGGCTGGCCTGGAACCGGTGGGAGGATCCTCCACGGTGATCGACATGAGACTGGCCCTGCCCGTGGGAGGCGAGGTGCCGCCGTCGTTCACTGTGGCGGGACTGAACATCGAGACCGGCGTCCTGCCGCTCCGTGAGGAGGCGTACGTGGAGATGACCATGGTGGGGGACGGGCCGGACCTGCTCGGGGACGCCCCTGGCGGGCCGCTGCCGCCCGATGAGCTGATCACCCTGGCCGAG
The DNA here is from genome assembly GCF_041927415.1 of Micrococcus sp. IITD107. Taxonomy (NCBI): domain Bacteria; kingdom Bacillati; phylum Actinomycetota; class Actinomycetes; order Micrococcales; family Micrococcaceae; genus Micrococcus; species Micrococcus sp. IITD107. Next base: position 38,293 of record NZ_JBHFFN010000005.1, on the reverse strand, counting down.
GTGCTGGAGGAGCGCGGCATCGAGTACGGCGAGCTCAGGCAACGGGGCCTGACCCAGACCGAGGAGGGGGGCCAGGACCCGGTTTACACGATGGAGGCCGCCGTGACCGTCCGGGTGCTGAAGTGAGTCAGCCGTCCAGGGGACCCTCAACCGAGTCGGTGTCTGAGACCACGTAGACATCGATCTTCAGGGCCTGTCGCACCCACCGGGGGATGCGCAGAGCTGATGTCTTTGCCGCCTCGGGAACAACGACTGCAAAAGCCGTGATCTCGGTGGGCTCCGGGGGCATGCGCCGGAGGATCTGGCCATACATGGTGTCGACATCGAGGCCGACCGCGGCGGTCCGGCCCTTCGCCTCGACCCACATCTCCTGCCCGTCCCTCGTCGCCACGATGTCGCAGAAGTTCTGCTCGAACGTCACGGTCCACCCTGCGCGCTCCAGGTACTCAGCGAATGCTGAGACCACGCGCTTCTCATCTCCTCGCATGACTGCAGACTATGCCGATGTGGTGCGGAGTTTCGAGGGAATGGGTGCGATCGGACATCAGGCCTGCCTCGGTGGCATCGGTCCTTGTAGGTTCGGGGCATGAGCGAGCAGCAGGCGCAGCACCTGCAGGACCCCGGCCGGCAGCACCCCGAGGACGCCCTCACGGTGCTGGACGTGCTGGGGGAGGACCGTGTGGCACCAGACCCGGGGAGGGACCGGGGGACGGTGAAGCGGCTGCTCACCGGTGACGGCGCCAACCTCATCACCTTCACCTTTGCGCCGGGCCAGTCCTGGCCGGACCACCAGGCGGCGCACCCCATCACGGTGCAGTGCCTGAACGGCACCCTGGACTTCACGGTGGGCGAGCGCACCGTCCGTCTGGCACCCGGTGTGGTGCTCCACCTGAGGGAACGGGTGGTGCACCGGGTGGACTGCCCCGCCGACGCCCCGGATCCGGCCAACGTCCTGCTGCTGACCATGCTCACCGGCGAACGGCACTGAGCCGCCCTGGCCTGTCCCGGCGCCATCGCCTACGCTCGACCCATGAGCTCCTGACCCTGTGCACCGTCCCGCGCCCGAGGCCACCGCCCGGCGGGTCCCTTCGCTGTTGCCACAGGACCACCATGCCCTCCTCCGCCCACCCCGCTGCTCCCCACCCCTCGTCTGCCGAGCCCCGCGGCACCGGACCCTCACACCTGAAGGTGGGGGCCGCCGTCGGGAAGGCCGACCACCTCCAGGTGGACGGCGTCTCCCGCTCCTACCCGGACCGGCGCGTGCTCACCGACATCACCTTCACCGTCTCGGCCGGCGAACGGGCCTGCCTGATCGGGGAGAACGGGACCGGCAAGTCCACCCTGCTGCGGATCATCGCCGGCCTGGACCAGGACCACGGCGGCACCGTCCGCGCCCCGGGCACCGTGGGGCTGTACCACCAGCAGCCGCCGTTCGACCCGCACCACACCGTGGCCCAGGTCCTGGCCTCCGCCGTGCAGGAGCAGCACCGCCTGGTGGAGCAGATCGAACGCCTCGGCAGCGATCTGGCCGAGCGCCCGGACTCCGCGGATCTGGCCGGCGCCTATGACGCCGCGCTCGCCGAGGCCGTCCGCACGGACGCCTGGTCCGCGGACCAGCACGCCGACCGCCTGGTCCAGGGGCTCGGCCTGGCCCACCTGGATCGCACCCGCACCGCGGCCGAGCTCTCCGGCGGCCAGCTCTCCCGGCTGTCCCTCGCCTGGCTGCTGCTGCGCCGCCCGGACACCCTGCTGCTGGACGAGCCCAGCAACCACCTGGACTCCGCCGGGACCGCCCTGCTGGTGGATCTGCTGACCGGCTGGACCGGCCCGGTGCTGATCGCCAGCCACGACCGGGCCTTCCTGGACGAGGTCGCCACCACCCTGCTGGACCTGGACCCGGCGCCGCGGGAGCATCGGGCGGTGGAGGCGGCGCTCGCCGGAGACGGACCCACCTCCGGGCACGGACTGACCCGGTTCACCGGGCGCTACACCGACTACCTGCTGGAGCGGATCGCCGCACGGGAACGCTGGGAGAGGCGCCACCGGGACGAGCAGGCCGAGCTCAGACGCCTGCGCGCCGAGGTGGTGGCCAGCCACACCGTGGGCAACGCCTCCCGGGGCCCGCGCACCGAGGCCCGGTCCGCCCGCAAGTTCTACTCCGACCGCAACGCCAAGGTGGTCTCCCGCCGGGTGAACGACGCCGCCACGGCCCTGCACCGCCTCGAGGAGACCCAGGTCCGGCGCCCGCCGGAGGTGCTGCGCTTCTCCGGGCTGGATGCGGCGTCCCCAGGTCCGTCCGCGTCCGGATCCGCCGCCACCGGTCCGGTCCTGACCGCCACGGGGGTGCACCTGGACGGACGGCTGGCCCCCACGTCTCTGGCGATCGGTGCCCGGGACCGACTGCTCATCACCGGGCCCAACGGGGCCGGCAAGTCCACGCTCCTGGGCATCCTGGCAGGTCGGCTCCTTCCCGACGACGGCTCCCTCGCCTCATCCTCCAGCCTCACCGTGGGTCTGTTGGGCCAGGACGCCGAGGACGGACCGGAGCACGGCGCTGAGACCGTGGCGGAGGCCTACGCGCGGCGGGTGGGAGCGGACCGGGTCGAAAAGGTCCCGCTGAGCACCTTCGGACTGATCGCCGGCCGGGACCACACCCGCCGGGTGCGAGAGCTCTCCGTGGGGCAGCGCCGCCGTCTCGACCTGGCGGTCCTGCTGGCCGACCCTCCGCAGGTGCTGCTGCTGGACGAGCCAACCAACCACTTCTCCCTCCTGCTGGCCACCCAGCTGGAGGCGAGCATTCCGGACTACCCGGGGGCCGTCGTCGTGGCCAGCCATGACCGGTGGCTGCAGTCCGGCTGGCGCGGTCCGCGCAGGGAGCTGGCGCCCTGGTCCGGCCAGGACGTGGGTGCTTGACTGGACCTATGGACACCCAGCAGATGAGCCTGTTCGGCTTCCAGCGCTACGGCGGGCCGGAGGTCCTTGAGCACCTCACCGTCCCCACCCCGCGGCCCGGCCCCGGACAGGTGCTGATCCGGATGACCGCCGCCGGCGTGAACCCCGCGGACATCAAGGTCCGCAACGGCGACCGCCAGGGCAGCATCCCGGTGCAGTTCCCCATGGCCGTGGGGCGCGAGGCCGCCGGTGAGGTGGTGGGGCTGGGTGAGGGCGTCACGCACGTGAGCGTGGGGGACCGGGTCTTCGGCCCGACGGCGGCCGGCACCGGGGCGCTGGCATCCCACGTCCTGCTGGACGCGGCAGGCACCACCAGGACGCCGGAGGGCGTGTCCGACGAGCAGGCCGCCTGCCTCCCCGTGGCCGGCGGCACGGCGTACGACGCCCTGGACGAGCTGGACCTCCCGGCCGGTGCCACGGTGCTGGTGCTCGGTGCCGGGGGCGGCGTGGGGACGTGCGTCCTCCAGATGGCCCGGGACCGGGGTCTGACCGTGCTGGGGCTGGCCTCTGCGCAGAAGGCTGAGCTGATCGTGTCTCTCGGCGGCATCCCGGTGGACCGCCACCAGGACTGGGAGACCGCCGTGCGGCGCCAGGGTTCGCACGGATCCCATGGGGTGGACGCGGTCATCGACTCTGTGGGCGGGGAGACCCTGCGCTCGGCCGCCGCCCTGCTGCGCATCCCGGGAGCCATCCGCAGCGTGGCCGACCCCGCCCAGGCCGCACAGCTCGGCGGATCCGGGGTCACCCGGCGCCGCACCACAGAGGTCTACACCCAGGTCGCCCAGCTGGTGGCGGACGGGCGGTTCGCTCCCGTGATCACACAGCGATTCGCGCTCGACGACGCCGCCCAGGCGGTCGCCGCCGTGGAGAGCGGCCACGCAGCCGGCAAGGTCGTGGTCACCGCAGACTGACCCCGCCCGGCCGACCCCGCCGTTCTTCACCCCCGCCCCGGAACGTCACCGCGCCACGGGGCGGTGGGTTTCCGGGGCGGGGGTGCGTTTCGTCAGAGAGCCGACGCAGCGCGCCCGGCCACCCGCCCGGAGAACAGGCAGCCGCCCAGGAACGTGCCCTCCAGCGCGTTGTAGCCCATCATCCCGCCACCGCCGAACCCCGCGACCTCGCCCGCGGCGTACAGTCCGGGCACCACGGCACCGTCCGGTCCCAGGCACCGCCCCTGCAGGTCGGTCTCCAGTCCGCCGAGGGTCTTGCGCGAGAGGATGTTCAGCCGCACCGCGATCAACGGCCCGGCCTTCGGATCCAGCAGTCGGTGCGGTGTGGCCACCCGGATCAACCGGTCGCCCAGGTAGGACCGTGCGCCGCGCAGCGCCGTGACCTGGGCGTCCTTGGTGAAGCGATTGCCCATCTCCCGGTCGCGCGCCTCGATCAGCTCCCGCACTGCTCCGACCTCCAGCCGCGGCGCATCAGCGTCGGCCACCTCGTTCATCCCGGCCACCAGCTGCTCCACGGTCTCGGCCACCACGAAGTCCTGCCCGTGCCGCTTGAAGGCCTCCACCGGACCCGGGGCGCCCTTCTTCAGCCGCTGCCCCAGCAGCTTCACGTCACGCCCGGTCAGATCTGGGTTCTGCTCGGACCCGGAGAGGGCGAACTCCTTCTCGATGATCTTCTGCGTCAGCACGAACCACGAGTAGTCGTAGCCCGTGCCGCGCAGGTGGCGCAGCGTACCCAGGGTGTCGAACCCGGGGTAGTACGGCGCGGGCAGTCGGTTCCCCGCCGCGTCCAGCCACAGCGACGACGGGCCCGGCAGGATCCGGATCCCGTGGTTCTCCCACACCGGATCCCAGTTGCGCAGCCCCTCCACGTAGTGCCACATCCGATCCGGGTTGATCACCCTCGCCCCGGCCTCCACGCTGATCCCCAGCATCCGTCCGTCCACATGCGCCGGCACGCCCGCCACCATGGTCTGCGGCGGGGTCCCCAGCCGCTCCGGCCAGGCACGGCGCACCACGTCCAGGTCGCCGCCGATCCCACCGCTCGTCACGATCACCGCCTGCCCGCGCGCCTCGAAGTCCCGCACGGCAGTCCGGTTGGTCGCCGTCCCGCGCGGTGCATCGTCGGGTGCCAGGACCGTCCCCGCCACCCCGACGACGGCCCCCTCCTCCCGGAGGAGGGCGTCCACCCGGTGCCGGGCGGCGAAGGTGACGCGGCCGTCGTCGTGGGCCTGCCGGAGACGGCGCTCGAAGGGCTCCACCACTCCAGGACCGGTGCCCCAGGTGATGTGGAAGCGCGGGACCGAGTTGCCGTGGCCGGTGGAGGTGCCGTCCCCGCGCTCGGCCCAGCCGACCACGGGGAAGATGCGATGGCCCATCTCGCGCAGCCATGCCCGCTTCTCGCCGGCGGCGAAGTCCAGGTAGGCCTCGGCCCAGGCGCGGGGCCAGTGGTCCTCGGGGCGGTCGAACTGGGCGCTGCCGAACCAGTCCTGGTGGGCCAACTCCAGGGAGTCCTTCACGCCGAGGCGGCGCTGCTCAGGGGTGTCCACCATGAACAGGCCGCCCAGGGACCAGTGCGCCTGTGCGCCCAGAGACTGCTCCCCTTCCTGGTCGATCAGGAGGACTGAGCGGCCGGCGTCGGCGGCCTCGGTGGCGGCGACGAGGCCCGCCAGACCGGCGCCGACCACGATCACGTCAGCGTGCAGGGTGGTGGGGGCAGTCTGTTCCATCTGCTCATCTGAGCAGGGGGTGCCGGAGTGCGCAATGGTCGTCCCGGGTACTGGTTTCGGCAGAGGGGACGAGCTGGCCGACGAACCATGACAAAGATCACGAAATGGTCACGCACGGGGCTCGGCGTGTAGGGTCGGAAACCCCGATCCGTCGTGGAATCGCGGTTGTCAGGCGACGCTCAGGGTTCCACCAGGCGTCGCCAAGTGTTGCGAATCGATAACAGACATGTCACCGTAGATCACGTTCTGGTAACGCGGAGTGGTACTGCCTCAGGGCGGACCCGACGACTGTCAGCACTGCGCCGTCAGGCCGCCCAGAACGACCATCCGTTGTCTATCAAGGTGATCATTCCCATGACTTACCCCACCCGTCGTGCACGCATCCAGGCCGAGGCCGCAGCCCAGTCTGCCGCCCGTTCCCGCCGTGGCCGTTCCCTGGCCGCCGGAGCCGCAGGCCTGGCCACGCTGGCCGGAGCAACGATCGCCGGCGTGGCACCGGCCGCCGCCAACGATGCCGCCGTCTCGAGCTCGGGCTACTCCCAGCAGAACACCTGGAGCTACAGCGGCGAGACCACCCGCAGCGCCTCCACCTCGACTGCAGCCTCCACCTCCACCGGAACCTCCGGCTCCACTTACGCCGGTTCCACGGGGACCACCGCGTCCACCAGCTACTCGGGCTCCACCGGTGGCGTTTCCCTGGGCACCGGTATCCAGCGTGCCTCCTACACCACGGCCTCCACCGCCACCGGTGCGAACGCCGTGGCCGCGAACTACGTCACCGCCAAGGCCACCGACCCGAACACCTACTACAGCTGGGGCGGCAACGGACCGTACGGCTTCGACTGCTCGGGCCTGACCCAGCAGGCGTTCGCCGCCGCCGGCAAGTCCATCCCGCGTGGCTCCGGCGCCCAGTACACCGGCGCCAGCCAGTACGTCTCCCTGGACAACCTGCAGGTGGGCGACCTGGTGTTCTGGTCCAACAACGGCTCGGCCTCCGGCATCTACCACGTGGCCATGTACGTGGGCGACGGCCAGATCGCCCACGCACGCAACCCCGTCACCGGCGTCTCCCTGACCGCGGTGGACTACAACCCCACCAACATGCTGGGCACCGCCGCCCGGTACTGATCCGGACGCACGGTCTCACGCCGTACAGCAGCCCCCGCCGAACAGCTCACACTGTTCCGCGGGGGCCGTTGCGCGTCTGGACCGTTCCGGCTCCGTTCATCCAGAAGCAGTGGCGGCCATCAGGCACCAAGGCCGCCACTTCTTCTGGCTTATTCAGCGGCCTCGCCCGCTCCGTCTCCGTCCGGTGCCGGCCGGTCCCCGGCGGCAGCCTCCCAGACGCTGGCACCGGCCCGCAGGAGGTTCTGACCCCGCTCGTAGTCGTCGTCGGCGTTGTAAGTCAGCACGCCCACCAGGCGACCGTCGCCGTCCCCGTACCAGGCGGTGAAGCCGCCCGTCCGCTCCCCCCACTCCACGCTCTCGAAGCCGTCGCCCCAGGCGGAGTACTTGATGGTGTGCTCGCCGATCGTGCTCCAGAAGCCGGGGATGGTCTCCCAGGCCCGGGCGCCGTCGTCGTGCCCCTGGGCGTCCTGCGCCGCGTTGAAGCCGGCGATCTCGCCCATGGCCAGGGCATCTCCCCAATGCTCCACCGGCAGCGGCCGTCCGGCCAGGCCGTGATGGGCGCGGGCGGCGTCACCGGCCACCCAGACGCCGGGTACGGCGAGCAGGAACTCATCGGCCACCACACGGCCCTCATGGACCATCGCCTCGGTCCCCTCCAGCAGTCCACCGCCCGGGGTGACGCCCACCGCGGCCAGGATCAGGTCCGGGGAGAGGGTGATGCCGTCGTCCAGGTGGACGGTGCGCGGAGCCTGCACGCCGGAGACGCGCACGCCGGTGCGCACCTCCACACCCAGCCCCACCAGCCACTGGGTGATCTGCTCGGCGGCCTGGCGACCCAGCCGCTTCAGCTGGGGCGCCTCCTCCGTGCTGACCAGGGTGGTCTGGATGCCGCGCCGGGCCAGTGAGGCGGCGGCCTCACAGCCGATGAAGCCGGAGCCGATCACGACGGCGGAGCGCGCGTGCTGCGCCGAGGTCACCAGGCGCTGGGCATGGTCGAGTGAGCGCAGCAGGTGGATCTCCGCGTCCGGCTCGGCGGTGGGCAGGGGGTGGGGTGAGGACCCGGCGGCCACGATGAGCCGGTCGAAGCCCAGCCGATCCCCGCCGGCCTGCAGGGTGTGCGCCTGCAGGTCCACGTCCGTGACCGTGGTGTCGCGGCGCAGCTCCACACCGTCCGGCAGGGCCTTGCCCTGGATCGGCTGGCCCTCGGCGGGGGCGTGCCCGGCCAGCACCTCCTTGGACAGGGGCGGCCGCTCATAGGGCAGATCGGAGTCCGAGGTCAGCATCACCACCGGACCGGGGCCGCCGGCCGCCAGGTAGGCGCGAGCGGCGCTGACGCCGGCTGGTCCGCTGCCGATCACCGCCAGGGCCGCATGGGGGGTGTGCGGTGCAGAGTCGGCGGACGAGGCAGGGGTCTCGGGGTGCTGGGTCATGTCACCAGCATGGCGGGTCAGACCGGGCCCTGGCGAGAACGATCGAGCCAGAAGCAGTGGCGGGCATCAGCCGCGATGGTCACCACTGCTTCTGGCTCGGCGGGAACAGTCGGTCGGAACAGCCGGGCGGATCAGCGCCGGGAGCGGGTGAACGCGGAGACCCCGGTGATCTCACGTCCCACGATCAGCGCCTGCATGGAGTCGGTGCCTTCGTAGGTGGAGATGACCTCCATGTCCGTCAGGTGCCGTCCGATGTGCCGCTCCAGCAGCATGCCGTTGCCGCCGAGCATGTCCCGGGCCTCACGGCACATGGCCAGCCCCTTGCGCGAGGTGGTCATCTTCACCAGGGAGGCCTGGGCGGCGGTCAGGGTGTCCGCCTCGGCCATCTCGGCCATCCGGTTGCACATCAGCTGCATGGTGGTCAGGTCTGCCAGCATGGTGGAGAGCTTCTCCTGGACCAGCTGGTATCCGGCGAGCGGGGCGCCGAACTGCTCACGTTCCAAGGCGTAGCGGGAGGCGATCTCGAAGGCGGCCATGCCGTGGCCCAGCGCCTCCCAGGACGCCCCGCCGCGGGTGGCCTTGAGGACCCGGTTCACGCCAGCGAAGCTCTCGCACTGCTCCAGCCGGTTCTCCGCCGGGATGCGCAGGCCCTCGATCGCGATGTCGGCCTGCAGGATGGCCCGCTTGCCGAACTTGCCGGTGATGACCTCCGGGCGGTAGCCATCCGGGTAGGTCCCGTCCTGGTTCTTCTCCAGCACGAACGCCTTCACCTGGGCGTCGGCCTCGTCCCGGGCATAGATCACGACGACGTCCGCCGCGTGGCCATTGCCGATCCACCTCTTGTGCCCGTTGAGGATCCAGTGCTCGCCATCGCGGCGGGCGGAGGTCTCCAGGGAGACCGAGTCCGAGCCGTGCTCCGGTTCGGTCAGGGCGAAGGCGCCGGTCTTCTCCAGGCGGGACATCGGCGGGAGCCAGCGCTGACGCTGCTCCTCGTTGCCCAGCATGTAGATGCTGCCCATGCACAGGTTGGAGTGCACACCCAGGAAGGTGTTGACCGAACCGTCGATCCGGCCCATCTCCCGGGCCACCATGCCCGCACCCTTGCGGGAGAGCCCGGGGCAGCCGTAGCCCGGGATAAAGGTGCCGATGATGCCCAGCTCGGCCAGACCGGGGATCAGCGGCGTGGGGAACTCGGCCTTCTCCCACCACTCGTTGATGATCGGCTCCACCTGCTGCTGTCCGAAGGCGCGGACCTTGTCCCGCAGGGCTCGCTCGTCCTCGGTCAGGGAGGAGTCCAGGTCGAAGAAGTCCGGGTGGTCGATCACCGCGGTGGTGGGCAGGGGCTGGGTGCTCATGGCGTCTCCTGGGTGGAACGGGTCGAACGGGGTGAGGCCGCCGCAGCGCTGCCGGCGGCGATGGGTGGTGTGGTCTGGATCCAGGCCAGCACGGACTGCTGGTCCGCACCGAGGGCGGGGGGACGCCGGGTGTAGGTGGCCGGCGTGCGGCTGTAGGTGACCGGATGCTTGATCAGGGGAACCGTGTCCTCTCCGGTGCCGACCTGGACGATCGGCTCCAGGCCGAGTGACTCGGCATAGCGGACCCCCTCGTCGATCCCCAGGATGGGCGCGCAGGGCACGCCCACCTCCTGCAGTCGCTGATGCCAGTGCTCCGCGGTCCCAGCGGACAGGGCCTGCACCAGCAGCGGGCGCAGTTCGTCGCGGTGCTCGTTGCGGCCAGCCATGGTGGTGAACCGCGGGTCCTCCGCCAGCTCGGGCACGCCGAGGGTGGTGACCAGCCGGCGGAACTGGGAGTCGTTGCCCACGCAGACGATCAGGTCCTTGTCGGCGGCGGGGAAGGGTCCGTAGGGGAAGAGGCTGGGGTGGTCGTTGCCCATCCGCCGCGGGACGTTGCCGGCGGCGGCGTATCCGGCGGTCTGGTTGACCAGCCCGGACAGGGCGGAGGAGAACAGGTCCAGGGCCAGGTGCTGTCCGTGACCGGAGTCGCGCCGTTCCATCAGGGCGCCGAGGATGCCCACGGCGGTGTGCAGCCCGGTGACGACATCGAAGATCGCCACGCCGGCCCGCTGGGGGTCGCGGTCGGGGTCGCCGGTGGTGGACATGAACCCGGAGACCGCCTGGGCCAGCAGATCGTAGCCGGGCAGGTTGGCTCCTCCTGCTGTGCCGAACCCGGTGATGGAGGCGTGGATCAGGTCTGGCCAACGGGCGGCCACGGACTCAGCGTCCAGGCCGAAGCGGCGCAGGCCGCCGGGTTTGAAGTTCTCCACGAACACGTCTGCCCGGTCGATGATGGCGTAGGCGGTCTCCAGGTCCTGCGGGTCGGCCAGATCCAGGACGACGGAGTGCTTGTTGCGGTTCACCGAGAGGTAGTAGGTGCTCACGCCATCCCGGTGCGGGGGGATCCAGGTGCGCGTGTCATCTCCGGCGGGGCTCTCGACCTTAATCACCGTCGCCCCCATGTCAGCCAGCAGCATGGTGGCGTACGGTCCGGCCAGCACGCGGCTGAAGTCAGCGATCACGACGCCGGCCAGAGGTCCGGTCCCGCTGGCCAGGGCATCAGGGGGCTCAGAGCCGGGCGATGGCGGGGAAGCGGCCATGAGGGAGTCCTTGCTGGTCAGGGTGGGGTGTGTCTCAGTTCACCCAACCACCGGCATTGGGCCTTGTCCAATACAAACTGGCGGGCCTACTGATACCTGTGCTGGAATGATCTGATGGATATCCACCAGGCCCAGGCCTTCCTCGTGGTGGCGGAGGAGCTGCACTTCGGCCGGGCCGCCGCCCGGCTCAACATGGCCCAGCCGCCGTTGAGCCGACTCATCAAGCAGCTGGAGCGCTCCCTGGGGGCCGAACTGTTCGAACGCAGCACGCGGCACGTGAGCATCACCGCGGCCGGACGAGCCCTGCTGGAACCTGCCCAGCGGCTGCTGGACGCCTCCCAGGAGGCCCGCGACGCGGTCCAGGATGCCGTGGCCGGACGGATCGGCCGCGTGCGGCTGGGCTTCGCCGGTGCCTCCATCAACCGCAAGGTCGGCGAGCTGGCCCGTCAGGTCCGAGCTCGCCGCCCCGGGGTGGTCCTGGAACTGCACAGCTCGCAGTTCTCCCACCTGGGTCTGGAGCGGGTGCTGGACGGGAGTCTGGACCTGGTGATCGGCCGGTGGGACTATCTGCCGGCGGAGATCGCCTCCCGGGTGATCGCTCGGGAACAGGTCATGGTGGCACTGCCCGCACAGCACCGACTGGCCCAGCGCAGCACCGTCAGCATGAAGGACCTGGCCGAGGAGCAGTGGATCGCCCTGCCGGGGGATTCCGGGTCAGCCCTCTCCAATAGGCTGCGCTCGCTGGCCATGCAGGCCGGATTCGTCCCGCGCATCACCCAGACGGCACCGGACTCCTGGACCCAGGTGGTGCTCGTCGGCGCCCAGATGGGATGCGCCCTGACCATGGACTCGGTGCGGGACAACGTCTCCTCAGACGGTGTGGTGTTCCTGCCCATCCAGGGCGCTGACCAGCCCCTGGAGGTGCGGATGATCTGGCGGGCCGGGGAGGAGAATCCAGCCCTGCGGGACGTGGTCGGCATCGTCAGCGGTCTCTTCGCCCCGCTGGAAGGCGCGGCGGCCGCCCCGGAGGCGACGTCGTCGGGAAGGATGCCCTCATGACCCCACGCCCCGCGGGACCCTCCGCGTCCCCCGTCCCCCCGCTTCCCCGCGCGTTCTGGATCTGCGCCGCCGTGTCCCTGGTGGCGATGGCGGTGAACATCCTTGGTGAGGCCACCGGCACCGAGTGGATGCACACGGCCCGGTGGTTCTACACGCCTCCGCTGGTGGTGGGCTTGGTGCTCGCGGGGGGTCTGAGCAGCTGGCGCGGCTGGCTCTGGGCGGCTGGGCTGCTGCTCTCCGCGGTGGGCGACACCCAGGGTGGGCACGGCTTCCTGATCCTGCTCGGCTCCTTCCTGGTGGCGCACCTGGCGTACATCGCCGCGCTGTGGCCGGACCGCAGGGCCAGCTGGCTGGGGCGTCCGGGCGCACTGATCCACCTGGCGCTGCTGGTGGTGGGGCTGGCCGTGGTGGTGCCCGCCGCCGGTGCCGCGCTGACGGTCCCGGTGATCGTCTACGGCGTGGTGCTCGCGCTGATGGCGGTGCTGGCCACCTCGGGCGGACGGGTGGGCCTGGTGGGCGGGCTGGCGTTCGTCGTCTCGGACATGACCCTGGCGATCGCCATGTTCGCCGCCGAGGTCCCCGAACCGGTGCGCACCCTGATCGTGATCGGCACCTATGTGCCCGCCCAGATCCTGCTGACGGTGGCGATGCTGCGGCTGATCCGCCGCCCCGCCGCCCCATTGACCGGCGGCACCCCGCTTTGACAGGCTCATCAGTGAGCACCGCATCACCTGACCCCCGAGCAGAGGAGAGCAGCATGAGGAGCATCGACCCCACCGGCATCCAGGGCAACGACCCCTTCGCCCGGCTCAAGGACGTCCCCCAGTTCACCGTCACCTCCAGCACCGTGACCCACGGCCAGGAGTGGCCCGCCGCCCAGTACTCGGCCGGCTCCGGCCATGAGGGCGGCGCCGACGTCTCCCCGCAGCTGTCCTGGTCCGGTGCGCCGGAGGACACCAGGTCGTACGCCGTGACCGTGGTGGACCCGGACGCGCCCACCATGACCGGCTTCCGCCACTGGTCGGTGGTGAACATCCCCGCGGACGTCACCGAGCTGGCCGAGGGCGCAGGGTCCGCTGACGGCTCGGCGCTGCCGGAGGGCTCGTTCCAGCTGGACCACGACGGCGGCGCCCCGGGCTTCATGGGCGCGGCACCTCCCGCGGGCCACGGGCCGCACCGCTACTTCATCGTGGTGTTCGCCCTGGACACCGAGGACCTGGGGATCGAGAAGGACGCCACGGGCACCTTCTTCGGCTTCAACGTCTTCGGGCACACCATCGGCCGGGCCAGCCTGGTAGTGACGGGCGAGACCAGCGAGTGACAGATGATCCTGGCCCGGTGATCAACCTGCCGCAGGTCACCTGGGCCGGCCTCGGGCTGGGGCTGGCGGCGATCGCCGTCGGCCTCGTCCTCGGCCTGCTCATACGCCTGGCAGTGCTGGGGGTCATGAGGTGGCGGGGCCGAGGCCAGGCTGCGGCAGCGGTCTTCTCCCGCCTAGGCTTCTGGCTGGGTCTCTCCCTGGGCCTGCTCGCGGCCTTGGCGATCGTGTTCCCCTCGGTGCGTCCGGTGGACATCCTGGGCGGAGTCGGCGTCGTGTCCATCGCGGCGGGCATCGCCTTCCAGACCGTGCTGGGGAACATGTTCGCCGGCATCGTGATGCTTGCGCGGGACAAGTTCCGGGTGGGGGACCAGATCCAGGTGGAGGATCATCGGGGGACCATCGTGGCGATGGGGCTGACCTCGACCTCGGTGCGGACGTTCGACGGTCGACTGGTCCTGATCCCGAACGCCGTGCTGCATTCCCAGGTGGTCACCGTCCAGACGGGGTTCGAGCAGGTGCGGACCACCGTGCGAGTGGATGTGGATGATGCCATGGACCTGCCGCGGGCGTGCCGGATCGCCGAGGCCGCGATGCTCGAGGTGGCGTCCGTCCTGCCCGAGCCCGCACCCCGGGCACTGCTGACCGACGTGGGCACCACGACGGTGGGCATCGACCTGCGGTTCTGGTCCGGAGCCACACAGTTGGAGACCAAGGCGGCCACCCATGCGGTCATCGCGGCGGTCTTGAGTGCGTTCCGCAGGAACGGTGTGGACACAGGGTCGGACGTCGTCGTCATTGAACCGGGCCCGCGCATGGTCCAGGTGCTGGAGGAGACCCCTCAGGACCGGGACTGAGTCGCCGTCCGCAGGCGGATGGGTCCACGGGCGGCGGCCGGGTCCACCGGCTGTCCGCCCTGGGTCACCTCGATCACGCCCTCGTCGGCCAGACGCCGGGCGGCGGCGCGCGCCAGGTCCATCAGCTCCCGCCAGGGGGTGCCGTCCTCGGAGGCGGCGGCCGCACGGCGGGCCGCCTCACTGGGGCAGATGCTCGCATCCTCGGCACGCTCCTCCAGCAGCTCCAGGATGGCCTGCTCCAGCTCCTCGATCCGTCCTGCCCAGCATGCCTCGGTCATCCCTCCAGTCTCCCTGCCCGCAGGCCCTTGTCCAGCCCCCGTCCGGGCGCACACCATGGAGGGGTGACCACGCGCGCCGACTGCCCCGACTCCACTGGCCTGCGTCCGTCCCAGGCCGAGTACCTGCTGCGGACCATGATCGCCGGGCGCACCGATGTGGCCGGAGACGTCCAGGAGAAGACCATGTTCGGCCAGCGGGCGTTCATGGTGCGCGGTGCCCTGGCGGTGACCATCGGGACGGACGGGCTGCTGGTCCGGGTGGATCCGGACCGCTCGGCGCTGCTGCAGGGCCGGCCCGGGGCCGAGCCCGCGCGGATGGGCCAGAAGAGCATGGGACTGAGCTGGATCCGGGTGGACACCGCTGTGCTGGACGCCGAGGCCCTGGCAGACTGGCTCTCGGAGGCGATCGACTACAACGACCTCCTCACCCTGCCCTGACGCAGCAGAGGCTGCCGACCCGCTGGAGGACGCCGTGAACGAACCCTCGGACCGCTCAGACCTCGCCGCCGCCTGGACCGCCGCCGCCGAGCCGTTCACCGCCGTGGTCGAGTCCGTCCAGGACTGGTCGGCCGCCAGTTCCTGCGAGGGGTGGACGGCGGCGGACGTGCTGGACCACGTGATGCAGACCCAGCGCGAGTTCGTGGAGCGCCACGGGCGGGAGGTCCCCCTGTGGGACGGCGAGCCGGAGCAGCCCGAGCAGCAGTGGTTCAAGCACCAGGCAGCCATGGCCGCGCTGATCGGGGACGAGGACTTCGCCGCGCAGAGCATGGAGACCCCGTTCGGGCCCTCCACCGTGGGCCAGACCCTGCTGGGCTTCTACGGCTTCGATCTGATCGTGCACCGCTGGGACATCGCCCGCTCGCAGGGCCGGGATGAGCAGCTGACCGACGCCGAGCTGAACACGGTGGACGCCGCTGTGGACGGCTTCGGGGAGCACGCGTACGCGCCGGGGATCTTCCAGGAGCCGGTGGACGTCCCTGCCGGGGCCACCCGCCAGCAGCAGGTGCTCGCCCGGACCGGCCGCTCAGCAGTCTGAGCCTGCGGTCCCGCCGCCAGTGGTGAACTCCTCGGCGAGCATCCCGTAGACCAGGGTGTCCGTCCATGCACCCTTGATCCACCAGTTCCGGCGCAGGTGCGCCTCCCGGGTCATGCCCAGCCGCTCGCACAGCCGGGCGGAGGCCCGGTTGGTGGACTCCACCTGCGCCTGGATCCGGTGCATCCCGTAGTGCTCGAAGCCCAGGCCCAGCACCGCCCGGGCCATCTCCGTGGCGTAGCCGTGGCCGCCGAGCTCGGGATCGGCCACCCAGCTGACCTCCCCGTGGGAGAGGGTCTCATCCACGGCCCACAGGCTGATGTCCCCCACCAGCCGGCCGGGCTCAGCACCGTTCCCCCGCTCCGTGAGCTCGGCCACCAGGACGGTGGCGAAGCCGGACTGGGTGATGTGCTTCCGTCCGGACCGGTGCCGGGCCTGCTCGGCCGCGCGCTCCGCGTCCCAGGGCCCGTCCAGCAGATGCCGGGTGACGTCCTCCCGGCGGTAGTACCACAGCAGCGCCTCGGCGTCCTCCGGCCGGACGTGCCGCAGGGTCAGCCGGTCCGTCCGCAGCGGGACCGGGGGCGGCGGGGCAGGGCGGCCGGTGCCTGCTGCCGTCACCGGGAGCCCAGCGCCCGAGTCAGCTCCACCAGCCGGGTCAGCACCTTGCCCAGGGTCCGGTCGTGGTGGTCGGTGCGCTTGAAGTGCCCGTCCGGGAAGTCCAGGCGACGGATCAGCGCCACCGAGGCGCCGACGTCGACCATCTCATACGCGGCCGCCACCACGCGCCAGGTCTCCTGGGCGCGCACCCCGCCCGCGCCGCCGTAGGAGACCAGCGCGAAGGGCTTGTGCCGCCACTCGGTGGAGAGCAGGTCGTAGGCGTTCTTGAACGCACCGGGGATGGTCCGGTTGTACTCCGGGGTGATGAAGACGAAGCCGTCGCACGCGGCCACGGCGTCCCGCCAGCGCACCACCTGCTCCGGGGCGTCCGGGCGCTCGGCCCAGTTCTCCACCCGCATGATCGGCAGGTCGAACTCCAGCACGTCCAGCAGCTCGAACTCCACGTCCTCCTGGCCCGCGCCCAGCTCGCCGGCCAGCGCGTCCGCCCGCTCCTTCACCCACGCGCCGATGCCCTCGCCGAAGCGCCCTTCGCGCACCGACCCGATCACGATCCCGATCCTCATGCTGCTCTCCTCATCTCGTCGGTCCCCTGCCCCAGCCTAGGAGCACGGCGCGCAGGACACTTGGCCGAGGTCATACTGGAGCCATGGACAGCAGGGTCACGACGACGGCCGGAGACGAGCGCTCGCACCTCGCCTCGCGCGTGGCCTTCGGGCTGGCCGCGCTGCTGTCCTTCGGCGGCAACGGACTCTCCTTCCACATCGGCTCCTGGAAGGACTCCGACCTGCCACCGAATGCCGGGTTCTCCGGGGTGTTCGAGGCCGGCTGGGAGCACATGGTCAACCAGCCCACCTACTTCACCTTCCTCTCCAACTTCCTGGTGGGACTGACCTCACTGCTGCTGGCGATCAACCCGGACCGCACCGCCACCTGGTTCCATGCGCTGCGGATCGCCGGGGTGGTGTGCATCGTGATCACCGGCGTGGTCTTCAACCTCCTGCTGCGCGGGGAGGAGACCCTGGTGGGGATCGAGCGGTTCAACGACACCCTGCAGCACATCGTCACCCCGATCCTCACACCGCTGCTGTGGATCGTGTTCGGTCCGCGCGGTCAGGTCACCTGGCGGGCGATCGGACGCTCCATGGTCCTGCCGCTGGGCTGGCTCGGGTTCACGCTGCTGCGCGGTCCGTGGCTGGACTGGTATCCGTACAGCATCCTGGACGTGCCCCGCATGGGGTACGGCGGGGTGATGGTCTATGTGGGCGCGATCCTCGCGTTCTTCGTGGCCCTGGCCGCCCTGATGTGGTGCGCCGACCGCCTGCTGGACCGGGCCGGCGTCGGGCTCTTCTCTCAGGGTGCCCGGAGGCGGCGAATGATGCCGTGACGTCGCTACCGCGAGGATCAGCACCTGCTCAGCGACAGGACGGCATCACTCGAACACCGGGCAGTGGCTGGCGCTGATCAGCCCGCACGCTCCACGGTCACCACACCCGGGATCGTGCCGGTGGTCAGGTGCCCGGTGCGGGCGAACGTGGCCCAGGCCGCACGCATCTGCCGCGCCCGGGACTCGTAGTCGTCCCGGTCCACCTCACTCAGCGACTCCGCCGCCCCCCAGACCGCCCGGTCCCAGAACAGCATCGGCAGCTCGGCGGCGTGGGAGGAGTCCAGCAGGTGGTCTGAGCCGGTGTCGAACAGGTACTGGTACCCGTTCCCGCGTGCCCGGGCATGCCGAGCCAGGAACGCGCGGACACCCCGGCCGTAGATCGACTCGGTCAGCAGCCGGACGAGCCCCTCATGAGCGGCCCGGCCCACCAGGGGCACGTCCGGCAGGACCTTCACACCCTGCACGCCGGGGGTGAACAGGGAGGCCTCACGGGCGTTCCAGCCCACCAGCACGTCCACACGCCGGGCCGCCTGAGCCCAGGCCGCATCCAGGTCCGCCGCAGCAGGCAGCGGGTGGTGGCCGTACTCCGGGCCGAAGGGCATGGCCCCGCGCAGCCCGAACCGCAGTGCCGTGCGCTCGATCCGCTCCTGCACCGTGAGCAGCTCCTCCGGCGGGGCGTCGGCGGGGACCTCGGCGGCCACGGCACCCAGGGCGTTGGTCATCGCCTCCCGCCCGCGCATCAGCCCGAACGGCGCGGACTGGATGATCGCCCGGCGGAACAGCCCCTGCGCGCCCTCGGCGATCATCAGGTGCGACACCGCGTCCGCCCCGGCTGACTCGCCCCACGCCGTCACATTCTGCGGGTCCCCGCCGAACGCCGCGATGTTCTCCTGCACCCAGCGCAGCGCCTCGATCAGGTCCAGCAGTCCCAGGTTCGCCGGGATGCCTGCATCCGGCACGCCCAGGAACCCGAACATGCCCAGCCGGTAGGTCACGTTCACCGTGATCACGCGCTGCTCGGCCACCAGGGCGTGGGTGCCGTAGAGAGGCTGGTCCCCGGCGCCGGCCACATAGGACCCGCCGTGGATCCACACCATCACCGGCAGCCGTTCGCCGGGATCCGTGCCCGCGGGGACGGTGACGGAGAGGTGTTGACAGTGCTCGTCCTGCGTCAGGTCCCCCAGCGGGTTCGCCGGCGCGGCGCCCTCGAGGATGGCCAGGTCACGCTGCGGGCAGGCGGGGGAGAGGGCGGTGGCCTTCAGGGTCCCGACGACGGCCGGTGCCGGTTCCGCAGGACAGTACCGCTCCGCCTGGGCATAGGGGATCCCGGTGGCCCGCCAGACGGCCGCGGAACTGCTGGTGCGGTGGGAGGCCGAGCGGTCATCGATCCAGCCCTGGACCGTGGTGCCGGAGGGCAGAGTCCATCGTGGGGACGTCGAGGAGGGGGTGGGGGCGTCGGGGGAGGTCACGGTCTCCAGGCTAGAGGTCGGGGCGGTCACAGTTCCGACGCGGGCATCGGAGGGGGGGGGCGACACCCGCGCCGTCACCGTGTAGACAGCCGTGACCGGCTGCCGGAGCGGCGCCGAAGGGGGTGTGCGCCGCTCGGTCCGTGGCCCCGGTGCAGATGGAGATTAGCAGTCTCACAGGGGGGCTTGTCATCTCCCGGTCTCACCATGTCGACACCGCAGGGCGCTCGGATTACTGTCAGAGGGTGTGTCACGGGCCGTGATGCACCGTCAGACACCCCCCGGGCCGCTGAACCACAGTGACTCGACTGATGCATCCAGCGCCCGCCCTGCCGCCTCATCCGGTGCTCAGGGTCGAGCGCAGAGAGGTCGTCCCGTGCGCATCGCCGTGCTCACCCACATGCTCCATCCGATCCGGTCGCCGTTCGCCGGCGGACTGGAGATGCACACCGCCATGACGGTGGAGCACCTGGTCCGGCGTGGACATGAGGTGACCGTCTACGCCCGGGAGGGGACCGAGGTCTCAGCCACGGTGATCCCGGTGCTGGAGGTGCATCCCGAGGGCAGGGAAGACGTCCTGCCGGGGGCGCTCGACGATGAGCTGGACCAGGGTGCCGAACGGGCCTGTCAGATGATCCTGGACAGCGACGCCCAGGTGGTGTTGAACAATTCCCTCTCGGCCGCTCCCTTGCGGCTGCTGCGAGGCCTGCCGATGGTCACCGTGCTGCACACTCCCGCCACCCTGGCCTCGGTGCTCAAGGTCCTGGACGATCCGCAGTGGACAGCCCCGCCCGGGCACCGGTGGCTCTCCGTGTCGGCCTCCAATGCGCTGGCCTGGCGGCATCGACTGCCTCGGATCGCCGTGGTCCCCAATGGCATCGAGCTGGCCCACTGGCACAGCACCGTCGCACCCGTCCCTGGACGGGCTGTCTGGACTGGGCGGATCACCGAGGAGAAGGGGCTGCACGTGGCGATCGAAGCGGCCCGCCTGGCCGGCATGGAGCTGCACTTCGCGGGACCGATCTCCGATCCGGCCTACCACCGGGAACGGATCGAGCCGCTGCTGGGCCCGGACACGGTGTACTGGGGACACCTGGACCACCAGGGGCTGCCGGACCTGCTGGCCTCCGGCGAGGTCTACCTCTCCACACCGTTGTGGGCCGAGCCGTTCGGGCTGGCCACCGTGGAGGCGATGGCCATGGGGACCCCCGTGGCCGCGCTGCTGGCCGGATCCATGGGAGAGATCGTGGCCCCGCAGGCCGGTGATCTCGCCGTGCACCACTCGGCACGCTCCCTGGCGGACTCGATTGAGGTCGCCCGAACTCGGGAGCGGGCTCAGGTGCGCGCCTGGTCCCGGCGGTTCAGCTCCGACCTGATGGTGGACACCTACCTCGGAGTGCTGCAGGAGGCCGGCGAGAGCGCGGGAATGCTGACCGGCCCCGGTCCCGGCCCGACCTCGTTCACCCAGCGCATGCTGATGGAGACCCGCGAGACGATCGAACCGCACCAGGGGCCCCGAGACGTGGATCCGCCGCGGTACAGCGCGATCCAGACCGCCCAATGACTCGCAGCGCCGTCACCGCCAGACGCCGTGTCCTCTACTACGCCCACCAGCACGGTGCCGGCCATGTCCACCATGCCCGCACCCTGATGGGCGCCGACGCCTTCGACGTCACCGTGGTGACGGCGCACCCACGTGCCGTGGCCATGCTCCCGGACGGGGCCGACGTCGTGCCCCTGCCCTCTGATCTGGTGGACGGCCATCGCCAGCCGGCGAGCTCCGCGCTGCACTGGACCCCGGTGGGACCGCAGATCCAGCAGAGATTCGGCACCCTGCTGGCGGCCTCGCAGCGCGTGCAGCCGGACGTGGTGGTGGTGGACGTGTCCGTGGAGGCCGCCCTGTTCCTGCGGCTGGCCGGCTACCCGGTGATCCACCGGAGGATGCACGGAGACCGCACCGATGCCGCGCACCGGCTGCTGTACGCCGAGGTGGACGCCCTGGTGGCCTACTACGGTGCGGGGCTGGAGGATCCGGGCTGGCTGGAGCAGTACGGCCAGAAGACCGTGAACCTGGGCACCCCGGATGTGACCGGCAGGCTGAGCGAGCGGGCGGGGACGGCGCAGCGGCTGGACTCGGCGGCGGTGCCGCGCATCGCCGTGGTGACCGGGACCGGGGGTGGGGGCGTGCGACTCACCGACCTGGCGCGCGCGGCCCAGCAGGTGCCGGCGGCGCAGTGGGAGGTGTACGGTCCGGTGGTCGAGCCGCAGACCGTAGCAACCCCGCCGAACCTGGCCCTGCACGGCTGGACCGACAGCGTGGCCGCCCGGCTCGCCGAGGCCGATCTGGTGGTGGTCTCCGCCGGGCACAACGCCAGCGTGGATGCGGTGCGCAGCGGCCGCCCCCTGGTGCTGGCCCCGGAGGTGCGGCCGTTCGATGAACAGCTCCGCTTCGCCCAGGCCGCCCAGGCCCAGGCCGGTGTGCCGTGGTGTGCCTGGGCGGACCCCGAGGCGGACTGGGCTGGTGCCGTCCGAACTGCGCTCGCCGACCTCGCTGCGGCAGACCGACTGGCCCACCAGCTGCTCACGGAGCCGGCCGAGCACCGACGCCGCTGGGAAGAGCTCGTCGACCGGGTGGCACGGCGCCGCTGACTGGCCCGTCAGACGGCTGCGCCGGTGCCCCCGTGCTCGCGAACGAGAGGTCCCAGGACCACGTGGAGGTGGGACAGGGCGGAGTCCACGCTCTGACCGGACTCGAGCAGCATCACGGTGCTGTGCACCACCGCGTTAATCAGCTCGGCCACCTGCTCGGGGCAGTCCACGTTCAGTGCGGTCAGGGTCTGGACCAGCGGCTCCTGGACCTCGCGGTGCATCCGGGTGGCCTGCTCGTCCAGCTCCTCGCCGGGTGCCAGCGCGGCCAGGGCGCTGCCCACGGCGTGGGCACCGTCGGCCACCAGCCGCACATTGGCCACGGCATAGGCCAGGATCCGGTCGGCCTCGGTGGGGGCGGCGGCCATGGCGGCGGTGATGCCTTCGGTCCACCGGGGGTAGATGTCCCGGACCATGGCCTGGAGCAGGTCCTGTTTGGAGGCGAAGTACTGGTACACGCTGGTCCGAGCCAGGCCGGCCCGCTGGGCCACCTGGGGCAGCCCGGGGGCCTCCCCGGTCTCGAGCAGGATCTCGTGGGCGGCGTCGAGCAGCGCCCGTTCGCGGGCTGCACGGTGCTCGGCCACGGTGGCCTCACTGATGCGGGGCATGGATCTCCTCCTGAGTCGGGGCCATCCTAACCCTGACTGGAGGTCTTTTCGACACGCTGTCGAGACGACGGTACGCTCGAAGGATGGACTTCGTGCACTCCCTTGTTCTCTTCCTCCACTTCGTGGGCACCGCCGCCCTGCTGGGCGGCTGGCTGGCCACCTTCCGCAACCCCACCGTGCTGCAGTGGCAGCACATCGGCGCCTGGATCCAGCTGGTCACCGGCGTCGCGCTGGTCGGCCTGCTGGAGATGGGTGACGGTCAGGTCAACCACATCAAGATCGCCGTCAAGCTCGTCGTGCTGATCGCCGTGCTGGTGGCCGCCATCATCGGTCGCCGCAAGGTCGCCAAGGACCAGCCGGTCTCGACTGGCCTGGCCCACGCCGTCGGCGGTCTGACCCTGGTCAACGTCGCCCTCGCCGTCTTCTGGTGATCGACTGACCCCCTGAAGCGTCAACGGCTCGCCCCCACCTGGGGGCGAGCCGTTCTCGTCTGCGGAGCAGATCAGCAGATCACCTCGAGACGGTCAGCACCGTCCGTCCGCGGGAGCGGCCTGCCTCCAGGTCGTCCAGAGTCTGCTGCACGGAGTCCGCAGTCATCGGCGTCTCCTGGACGGGAATGCGAGGAAGACGTCCCTCGCGCGCCAGGGACAGCGCGGTGTGCAGGTGCTGCAGTCCGCCGACGTAGTTGCCGACGATCGACTTCTGAGTCAGCGTGAACAGCACCGTGGGCAGGACGATCTCCCCGCCGAACAGCCCCACGAGGATCACCCGTCCGCCCTTGCGCACGGTGTTGAACGCCAAGGTGGCGGTGGTCCCGGAGTTGACCACGTCGATCACCGCGACGGGGCTGTCTCCCAGCGCCGTCTTGACGTCGTCCGGTGTGGTCTCGTCCTGGACCAGCATCGTCTGACGGGCACCGAGCTCCTGGGCTCGTTCGAAGTTGGCGTCCGATCGGTCCAGCACGGCGATGTTCGTCAGACCCTGGGCGTGCAGGGCGGCGACGCACATCAGTCCCACGCCGCCGGCACCGATCACGGCCACCGGCAGATCCTTCTCCAGGGCGGTCATGGACAGGACGTGGTCGGCGGAGGCCACTGCTGTCAGTCCCGAGCAGGCCAACGTGGCACCCCAGGCCGGATCCACACCGTCCAGGGGTACGCAGTACTTCTCGTGCGGGACGGAGACCTGCTCGGCGTAGCCGCCGGGGCGCATGATCCCGATGATGCGGGAGGCATGCATGCACAGGTTCTCGTGGCCGTCCGCACAGGTCGCGCACTCGCCACAGCCCAGCCAGGGGTAGACGGCGACCTGGTCACCGACCTTGCGGTCCGTGACATCGGGTCCGACGGCACTGATGGTCCCAGCGATCTCGTGGCCCATGACCAAGGGGTGCTTCACACCCCGGTCGGTCATCGACATCCAGCCGGCTGAACCGAGGTCATAGCCACCCTCTCGGACGTGGATGTCCGTGTGGCAGACACCGGCGTGGGTGATGTCCACGATGACCTCATGCCCCTGCGGCTCCGGCACCTCGAGCGTGTGCTCCTGGATGGTGGGGTCCTCGGCGGACAACTGGGCGAAACTGCGTACGGTCGTCATCGACCGCTCCTCTCGGTGGGGCCAGTGGGGCCAGTGGGGTCGGCGAGGTCGGTGGATGTCACGGGATGCGGATCAGCTTGCGGTTGGCGAACTCCTCGATGCCCAGCTGGCCCAGCTCGCGGCCGAAACCTGAGCGCTTGACGCCGCCGAAGGGCAGCTCGGCGGAGGACTTGGAGGTGCTGTTGACCCACACCATGCCGGTCTCCAGCTGGGCGCCGACCGCCTGGGCCCGTTCGATGTCCGTGGAGTACACGGAGGAGGACAGTCCGTAGGGGGAGTCATTGGCCAGACGGATCGCGGCCTCCTCATCCGGGACGCGGTAAACCACGCCGACGGGCCCGAAGAGCTCCTCCCGGTAGGCACGGGCCTTCTCGGTGACCTCGGAGAGGATGGTCGGCTGGTAGAACGAGCCGGGTCCGTCCACGGGCGCACCGCCGGTGAGCACGGTGGCGCCGTTCTGCACGGCGTCCTCGACCAGCTCGTGCAGCTCGTCCCGGGCGCGTGCGGAGGACAGCGGCCCCACCAGGGTGTCCTCCAGGGTGGGGTCAGCGGGCTGGACAGCGGACATCTTGGCCACGAACTGCTCCACGAAGGCGTCGTACACGGAGTCGACCACGATGAACCGCTTGGAGGAGGTGCAGGTCTGTCCGGTGTTGACCAGGCGGCCCATCACGGCGCCGGTGGTGGCCTCGTCCAGGTCGGCGTCCTCCAGGACGATGAATGGGTCGGATCCGCCCAGCTCCAGCACGGCCTTCTTCACGTGCTTGCCGGCCAGGGCACCGATCTTGGCACCGGCGCCGTCGGAGCCGGTCAGGGAGACGCCCTGGATGCGGTCGTCGGCGATGAGGCTCTCGACCTGATCATGGGTGGCGAACAGGTTCGTGTACGCGCCCTCCGGCAGGCCGACATCGGCCATCAGCTGGTGGATCGCCTGGGCCGAGGCACCGCAGTTGGCGGCGTGCTTGATGGTGACCACATTGCCCAGCAGGAGGTTGGGCGCTGCGAAGCGAGCGACCTGATAGTGGGGGAAGTTCCAGGGCATGATGCCCAACAGGACGCCGATGGCCTCCCGGCGGATGTAGGCGGATCCGGACCCCTGGACATCGATCTTCTCGTCCTTCAGGAAGCCGGGACCCTGCTCGGCGTAGTAGCGGTAGATCCCGACAACGGTCTTGATCTCACCCCGGGCCGCGGTGATCGGCTTGCCCATCTCCCGCGTGATGGTCTGGGCCAGCTCCTCCGCGCGCTCTTCATACAGGTCAGCGATGCGGGTCAGTGCCTGGGAACGCTCGTCCAGGGGCACCTGACGCCAGGTCCGGCTGGTCTGCACGGCCTGGTCGATCAGTCGCTCGACCTCGGCGTCCGTCAGCGTGTCATAGGTGGCCAGCTGCTCGCCGGTGGCGGGGTTCAGGGTGTGATAGCTGCTCATCTGCTGTCCTTCGGGGTGGTGGGTCGGGTCGGCATCAGGTGTGCACGGGCTCGCGCTGGGGCTGCTGGATGCGCTGTCCGGGAAGCGGTCGGCCCCCTGTCTCGTGATACCACACCAGGCAGACCACGAAGCTGAAACCGGTCATCGCGATGACGAAGAACGCCGGGGCCTCGGCGATCCCGGTGACCCCGATCAGCCACTGGGAGACGTAGGCGGCCGGACCGCCGGCGATGATCGAGGAGATGTTGTAGCCCATGGCGATCCCGGACACGCGCAGGGCCGGGGTGAACAGCTCGGTGTAGGCGGCCAGGTAGACGCCCAGGTACGCGGCCTCCAGGATGCCGAAGACCATGTGGCCGGCCATGGCGAAGACGAAGCCCTGCTTCATCAGCAGGAAGAGCGGGTAGGACAGCACCGTCAGCGACGCCGTGGCGAAGAGGAAGATCGGCTTGCGCCCGAAGCGGTCTGACATCCGGCCCCAGAACGGGATGAACACGCCGGCGACGACCAGGGAGGCCACGGAGGACCAGGAGGCCTGTGCGGCGGTCATGATCCCCTGGGTCTGGAAGTACGTGGACATATAGGTGAACACGATGTAGTACGCCGCGAAGGAGCCCAGGTTCAGTCCGGTGACCAGCATGACGCGGCCGGGTGCCTCGCTGAAGGCCTGGAGGATGGGGGCCTTCTTGACCTTGTTGTCCTTCTTGAGGGCATCGAACTCGGGGGACTCCTCCATGAACCTGCGGATGATCATGGCGGCGATGCCGAGCGGCACCGAGAGCAGGAAGGGCACGCGCCAGCCCCACTCGAGCATCTGCTCCTCGCTCAGGCCTGCGTACAGCAGGCCCACGACGACGGCGCCCAGGGCGGTGCCGATCACCAGGCCCAGGTTCACGAAGCTGACGTCGAAGGCCCGACGCCGAGTGTCCGAGGCCTCGGAGGCGTAGGTGGCTGCGCTGGCCATCTCTCCGCCGGCCGCGATGCCCTGCAGGGCGCGCAGCAGCACCAGGAGGATGGGTGCCACGATCCCGACGGCCAGGTAGGTGGGCAGCAGGCCGATCAGCGCGGACGCGATGGCCATGCCGATCACCGAGATCGTCAGTGCGGGGCGGCGGCCGAACTTGTCCGCGATGTGTCCGAAGACCACTCCGCCGAGCGGGCGGAACAGGAAGGAGACACCGAACACCGCCAGCGCCGAGAGCACCGCCGTGGCGGTGTCGGCTGCGGGGAAGAAGACCGCGGCGAGGGTGACGGCGACGAAGGCGTAGGCCATGTAGTCGTACCACTCGATCACCGTTCCCACGCTGGCGGCGAGGATGGTGGTCCGGCGCTGTTGGGGGGTGGGCTGGTTCACCACAGCAGGTGATGCGCTCATCAGGGCTCCTCGGTTCACGGTGCGGAAGACTCTGACGAACGTACAGTGACTCAGCTCACCATGTGTCACCTATGCGCAGATCGAAAGAATGCCCTGCAGCGGTGAGAACAATGCGCTCCGCAGGTTCCCCGAGCCGGTCTGTCGGGCGGTTCCGGTCAGTAGGCGCGCTGGTCATCCCGGGCGGCGGCCAGCTCGGCCTCGGTGGGGGCCCGCAGGAACTCCAGCACCTCACCCTCCCGGTCCCAGCGCACCAGGCCCAGGTCCTCGAACTGCTCCAGCCAGCCCTCCATGGGCCACACGCCGTGCACCTGGCGGAACCGCCGGGCGTTCACCACGATGTCCTGGACATGGTGCAGCGGTGGCCGGTAGACGCCGTGGTGCTGGTGGAAGACCTCTGCACCGCAGTGCCGCAGGGCCAGCCCGGCGTCCCGGGCTCGGAAGGAGTAGTCCGTGTCCTCGGCCCCGTAGCCGCTGAATCCGGTGTCGAATCCGCCCAGGCGTGCGTGGTCCGCCGCGCTGACCGCCAGCACGAGCGTCCAGACCAGGTGCCAGTCCTGCGTGGGCCCCTCGACCAGGTGGGCACGGGCGGCATGCGGGACGGAGAGCTCACTCAGCAGGGCGTCCGGGTCAGCACCCGGGCCGCTTGCCCCGGACCCGGCACCGCCGACACTCGCCCCGCCGCGCGCCAGCCAGTCCGGTTCCAGGTACCGCGGCGTGCCCATCACCAGCGACCCCGGATGCTCCTGCACCGTCCGGCACAGCCGCCCCACGGCGTCCTGCGCCGGGATGCAGTCCACGTCCAGGAACACCAGCACTGGGCGGCTGGCCAACTCGGCCGCGGTGTTCCTGGCCTCGGCCAGCGGAAGTCTCCCGCCGCCGTCGGGAGGGCTGACATGGCCGACCACCACGGGCAGGTCCGTCTCCGGGACCTGCCCGTCCGGCTGGTCCATGAACACGACGACGACCTCGGCCGGGCGCGGCACGGCCCGTTCCAGCCCGCGCACCACGCGCTCCAGGTGGGCGTCGCGCCCCCCGGTGATGATCAGGACCGAACAGTCAGCCGCCCCGCCTGAGAGCATCACCGGGCGGCGGCTCGGGAGCGGGCCACGGCCAGGGCGCGGTTGTAGACCTCGTCATGCACGGCGGCGATCTGCTCGCGCTGCTCGGCACGGGCCTCACGGGTGGCGGGGTGGATCCGACCGCGCTGATCCAGCAGTCGGTCGATCGCGGCGGCCATGGACTGCGGGTCCGCCGTGGTGAACACCCCGATCGGCGAGACGGCGTCTGCCGGGGCCCCGGGGGTGGGCGCGGCGGCCTGCTCGGCCACGAAGCCCACGTCATTGACCACCACGGGCACGCCGAGGTCGCGGCAGAGCTCCACCCAGCCGGAGTGGGTGCCGAAGCCGTAGGGCAGGACGGAGACGTCCAGGTTGAGCAGGTCGGCGGAGAGCTCGTCATCCGTGAGGCGGTTGTGCTCCCAGACCTGGATGTCCCGGGCCGCGGCCTCCTTCTGCAGGAGCTCCAGCATGCCGGGGCGCTGCACGCCACGGTGGACATCGAACCGGACGGTGGCCTCGATCCCCTGGGCCTTCAGCAGGTCCCGGGTGGCCTGGAGACCGTCCATCACGCTGATCGGATCCACATTGGCCCGCAGGTCCTTGGCATGCACGCCGATCGTGACCGTGTCACCGGCGGTGGGGGCCTGCCGCCGGGCACCCGCGGTGAGGGTGAACGGGAAACCGGACTGGCCGTCGTCGTGCCCTTCATCCTCCGGGGTGGCGGCGCGGCGCCGGCCTGTGGACGGGGCGACGGGCAGCTGCTCCAGCGGCAGCACATGCGGGTGCGGGACCACGGTGGCGTGCCGGCCCCAGCGGCGCTGGATCTCCTGGGCGGCGCCCTCGGTCAGGGTGAGCACCTCGTCCGCGGCGGGCACCAGCACCTGCAACCGGTCCAGGTGGGCCTTCTGCTCGGTCAGGTGCGGATTCTCGAGGTCGTGCACGGTGACCACCAGGGCGGAGCCGGCCTGGCGCAGCACCTCCACGAGACGGCGCAGCTGCAGGGGGGAGTAGTGCTCGAAGCCGAAATGCACGTGCAGGATGTCCGGCAGGTGGGTGGGGTCCTCGAGCAGCCAGTCGGCGTCCAGCGCGCGCGGCGGCCACCACTGCCCCTCGGGCGCGTCCGGGACCTTCGGGTCCACCAGCACCGTGTAGGAGGGTTCCAGGTCCACCGGCAGGATGTGCTGCGCGTAGGGGTGCCCGGCCGGGACCGGCTGCACGGTGACCTGCGTGGGCAGCTGGGTCACCTGGCTGCCCAGGGCCGGGATGTTCGGATTCACCGGTGCATCCGGCGAGGGGGTGTTCGGGATGGCGGGGTTCATCGGGGCTCCTATCAGAACGCTGATCTCCAGCCTACTGTTGTGGACATGACCACCCACACCCCACCGGTGGACGAGGGCCGGCGCCGCCACTACGGCCACTTCTACGGGCTCGAGCCACTGCCCGCTGCCCAGTCCAGTGAGTCCGGCGCGTCCGGAGTGCTGATCGTGCTGGGCAATTGCCAGGCCGAGGCGCTGCGCCAGCTGATCACCTCCCGTCCCGATCCCGCCCTGCCGCCCAGCGTGCGCATCCCGCCCGTGTTCGAGCTGACCCCGGAGGACCTGCCGCACCTGCAGCGGCTGCTCGCCCAGACCACGGTCCTGGTGGCCCAGCCCGTGGCGGACGACTACCGGGGCATGCCGCTGGGCACCGCGCAGCTGGCCCAGCTCCTGCCCGAGGGCGCCCGCCAGGTGCGCATCCCGGTGCTCTATGACTCCGGCCTGTTCCCCTGGCAGGTCACCGTGCGCCACCCGGACCGTCCGGACGAGGATCCGCCCGTGGTGCCGTACCACGATCTGCGCACCCTGGCGCAGGCCGCGGCCGAGCTGGGGATCGAGGGCGTGCACGGGTTCGGTGTGCATCAGGGACAGGCGGTTCCCGATGACGGCCCCGCACCTGACGAGGGCGAGGACGCCTGGGGTGCCCCACGGCTTCCGCTCACGGCAGGGACGGTCCAGCGCCTGGCGGCCGACTCCCTGGACCGGCTGCGCGCCCGGGAGTCCGCGCACGGCACCCTGACGGTGACCGAGGAGCTGGCGCGTCTGGACGAGCCCGGGTTCCACACCATCAACCACCCGTCTAACACGGTGCTGGCCCTGCTCGCCGGGAAGGTGCGTGCTGAGCTGGGCGCGGACCCGTCCGTGGCGGTGCCGGACCGGGTGATGCTGGGCGATGTGCTGGCCCCGATCGAACAGCAGATCCTGGACGGACTGGGGCTGGAGGGTCCGGCGCGAGAGCACTGGGTGGTGGGCGGACGTGAGGTCCCGGACACCGACGTCCGTCAGGCCCACCTGGGCTGGTACCGGGAGAACCCGGAGGCCGTGCGAACCGGTGTGCAGCGGCATGCCGAGCTGATGCGGCAGCTGGGACTGATGGCGTGAGCGGTGGGCTGGATGCCGACCCCGGACGAACCGGGCGGACCGATCTGACTGGCCTCGTCTATCTCGCGGTCGGGCCGGAGCGGCACGGCGTGGTGCGGCACGGGCTGGCCACCGCGCGGGAGCTGATCCGTCAGGACGGTTCCGTGGACCTGGTCCACCTGCCGGACGCCGAGGGGCTGCGCGAGTGGTCCGCGGGGAACCGTGCAGGCGGTGTGGCGGTGCACCTGGATGTGACCGACTCCCTCTTCGGGGACGCCCCGCGCGAGGCCGTCGCCCTGCTGACGGAGGCCCTGGAGGGGAACCGCACCACGCTCACCCTGCATGATGTCCCGCAGCCGGCCGAGGGTGCCGCCCGCTACGCCGCACGGGCAGCCGCCTATGCCGACCTGGCGCAGTGGGCCGCCGGGATCGTGGTCTCCAGCGCGCACGAACGGACCCTGTTGGAGCGGATCCTGACTGAGCACGGTGGCGGCTCGGGCACGGCGGCATCCGGCCCAGCAGCCTCATCGGAGTCGGCCCCGCGGATCACCGTGGTCCCGTTGCCCGTCCCGGACCGGCGTGACCCGGACGCCGTCCACCGAGCCCGCACCGACCCCGCCGCCTGGGCCAGGCAGCTGCCGGAGGAGCTGTCCGGACTGGACCAGGACGTGGTGGTGCTCGGCTTCCTCTACCCCGGCAAGGGCCACGCGGAGGCCCTGCAGGCGCTCGCCGCAGTCCGCTCGCAGCAGTCCCGTCCCGGCTCACCCGCCGAGCTGCCCTCCCGGGTGACCGCCCTGGGCCCGGTCGCCGCCGGTCACGACCACCTCGTGGGAGAGCTCACCGAGCAGGCGGAGGCCCTGGGGCTGTCCTTCCGCGCCACCGGGTTCGTGGCGGACGAGCACCTGGACGCCGCACTGCTGGCCGCCGGCATCCCCGTGGCCGCACACCGCAACGTCTCCGCGTCCGGCTCGCTGGCCAGCTGGATGTCCGTGGGCCGCCGGGCGATCGTCCCCGCCGGGACCTACACCCAGGAGATGGACCGCCTGCGTCCCGGGACGCTCGCCGTGCAGCCCACCGCGGACCCGCTGCCCGCCCTCACCGCTGGCATCGCCGCCGCCACCACCGACCCCGGCCTGACCTGGCTGGACAGCTCGGCCTCGCTTGCTCCCGGTCCGCAGGACTGCGCCGGCGCCCTGCTCCAGTTCCTGACGGAGACCCTGTCATGACCCTCCCGCCCGATTCCCCGTCCCTGCGCGGCCAGCCTGTCCCCGGCAACCGCTGGGACCAGCTCGCCCAGCCCACCCACCTGATCCCCGCGCCCGGTGAGGCACGCGCTCCGGCGATCTCCGTCGTCGTGCCCTTCTACCGGGACCAGGCCGGACTGGACCTGCTGCTCTCCGCCCTCGCCGCGCAGGACCATCCGGCCAGCCGGACGCAGCTGATCATCGCGGACGACGGCTCACCGAACCCGCCGCAGCTGCCCGCGGACCTGCCGTTCCACACGCACGTGGTCCGTCAGGAGGATCGCGGCTTCCGGGCCTCGGCCGCGCGGGCCCTGGGTGCAGCTGCCGCAGAAGGCGAGGTGCTGGCGTTCCTGGACGGGGACATGATCCCGGCGCCGGACTACCTCACGGCAGCCGCCCGACTTCCCGCGCTCAGCCCGGAGGCGGTGGTAGTCGGCCGCCGCCGGCACCTGGATGAGAGCCTTCTGCGCACCGGATGGCGCCCGGGCGACCCCGTCCCGGACAGCCACATCCTCACCGAGCCCGAGTGGCTGCGCGAGGCCTACACACACACGGAGAACCTGCTGCGCGCCGACTCCACGGGCTACCGATTCGTCATCTCCGCGGTGCTCACCGTGGCACGGGAGGTCTACGTGGACGCGGGCGGGTTCGACCCCGGGTTCGTGGGCTACGGCGGCGAGGACTGGGAACTGGCGCATCGGCTCTGGCGCGCGGGCGGACTGCTGGCACACGTGCCGGAGGCGGTCTGCTGGCATGTCGGTCCGGACTTCGCCGGCCGCGAGGACCCCGCCGAGGCCCGCCGCGTGAAGAACCGTGAGTCCATGGTCCTGGCCCCGCGCATCTCCGCCCCCACCGCGCGCGGTTCCGCTCTGGGTCTGACCGGTCACCTCAGCCCGGTGGGCGGTGGCATCCAGGGCCCGACGACGGCCCGCGGCCCCCGCGTGGAGGTCACGGTCCCGCTGGGGGAGGGGAGTCAGGCGGCCGGGGTGCTGTGCGTGGACGCGGTGCTGCAGGCGGTGCCCAACGCGGTGGTGTCCGTCCGGAACGCCGATGCTCCGGGTGAGCCGCTCCCGGAGCCGGCCCGCTCCTGCCTGACCGACCCCCGGATCCAGTGGTCCGTGCGGAGGCCACGGACCCTGCGCCCGGACGATGTTGACGATGCGCAGACGCGTCCGGGCGGATCTGTTCCACTGGTCACCGCGGCCGAGCTGGCGCGCGCCGCCGACTGGTCGGTGGAGTTCACGGTTCCCGTCCGTCCCGCGGGTGCGGGAGCGCGGCCGAATCCCGCTGAGGTCAGCTCGTGGCTGCTCGAGCTGGAGCGGGAGGGCGTGGACCGGGTGGAGGTCGTGGACGGTGCGGGCGGTGTGGGCGGTCCGGACGGCGCCGATCGCCCGGAGCTGGTCGCCACGCTGACCAGCTCCCGTGCCCGCTGGCGTCAGGCCCGCTGGGGCACCGCCGACGCCAC
Source organism: Micrococcus sp. IITD107 (assembly GCF_041927415.1). Lineage (NCBI taxonomy): Bacteria > Bacillati > Actinomycetota > Actinomycetes > Micrococcales > Micrococcaceae > Micrococcus > Micrococcus sp. IITD107. The sequence continues at coordinate 5,659 of NZ_JBHFFN010000005.1, read as the reverse complement.
CCTCACCCGGCTCATCGACCTCGCCGAGCTGGGCTGGCAGACCCTGCGCAACGAGCCGGACCTCGAGGCGTGGTGGGGTGGCTGGGGCTGATCAGTCCAGATGATCTCGGATGATCTGTGTCGTGTCGTGGAGACCGTAGAGCGAATCGAGTGAATCCAGGATCTCGTGGGGAGTCAGCGGTGCATGATTCCGACCGGACCTTGCTGACATGGCTTTGACGGCCGCCAGCCCAAGGTCTGGACGAAGTGAGACTGTCTCGTAGGCGAACTTGGCTGGAGTGACGATCTCAATACCCTGCGGAACCAGGATCGGGGGGAAATCTCGAAGATTCTCCGTGACGATGCAGCCAGCCCCTCCGGCCACGGCCGCTGCCAGCACGTGTTCGTCGTCTTCGTCGGGAAGGCTGAAGGTTCCCTCCAGGCCTTCCCATCCGGTCACGATCGAGTCCCCGAAGTGCAGACGCATCTGCTGCGCAAGATGTCTGGCACGACTCCGAGACTCTTCTCGTGGACTGCCTCGGTCCATGAGTTTCAGCTCTTCGTTGACCTCCACTTCCAGGAGGATCGCTTCGCTGAACACGAAGCGGTAGGAGCCCTCGAATGCCAAAGACAGAAGGAAGTCTCGCAGAGTGCTCGGCCAGAGGACACAGCTGTCGAGGAGCGCAGTGAACATTGCTGTGTCCGACGCCCGTCAGGCAGAGCGGCGTCGGCGGGCAGCTTCAGTGCGGGCTCTTTTCGTGCGCTCGGTCGCTAGGTGGCGATCCTCATCATCTATCGTGCCGAGCGCGTCGAGGGCACTGTACTGAGCGGCTCGGCGCTTCTCCTTGTACTCCACCACGTCCTCCAACTTGATCCGTCGATGAGTTCCCGGCTTCTCGAAAGGAATGCAGCCTTCATCCAACAGGCGCACCACGGTGGGTCGAGTGACACCCAGGAGTTCTGCCGCCTGCTGGGTGGTGAGTGTCATCGAACTCGGTGTGATGGTGACAGCCATCCCTTTGCGCATGGCGCCCACGGCCTTGACCAGGACCTCGTAGATCTCGGGAGGGAGCTGGACCTGGTCCCCCGGTTCCGGACCCGACAGGAAGAACTGCGGTGCAGGGCGTTCCCCGGTCTTCGCTGCGTGCGCTTCCATGAAGTCGAAGACCTGCCCGGTCTCGGGACTGTCCGGAGCGAAGAACGTCTCCTGAGCGGCCGTGCTGGGGCGCATCGTGGATCCTGCTTTCGGGCTCGAGGGACACCGTAGGGTTTTCGTTTTGTTCGTTTACGTAGTCTAGTGGGGGTTACGGTTCCAGTCCAGGTGCTCAAGGATCTCAGGCGTAGGCGACCTCGAAGAAGGACAGCTCCAGTCCCACCACGTGGCACCACACCTGGGTGAGACGGTCCTGTGCGGCGGGGTCCTGCGGGAAGACGCGCTCCAGCTCGTCCACCAGGAACTGCACCCAGGCCCGGAAGTCCTGGCCCCGATGCAGCTCGATCCACTCGGTGTGCACGTACCGCCGGGGCATCTTCACCTCCCGCTCGCCCCAGTCCAGATAGAGCCACTCGGCGATCACCAGCAGCACCAGCAGGTGCGGATAGGACTGGGAGGCGGTGGCCTCGGACATCGCCTGACGGAACGCAGCCGTGGTGTCCGTGAGCTCGGGATTGGTGCGATCGGACTTGGGTACGCCCAGCTCATCGAAAGAACGTTGGAAGTATCCGTCCTCATCAGCGGCGAGCGTGCCCAGCTGGCGGGCGAAGCGCAGCTTGGCGGGCACCTGGTCGGCGTGGGCCACACAGCCGCCGAGCATGGAGAGGAAGGTGTCGAAGAACTGGTAGTCCTGCACCAGGTAACCGCGCAGCACCTCGTCCTCCGCGGTCCCGGCGAACAGTTCCTGCACGAACCGGTGGTCCACGGCGGCGTCCCAGTCCTGCGCGGCGGACTCCCGCAGCCGGGCCACGTGCCCGCCCGGACGGACGCGGATGCTGGTGGAGGCTGCGGACGTTCAAGGGTCTGCTCGCGCACTCTCAGCCCCCGTTCATGGGGCTCCCCTGTCGTCAGGGCCGAGTGTACCCGGCCCCTCCCTGGGTGAGGCTCAGCCCTGCAGGGCGCGGACCTCCACCGGGCCGCCGCACGCCGAGGACGCGGCAGCCGCCAGGTTCACCGCCTCGTCCTGGTCGGCGGCTTCGATGATCCAGAACCCGCCCAGGTGATGGGAGGCCTCGGCGAGGGGACCATCGGTGGTGACGGGGCCGGCGTCGGGCTGGGTGCCGTCCACCACGGTGGCCTCCTCCGGGGGCGTCAGCCCACCGGCGGTCACCCACGCACCACGGTCCTGGAGCATCTGGTTGAACTGCCCCACCGCGGCGAAGGCGGCCATCATCTCCTCCTCGGAGGCGTAGGCGGTGCCGGCGGCGTGCACACCGGGCTCATGCCAGACGGTGAGCAGGAACTGGGCCATGGTGGGCTCCTCAGTGCGTGAGAGCGGCGACCCGGGGCGGATCAGGCGGAGCGGAAGGCGTCCGTGAGGGGAGTGTCCCCGTCCACGAACTCGATCTGCTGACCCACAGTCTCCGGCATGGCCAGGGCGGTGACAATGGCCTGGGCGACGTTCCCGCGCGAGGTGTCCCGGGCCTCTTCGCCGCTCTCCGCCTCGTTGTCTGAGACCCGGCGGACCCGGGCGGTGGGCTCGTCCAGGGTGAGCTTGCCCGGACCCAGGATGGTCCAGTCCAGGTCCGTGCCGCGCAGGTGCTCGTCGGCGGCGGCCTTGGCCTCGGCGTAGGCGAAGAACGGGTTGTCCTCCGGGACCCCGTGGTCCGTGCGGGCGCCCTGGTAGGACACCATGATGTACCGCTTCACCCCGGCCTGGGCGGCGGCGTCCATGGAGCGGATGGCCGCGTCCCGGTCCACTGCGTAGGTGCGCTGCGGGTTGCCTCCGCCGGCGCCGGCCGACCAGACGATCGCGTCCTTGTCCTGGAACGCCTCGGCGAGCTCGTCCTGGGTGGCGGTCTCCACGTCCAGCACCAGTGCGGTGGCACCGGCCTGGGCGACTTCGGCCGTGTGGTCCGGGTTGCGGATGACGGAGGTGACCGTGTGTCCCTGTTCTGCCAGGACGGGGGTGGCCAGCAGGGCGACCTTGCCGTGTCCGCCGATGATCAGGATCTCAGCCATGGGGTGCTCCTTCGGGTTGAGGTTGATGGTCTGTCTCCACCTTGGCAGGCGCGGCTGGACGGTGACTGGACGCGGGGGCGAGAGCGTGGAGGAGAGAATGGAGTCATGACCGTCTCCGCCGCACCACTGACACCCCGCGCTCGTTGCACCGGACGCGCCCAGCGAACTGCTCTGGCCGCACTCGCTGCCACGGCTGCCCTCACCCTGGCGGCCTGCGCGCCAGCGGAGCAGCCAGCATCCGAACCCTCCGCCGGCCAGGCTGTGACCACCCCAGAACAGGCGCTGACCGAGCTGGGCCTGTCTGCAGACCAGCCGGTGGAGGAGCTGGTCTCCGCACTGGAGGACACCCACCGTGATCGTGAGTTGGGGCTGATGGGCTCGGTCACGCCGGAGTCCGTGCAGCTGACTGTGGGCCAGGAGCAGCTCGCCGTGCCGTTGGCGGAGGACCGCTTCTACCTCTCCGTAGCGCCCTTCGAAACCACCACCCACGAGTGCTTCCTGCACAGCCTGGCCGGCTGCCAGGGGGAACTGGTGGACCAGGAGATGACGGTGACGTTCACCGACGCGCGCGGTGAGGTGCTGGTGGATGAGCAGCGCACCTCCTACACCAACGGCTTCGTGGGCCTCTGGCTGCCGGCGGACACCACCGGCACGCTCACCGTGGAGGTGGACGGACGCTCGGGCAGTCAGCAGGTCTCCACCGGGGCCGAGGACCCCACCTGCCTCACCACTCTGCAGGTGAGCTGATGGGACATCCCGACGGCGGCCACGCACCTTCACCCGACCTACAGATGTGTTCGATGACATGGTGTGGAGTGGACAGAAATGCCCGGAGCCCCCACCCGCTTTGACGCCAACCGGGGGTGCAGCTCGCACGGCGGAGGTACCTCTCCAGGGTGCTTCGTATGACGCCCCGTCATCGGGACGGACCACCGGACGGGTCTCATGCCGAGCAGCTGGTTATGCCGAGTGGCGGTCCGGCGGCTCGTGTTGTTGCTGGTCAGAGCGGTGTTCGGGGTGAGCCGCTCGGCATAACGGTCGACTTCGTCGGTGCCTGTTGGTCCGTTTCGTTGATCTCGTCGGGAAGATCGATCAGGGACAAGGGTGAGTGCGCATGGGGATCCCGCGGATTGACGCGCACCGCCTGCGAGACATGGCGCGCGGGATGATCCCCAGACCGCCTCCTCGCTTTCTCCGGGGCGCCTGGATTATGCCGAGCAGCCCAACACCAAGAACGCCTCTGAGCAGGCACGATGCATCTACTTGTCACCGATCTCGGCATAATCTGCTGCTCGGCATGAGACCGGTTATGCCGAACTCGGCATAACGGGGCCTACGGGACGCTGTCCAAGGCGTGCCGAGGTCGATCCACGTCAACCGACTGAGCGTCCGGTGGGGGTTCCCCTTACGGGCATGCGATCTGGGCTGACGCCTGTGACCGAGTGTTCAGTGCGCGCTGTATAGTTCAGTCCATGCTGACTATTGCTTCGCGTCTCGACGTGATGAACCGCCTGGGTCGTGCACTGGCCGACCCCACTCGATCCCGGATCATCTTGACCCTGCTCGACCATCCCGCTTACCCGGCGGAACTGGCCCAAGATCTGGACCTGACACGCCCGAACGTGTCCAACCACCTGGCATGCCTGCGCGATTGCGGGATCGTCGTCTCCGAGCCCGAGGGTCGTCGGACACGATATGAGATCGCCGATTCGCACCTGGCGCAGGCGCTGACGGCACTGGTCGATGCCACCCTGGCAGTGGACGAAGACGCCCCGTGCATCGATCCCGCCTGCTCGCTTCCCGGATGCGACGCAGCTGGGGAGGGCGCATGATCCTCACCTCGGTCTTGCAGGCGATGGGCCTGTTCGCAGCGACCAACATCGACGACATCATCGTGCTCTCCCTCTTCTTCGCGCGAGGGGCAGGCCAGCGCGGCACTACCGCCCGCATTCTGGCCGGCCAGTACCTCGGATTCGCCGGCATCCTCGGTGCCGCGGTCCTGGTGACCATCGGTGCCGGAGCATTCCTGCCCTCGGCAGCCATCCCGTACTTCGGTCTCATCCCTCTGGGCCTCGGCCTCTGGGCCGCATGGCAGGCCTGGCGCGGAGACGATGACGACGATGACGACGAGGCCAAGGTTGCCGGCAAGAAGGTCGGCGTGTGGACAGTCGCAGGCGTCACCCTTGCCAACGGCGGCGACAACATCGGCGTCTACACCCCTGTCTTCCTCAGCGTGGAACCTCTCGCAGTAGTCGCCTACTGCATCGTCTTCCTCGCGCTCGTCGCGGTCCTGGTGGCCCTGGCAAAGTTCGTCGCCACCCGCCCCCCGATCGCCGAAGTGCTCGAACGCTGGGAGCACATCCTCTTCCCCATCGTTCTCATCGGCCTCGGCATCGTGATCCTCGTCAGCGGCGGAGCCTTCGGACTCTGACGTAGCGGCAGCGATCCAAACGGCCCCGACCGGGCGTGTCCCGCGTCAAGTAGTTGGCAGGATTTCCTTGGTTT
>NZ_JBHFFN010000004.1:0-280299 GCF_041927415.1 Micrococcus sp. IITD107 | reverse complement strand
CTCCATCATCGCATTGTCCAGGCCATCTCCCACGGTCCCGAACGAGGGCAGCAGTCCCGCGGAGCGGATCTTCTGCGTGAAGACCCAGGAGGTGAACTGGACTCCGTGGTCTGCGTGCACGATCCCTCCGGGCCCTGGCTGGCGTGCACGGATTGCCATGTCCAGAGCGTTGACGACCAGGGTGGAGTCCTGATTGGAGTCGATGGCCCAGCCAATGATTTTGCGGCTGCAAGCGTCCAAGACCGCGGCGCAGTAGACCTTGCCTTCGCGGGTGGGATGCTCGGTGATGTCGGTGACCCACAGTTCGTTGAGTTCGAGGCGATGGAATTTCCGGTTGACCAGGTCGTCCGCTGTGGCGACCCCCTTGAGTCGCTTGATGCGGGCTGGGCCTGGCCCTGTGCGGTGCGGCCCTGACCGTCCTCACGCTGGTGGGATGGGCACGACGACGGCGCCGCGAGTCCGCGGTGGAGCGCACCTTCCGCGAGGGCTGGTTCCAGTTGGCTCGGGTCATCCTGGACCACGAGATCCTGGGGGTCTCCTTCCTCACGGTGCCCGAGGGACACCGCCCCCACGGGTTCACCCAGGCCTGGGAGCGGATCCGAGAGCAGGCGCTGCGGTCCGCCCGTGCCGAGGAACAGCTCGCCCCGCAGGTCGCCGATCCCGGCCAGCGGGGGTTCGACCTGGTGGAGGAGGATGTGGACGACTTCACCGCAGACGTCCGCGACCTGGCCGCCGACGCACAGGCTCTGATGCAGTCCAGCCGGGTGCACGGTCAGCAGGTCGGCGGCGGCACCGTCCTGGACCGGGTGGCCCAACCACTCGTCAGCAGGGTCCGCAGCCTGCAGTCCCGGCTCCACCTGGCGCCTGAGCGCACCGTGGACCGTCCCGCCCAGGACGAGCTGCAGTCAGCTCTCGATCACCTCCTGGCCCTCGTCCAGGAGTGGACCCCGGACACCGGATCTGAACAGAATCCCCACCACGCGGCGAGGGTGCTGCGCGACTGGGAGCGGGCGGAGGACCGGCTGGGCCGGGCCGTGCTGGCCGTGGCCGAGCAGATCGAACGGCTCCCCGGGGCCGAACCCGCCGGGGCGAACACCGCTGACCGTCTGCCCTACGAGCTGGGCGTCCTGTGCGAACAGCTCGGATTGGACCCGGAGCCCGGCGGCAATCTGATGGTGAACCTGGGCCGGGCCGCGGCTGCCGCGCAGAGTCATCTGGGGCCCGCCCGGACCTGGACGGCCCGGGTGCGGACGATCCTGCCCAGACCTCGGACGGTGAGGTGGACTCACTGCGCACGCTCCTCGCCCGGGAGATGGCCACCTTCGCCGAGATGCACCCGCCGGTGCAGGGCCGGGAGCTGCTCCGGCGCGGACCCGGAGACCGGACGGGCGCAGGGCCTGTCCCGGTGGGGGTGGATCTCGGCCGTCGCGATCTGGGGGACCCTGGCGGGGCTCCCCGCTCTGATGGTGGCCGACCGACTCTTCGACTATCCGGCCTGGGACCCGCAGTTCAACCCGATCGAGCACAGGGCCAGCATCACCGGGCCACCGATCGACCAGGGGATCTACACCGTCATCCTGTGGTTCGGGATCACCGCGCTGCCCCTGGCTCTGGTGGCGTTGGCGGAGGAGACCGCCGGCCTGTCCGCCGGCGCCGGACGGTTCACGCAGGGCGGGGCCGACCTGCGCACCGCCATGGCCGAGCTGGAGAAGCTCATGCTCGGGCTGGACGAGTCCCGTCTCTCCGCCGTGGCCGTGCTCGGTGCCGGACCGGCCGGCTCCCCGCGCGAGGCCGAACAGCGCGTGTACGAACGGGCCCTGGTCGCCGCCTGGCGTGAGGCCGAGGCCATCGAATCCCTCACCGTCTGCGAACGGATGCGCCCGGCCACCACCGCACGCATCGAGGAGCTCCAGGCAGCCGTCCGGCAGATCAGCGCCCGCGAGTCCCTGGTGCAGGACCGGGCCGAGGCTCTGCTGCGCTCCGCACGCGAGTCCTGACACGGGGCTGAGCCCTGAACGTGTCCGTCCCGCCCAGTACGCTGACACCAGAGACGAACACTGCAGCCGAGGGGGCGAGCATGCACCGCACCAGAACCAGCCGGGCCACCGCGGGACTGATGGGCGCCGTAGCCGTCCTCACCCTCTCCCTGCTCAGCGCGCACCCGGCCAACGCCTCGGCCACCGCTGAACCCACCAGCTCTCCCCAGCCCACCCAGCCCTCCGGCCCGGCCTACCCCACCATCACCCCCACGGAACCCGGACCGCCGAATCTGGAGGAGGGGGAGCGGGAAGTCCCCAGCGTCACCACGCGCACCGAGCACCTGGACCTGGCGATCATGGACGAACTCCAGGGCGAGATCGACGCCGAAGCCCTGGTGGCCGCCGTCGGGAAGCTGGAGATGGGGCAGCGCCGCATCCTGGTGGCCATGGACCGCGAACCAGCCGGAAGCCCCCACGCCCGGTCGCTGGCCGGGAGCATGATCCTGATGGTCCACCCGGAAATCCTGCGCGATGACTGGCTGGACGTGGAGCATGGTGGTCACCTGGTCGGCGAGGACTGGTCCATCATCACCGTGATCCTGCCCCAGACCCCCGGATCCGGACCCGCGGACGTGTTCTTCCAAGAGGGCACCAAGGTGGACCTGGACGGGACCGCCGAAGAGGTCACCGCCGCCATCGCCTCCGCGGGGGAGGACCCGTTCGCGCAGGGCGACTACACCGGCGGGATCGAACGGATGATCACCACCGCCGTGGACCGCACGAGCATCCAGCCCAGTCCGTGGCCCTGGCTCCTCGGGGCGCTGGGCGCCGTGGTCCTGCTCATCCTGGGGTGGCTGGGTGTGCGCGGGCTGATGCGCAGCGGCGCGGGGCAGCGCCGCTACCGCCAGGCGGTGGCCAGCGGACAGGACCTCACCGAGCTGCTCGGGGAGGAGTCCCGGCCCCGGATGCGGCGGCTGGAGCGGATGGCTCAGGCGCCGGCCAGCATTCTGGCGCCTCTGGAGATTCCCGACGACGGCACGCTGGGGGCGCTCGACGGCTCGGCTTTGCCAGGGGTCGGGGCGGTGCGCGGGGTGGTCCGCGGCCGGCTGGAACGCCAGCTGCACCGACTGCCGGCCACCCTGGAGCAGGTGGAGCAGCGGGCGGTGCAGCGCACCATCGCCCCGGAGGACGACCATGAACTCGCCGCGCGGCTGGACTACGCGGCCGAGGCCTACGAACGGCTCGGCACTGTCCTCACCCACGGGGTGGCGGCGGACCCGGTGGTGGTGAAGATGATCATCTCCGCCCATCGGGCCCGGCTGCGCGATCTGAACCGGCTGGCCCAGCAGCACCGGGTCAGCGGGTTCCGCAGCGGCCCCGAAGCCCTGCAGATGGTGGTGGATCACACCCACGAGTTGGACGAGGTCAGCGCCATCCTGGACCGCGAGGTCGGCCAGGGGCAGGATCCCGCGGGGTCCGGGCTCAGCGGGCTGCTGCGCCGACTCCGCGGCCGCCAGGACGAACCCTCTGAGGCCGCCGCGCACCCCGGAGTGGTGGCCGGACAGCTGCTGGACCGGCTGGAGGCCATGCGCGTGGACGCCGAACGGGTGTCCGTGGCCCTGGTGGTGCAGGGCGGGGAGGACGTCCACCTGCGCCGGGACGAGGACGTCTGGGAGGCCTCCGACCCCCTGGTGGACCTGCACCGGGCCGAGACGTTGGAGACGGCTGGCGGTCCGGCGTCCCGGGGGCGGTCCCGGGGCCGGCGTGCACGGCGGGGGGACCGCACATGAAGTCCAGTCAGAACACCCGGGTGCTGGGCTGGACGGCAGCCACGCTCACCGCCCTGACCCTGGGAGCCGGAGCGGCCGGGGCGTTCACCCTGACCGCACAACCTCAGCACGCGGTCCAGATCCAGGTGGAGGAGGGACTGCCGTACAACATCTCCGAGCAGACCGTGCAGGCGGCGCTCGGGGAGGATTCCGTGCCTTCCTGGCGGCCGTTGACGCTGCGGGTGACGGACAAGTTCATCACCTACGGCCAGATCTACCGGGGTGCCGAGACCGAGGCTGACCTGGTGCTGTCCATCCCCACGCGCGAAGCGGACCCCGAGGCTGAGGCCCGGTTCGACGGGGTCGGCCTGAACCAGGTGACCCTGGGCGCCCTGTCCGACCCCACCCGGTCCCGGTATGACATCCACGAGGCGTTCACCGGGAACCGGGACCTCGGCCACGGACCCTCCGCGGTGGTGGAGGCCGCCCGCACGGCCGGCGAAGAGACCTACCGGGGGCTGCCGCGCTCGATGTGGCTGTGGATCGGGCTGCTGACCGGCGGCGGTGCACTGTCCCTGGTGGCGCTGACCCTCTGGGCCCGGCTGCGGCGCCAGGACACCGCTGTGGAGCGGACCTTCCGGGCCGGCCGGCTGGACGTGGCCCGGGTCATCCTGGACCACGAGGCCCTGGAGGTCTCCTACCTGGCCGTTCCCGAGGGGCAGCGACCACCCGGATTCGAGCAGGCCTGGCGGCGGCTCCAGGAGGAGGCCCTGCCCCTGGCCCGGCGCGAAGAGGGACTGCTGCTGCGCCTGAACTCCACCGACCCGGCCCTGCGCGAGGGTCTGGCCGCGGACATCCAGGACTACCGGGACTCCGCCCGGGAGCTGGCCGAGCAGGCCCACGCGCTGGAGCAGTCCGGGCGGGTGCACGCCCGGCTGGAGGGCGGCGACACCGTGCTCGATCAGATCGCCCAGCCGCTCGTCTACGCCTCGCGGACCCTGCTGGCCCGGCTCGCCGAGGCCCCCCGCCGGACCCTGGACGCGCACACCTCCGCCGAACTGGAGGCCGCGCACGCCGACCTGCTGGGCCAGATCGAGGCCTGGGGGCCAGCCGCAGAGGAGGCCACCGGCGACGGGGCGAAGGGCTCCGCGGACCGGATCGGCGGGAGCTTCCAGCAGGACTGGCAACGGGCCGAGGAACGCCTGGGCCGCGCCGCCGAGGCCGTGCGCCAGCAGCTCGTCCGGTACCCAGGGGCCCGAGACTCCTCCGAGCTCGCACCCCTCCCCGGACTGGAGGGCACCCAGGCTCTGCGGGACAGTCTGGGACTGAACTCGGCACCGGCGCGGGACGCACTGGCCAGCCTGGCGCGCGCCCACGGTGCCGCCCGAGCACTGATCGGCCCGCACCAGGACCTGGACACCGCCACTGCAGTGTCCGACGACGGCCCCCTGCCCGCGGTGACCTCCTGGATCGATCGCCTCGGCGAGGGGGCAGCCCCCGGTGGGCGCCGTCGTCGGGAAGGGAATGCGTGGTTCCACACCACCCGCGGTGACGACCGTCCGCGGCTGTCCCGCCTGACCTGGCTGGTGGCCGCCGGGGGAGCGGCTGTGCTCACCCTGCTGCCGGCACTGATCATCGCCGAATCCGTCACCCGTGCCCCCGGATGGGAGCTGACCGGGGACCAGCCCGTGGACGCCGTGCAGATCGACGGGCCCGAGCTGGGGGACCTGAGCGAGGAGGGCATCCTGCGGTTCGTGGACGGGGCGTTCGTGGAGCCCGTGGACGTGACCGTGGCCGTCCGGGACGCCGAGTCCTACCTGGACCGGACCGGTGAGAGCACCGAGCTCAGCTACGAGCTGGATCCGGCCGCCACCGTGGAGGCCCTGTGGCGGTTGAAGTCCGAGTTCCCGGAGAAGGTGGATGAGCGCACCGGCGAGCTACTGCCCGGGACGGTGATCGTGCCCGTGATGGTGTGGGAGGAGGACGTCTTCAGCGTGCTGTATCCCATTACCGGGGCCGTGTCCGAGGGGGAACGGAGCAGGTTGGCGCCCCACGCCTACGAGAGGGACAGCACCCGGATCTCCGACGGGAGCCTGGTGGACGTGCGGGTGGGCAGCGAACTGGAGAGCGTGGGCCGAGGGCTCCAGTCCAATGGGGCGGACCGGCCCGAGGCGAGCGAGGGGGTGGTCGCCGTCGTGCTGTGGGTGGCCTTCACCGCGGGGCTGCTGCTCCTGCTGGCGCTGGTGGAGACGCTGGCCGGACTCTCCGTGGGCGCCGGACGGTTCGGGCGCGGCAGCGCCGCCCTGCGGCGGGTCAAGGAGTCGCTGGAGAAGCTCATGGTCGGACTGGACGAGTCCCGTCTCTCCGCTGTGGCGGTGCTGGGTGCGGGGCCGGCGGGTTCACCGCAGGAGGCCGAGCAGCGGCTCTACGAGCGGTCCCTGGTGGCCGCCTGGCGCGAGGTGGAGCAGATCGAGTCCCTCTCCGTGGCCGAGCGGACCCGGCGGGACACCCAGGAGCGGATCGAGGCACTGCAGCGTGCCGTGGCACAGATCCTGGCCCGCGTGTCCGATGTGCAGGCACGTGCGGACGAGGTGCTGCGCCAGCGGCGGGACTGACGTCTGCACCACAACTGGAGGTCAGTTATCACGCGCATGAGCCCGAAAAGCAGCCGATGAGAGTGATAACTGACCTCCAGATGCGAAGTGAGGGCGGCGCCTACTTCTTCCGGTACAGCGCCTTGCGCTGGTACCGCGGCTCGGAGGTGACCAGGACCCCCAGCGAACGGAAGATGCCCTCGTCCACCGGACCCAGGATCGTGGTGGTGTGGACGTCGCAACCCTGCAGGTTGGCGAGCTGACCGAGGGCGCGGCGGGCGTCGTCGTTGGTGGAAGCCGAGACGGACAGGGCGATCAGCACCTCATCCGTGTGCAGCCGCGGATTGCGCGAACCCAGGTGCTGGGTCTTCAGGGTCTGGATCGGCTCGATCGACTCGGGTGAGAGCAGATGCACGTCATCGTCGATCCCGGCCAGCTGCTTGAGCGCGTTCAGCACCATGGCCGCCGAACACCCCAGCAGCTCCGTGGTCTTGCCCGTCACGATCCGCCCGTCTGCCAGCTCCATGGCCGAACCCGGCTCACCGGTGCGCTCCTCCACGGCCACGGCAGGCCCGACGACGGCCCGATCCTCAGGCGTGCATTCCGCCTTGGCCATCACGATGGCGATGCGTTCGGAGGCATCCGCGTCCCGCTCGGACTCCCGCTCCTCCACGAGCGCCTTGTAGTAGCGGCGGATGATCTCCTGACGGGAGGCGTCCCGGCAGACCTCGTCGTCCACGATGCACCGTCCCACCAGGTTCACGCCCATGTCCGTGGGGGACTCATACGGGGAGGAACCGGTGAGCTGGATCAGCAGGGCCTTGAGCAGCGGGAAGACCTCCACATCCCGGTTGTAGTTGGTGGCCTGCTCGCCGTACGCGCTCAGATGGAACGGGTCGATCAGGTTCACGTCATCCAGGTCCGCCGTGGCCGCCTCATACGCCAGGTTGACCGGGTGCTCCAAGGGGAGGTTCCAGATGGGGAAGGTCTCGAACTTGGCGTACCCGGAGGCCACCCCGCGCTGGTGGTCGTGATAGATCTGCGAGAGGCAGGTGGCCAGCTTGCCCGAGCCCGGACCCGGCGCCGTCACCACGGTCAGATCGCGCGTGGTCTCCGAGTACTCGTTCTGCCCGAAGCCCTCCTCGGAGACGATCCGCGCCGTGTCCTGCGGGTATCCCGGGATCACCCGGTGCCGCGCGACGTTCAGGCCCAGCCGGGTCAACCGCTCCCCGAACGCGTGCGCCACGTGGTTGGACTCCTCCAACTGGGTCATCACCACGTGCTCCACCAGGAACCCGCGCTCGCGGAAGACATCCACCAGGCGCAGCACGTCCTCCTCGTAGGGGATGCCCAGGTCCGCGCGCACCTTCTGCCGCTCCAGGTCCTTGGCGTTGATGCACACCATGATCTCCAGCTCGTCCGCGAGCCGCTCGAGCATGGCGATCTTGTTGTCCGGCGTGAACCCCGGCAGGACGCGGGAGGCGTGGAAGTCATCGAAGAGCTTGCCGCCCATCTCCAGGTAGAGCTTGCCGCCGATCTGTTCACGCCGCTCGTGGATGTGCCGCGACTGCAGCTCGATGTACCGCTCCCGGTCGAACCCGACCGGCCGTGCTGGGCCCGTGAGGTGAGGCGCGGCCTCCGCGGCGGGGTCAGTGGGGGTCTGGACGGCGGGGGAGGAAGGCTGGCTGCTCACCCCCACCACGGTAGTCCAGGTGGGTGGGTCACCGAGGGTGAGATTCCCGACGACGAGCATGTACTAATAGGTCCGTGCTCGGTAGTATTGATGCATGTTGACCACCGGAGAGGTCGCAGTGCGACTCGAGGTATCGGAGCGCGAAGTCAGGCGTCTTGCCGCGCGTGGAGTGCTGTCTTCAAGGCGGATCGGCGGTGCGCATGTCTTCGATCCCGCTGACGTGGCGAGAGTGGCGCGACAGTCCCGCAGCCCGGGCAGGCTGTGGTCTGCGCGCACTGCCTGGGCGGCCCTTGAACTGCTCACCGGACTGGACACGGACTTGGTGGATCAGCCTCGGAGGTCCCGGCTCAAGCAGCGGCTGCGGAGCCTTGACCCAGAGCGGCTCCACCGTCTGGCCGCCCACCGAGCGGAGGTCTTTCGGTTTCACGCCAGTGAGAGAGGTGCGTCTCGCCTGCGCCAGAGGGTGACACCCACTGGCGTGAGCTCCCTCGAAGATGATCACGAGGCGCGTCAGTTCGGTCTGGTGCAAAGCGCCGAGTCACGGCGAGTCGATGGCTACACCCGTGGCCCGCTGGATGACATCGTCAGGCGGTGCAGGCTCGTGTTGAATGCGGGAGGCAATGCGACGGTGCGGGTTCTGCCGGTCGGCCTGAAGGTGGATCATCTTCTGGGGACGCTGCCCGTGGTCGCCGTGGACCTGATGGATTCCGAGGATGTCCGGGAGCGAAGCAGTGGTCGAGACATGCTGGAGAGGTTGACCCATGAACTCTGATTTCGGTCGACCAGTCGTCCCCGTGGACGGCGGTCATTGGCCGTTTCCCTGGCCCGCCGTCTTCGAGTTGGAGAACACGGTCGGCAGTCAGCACTGGTCTCTCATCGGCGGGCTGATGGTCCAGCTGCACTGTTATGTCAACGACATGGAGCCGACCAGGGCCACCACGGACATCGACACGCTGGTTCACGTGGAGATCGAGAACCAGGGGAGTCTCAATGCCTTGACATCAGGGCTGCGGAAACTCGGCTACACAGCGGTGCCCAGGCTCGACTCACGTCAACCAGTGCATCGATTCCGGCGAAAGGACGGTGCTGGAGAGACGCAGGTCGATTTCCTGGTGGCCGACCACGTTGCACCACGGGTGCTGGACCGGCTGCGACCTCCGACGCCGGTGGAAGCACCCGGAGGGACCAACGCACTGTCTAGGACTCAAGTCTTTGAGGTGACTCATGAGACAGGGATGTCTCGCATCTCCACACCTGACATCGTCGGTGCACTGGTCCTCAAGAGTGAGGCGTATCGGGTTGACTCGCGTGACAGAGAGCGGCATTTGATGGACGCGGTCACCTTGGCCCTCCTCCTTGATGACGAGAACTCAGGGCCACCGCTGCACGGCACGGCTTCTCGACGCATGAGGCGACTGATCAGGCGACTTGATGACCCACGAGCCTGCGACCGTGCCGGACTGAACCGGGACGATGTGAGCGATGCGATCATCGCGCTGGAAGACCTGCTGGACAGGTAGACCCGGTCAGCCTCCCCTGCCCCTTGTCATCCCAAGGTCAGTTATCACCCGCAAGCGCCCGATTTCGGGGGCTATGGGGGTGATAACTGACCTGCAGGTGCCGTGGAGAGAGGAGTGCGCCGCAGGGCCACGGCGCAGACGACGGCGACGGTCAGCTCCAGGGCGATGATGCCCACCATGAGCCAGCCGCCCTCACCGTGCCCGGCGGCAGCACCGTGCCCGTGATGTCCACCCGTCAGTCCAGGCGGTCCTGCCAGCAGCGCGCCGTGCAGCACGGCCATGGTGACGGCCATCGCCCACAGGTGCATCACCGGCGGACGATGGAACCTCCGCCCGGAGCGCCACACATGCAGCGCGCACAGCGCACACCACCCGGTCATCACCACCATCAGCGTGGTGATGACCGGATCGTGGTGTCCCATGGCGAACATGGCCACGTGTAGGGGGACCGCGGCCAGTGCCAGGGTGGCCGCTGACCGGGCCGCCCAGGTCCGCGAGGGTGCACTCATGGTGAGGTGGGCACTCAGTGGCAGGAGCCGCCGTCGTGCCCTGGGCCTGTCTCAGTCGGTGCGCCGCCTGCCGGGGCGCAGTGACCGGGCTTCGGTGCGGGAACGTCCAGCACAGGCGAGCGGTCGAAGAAGCCCTCCGGGCGCAGGCGGAAGCCCACGTGGTCCACGGGCATGATCGGCCAGTCCTCCACCCGCGGGAAGTGGGTCAGCCCGAAGGTGTGCCAGACCACGATCTGCTCGCCGTCCACCGACCGGTCCTGGGCGATCCACTCCGGCAGGCCACCGTCCCCGGCGTGCTGGTTGGGGAAGTCGCCGGTGGGGTAGCGCTCGTCCTCCTCATACTGGGAGACCCACAGCGCCTTGGAGGCGAACGTCGCGCGCTTGTAGATCGACGAGCCCTCCGCTGCGAGCAGGGTGGGCTGCCCCTCCGGATGCAGCTTGTAGCCCACCGGCTGGCCCAGACGGTTGGTGGACTCCGCGCTGGAGACCACCCAGGTCCGGCCCACAGACATGTCCGCATCACGCACGGCCTGCTGCTCCGTGGACAGCACCGTGCGCTTGCGTGTGAAGGCGTTGCCGCGGGGATTGGTGTCCGAGATCGGCAGCCGCACGGCGTCCTCCTCCTCCACCCGGCACGGTCCGCCGTCCAGGGCGAAGTCCAGCCGTGCGGAGAACAGGTGCTGGTGGAACGGTGCGCCCAGCCCCGGGGCCATCTCTGAGGCGAAGTCTGTGGGCCCGTTCGGCAGAGCCGAGGTGAAGACCACGCCGGTGGCCTTGGCCTCGAACTCGATGGTGCCGTCCAGGTAGAGGTACCAGTAGAAGCCGTAGTCGTAGTTGCCCACCGTGGTGAAGAAGGAGATCACCAGGCGGCGGTTGCGGCGGGTGTAGTCGATCCCGCTCCACAGGTCCGAGTGCTTGGAGAGGATCGACCAGTCCTCCTCGTGCATGCAGATGCCGTTGGTGATCTCTCGCGGCTCCCCGCGTCCGGTCGCCACGGTGGGGGAGAGGTAGGTGATCTCACCCAAGCAGTCGCAGCCCAGCTCCAGGGAGTTCGCCCACTGACCCACGAGGTACTCACCGGTGTCGAAGTAGTTCTGCCAGGACCGCACCGGGGAGGGATCGCCGTAGGGCACCACCATCTCCGCGATCGCGGCCCGGTCCAGGATCCGGCGCGTGCGCTCGCCGTCCTGGAAGGAGATGTTGTGCAGGACCAGTCCCTCGCGCATGTCGAAGCCCACGTCCAGGCTCCAGCGCTCCCACTCCACGTGGTTGCCGCCGGTCACGGTGAAGGAGGGTCCCTCCGGCTGGGTGATGGAGATCGGCTTCTGGCTGGTGCGCAGCGGGCCGGTCAGCTCCGGATCGGTGTAGTTGCCGTGCTCCTGCGGGACAGGCATGACCTCCAGGTCCAGGATCTGGTCCACGCTGTTGTTCGTCACGTCCACATAGGCCACCAGGCCGTCGATGGGGTGGGCCCAGGCGGAGTCCTGCTCATGGGTCTGCAGGAACGCCAGCCCGCGCAGGATCCGGCGGCCCTTCTCCTCGGGGTACTCGAACACGCCGGCAGACAGCGGTGCCACGCGCACCTGCTCGACGTCCAGTCCGCGCTTCTCCAGGGCGGCCAGCCAGTCCGGGTGGGTGGAGAGGATGCGCTCGACCGCCTCGAACTCCTCCTCCAGCACGGGCAGCTCACCGGTCTGGGAGGTGTCCAGTTCGGTGTTCGAGACGACCCTCTGATCGGTGGCCGAGACCACCACATCGCGGGTCGGTCCCCCGTCCACGTCCAGCAGGAACACGCGGAACCGGCGGTCCACGGGCTGGTCCGTGGGGGTGCCGCGGGCCGGCTCCACCAGCCCCAGGTAGGCCATGCGGGCGGACTCGGGGAAGAGCCCCTCCCGCTCGAGCACGGTGCGGACGGTGGAGATCTCCTCGGGAGACTGCAGGCTGAAGGCAGAGGTGGTCATGGAGGGGTCCTTCGTGAGGGCGGGGAGGGGGTGTGCTGTGATCCAGCGCACATGTATATCTACAGGTGTAGACAATAAGCACGACGACGGCCGGCTGGCAAGACGTGGCCGATGGCGGTTCCTGCCAGAATGGCGGGAGAGGCCAGGGCCGGGTGTCCGGCCGCAGGTGAGCGCAGGGGGGAGGGGCGATGCCCAAGATCGTGGACCACGACCAGCGCCGTCAGGAACTGGTGGAGACCACCTGGCGGATCATCGCCCGGCGGGGGCTGTCCGGCGCGACCATGCGGCAGATCGCCCATGAGGCTGGCTACGCCAACGGTGCGTTGAAGCCCTATTTCGCCACCAAGGACGAACTGCTCGAAGCGACCTACCAGCACGTGTTCGAACGCAGCGACCGGAGGATCGAAGAGGCGCTGCGGGGTCGGCGCGGGCTGCAGGCGCTGCGGGCCCTGTGCCTGGAGGTGCTGCCGGTCAGTCCGGACCTGGTGGACGAGGCCCGGCTGGTGATCGCCTTCTGGAACGGCGCCGCCCATGATCCTGACGAGGCCGCCCTGGCCTCCGGTGCGCTGGACCGCTGGCGCTCGCGGATCCTGTCCACCCTGGACCAGGCCCAGGCGGACGGGGAGCTGCGGGACGGGGTGGACCACGCGCGGGTGGCCGGACTGCTGCTGGGGCAGCTGTTCGGCTCCCAGGTGACAGCCGTGGTGGACCCGGTCAGTTTCAACGGCGATCGGCTGGGCGAGCACCTGGACGGGCTGCTGGATCTGCTGCGGGCCTGACCCGATGACGCCCCAGGGGTTTGCGTCTACAGTGGGAGAATGTGATGCGGACCACAGGCTGTCCGCGGACGACATCCCTGTGTGAAGGAGTGGTCATGCATCAGCATGCGCTCGCCCCCGACTTCGACTCCTGGTCCGAGGTCATCTCCGGCTCGTTCGTCCCCCTCGAGACCGAGGCGGTCGGCCGCCCGGGCCCGCGAGGCTTCCGCGGCTCGGTGGACCTGTACGACCTCGGAGACCTGGCCCTGTCCACCGTGAGCGCCGCCCCGCACACCGTCCAGCGCACCGAGCGGCTGATCCAGGCCGGCGGCAACTCCCTGTTCAAGCTCAGCCTCCAGCTCGCCGGGCGCGGATTGCTCATTCAGGACGGTCGAGAGGTGGTGCTCGAACCAGGCCGCATGGCCCTGTACGACACCTCCCGCCCGTACACCCTCACCTTCGACCGCTCCTTCTCCTGCTATGTGCTGATGTTTCCCCACGAGCAGCTGGAGCTGCCGGCCGACCAGATGGAGCAGATCGGCCAGCTCACCGCCACCGATCTCGGCACCCTGCACGGCATGGGCGGGATGATGGGCGGCTACCTGGACAACGCCCGCCGGGTGCTGCCCGGTGTGGACGAGACCGTCGGCGCCCGGCTGGTCCACCACGCCGTCGACCTGCTCGGCACCGTGGTGACCGACTCCCTGGGTGCCCGCGCTGAGGCAGCCGCACCTCAGCTGCCCTCCGCTCCGGGACCACACGCCTCCCGTGAGGCGGACCGGGAACGGACGCGGGCCGACGTCGTGCGCTATGTGGAGCAGCACCTGGCCGAACCGGACCTGGACCCGGCACGGATCGCCCGCGCGCACTTCATCTCCGTGCGCAGCCTGCACCAGCTCTTCGCCACCACCGAGACCACCGTGGGCGCTCTGATCAGGGACCGCCGGCTCGAGCGGTGCCGGGCCGAACTGGCCGATCCCGCCCACGCGCAGCGACCTGTGGCCGTGGTCGGGTCCCGCTGGGGATTCACCGACCCCGCGCACTTCTCCCGGGCTTTCCGCGACCGGTTCGGCGACTCGCCGGCACGGTACCGGCGCCTGGTGCTCGGCAGCTGAGGAGAGGAGCCTGCACGGACCGTCAACTGCTCTGCCCCGCCGGTCAATCCGATCCCTCCCCTGTGGGGCAGGGTGCTGAGCACACATCCGCATCTCCCTGAGGTGAACACCATGACCACCGTCTCCTCCCCGCAGCACGCGTCCGCCACCACCGCCGATCAGCTCGGCGCACGGCGGATCGGCGTCCCCTCGCTGGTCTTCATGATCATCGCCGCCTCCGCCCCGCTGACCGTGGTGGCCGGCGGCGTCCCCAGCAACTTCGCCGTGACCGGCCTGTTGGGCATCCCACTGTCCTTCCTGGTGCTGGGCGTGGTGCTGCTGCTGTTCTCCATCGGCTACGCCGCCATGTCCCAGCACGTGCACAACGCCGGTGCGTTCTTCGCCTACATCGCCAAGGGTCTGGGCAAGCCGGCCGGTGTGGGTGCCTCGCTCGTGGCACTCGTGGCCTACAACGCCATGCAGATCGGCATCGCCGGCATGTTCGGCTTCGTCCTCTCCTCCTTCCTGGAGGGCCAGTTCGGGCTGTCCGTCCCGTGGTGGGCCTGCGCGCTGATCGCCTGGGTGCTGGTGGGCGTGCTGGGCGTGAACCGCGTGGACCTCTCGGCCAAGGTGCTCGGGGTGATCGTGGCGCTGGAGTTCGTGATCGTGCTCGTCTACGACCTGATGGGCCTCAGTGCCGCCCCGGAGGGCATCTCCGCGGACGGCCTGCTGCCGGACCAGCTCTTCGCCGCCGGTGTGGGCGCGGCCCTGGTGTTCTCGATCGCCGCGTTCATGGGGTTCGAGTCCGGGGCCATCTACAACGAGGAGGTCAAGGACCCGAAGCGGACCGCCGGCCGGGCCACCGTGACCGCCATCATCCTGATCGCGGTGTTCTACGCGTTCTCCGCCTGGGCGATGACCATGACCGAGGGGCCCTCGAACGTGGTGGCCGCCTCCCAGGAAAACGGTCCGGACCTGATGTTCGTCTTCCTGGCAGAGCGCGGCCCGGCCTGGTTCATGGACCTGGCGAACATCATGTTCATGACCAGCCTGATCGCCGCCCTGCTCGCCTTCCACAACATCGTGGCCCGCTACTTCTTCGCCCTGGGGCGCGAGCGCGTGGTCCCGCACTGGTTGGCCCGCACCTCCGCGCGGACCGGTGCCCCGGTGGCCGGTTCCCTGGCCCAGTCCGGTCTGGCACTGATCGTGCTGATCGTCTTCGCGATCTCCGGTGCCGGGTCTGACGATCCGCTGTTCCCCGTGGTCACCCTGTTCACGTGGCTGACCAACATGGGCGCGTTCGGGCTGGTGCTGCTGATGGCACTGACCTCCCTGGCGGTGGTGGGCTACCTGCGCCGCTTCGAGCACGAGTACTCCGTGTGGACCCGGCTGATCGCCCCGGGGCTGGCCGCGATCGGCCTGATCGTGCTGTTCGTGATGATCATCCTGAACTTCTCCGTGCTGATCGGCGCCGAGGGCGAGAGCGTGCTGAGCTGGCTGCTCCCCGTGCTCGTGCTGGCCCCCGGAGCGATCGGCACCGCCTGGGCGCTGTGGCTGAAGTCCAACCGACCGCAGACCTACGCCGGGATCGCCACCGGCGGCGAGCTGGGCTAACCCGTCCGGCCCCTCTGACACCCTGACCTCAGAACCGAATCCCCCGAGCTCGAAGGAGAGCACCATGACCCAGAACCAGACCACACTGACCTACGAGGAGCTGCTCGCCGC
The DNA here is from genome assembly GCF_041927415.1 of Micrococcus sp. IITD107. Taxonomy (NCBI): domain Bacteria; kingdom Bacillati; phylum Actinomycetota; class Actinomycetes; order Micrococcales; family Micrococcaceae; genus Micrococcus; species Micrococcus sp. IITD107. The sequence goes on along the minus strand of NZ_JBHFFN010000004.1, from coordinate 264,697 downwards.
CATCTCAGCACCCGAGGGGCAGGGAGCCGAGCTGAAGGACCCTGCCACCGGGGCCGTCGTCGGGAGGGCGCCGCAGGCCTCCACCGCGGACCTGGACGCCGCCGTGGAGAAGGCGCGCGCCGCGCAGAAGGAGTGGGCCAAGCTCTCGCACGCCGAGCGTTCCGAGCACCTGAACCGGGCCGCGGATGCGATCGAGGCCAACGCCGAGACCCTGGCCGAACTGCTCTCCCGCGAGCAGGGCAAGCCGCTGAACGGTCCGAACGCGCGGTTCGAGGTGGGCGGATGCTCGGCGTGGACCCGGGCGAACGCCGCCTTCCCCGTGGAGCCGGAGGTGCTGGTGGATGACGAGTCCGGGCACGCCGAGCTGCACTGGACGCCGATCGGGGTGGTGGGTGCCATCGGCCCCTGGAACTGGCCGATGATGATCTCCATCTGGCAGATCGCCCCGGCGCTGCGCATGGGCAACACCGTGGTGCTCAAGCCCTCCGAGTACACCCCGCTGTCCGTGCTGGGCCTGGCCCACGTGATGAACCAGGTCCTGCCGGAGGGCGTGCTGCAGGTCCTGGCCGGAGACGGTGAGCTCGGCCGGGCCATCACCTCCCATGACGGGATCGACAAGGTCACCTTCACTGGATCCGTGGAGACCGGCAAGGCGATCATGCGCTCCGCCGCGGACGACCTGAAGCGCCTGACCCTGGAGCTGGGCGGGAATGACGCCGGGATCGTGCTCGAGGATGCGGACCCGAAGGCGCTGGCCGAGGGACTGTTCTGGGGTGCGTTCATCAACACCGGTCAGACCTGCGCCGCGCTCAAGCGCCTCTACGTTCCGGACTCGCTGTACGACGCCGTGTGCGAGGCGCTGGTGGAGGTCGCCCAGAAGATGCCGATGGGTGTGGGGCTGGAGGAGGAGAACGTGCTCGGACCGCTGCAGAACAAGGCGCAGTGGGAGATCGTGGACCGGCTGGTGCGCGCCGCGAAGGACGGTGGCGGGCGCGTGCTGGTGGGCGGCGATCCGGACCCTGACCAGGACGGATACTTCTACCCCACCACACTCGTGGCCGACCTGGACAACGACAACCCGCTGGTGGCCGAGGAGCAGTTCGGGCCCGCGCTGCCGATCATCCGGTACACCGACCTGGACCAGGCGATCGAGTGGGCCAACGGGCTCGAGGTCGGGCTGGGCTCCTCCGTGTGGGGCACGGACCTGGACGCCGCCGCCGAGGTGGCCGCACGTCTGCAGGCCGGCACCACGTGGATCAACAAGCACGGCGCCATCGACCCCCGCGTGCCCTTCGGCGGCGTGAAGCAGTCCGGCTTCGGCCTCGAGTTCGGCGTGGAGGGGCTCAAGCAGATGGCCCTGCCCAAGGTCATCTCCCGGTAGTCAGCAGGATCAGAAGAGCACCGTCCCGACGACGGCCACCCACCTCTCAGCCAAGGGGCACCTCAGGTGCCCTGACACAGGGACGGCGGGTGGCCGTCGTCGTGATGTCCCCCCTTTGGCAACTGCGGGTCAGTTATCACTGGCAAGACCCCGGATTCGGGGCTATGAGGTGGATTTCTGACCTTTCGTTGCAGGCGGGGATGCAGGTGGGGGTACAGGCGGGGAGCGTGTCCGGGGCACTCGATAGGGTGGAGGGGCACCCCACCGGAAGCTGAGCTGATGCCCCCGATCACGGAACTGCCCCCGCACGCACTGCCCTCTGACGAGGTCCTCCACCACCTGGAGGCCACCGCCGACGGGTTGGACTCCGCCGCGCACGCCGCGCGGTTGGAGGAGCATGGTCGCAACGAGCTCGAGGTCGCCAAGCCGGATCCGTGGTGGCTGACTCTGCTGCGGCAGTTCGCCAGCCCCATGATCATCTTCCTGCTGATCGCCGCCGTGGTGACCACCCTGATGCAGGAGTGGATCGACACCGGCGCCATCCTGCTCGCGCTGATCCTCAACGCCGTGATCGGGTTCTGGCAGGAGCGCAAGGCCGCCTCGGATGTGCAGGCTCTGCGCTCGCTGTCCAGTCCCACCGCGCGGGTGCGCCGGGATAGGACCACGCAGACGGTGGATGCCGCGAGCGTGGTGCCCGGGGACGTGGTGCTGCTCGAGTCCGGCGACCGGGTGCCCGCCGACCTGCGGCTGCTGGAGACCTCCGGGCTGCGCGTGGACGAGTCCATGCTGACCGGCGAGGTGCTGGCCGTGGACAAGTCCGTGGACCCCGTGGACGCGGACACCCCCATGGCCGAGCGGCACTCCATGGTCTACTCCGGGACCCTGGTGGTGACCGGGCGGGCGGCCGGCGTCACCACTGCCACCGGGCGGCACTCCGAGCTCGGAGAGATCAACGAGCTGGTCCAGACCGAGGCCACTCAGACCCCGCTGCAGATCCTCACCCACCGCATGGAGAAGACCATCGCCGTGGTGATCCTGGGGGTCGCGGCGGTGCTGTTCGTGATCGGGCTGGCTTCCGGCACGCCGGCCTCCGAGCTGTTCCGCACCGCGGTGGCGCTGATCGTGTCCTCCATGCCGGAGGCCCTGCCGATCGTGCTGACCGTGGCCATGGGTGTGGGCGTCTCCCGCATGGCCGCGCGCAACGCCGTGGTCCGGCGGCTGCCCAGTGTGGAGACGCTGGGCTCCACCACAGTGATCGGCTCGGACAAGACCGGCACGCTGACCCAGAACCGGCTGACCGTGGAGCGGATCTGGAGCGCCGCCGGGTTCCGGGACCTCACTGACGGGCCGGACCGGTCCGAGCTGAGCGAGCTGGAGTGCGCGGTGGCCCGGGCCGGTGCGCGCACGAATGAGGCACGACTGGCGGGTGCCGCTGGTGCTGGCGGTGCTGGTGGCGGGGACGCTGGCGGGCGTGATGCGGCGCAGGCCGATCCGGCCGACGCCCTCCAGGGCGACGCGGTGGATGTGGCCATGGCCGCTCTCGCCCTGCGCGCCGGGGTGCTGGCCCAGAGGACCTGGAGACCGCGCGCGAGCGGGACATGCCCTATGAGCCGCACCTGCAGTTCTCCCAGTCCGTGGTGACCGAGCCGGACGGCGACCGCGTCCTCTACGTCAAGGGTGCGCCGGAGCGGGTGCTCCGGTTCTGCGACCGCTGGGCCGGTCCCGGCGGCGTGGAGCCGCTGGACGGGCAGGCGCACGAGGAGATCGCCGCGGCCAACGAGCAGATGGCCGAAGACGGACTGCGCGTGCTGGCCACGGCGTGCCGGCGCATCCCGGACGGGGCCGACCTGCCGGAGGAGCTGCCCGAGCCCGAGTCGCTGATCCTGCTGGGCCTGGAGGGCATGGCCGATCCGCCGCGCCCCGGAGTGCCGGAGGCCGTGGCGGACTGCCAGCGCGCCGGCATCCGCGTCATGATGATCACCGGCGACCACCCGGTCACCGCCGCCTCGATCGGCGCCCGGCTGGGGCTGGACTCCGGTCCGGACACACCGCCGCTGACCGGACGCGAGGTGGATGAGCTGGACGACGCCGCCCTCACCGAGCGCTTGCGCACCGTCTCGATCGCCGCCCGGATGACCCCGCAGAACAAGCTGCGCGTGGTGGATCTGCTGCGCGCCCAGGGCGAGACCGTGGCCGTGACCGGGGACGGCGTGAATGATGCCCCCGCCCTGAAGGCAGCCTCGATCGGCGTGGCCATGGGCCGCTCCGGCACCGATGTGGCCCGCGAGTCCGCGGACGTGGTGCTCACGGACGACAACTTCGTGACCATCGTGGACGCCGTGGAACAGGGACGCGTCACTTTCTCCTCCATCCGCAAGGCCAGCTTCTTCCTGCTCGCCAACGCCACCGCGTTCCTGGTGGCCGTGGCCGCGAACATGTTCACTGAGCTGCCGCTGATCTTCCTGCCCGTCATGCTGCTGTGGACCAACATCGTCACCAGCGGGCTGCAGGACGTGGCCCTCGCGTTCGAGAAGGGCGAGGGGGACGAACTCACCCAACGCCCGCGCGACGCCTCCGAGGGAGTGCTCAACCGCACCATGTGGATCCGCACTGCCCTGACCGGCGTGTGGATGGCCGTGGGCACCCTGCTCGTCTACCGGTTCTCCCTGGCCGCCGGGTACGAGCTCGACCACGCCCGCACGTTCGCGCTGACCACCATGGTGCTCTTCAACTTCTTCAACGTGATGAACGCGCGGACCGAACGGCGCTCGGTGTTCGGCATCAACCCCTTCAGCAACCCCCTGCTGATCGCCTCCAGCATCGCCGCACTCATCCTCCACTGGGCCGTGATGAACTGGTCCGTCACCGCCGGGATCATGGGCCTGTCCCCGCTCACCCTGGGCGACTGGGCACTGTGCGTGGTCATCGGGGCGACCGTGCTGGGAGTGGTGGAGCTGGAGAAGCTGCTGCGCCGTCGTCGGGCCGGGGAATCTGCAGGTCAGTCATCACCCGCACGCGGCCTGAATCCGGCTCATGCGGGTGATCACTGACCTCCAGTTGCGGGGGGTCGGGGGCGCGGGGAAGGTCAGGCCTGAGGCCGCTCCAGCGCGATGATCGCGCCCAACCGGGCCCACTCGTTGCGTCCGAGCCGGGCCATGGGATCCAGCGCGCGGGCGTCCGGCAGGGTGCGGCCGCGCGCGTCCGTGGTCAGCACAGCGGTGTCCACGCTGACGTGCCTGACCTGACCGAGCACCAGGAAGCTGTCTCCCACGGGGATCACCTCGTGCAGGGTGCACTCCAGCACGGCCGGCGAGTCCGTCACGCGCGGTGGGCGAATGGTCACCGAGTCCTCCTTCCCGACGACGGCCGCCGAGAACTCATTCACCTCGCCCGGGTAGGGGGCTGAGGTCTGATTGGCCTGATCGGCCAGGCGGTGGGGAACCAGGGAGATGCTGAACTCGCCGGTGGCCTCGATGTTGCGCAGCGAGTCCTTGCGTCCCGTGGAGCCGAAGAGCACGATCGGCGGCTGACCGGACGCCACGGTGAAGAACGAGTGCGGGGCCAGGTTCGGGGTGCCGTCCGCGCTGAGGGTGCCCACCCAGGCGATGGGCCGGGGGATGAGGATCGACTTCACCAACAGGGTGGTCTCGGCGTCGCCCAGCTCGGCGGGATCGAACTCGGTGCGGTGGGGTGCGGGGTTCTGGTGCTGGGGTTCGGGCTGGTGGGAATCGCGCGCGGGGGCCTCGGAGTGCTCGCTCATGGCTCCAGTCTGGCAGGCGGTGTGCCCGGTGCGGCTCCGGGGGGACCCGCTGCGCGCCAGAGGTGCAGCACCGCGTACGACCGCCACGGGGACCACCTCTCCGCGTGATCGGCCAGCGCCCGGTGCTCCCGTGCGGTGGCCCGGCCCTGCGCCGCCGGGAGGATCCCGAGTGCACGAGCACCGGCCACCAGGGCGACGTCCCCGGGCAACCACGCATCCGGATCCCTGGCCACGCGCATGCTGATGTACCCGGCGGTCCAGGGGCCGATGCCGGGCAGTTCCAGGAGCCGGGTGCGGAGGGCTGCGGCGTCCCGGGTCTCGGCTGCGCCCCTGTGCTCGGTTGAGCCCGTGTCCACGTCCAGCGTCCCGTCCGCCAGGGCTTTCGCCACCCCGCGGACCGCCTCGACACCCGCGCGCGGCAGGCGCAGCGGACGGTCGGGGTCCAGACTCTCACCGCGCCCTGGCGAGGGAGGAAGCTGCGCCAGCCGGGCCGGCGTCGGGAAGGTCCTGCTCAGCCCCGCGAAGGGCGAGTCACAGGGTGAACCCAGCCGCGCTGCCAGACGGGAGAGGTGCGTGCGCGCCGCGGCCACGGAGATCTGCCGGCCCACCAGCGCGCGGATGATGAGCTCCTGCGCGTCTGCCGCGCCGGGCACGCGCAGACCGGGGTGCGCGCGGACGGACGGGGTGAGATGTGGATCGGAGCTGAGCGCCGAGTCGACGACGTGGGGGTCCGTGTCCAGGTCGAACAGCCGCCGGAGCCGACGCGCCGCCTCCTCCACGTCCTCTGGGGCGGCGGAGACCCGCGCGGTCAGGGTCCACGGTGCGGCCCGGCCGCCCCTGCCGGCACCACCTCCACCCCGACGACGGGCCGTCACCTCCACGGATCCGGTTCCGTGGGGCAGGGCGAGGGTGCGCGCGTAGACCAGACGGCAGGGATCGGTCAGGTCAGTGGACTCCACTCCGGCGATCGCACGGGCGGCCAGGAAGGAGAAGATCCCCGGGGCGTCGTAGGGGTGCGGGGCTGAGAGGTCGACGGTGAGGGGCGTGCGCGCGGGCATCTGCTCAGTGAACCAGGCGGTCTGGGCAGGGTGGCAGCTCACGTCCTCTCCTGCACAGCAGACCGATCACGGCGCCGGGTCCCCAACCGGGGAGGCTGTCACTCCACTCCGGAATCAGGGTTCCTAGCGTGGTGGACAGCGAGATGGATGCTGTTCGACCAGGGAGGACACCGTGACGACGAGACCGTGGGATCTGGCGCCCGGAGGGCCGTCCGTGGGGTTGGGCGAGATGGTCCCCTCAGCACTGCCCGTGGATCGGTTCTGCGACACCGCACACGGGGTGGCCCAGCTGATCGCCCCGGAGGAGTCCGTGCTGCGTGTGCTCGAGGCGGCGGTGGCCCAGCTGCACCAGGTGGCGGAGGAGCTGCGTGGCGTGGCCGCCGGGACCCGGCAGATGGGGGAGTCCGTGGGGCAGCTGCTGACGATCGACTGGCGGTCCCCGGCGGGGGAGGCCTTCGTCGAGCGCACCGGTCGGATGCGGCTGCGCGCCGGTGAGCTGGCCGAGGTGGCTGAGGAGCTGGTGCTGACCTCGCGCGCTGCGATCGACGAGCTGCAGCACCGGATCGACCAGACACGGCAGAACATCGCCGTGGCCAAGGCGACCGCCGTCACCGTGCTCAGCGGCGGGGTGTGCTGAGATGCCCATGCTGGACGGCGACGCGTGGACTGCACTCGGCCGCCCGTCGTCGGGGTATTCGGGGCCGCTGCCCGCGCGCGTGCAGATCCAAGGTGGGCCCACCTCCATCCACGCGAACATCATCGAGCTGGAACGGGGAACCACGGTGCTGGGCGCCCAGGGGGAGCTGGCCCTGGGGCTGTCCGTGCGGGCCGGGGCGAGCGGTGGGCTGATGAGCCTGGCCGCGAGCCACTCGTCGTTGGCATCCGTGGTGGCGGGGCGGACGGCTCAGCTGGCGGGAGGCCTGGCGGCCCTGGGAGCTGAGGCGGCTGTGATGCGGGAGGCGGTGCACCGCTCGGCGGCAGCGTACCGGGAGGCCGAGGCGCGGGCGGACGCGGCGATGACGAAGCTGCTGGGCCTGCCGGCACTGATCACGGCAGGGACCCTGATGGCCGCAGGACAGGAGGTGCCCCAGCCGGTCAACAGCCTGGTGTTCAACGCCATGCCGGAGCTGATCGCCCTGGGGCTGAACGGAGCCGTGGGTGGACTCGGGAGCGCGTTCACGGTGGTCTCCTCGGCACATGCGGTGCAGTACCGGGACGAGGGTCGGACTGGGCCGCTCTCGGCCGCTGAGGTGCTCTATCCGGCGTTGCACTGGGTGGGATCGAAGACCGGGGTGGTGCAGTTGGGACCCGTGCGGGTGGCGGGTCGGACCGGGGAGGCGCGCGTGGATCTGGACGGCAGCCTGGTGGACCTGATGGAGCTGCAGAAGCGCGGACAGGACGTGGGGCCGGGAGAGATCCAGGTGGCACAGGTGACCACCCAGACGCCGGGCGCACCGGAGCGGGTGTTCGTGGTGACCGTGCCGGGGACGCAGAACTGGCTCGGCTCGGAGAAGGAGTTCACCAATCCGTTCGACGGAGGCGGGATCGCCGAGGCGGCGGTGTTCGACTCGCAGCATGTGGCCGTGGGAGTGGACGAGGCGCTGCGGCAGTCCGGCGCTCAGCCGGGGGATTCGGTGGTGTTCACGGGGTATAGCCAAGGTGCCATGCACGCCATGCGCGTGGCCAACGACCCCCGGGTGAACCAGCGGTACCGCGTGGAGGCGGTGCAGACCACGGGCGGACCGGTGGAGGAGATGCCCTTGCCGGACACCGTGGAGGCACTCAACCTGGCCGACGGCGAGGACTTCGTGGCGGCCGCCGGCGGACGGCCGATCCACTGGGGACCGCGGCGGACCACGGTGACCTTCCACGGCGGGGGACCGGCCGAGGGCGAGGGCATGGGTGCCCAACATGAGCTCGACAACTACCTGCGGCACACCCGTGATCTGGACGGAAGCGAGCAGGAGACGGCCCTGGCACCGACGTTGGAACGGTTCTCCCTACTGACGAAGGGGTCAGCGGTGGTGCACACCTATCAGCTCAAGCGGGAGCCACGGCCCGAGCCGAAGCACCCGTTGGAGCAGTCGAAGCCCCGTCCTGCCACGGTGCGCCGTGAGGTGCCGGGCGAGAGCGCGTTCCGCCCGAGCCTGGTGCGCGACCTCGACGTGCCTGGACGGGGGAGGTCCGCTCCTTAACGTGTCTGGGCTATGTGTTCGAATATCTGTACGAGGAGAACGGGTTCTCGTGAGGTCGGCTGGAGGAGGTGGTGGTCGTGGCAGTGGTGGTGGATGAGGCTGCGGCTATGCCGCCGCTGAACGTGAGCGTCGATCCTGGTGTTCTGGGCTTGAAGGAGCTTCTGGTGCTGGCGGGGCGGGTGACTCGTTCACTGACGGCGCGTCTGGTTCGACCGGATTTCGTGGAGTCGTTGGCTCCGGTGGTCTCTGAGGCACAGGTCCCGTCTGAGGTGGCTTCTGCGGGTTCGGTCACGTTGCCGGTGGTGCAGGAGCAGGTGGCTGCTCTGGTGCGGGTGGTGGAGGGTGCGGCGACGGCGGTGGCGGGGCATACGGCCCGGGTGTTTGAGGATCCTCAGGCCCGGCATCGGTGGTTGGGGCTGCCCCAGGGCAAGACGGGGTTTAGGTCTTCGGCTGATTTCGTGGAGAAGACCCATCACACGCCGGCCCGGCAGACCCGGGAGCGGGAGAACCGGGCGGCCCAACACCTGACGGTCTCCTCGGATAGTCCAGAGGCTGGTGGTTCGCTTCCTGAGGTGTCTGGTGCGTTGTGGTCGGGTGCGGTGGACCCTTCTGTGGTGGATGTGATCACTCGGACCCTGGGCCAGGCCCGCCGGGCGGCGGCCACGGCGCGGGTGTCGAGATCTTGGGTGGAGCAGCAGGTGGCTGCGGGTGAGGTGGAGTTGATGGGTCGGGCGCGTCGGGAGTGTCCGGGGGTGATGGTCCAGGTGTGCAAGCGCTGGCTGGTGAGGTTCAAGGACGCGTTGGAGCGCACCACTGGTGAGCCACCGGCTGGGGTGGTGGACCAGGGTCGTGCTGCCCGGTTTGTGCGGGAGGAGGGCGGACTGTTCCTGTGGCACTTGTTCTTGACCCAGGCCCAGCATGAGATCTTCAAGACCGTGGCCTCAGCTGGTGCCAATCCGCGGGCGCGGAAGAACCAGCAGGGCGCTGGTGGTGGGCCTTCTGGTCAGGACGGTGGGCTGTCGCCAGATCTCTTGACCTTGTTTGATCAGGCCACGCAGGGCGCAGAAGAACAGGACCGGGCCACTGAGGACGAGGTGTTCTGTGCTGGTGTGGCTCCGTGGGTGGAGCGGGGTGAGGAGCGGAATCGTCGTCAGGTCGATGCGGTGATCACCGCCCTGAGCGCGGCGCTGCGCGTGAGGGATTCGGGGTTGCCGGATACGGGTGGGTATGCCCCGCAGGTGATGGCGGTGATCGACTACGACACCCTGGCCGGCAGACTCTTGGACCACCCGGACCCGCCACCACAACCTGAAATCCCGACGGAGCTGCTCCGGCCAGGGGAGCCCGGGTATGAGCCGCCGGTGAAGCCACCGTCCGGTGGGGTGGACTTACGGGGGTCTTTGGTCTCCACGGCGGGGTTCTCTGGTCCGATTGACCCCAGGGTGATCCGGGCGTGGGCTTGTGATGCCAAGATCCTGCCGGTGGTGTTGGGGGCTCAGGGGCAGATCGTGGATGCCGGGCCGGCTCGGAGGCTGTTCCCGGCCCCGTTGCGGCGGGCGATCATCGCCCGGGACCGGGGGTGTGCTGCTCCGGGGTGTGGGCAGCCGGCCACCTACTGTCAGGTCCATCATGTTCAGCACTATGAGCATGGCGGTCCCACCACGGTGGAGAACGGGGTGCTGTTGTGCGAGCACCACCACCAGGCGGTGCACCATGACGAGTATCGGATCCACATGCGCCACGGGATCCCCTGGTTCGAAGACACCAGCCCCACCGCCCGGTCCAGGCAGGCCAGCTCGAGGACCGGTGCTGAGCCGGAGCTGACCCGCAACCAGTACTGGGCCGACCACCCAGAACCACCATGGTGAGATTCAGGGACGCTCGAGGTCGCCCTGGACGAGTTCCTGAGGAACGAGATCGGCATGACGGACACCGCGGAGCAGGTTGGGATCGATCGCGATGCCTCGGCGGAGCACGCTCAGGGCGCCGGTCGGCTCCATGATCACGCAGGCCACCTCAGACCGGTTCCGGATGCCCGCACGGCGCAGCGCCGTGTGCAGCTCCAGATCGGTGACGTGGGTGCGGCGCATGGCCTCGGGCAGCTCCCGTTCGCCGATCATGAGCACCACCGGTTCCGAGGTCAGCAGTCGCGCACCGCGCAGGGTGCCGCGAATGTGACCGAAGGCCGCCTCCAACAGGAAGAGGGTGAACAGGCCCAGCGCGCCGGCGGCCAGCGTCGGCGGGTGGCCCAGGATCACCCGGCCAGCCACCGCACCGAGCATCACCGTCACCACGATGTCGAAGGTGCCCAGCCCGCTGAGCACACGCTGGCCGAACAGTCGCACCAGGAGCAGGAACACCAGGTAGATGCCCACGGCTGAGATCACCACAGCCACACCCTGTTCCAGGTTCAGGCCGAGCCGCTCGCCCACTGCCGTCCAGTCCATGTCCACCGTCAGGGGTCAGCGGGTGCTGGGCTTGCGGACGGTGCCCACCAAGCCGTTGGCCAACATCGAGACCAGGGAGACGATGATCGCCGCCAACACCGCCGTCCAGAAGAACGAGTCGATGGTCAGGCTGACGGGCAGGAACGAGGTCAGCCACACGGTCAGCATCAGCATGATCGCGTTGATGATGATCGTGAACAGGCCGAGCGTCAGACAGGTCAGCGGCAGCGAGAGCAGCGAAATGATCGGCTTCACCACGGCATTGACGGCGCCGAACACCAGTCCGATCGCCAGGAAGGCCAGGATCTGGCCGACGTCCGCATTGCCCGTCGCGGCCGCGGCCGAAGCGGACGAGACCTCCATGCCCGGCAACAGCAGGGTGGCGACCCAGAGCGCGGCGGCGTTGATGATGACGCGTATCAGCAGACCGATCATGCATCCATCGTCCCACGCGAGGCCTGGTTAGAGTGGTGCAGGATTCTGACAGGACCGAGGGGACGATCCATGGGCCGGCACGGGCGGACGAAATGCGTGGCCTGCGCCCGATTCTTCGCCGTGTGCACCCTGCTGATCGCGGGAAGCCTCCCTGCCGGTCTTGCTCATGCCCAGCCTTCGCCAGTTCCAGGTGCTCGGACCGTGTTCGAGCAGGCCCCAGAGCCGGTCTACCCCACGAACACCGAACCGCCTGTCCCCGGGACGGAGCCGCCACCGGCGGTCCTGGATGAGGACTACGTCTCCGGTGACTGGATCGCCCAGGACGGTCGGGTGATCCCTGCGGTCGGCATCGTGACCGAGAGCATCGACTAGGCGGTCCTGCATCGACTCCGTCCTGTCGTGGACCAGCGTCGGATCATCACCGTCACCCGTCAGCTGCCCCTGGATGGCCGGCGGCTCATGCTCATCGTGGACAGTGCCGACGAGGCCGACACCGCCCATCAGATCCGCACATTCGCAGAGGCCACCGCCCACGCGATGATCACCGAACGCCGGACCGGCATGCTGCTGGAACGCCTGGCCCCGGACACCGAACGCCGCCCGCGTCTGGACCCCGGGTGGATCGTCCTGACCGTGACGCTCCCGTCCACACCCGAGCAGCAGGCGCAGACGGTCCTGGAGGTGGGCGAGGGAGTCGGATGGAAGGAGGAGGGGTCAGCGCAGCGGATCGAGCAGGCAGGACGTGACCTTCGGGCAGACGAACTGCTCCCGACGGATTGATGCAGCTCGTCACCACGGCGGTCGAGGAGACCACCCCACCGGACCGCGGCGTCTGGGCATCACTGACCCAGGGGCGGTGGATTCCCCTGGCCGGCGTCGTGCTTCTGCTGGTCGCGGTCGCCGTGATCTCGCGCCTGCTCCAGCGGCGCAGGGTCCGCGCGGTCACCGCTCACCGGGCCGATCATCGCTGGTATGCCTCTGCAGGAGCAGATCCGGCGCTGCGCCTGCGGCAGGTCATCGAGGCGCTTGCCCTGGCCCTGGGCGCACCTCACGCGCGCGCATTGCCCCCAGCGAGGCCTGTCCTGACCACGATCGTGCAGGACACCTTGGAGCTGGACCGGGTCGCACCGAGGAGTCGAACCGGTCATGCGGCGCCGCCCCGGAGAGCTGGCGCGCACGGGATCGAGGAGCGACTGGAAGCGGCGCTGCAGCTGCTCGCGCAGCTGATCCGGGAGGGAGCCGCAGCCCGGCCACGTGTGGACTTTCCCGACGACGTCCATCAGGTCCTCCATCAGGGTCCCGGCACGCAGGGGGAGAGCGGGCCATGAACCGACAGGCGAAGTCAGGCCGGGGGCTGGGACGGTGGCTGGTGGGGCGACGGATGACCACGTCCGTGGGCTGGACGGCCCTGGGGACGTTGCTGCTGTCCTCTCTGCTCGGCATCTGGGGCTATGTCACCCTGACGGCTCAGCCGCAGCACACGGTGCAGATCACCGTGGACGAGGGCCTTCCCTGGCAGATCACCCAGGCCACCGTGGACGCTGCCACGGCCGATGCCCCTGTGCGGTCCTGGGAACAGGTCACCCTTCGCGTGACGGACCAGTACTTCACCACGGCTCAGCGGCCTGGCCTCCACCGAACGCCAGGCCTGGAGCACCGCGGCTCGGGATGTGCCGGGATTCACGGCGCAGGCCCGACTGCTGGCCGAGCAGACCGAGGCACTCCTGGCCGCCGGTGAGGTGCTCACCGGTTCCCGGACAGGGCAGGGCGTCTTGGACCGAGTGGCCGACCCTCTCGTCACGGCGGCGAGGAGCCTGCAGGCGCGCCTGCGCACGGCGCCGCCAGGAACGGTCCAACCCGGTCGACTGGACGAGTTGGACGAGGCGGTCCTCGCCCTGCTGGCCGTGGTCCAGAAGGACGCCCCGTCCGATGCGCCCGGCATCAGTGCCTCAGGTCGGAGCGATTGGGACCGGGCCGAGCGTCGGCTCACGGGAGTCGCACGAAGCATCAGATCCGACCTCGAACGATTCCCGCTCGGCCGCACGGCAGAACGAGAACCGAGTCACACATCGAGTGACACCCAGCTGCGGAACGGTCTGGGCCTGACGCTCCGCCAGGACGGAGGAGCCGGGCGCGCTCTGGCTCAGACCCAGGCCGTGACGACCGCTCTGCTGGGAGAGCCGGAGGGCGCGATGTCCGCCCCGACGTCGAGTGCCGTTCGTTCTGACACCGGGGATTCACCCGCGACGCGCGGCGGTGGGCAGTGGTGGAGAGGCCAGCGTGACTCGGGCACCGTGACGGCGGCCGGCACGCTGCGCAGCGGCGGAGAGGCTGGGGTGCAGGGCCTCCGACTGACCGGACGCGGATGGCTGGCGGCCACCCTGCTGAGCCTGGTGATCGCGCAGACGCTGGCCGGCGCGTGGGCTGAACGGGCACCGCCCCATCAATCCTGGGACCTGCAGGGACGGGAGGCCATCCGCAGTCTGGTGGTGGATGGCCCGAACCTGGGCATCAGCCCTGAGCGGGTGCTGGACCGGATCGACGGCAGCTTCCCGGAGCAGCTGGACGTGGTCGTCGCCGTCCGCGCTGCGGAGGCCTATGTCACTCCCGAGCCGGTCGACGGGGAGCTGCACCCAGGAGACGTGGTGCATGCGGAGGTCCACTCGGTGATCGAGGGAGCGCAACGCATCCGTGCTGAGTTCCCCGAGCGGATCGACCCTGACACCGGGGAGCTGCTGACGGGGCAGGTGATCGTGCCGATCCTGGTCTGGGAGGACGGGCGTCGGTCCATGATGGACACCCAGCTGCCGCGACCACTGGTCGGAGGGCACGCCTTCAGCGGTGGGAATCCGGGGTTGCTGACCGGAGTGGAGGCGGTCTCGCTGGACGGGCGGGTGGCCAGCGCGCTCGCCGATGTCGCTCGAGACCTGCAGACCGATCCAGCGGACCTGGTGGAGGACCTCAGCGAGGAGAGCCTCCGGCTGCTGCTGACCCTGATGCTGACCGTGCTGATCCTGGCCCTGGTCGCCCTCGTGGAGTCGTTCGCGTCCTTCGCCTGGGGGCTGCGCGGCATCGGCTCGTTGAGCCGCTCTGGCCGTCGTCTGCGGACCGTGCGCCGGGAACTGGGACAGCTGCTGCTGGAGCTCGACCGCACCCGACTGGACCGCGTGGCCGTCCTGGGTGCCGGGCCCGCCGGCTCTCCGCAGGAGGCGGAGCAGAGACTCTACGAGCGGGCCCTGGCCTCGGCCTGGTGCGATACCGAGGACCTGGGCAACCTGACCATCGGCCAGCGGCTGCGTGGCCAGGCTGAACCGCGGTTGGAGCGCCTCGAGCAGGCCGTGGCGCTGCTGCAGGATCGCGACAGCGATGTGGCGGATCGAGCCGCGCGGGTCCTCTCTCTGGCTCGCTGACAGGGCGCACGATGAGCGCCTGTGGGACAGATCACCACGGGTCTGTGCGGCCGGCGGCGCGTGGTTAGACTGACCGGCGGCCCGGCGGGATCGCCGAGCGCACCCCACACCTCAGGAGCTGATCGTCATGTCATCCGCCGCCTTCCGCGGGATCTCCGTCCGCGCCGCCGCCCTCAGTGCCGTCGCCCTGTTGGCCCTGACCGGGTGCAGCGGAGGGTCTGACCAGGACGGCACCGAGCAGCCCACCGCAGCTTCGTCCTCGACCCAGGCCTCAGGCTCGGCCACCGAGGAGTCCACCGCAGAGACCGAGGCCCAGCCCGTCTCCTTCGAGCCCGGGGACTGCCTCACCGCCGGCCCCGGCATCCGCAACGTCGCCTCCTTCCAGAAGGTGGACTGCGAGGGCGAGCACACGGCCGAGTACCTGTGGTCGGTGCCGGAGTCCGATCCGGCCGATGAGGACGCCCCGGACACCGAGGCCGCCTGCCGTGCCCAGACCGAGGAGTACCTGGACGAGGTCGATGTGCCGCTGACCGCCACCGAGCTGCGCAACGCGTCCGACCAGTCCCAGCACTGCATCGTCTATTCGGTCACCGACCCGTGGACCGGTCAGATCGTGGACGCCTCCGTCACCCTGGATGATGCCCTCGCCCAGCAGTGATCCATTCCGGCCGGTCCGGAGCTCCCCACCGGGAGACCGGACCGGCTGTCCGTCACGGGCATGCGCGTGAGACGACCTGCGCGCTCGGGTGGCGCTGCCTGACGGAGTGTCGGGCATCCGGCCCGGGACTGCCCCCGCGCACAGCCCGGGACTAGGCTCTGGAATCATGAACGAGCCCGTCAGCATCAGCCCCCGCCCGGTCCTGGACACCCTGCCCGCCTACGCCGCAGGCAAGCCGCCGGCCGCCGTCGAGGGCCTGGTGGCCTACAAGCTGGCCTCCAATGAGAATCCCTACGGCCCTGTCCCTGCCGTGCGCGAGACGATCGCCGAGTTCGATGCGATCAGCCGCTACCCGGACCCGCTGGCCACGATGCTGCGTGAACGCCTGGCCGAACACCTGGACGTGCCTGCCGCGGACATCGTCACCGGGGCCGGCTCCCTGGGCGCGCTGACCCAGATCATCAACACCTTCGCCGGCGCCCGCCCGGACGGCACCCAGGACGAGGTCATCTTCCCGTGGCGCTCGTTCGAGGCCTACCCGATCGTGGTGCGCACCTCCGGCGCGAAGGACGTGCAGGTCCCGCTGACCGAGGACTTCCGGCACGACCTGCAGGCCATGGCCGCCGCCATCAACGACCGCACCCGCGTCATCCTGCTGTGCACCCCCAACAACCCCACCGGGCCGATCCTGACCACCGAAGAGGTGGAGGGCTTCTTGGCCCAGGTGCCCCCGCATGTGCTGGTGGTGATCGACGAGGCCTACCTGGAGTTCATCCGGGACGAGGGCGCCGTGGACGGGATCGAGATGTACCGCCGCCACCAGAACGTCGTGGTGCTGCGGACCTTCTCCAAGGCCCACGGCCTGGCCAACCTGCGGGTGGGCTACTCGGTCTCCCACCCCCACATCACCCAGTACCTGCGCGTGATCGCCACCCCCTTCGCCGTGTCCAGCCTGGCCGAGCGCTCGGCCGTGGCCTCCCTGGACCACCTGGACCAGGTGATGGAGCGCGTGGACCAGGTGGTCTCCGAGCGTGAGCGCGTGGTGCAGGGCCTGCAGGACGCCGGGTGGGACGTGCCGGACACCCAGGCCAACTTCGTCTGGCTGCCCCTGGGCGAGCGCACCCCGGAGTTCGTGGCCGCGGCCGAACGCCAGGCGCTGTCCGTACGCGGCTTCGGCACCGAGGGCGTGCGGGTCTCGATCGGTGAGGTGGAGGCCAACACCCGGTTCCTGGAGCTGGTCCGCGCGTTTGGGGCCTGATCCGCGCCAGCCCGAGCCGGGACGTCTCGGCCCACGGGACCGTGCCGTCTTCTACTGAGGGGTAACACCCCGCGGGTCTAGTCTGGTTCCCGTGCCGGCGGCCCCTGTGCCGGTGCGGAAGGAGACTCCACGTGGAACAGCCGCGCCCCGGTGCGCCCGCAGCCCAGCTGCCGGAGGGTGCCGTCAGCCTTCTGGACCGCGAGGGGTCGCTGCAGCGCGATGAGCGCTTCGCCCGTTACCTGCCGTACCTGGACACTCTGACCGAGGACCGGATGCGCCAGATGTACCGGTGGATGGTCACCGAGCGTCGGCTGGACCGTGAAGCCACGTCCCTGCAGCGGCAGGGGCAGCTGGCCCTGTGGGTGCCGGCGATCGGTCAGGAGGGTGCCCAGGCCGGTGCCCTGGCCGCACTGCACCAGGACGACTGGATCTTCCCCACCTACCGTGAACACCTGATGGCCCTGGCCCGCGGGGTCACCCCGCGCCAGCTGCTGCTGCTCTTCCGCGGGGCGGCCCACGCCGGATGGGACGCCGAGCAGCACCGTGTCCAGCCCTACACCCTGGTGCTGGCCGCCCAGACCCTGCACGCCACCGGATACGCCTGGGGCATCGCGCGCGACCAGGCCGGCTGGGACCAGGACCGCCGCGCCCAGGACGGTCAGATCACCCTGGCCTGCTACGGGGACGGCGCGTCCTCGGAAGGCGATGTCCACGAGTCCATGGTGTTCGCCGCCAGCTACGACCTGCCCGTGGTCTTCTTCTGCCAGAACAACCACTGGGCGATCTCCGTGCCCTCCAGCACCCAGACCCGCGTCCCCCTGGCCCGCCGTGCGGCCGGCTACGGATTCGAGGGCGTCACCGTGGACGGCAACGACCCCCTGGCCGTCTACGCCGTGACCGCCTGGGCCGCCGAGCAGGCCCGCACCGGAGCTGGCCCCGTGCTGGTCGAGGCGGACACCTACCGCGTGGGCGCCCACACCACGGCGGACGACCCCACCAAGTACCGCACCGCCGAGGAGGAGCAGGCCTTCGCCGCCCTGGATCCGCTCACCCGGTTCGAGACACACCTGCGCGCCACCGGTGTGCTGGACGACGCCTTCGCCGCGGAGGTCCACGAAGAGGCTGAACAGCTGGCCGCCCAGACCCGCGAGGCCGTGCTGGGCATGACCCCGGAGACCATCGGCACCCTGGACGACGTCTTCGCCCACACCTACGCCGAGCCCCACCCGCTGATCGAGGAGGAGCAGGCCTGGCACCACCAGTGGCAGGCCGGGTTCGCGGATCTGGAGACCGCGCCGGAGGTCGCCGGCGGCGAGAGCACCGTCCCCGTGGACGGCCCGGAGGGAGCACCCGCATGAGCACCAGCCAGATTCCCGACGGCGGCCCCGTCGCCTCGAGCGCCCAGCAGCCCGTTCCGCAGACCGAGACCCTGACGATCGCCAAGGCGATCACCCGCGCGCTCGCCGACGAGCTCGCCGCGGATGAAAAGGTCCTGCTGATGGGCGAGGACATCGGTTCGCTGGGCGGGGTGTACCGCGTGACGGAGGGACTGAAGGCCACCTTCGGCGCCGACCGTGTGGTGGACTCGCCCCTGGCCGAGTCCGGGATCATCGGCACCTCGATCGGCCTGGCCATGCGTGGCTACCGCCCGGTGGCGGAGATCCAGTTCGACGGCTTCGTCTTCCCCGGGTTCAACCAGATCACCACGCAGCTGGCCAAGATGCGCGCCCGCACCCAGGGCACACGCGAGGTCCCGGTGACCATCCGCATCCCGTACGGCGGGGGCATCGGGTCCATCGAGCACCACTCGGAGTCGCCGGAGGCCCTGTTCACGCACACCCCCGGACTGCGCGTGATCACCCCGTCCAACGCGCATGACGCCTACTGGATGACCCGTCAGGCCATCCAGTGCCAGGACCCCGTGATCGTCTTCGAGCCCAAGCGCCGGTACTGGCTGCGCGGCGAGGTGGACACCAGCCCCGCCGCCGGAGACGCCCAGCCCAGCCCCTTCCGTGCGGTGACCGTGCGGCAGGGAAGCGATGCGACCGTCGTCGCGTGGGGGCCCTTGGTGCCGGTGGCCCTGGCCGCCGCGCAGGCCGCTGAGGAGGATGGCCGGTCCCTCGAGGTGATCGACCTGCGCTCGCTCTCCCCGGTGGACTTCGACGCCCTGCAGGCCTCCGTGGAGCGCACTGGACGCATGGTGATCGCCCATGAGGCGCCCACGTTCGGCGGGCTCGGCGGGGAGATCGCCGCGCGGCTGATGGAGCGCTCGTTCCTGCACCTGGAGGCCCCGATCCTGCGCGTCGGCGGCTTCCACCTGCCCTACCCGCCCTCCCGTGTGGAGGAGCACTACCTGCCGGACCTGGACCGGATCCTGGACGCCGTGGACCGGCTGTTCACGTACTGACGAGAAGTGAGACGAGAGAGCGCCATGGAGATCTTCACCCTTCCCGACGTCGGCGAGGGCCTGACCGAGGCCGAGATCACCGAGTGGAAGGTCGCCGTGGGGGACCCGGTGGCCGTCAACGACGTCCTCTGCGAGATCGAGACCGCCAAGTCCCTGGTCGAGCTGCCCAGCCCGTATGCGGGCACGGTGCGCGAACTGATGGTGCCGGTGGGCGAGACGGTCGAGGTCGGCACGCCGATCATCGGGATCGCCACGGACGGAGAGGCCGGCGCGGGGGAGAGCGGGCCGGGGGATGAGGCCGGCTCCAGCGAGCCTGCCCCCACCACGGAGCCCCCGACGACGCCCGGCACCTCGGGCGATCAGGTCGCCTCGGTGACTGGTCAGGTGAGTGAGGCAGAGCAGGACGCCGGCTCCACGTCGCAGCCGGGGCAGCCGGTGCAGACGCAGGCCGCCCTGGTGGGCTCCGGTCCGAAGGCCGACCCGGTGAAGCGCCGGCCACGCACCAACCGTCCGGCCCCGGCGGCACAGCCCCCACGTGCGAGCGCGACAAGCACCGCATCAGAGCCCGCGCCCACCCCTGCACCAGCGCGCGACGCCGCGCCCGCGCCTGCACCCGCACGCGAGGCCGCCTCCCAGACTCCCGCGTCCACGCACGAGGAGGGCACCGCTGAGCCCTCGGCGCTCACCCCACCCTCGGCACCCACCCCACCCGCGGCACCCACCCCACCCCAGGCTCCCGTGGGCCGGGGCCGGAAGCTGCCGGCCGCCGTCGGGAATGCCGTGCAGGATGTGGCCGGACTCTGGTCCAAGGTGCTGGCCAAGCCGCCGGTGCGCCGGATCGCCAAGGAGCTGGGCGTGGACCTGACCCAGGTGCGCGCCACGGGTCAGCACGGGGAGATCACCCGCACGGACGTGGAGAACTACCTGGCGGAGCGAGAGACGTACATCGAGCAGTCCGGTGGGTTCTGGATGCCGGACAGCGGGGACAACGAGCACCGCACCGAGCGGATCAAGGTCAAGGGCGTGCGCCGGGCCACCGCCGCGGCCGTGGCGCAGTCCTACCGGGAGGCCCCGCACGTCTCGATCTTCGTGGACGTGGACGCCAGCCGGACTATGGAGTTCGTGCAGCGGCTGAAGAAGAACCCGGACTTCGAAGGAGTCAAGGTCACCCCGCTGCTGATCCTGGCCAAGGCCGTGATCTGGGCGGCCGCGCGGAACCCGCACGTCAACGCCACCTGGACGGACGAGGAGATCCTGGTCAAGCACTACATGAACCTGGGGATCGCGGCCGCCACGCCCCGGGGACTGCTGGTGCCGAACATCAAGAACGCCAACGAGCTGTCCCTGCGTGAGCTGGCCGTGGAGCTGACCGCCCTGACCAAGCGGGCCCGGGACGGCAAGACCCAGCCGCGGGAGATGGCCGACGGCACCATCTCCATCACCAACATCGGGGCCCTGGGGATCGACATCGGCACGCCCATCATCAACCCGGGCGAGGTGGCGATCGTGGCGTTCGGGACCATCAAGCAGAAGCCGTGGGTGGTCTCCGGCGAGGTCATCCCGCGCTGGATCACCACCCTGGGCGGCTCGTTCGACCACCGCGTGGTGGACGGGGACCTCTCCGCGCGGTTCATGGCGGACGTGGCCGCGATCATGGAGGAGCCCGCGCTGCTGCTGGAGTGATGCCGGTACTCCGGGGCATCCTGTTGATCCAGAAGCAGTGGCGACCATGGGAGTCCATGGTCGCCACTGCTTCTGGATCAACGTGGGTCCTGAGGTGGTCCGGCCCGCCCCGGGGCCGGCCGACCAGCGCTTCCCTGCATTGAGACGCTCGGCGTCTCGACCCAGATGTTCTGAGTATGGTCAATTGTTGATGATGTCAACTAGTGTGGGGTGGATCACCCCCACATCTGCATCGTCTCAGGAGTCGTCATGACCAGCATCACCCCGCGCGCATCCCGCCGCACCGTCGCCCGCCGGTCCTTCATGGGCCTCACCGCCATGGCCGCCATCGCCTTCACCGCGGCCTGTGGATCCGGCTCACCTTCCGGCGGGGCCGGTGAGCAGTCCGGCTCGGGTGCCGCCGCCGAGGGCGAGCTGCAGACCGTCAACGTCGGCGTGATCCCCATTGTGGACACGGCGGCCATCTGGCTCGGTGAGGACGAGGGCATCTTCGAGAAGCACGGCCTGGACCTGGAGCTGCAGACGGCCTCCGGGGGTGCTGCGATCGTCCCGGGAGTGGTCTCCGGGGACTATGACTTCGCCTTCTCCAACCTCGTCTCGATCATGGTCGCCCAGGACAAGGGCATCGACCTGAAGGTCGTGGCCAACGGCGTGACTGCCGCGGACGGTGACGAGGACTTCGGGGCCGTCATGGTCAAGGACGACTCTCCCATCCAGTCCGCCAAGGACCTGGAGGGCAAGACCGTCTCGGTGAACAACCTCTCCAACATCGGCGACGTCACCATCAAGAACGCCATCAAAGCCGACGGCGGTGACCCGTCCTCGGTGGAGTTCATGGAGATCGGCTTCCCGGACGCCCCCGCCGCGCTCGAGTCCGGCCAGGTGGACGCCGCATGGGTGCTGGAGCCCTTCCTGACCTCCGTCCTGGATCAGGGTGGTCGCGTGGTGGCCTACAACCACACCGCCATGGATCCCGAGCTGGACATCGCGGCCTACTTCACCAGCGCCCAGACCGCCGAGCAGGATCCGGAGCTGGTGCAGAAGTTCACTGACGCCATGAACGAGTCTCTGGAGTTCGCCCAGGCCAACCCGGACCGTGTGCGCGAGATCGTGGGCACCTACACCCAGATCGACGAGGAGACGCGCGAGAAGATGATCATGCCTCGCTTCAAGGCTGAGTTCAACGTCGAAGCCGATCAGAAGCTGGCCGACGCCGCCGCCGAGTATGGCGTGGTCGGCACGGCTCCGGACATGTCCGAGATGCTGCCCTGATCCACGGATCACCTCTGGAGGGTCAGCTCTCCTTCCCGACGGCGTCTCGGCGGGTGTTCTGAGGATCTCTCCTCGGGGCGCCCGCCGGGCCGGTCGTGGGCCCGCAGCCACGAGTCAGATCATTGAGACGCAGAACGATTGATCTCTTGAATGATTGATCCTGAGGCACTAGCCTAATTCCACCCTGTGGTGCACGTCACAGGGCATCCTTCCCCAGTCATCCCCACCAGTCTCGAGCGGAGCGTCAGCACAGATGACGGACCAGACTTCCACCCCCGGTGCGCCGGACCCTCGTGGTCCTGGCGGTCCGGACCGAGAGACGGAGGTCGAGCGGCTGCACCGCCTCGAGGCCTCGTCCGGTTCGGCTCGCCGCCGTGGCGACACTCGGCGGCACACGGACGCGGCCACGGTGGCCGCCCTTGACATCCCCACCCGTCCTGACGCCAATGCCCCGATCACCTCGGTGGCCCAGGCCGGAGCCACGGGTCGGGCCACCGGCATGGGTCCGGGTATGGCCCGGCGTCGTGGCCGGCGCAGCTGGAGCATCAAGCTGCTGGGCTTGGCAGGCATCCTCGGGTTCCTGCTGACCTGGGAGCTGGTGCCGCGGCTGGGCATCGTGGACGCGCGGTTCATGCCGCCGGCCTCGGAGGCGATCGCCGCGCTGTTCCGCAACTTCGGACTGACCGCGTTCTGGGAGGCCGTGGGGGACACCATGCTCGCCTGGGCCCTGGGCATGCTGATCGCCGTCTCGCTGGCCGCGGTGCTGGGGTTCATCATCGGCTCCTCCACCTTCCTGCGTCGGTTCACCAACTCCACGATCGAGTTCATGCGGCCGGTGCCCTCGGTGGCGCTGATCCCGCTGGCGGTGCTGCTGTTCGGCGTGAAGATCGAGTCCTCGCTGATGCTGATCGTCTACGCCTCGTTCTGGCAGGTGCTGATCCAGGTGCTGTACGGGGTGGCTGATGTGGACAACGTGGCCATGAACACGGCCCGTTCCTACGGTCTGGGTCCGTTCGCCCGGCTGCGCTATGTCATCTTCCCCACCACGTTGCCGTACCTGATGACCGGTGTGCGTCTGGCGGCGGCCGTGGCGCTGATCCTGGCGGTGACCGCTCAGCTGATCATCGGCACCCCGGGTCTGGGCAATGAGATCGCCAAGGCCCAGTCCGGCGGTGCCACGGCCGCCATGTACGCCCTGGTGCTGGCCACCGGCCTGCTGGGCGTGATCATCAATCTGGTCATGCGGGTGATCGAGCGACGTGTGCTGGCTTGGCACTCCTCGGTCCGGACGGAGGTCGCCAAGTGAAGTACCTGAAGGGATTCCTCTACGTCGTCGCTCTGCCGGTGATCCTGCTGAGCATCTGGTTCTTCGCCACCACCGGTGAGCCGAACTTCTTCGTTCCCACCCCGGCCGTGCTGGCCGAGGCCTTTGGGGAGACCTGGACCTGGGACCGGATGACCACGGACGTCTTCCCGTCCCTGGGCCGTCTGGCCGTGGGCATCGTCTGCTCGATCCTGATCGGGATCGTCGGCGGTCTGCTGATCGGCTCGATCCGCTGGCTGCGCGCCCTGCTGGAGCCGACCATGGAGTTCTTCCGGGCCATCCCTCCCACCGTGCTGATCCCGGTGCTGATGCTGCTGGTCGGTGTGGGCGATGAGATGAAGGTCGCGGTGATCATCTTCGGCGCGGTCTGGCCGATCCTGCTGAACACCATCGAGGGCGTGCGCTCCATGGACGAGGTTCTGGCCGACACCACGCACACCTATGGGATCACCGGGTTCAACCGGGTCCGCTACCTGATCCTGCCCTCGGCCATGCCCCAGATCATGGCCGGCATCCGCCAGTCCCTCTCGATCGCCCTGATCCTGATGGTGATCTCGGAGATGTTCGCCTCCTCCTCGGGCCTGGGCTTCGCGATCGTGCAGTTCCAGCGTTCCTTCGCCATCCCAGAGATGTGGTCCGGCATCGTCGTGCTGGGCCTGATCGGCGTGACCATGTCGTTCATCTTCCAGGCCGTCGAGCGCGTGGTGCTGCGCTGGTACCACGGACTGAGGGAGATCGAGAATGCAGCCTGAGCCCAGCCCCCATCCTGACCAGACCTCCATCCCCACCCCTGAAGGGACCCCCTCCATGAGCACGGAGAACACTCCCGGCGCCTCCTCCGAGCACGTCGCCGGCTCCTCGGTCGCAGACCTGACCGCCTCGACCGCCACCTCCACCACCGGCCAGCCCGACGGCGGCTCCCTCGCCTCGGGTGCTCAGGTCACCGATCGCCCTGCCGCACCGGCAGGGGAGTCTGAGGTGGTGAACCAGGGCAGCGTCCAGGAGACGGCCGACGGCCTGCTGCCGGTGGGTCGCACTCAGCCGGACGGGGAGGCGATGCTCTCGGTGCGGAATCTGAAGAAGGT
Organism: Micrococcus sp. IITD107; assembly: GCF_041927415.1. Lineage (NCBI taxonomy): Bacteria > Bacillati > Actinomycetota > Actinomycetes > Micrococcales > Micrococcaceae > Micrococcus > Micrococcus sp. IITD107. The sequence goes on along the minus strand of NZ_JBHFFN010000004.1, from coordinate 240,324 downwards.
CTACCACACCGACGGCGGCGACATCGAGGCCGTCCGCAACCTCACCTTCGACCTGCCCCAGGGCGAGCTGGCCTGCCTGGTGGGCCCCTCGGGTTCGGGCAAGACCACCCTGCTCAAGTGCATCTCCGGACTGCTGGCACCGACCTCCGGTGAGGTGATGCTGCATGGCAAGAAGGTCACCGGTCCGCCCAAGTCCATGGCCGTGGTCTTCCAGGAGTACGGCCGGTCCCTGTTCCCGTGGATGCGGGTGCGGGACAACGTGGAGCTGCCCCTGAAGAACCAGGGTGTGGACAAGGCCAAGCGGGACGAGCTCGTGGACAACGCACTGGAGGCCGTCGGCCTGGCCCATGTGCCCAAGTCCTACCCCTGGCAGCTCTCTGGCGGCATGCAGCAGCGCGTGGCGATCGCTCGTGCGGTGGCCTACCAGCCTGAGGTGCTGCTGATGGACGAGCCCTTCGCCGCCGTGGACGCCCAGACCCGTGCTGACCTGGAGGACCTGGTGCGCCGGGTCTGGAAGCAGCTGGGCGTCTCGGTGCTGTTCGTCACCCACGACATCGATGAGTCCGTGTACCTGGGCCAGCGCGTGATCATCCTGTCCTCCTCGCCCACCGTGGTCCAGCAGGACGTGCTGGTGGACCTGCCGGACGAGCGCGACCAGCTCGAGACCCGCTCCTCGCAGCGGTTCTCCGAGCTGCGCCACCACGTCTACGAGCAGATCCAGCTGGCCAAGAAGGGCTTCCGCCCCGAGGACAGCCTCCAGGCCGGATCCGGTCACCGCGGCTGACCCGAGCCACCCGGCACTCCGGGGCATTCTGTTGATCCAGAAGCAGTGGCGACCATGGGAGTCCATGGTCGCCACTGCTTCTGGATCGGCGCGTGTCCTGAGCTGGTCCGGCCCCGCCCCGCACTGGCCTAAGGTCGAGGCATGAGCTCACCTGAGGACCGTGCCGCGGCCCCCGCCGCGCACCCCGCACACTCCTCACATGACTCCACCCTGGACCGGCTGATCCGGATCCTGGACGCCTTCGAAACCGACCGTCCGGTGCTCCACGTGGCGGCACTGGCCCGCCGCGCGAACCTGCCCCTGCCCACCGCCTACCGCTGGGTGGACCGACTCGTCGGTGCCGGGCTGCTCCAGCCGCACGAGGACGGGACGGTCGGGCCTGGGCTGCGCCTGTGGGAACTCGCCGCCCGCTCGGCGCCCACCACCTCCCTGCGGGATGCCGCCCGCCCGTTCATGGACGATGTCCAGGCCGTCCTGCGCCAGCACACCCAGCTCGCCGTGTTGGACGAGGACGGCGTGCTGGTCATCGAACGCCTCTCCGCCCGCGGTGCCGTGGCCAACCAGGCCAGCGTGGCCGGCCGACTGCCCACCTTCACCACAGCGCTCGGTCTGGTGCTGCTGGCGCATGCGCGCCGCCACGTGACGGAGGCGTTCCTCGCCTCCCATCAGGACGCGCTGGGCCAGCCTCTGGTCTGGGGGACAGGGCACGACGTCGGCTCAGCCAGGGGAGTGCTCAACCCCACCGCGGCGGTGCTCCGGCAGCAGATCGCTGAGGTGCGTCGGCTCGGGTATGCGGCGCTGGACGGCCAGGTGGACGATGAGACCACCGGCGTGGCCGTGCCCATCCTGGGCGGCGACGGGACCATGCTAGCGGCACTGGGCGTCGTCGTGCCTCGCCATTCTGACCTGGCACCCGGTCTGGCTCCCATGCTCCTGGCGGCCGCGCGGGGCATCTCTCGAGCGCTTGCCTCACAGCCGGCCACGCATCCGTACCCTCACCTCCCGCAGGCATGATTCTCACTGAGTGAGAATGGCCGGGACGTGCACCTGTCACCTCGCTCACACTGGGCAGAACGCCCTGTTCCGTGAGGTCCGTGCACGTCCTGTGCGGACCGGGGGACCCGCACCGCCGACGAAGGAGTCCTGCATGAGCGCACCGGAGAACATCACCCGCACCACGGTGGGGATCGTCGGCGGAGGCCCGGCTGGCCTGCTGCTCTCCCACCTGCTCTCACAGCAGGGGATCGAGAACGTGGTGCTGGAGAAGCGGGACCACGAGACCATCGCCAACACGCACCGCGCGGGCATCCTGGAGCAGCAGGCGGTGACGATGCTCACCGAGACCGGCGTGGACGGCCGCGTGCTGACCGAAGGTGATGAGCACTCCGGCATCAACCTGCGGTTCAACGGCGAGTCCCACCTGCTGGACTTCCCGGACCTGGTGGACGCCACCGTCACCCTGTACGCGCAGAACGAGGTCTTCGTGGACCTGGCCGCCGCCCGGAAGCGGGACGGCGGGGACGTGCGCTACGAGTGCGAGGTCGTGGAAGTGCTGGACCTGAAGACGGACACCCCCAAGGTCCGCTTCCATGACCTCTCCGCAGGCGGGGACCCGAACCAGCTGCAGGAGCTGCACTGCGACATCCTGGTGGGCGCGGACGGCTCGCGCTCATTCTGCCGCCGCGCGGTGGGCGAGGCCGAGGGCCACCGGGACTTCAAGATCGAGTACCCCTTCGCCTGGTTCGGCATCCTGACCGGGGCTCCCAAGTCCTTCCCGGAGCTGATCTACGCCAACTCCCCGCACGGCTTCGCGCTGATCTCGCAGCGCTCGGAGACCGTGCAGCGCATGTACTTCCAGTGTGATCCGGGCGAGAACGTGGACGACTGGTCGGACGATCGGATCTGGTCCGAGCTGCAGAAGCGCGTGGACGGCCCGGACGGGTTCGAGCTCAAGACCGGCCCCATCTTCGACAAGACCGTCCTCGGCTTCCGCTCCTTCGTGCGCGAGCCCATGCGCCACGGCAACATGTTCCTGGCCGGCGACGCCGCGCACACCGTCCCGCCCACCGGCGCCAAGGGGCTGAACCTGGCGTTCGCAGACATCAAGGTGCTGTTCGAGGCGATCGAGTCCTATGTCTCCACCGGCTCGAAGGACCTGCTGGACGCCTACTCGGACACCGCGCTGAAGCGGGTCTGGAAGGCGCAGAACTTCTCCTACTGGATGACCAGCATGCTCCACACCCGCCAGGACGCCAATCCGTTCGAGACCAAGCGGGCCCTGGGCGAGCTGGAGACCGTGACCTCCTCGCGCTACGGCCAGCAGTACCTGGCCGAGTCCTACACCGGCTGGCCCCACGCCTGACGGGCCCACCTCACAGACCACCTTCCCGACGACGGCCACGCACCTCGCTTGGCCACCCCACCTCCCAGCCCCCCAGATTCCCCACAGAAAGGAGCAGCCCGTGAGCAAGGAACCCACCGCGGTCCCGTCGTCCTCCGGCGCGGCCGACCAGTCCGGTCAGGCACCTGCCGATGAGTCGTTCAACAACAGCCACGTGCTGGACCCCGCCGCGACGCAGGACTCCCAGGAGACCATCAACGCGGAGATGAAGCAGATCCACGACGCCGCCTCCGGGGAGACCCAGCCGCGCGTGAACTTCCCGCCGTACCGCAGCTCCCTGCTGCGCCACCCCACCAAGTCCATGCACCACGCGGACCCGGAGACCATCGAGCTGTGGTCCCCGGCGTTCGGACACCGGGATGTGCACACCCTGGAGTCGGACCTGACCATCCAGGGCAACGGAGAGCCGCTCGGCGAGCGGATCGTGGTGCGCGGGAAGATCCTGGACGGGGACGGACGCCCTGTGCGCGGCCAGCTCGTGGAGATCTGGCAGGCCAACGCCGCCGGCCGCTACGTGCACAAGCGGGATCAGCACCCGGCCCCGCTGGACCCGAACTTCACCGGCATCGGCCGCACCATCACCGGGGACGACGGCTCCTACCAGTTCACCACCATCAAGCCCGCGCCGTACCCGTGGAAGAACCACCACAACGCCTGGCGTCCGGCCCACATCCACTTCTCGCTGTTCGGCACCGACTTCACCCAGCGGATGATCACCCAGATGTACTTCCCGGGCGATCCGCTGTTCAGCCTGGACCCGATCTACCAGTCGATCACCGACCAGAAGGCCCGGGACCGCCTGGTGGCCACCTATGACCACAATGTCTCCACCCATGAGTGGAACACCGGCTACTACTGGGACATCGTGCTCAGCGGCAGCAACCGCACCTGGATGGAAGACGAGGAGGGCGATCACTGATGCGCGTGGACGTCAACGATCCCAACGCTGACCGCACCGCCGAGGGCAAGCTGGTCCCCACCCCGGGGCAGACCATCGGCCCGTTCTTCGGCTACGCCAACGGCTACGAGCAGGTCCACCTGCCCTTCCGGGATGGCCACCACCTGGTGCCGCCGACCCATCCGGATGCCGTGCGCCTGACCGGCACCGTGTATGACGGCAACGGCGATCCCATCCCGGACGCCATGCTGGAGATCTGGCAGGCGGACCAGAACGGTGAGATCCCCCAGGAGACCGGCTCGCTGGTCCGGGACGGCTGGACCTTCACCGGCTGGGGCCGCTGCGCGGTGGACAACGTGGGCACCTACACCTTCTCCACGGTGAACCCCGGTCCCACCGAGGACGGCAAGGCGCCGTTCATCCACCTGGTGGTCTTCGCCCGCGGTCTGCTGAACAAGCTGCACACCCGGATCTACTTGCCGGAGGACACCGAGGCCTTGGCCCAGGACCCGCTGCTGAGCTCGCTGGACGAGACCCGGCGCCAGACCCTGATCGCCGAGCGTCGCCCGGACGGCTCGCTGCACCTGGACATCTGGGTGCAGGGCCAGGGCGAGCACGCGGACAAGGAGACGGTGTTCCTGCAGTTCCCCGGGATCGACTACCCGCAGAACTGATCCGCACACCGCACGGCGGGCCGGGGTGCCTCACCAGAGGTCACCCTCGGCCCGCCCACTGCACTGAGCAGTACCCTGGACGGACCGGGACCACCCGCTCCGTCCAGCCCGCCAGCCCCCAGGAGTCACCCCGCCCATGACCAGCCCCGCCGAGCAGCACCCCCGTCAGGCTGACCCGTCCGCACCGGCCGCGCCGGACCGACTGTCCCTGCTGGCCGGAGCGGACACCGGGCTGCTCAACCCCGGCTGGGCCGGATCCCCGGTGGCCCAGGAGACCTCGGACGCCGCGTTCCTGCGCCACATGCTTCAGGTGGAGGCCTCCTGGACCGCTGTGCTGGCCGAGCACGGCCTGGCCACCGCCGAACAGGCCGAAGCCGCTGAGCAGGCCTGCGACCCCTCCGCCTACGACCTCGTCGCCCTGGCCCACGCCGGACAGGACGGCGGCAACCCGCTGATCCCCGCGCTCAAGGCCCTGCGGGAGCACCTCTCCGGGGTCGCCGGGGCGTCGGGGGCCGTGCACGTGGGCGCCACCAGTCAGGACATCATCGACACCGCCCTGATGCGGATGACCACCCAGGCCACCGCCGCCATCCTGCGGGACGTGAGGGCCGCCGTCGGGAGCCTGGTGGAGCTGGCGCGCACCCACCGCCAGACGCCCATGGTGGCCCGCTCCCTGGCCCAGCACTCGCTGCCCTCCACCTTCGGACTGCGTGCCGCGAACTGGCTGGACGGGCTGGCCCAGGCCGGGCGCCGGCTCGAGACCGCCACCGCCGAGCTGCCCCTCCAGTGGGGTGGGGCGGCCGGGACCATGGCCGCGCTGTCCGGCAAGGTCGCCGAGGCGCACCGGCAGGGGATTCTCGACGACGGCACCGGCACCTTCCAGCTGATCGAGGCCTTGTCCGCGCGTCTGGGTCTGAGCACGCCCGCGGGGCCCTGGGACACCAACCGGATGCCGGTCACCGGGGTGGCGGCGGCGCTGGCCGATGTGGTAGCCGCCTGCGGGAAGATCGCCAATGACGTGCTGATCTCCGCCCGGATCGAGAACGGGGAGCTGGGCGAGCCGCTGGTGGCCGGTCGGGGCGGGTCCTCGGCCATGCCGCACAAGCAGAACCCCGTGCTCTCGGTGCTCATCCACTCCAGCGCCCTGTCCGCACCCGGGGCGCTGGCCCAGGTGTACACCGCGGCCGGGGCGGCCAACGAGGAGCGTCCGGACGGAGCCTGGCACACCGAGTGGCCGGCCCTGCGCCAGCTGCTGCGCACCGCCGGGGGCACTGCAGCGCGCACCGCCGAGCTGGTGGCCGGACTGCGCGTGGACGAGGACCGCATGCGGGAGAACCTGCACCGCACCGGCCCGCTGCTGGTCTCGGAACGGCTGATGTCCGAGCTGGCACCGCGGATCGAGCAGGCCCGCGGCGGCGAGCCCGGCTCCGGGAAGAAGCGGATCCAGGCGATCGTGGACCGCTCGCTCTCGGCCGCCCACGCCGCCGAGAACACCGGCGGGTCCGCACCGGAGAACTCCGCGGACTTCCGCACCCTGCTGCGTGAGGCGGCGCTGGACACGGTCTCGGACGAGGACCTGGAGACCATGCTGGACCCCGCGAACTACATCGGAGAGGCCACCGCACTGGTGGACCGGATCACCCAGAAGCACGAGGAATGGAGCCGAGCATGAGCACACCCCAGATCACCGCACTGGCCCTGACGGAGGCCGGCCAGGGCAAGGACGTCCTGGTGGTCGGCGCCGGGCTGGGCACCGGCGTGCAGGGACTGTGGCAGGAGGCCGCCGGTCAGCTGGCTGACCGCTTCCAGGTCATCGGGTGGGACCTGCCCGGCCACGGAGAGTCCCCGGCGCACGCCGATCCACTGTCCATCGCGGACCTGGCGAACGCCGTGGCGGACCTGGTGCGCGCCCAGCACGCCTCCGGCACCATCGCACCCGGGGCCAAGGTCTACTACGCCGGGGTGTCCGTCAACGGCGAGGTGGCCCTGCAGCTGGCTCTGGACCACGGGGACCTGTTCAGCGGGATCGCCGTGATCTGCTCGGCGGCCAAGATCGGTGAGGCTGAGGCCTGGCGCGAACGGGCCGCCACCGTGGAGGCCTCCGGCACGCCCACCATGGTGGAGGGATCGGCCCAGCGCTGGTTCGCCCCCGGGTTCATCGAGAAGCACCCCGAGCGCACCACCCGGCTGCTGCACGCCCTGCAGAACGCCGATCGGTTCTCCTACGCCCGGATCTGCGAGGCCCTGGCCGACTTCGACGTGCGCGAGCGGCTCGGGGAGATCAGCGTCCCGATCCTGGCCGTCACCGGCGCCCATGACCAGGTCTGCCCCCCGGCCCGAGGGGAGGAGATCGCCGGCGGCGTGCAGGACGGACGTGCGGCCGTGGTGCAGTCCGCCGCGCACCAGGCGCCGATCGAGGACCCCGAGGAGATGGCCCGACTGCTGAAGAAGAGGTTCGCCGCATGAGCACCCCGAACGCTGAGACTGCTGACGGCCAGCCCATCGGACACCGGATGGACGCCACCTCCCAGGAGGTCTACGACGCCGGCATGGCCGTGCGCCGCGAGGTCTTGGGCGCGGCCCACGTGGACCGCGCCGAGTCCAAGAAGGACGAGACCACCGAGGACTTCCAGAACCTGATCACCCGCTATGCGTGGGGGACGGTCTGGACCCGCCCCGGACTGGACCGGAGGATGCGCTCGGCGGTCACCATCTCGGCCATGGTCTCCGGCGGGTACTGGGACGAGTGCGCCATGCACCTGCGTGCCGCCCTGCGCAATGGGCTCACGCGGGAGGAGATCCAGGAGATCCTGCTCCAGACCGCTGTCTACTCCTCGGTTCCGGCCGCGAACATCGCCTTCAAGCTCGCCCAGGAGGTCTTCGCCCAGGTGGACGCCGACCTCGCCGACGGCAAGCCCCTCTGACCCCACCCCCACCCAGGCGCAAAGTGACCCCACCCCCACCAAAGTGACCGGGTTTCGTCACTTTGCGCCTGCCCCCTTCGGACCACCGGACCCCCAGTTCAGGAGCATCACATGACTGACACCACCGACGCCTTCATCTACGACGCCGTCCGCACGCCCTTCGGCAAGGTCGGGGGAGCGCTGGCCAAGACCCGCCCGGATGATCTGGCCGCCCTCGTGGTGAAGACCTCCGTGGAGCGTGCACCCGGACTGGCCGGCAACGCCGAGGCCCAGGCGCAGATCGACGAGGTCTTCTTCGGCAACGCCAACGGCGCCGGTGAGGAGAACCGCAACGTCGCGCGCATGGCCACCCTGCTGGCCGGGCTGCCGACCTCCATCCCCGGCTCCACCGTGAACCGCCTCTGCGGATCCTCCCTGGACGCCGCGATCATCGGCTCCCGCCAGATCAACACCGGTGAGGCCGACGTCGTGCTGATCGGCGGGGTGGAGTCCATGTCCCGCGCCCCGTGGGTGCTGCCCAAGACCGAGAAGCCCTTCCCCATGCAGAACCTGGAGCTGGCCAACACCACGTTGGGCTGGCGCCTGATCAACCAGAACATGCCGAAGGAGTGGACCGTCTCCCTGGGTGAGGCCACCGAGCAGCTGCGGGAGAAGTTCGGCATCACGCGTGAACGGCAGGATGAGTTCGCCGCGCAGTCCCACCAGCGGGCCGCCGCAGCGTGGGAGGCCGGCAAGTACGACCAGCTCACCGTCGCCGTGCCGGACGTGGACCTGACTCGGGATGAGACCATCCGTCCGGACTCCACCCCCGAGTCGCTGTCCGGTCTGCGCACCGTCTTCCGCAAGGAGAACGGCACCGTGACCGCCGGCAACGCCTCGCCCATGAACGACGGCGCCTCCGCCGCCTGGCTCGGATCCTTCCGCGCCGCGGACATCCTGGGGCTGCAGCCGCTGGCCCGGATCGCCGGTCGCGGTGCCGCCGCCAACGAGCCCCAGTACTTCGGCTACGCGCCGGTGGAAGCGGCCAACCAGGCCATCGCCCGGGCGGGGATCACCTGGAAGGACGTGGCCGCCGTCGAGCTCAATGAGGCCTTCGCCGCGCAGTCGCTGGCCTGCACCGATGCCTGGGGGATCGACCTGGACATCGTCAACGCCTGGGGCGGCGCGATCGCCATCGGCCACCCGCTCGGCGCCTCCGGTGCGCGCATCCTGGGCACCCTGGCCCGTCGCCTGCAGGAGTCGGGCGAGCGCTGGGGCGTGGCCGCGATCTGCATCGGCGTGGGCCAGGGCCTGGCCGTGGTGCTGGAGAACGTGGACGCCCGCTGACCCGCCCAGACCTGATCTGACGACAACGGAACTGACGAACACTCAAGGAGAGACGATGCGTGAATTCGTGGACACGGCCGCCGAGGCCGTCTCCCGGATCACCGACGGCGCAACCGTGCTGATCGGTGGATTCGGCAACGCCGGACAGCCCATGGAGCTGATCGACGCGCTGTTGGAGTCCGGGGCGAGCAACCTGACGGTGGTCAACAACAACGCCGGGCAGGCCGATGCCGGTCTGGCCCTGCTGATCAAGGAGCGGCGGGTCGCCAAGATCATCTGCTCCTTCCCGCGGCAGTCGGACTCGTGGCACTTCGATGAGGCCTACCGCGCCGGGGAGATCGAACTGGAGCTGGTCCCGCAGGGCAACCTGGCCGAGCGGATGCGCGCAGCCGGCGCCGGGATCGGGGCGTTCTTCAGCCCCACCGGGTACGGCACGCAGCTGGCCGAGGGCAAGGAGACCCGGGAGATCGACGGGAAGAACTACGTCCTGGAGCACCCCATCCGTGGAGACTTCGCGCTGATCAAGGCCTACGCCGCCGACTCCTACGGCAACCTGCGCTACCGCAAGACCGCGCGCAACTTCGGCCCGGTCATGGCCGCGGCCGCCGAGCACACCATCGTCCAGGTGGACGAGCTGATCGAGGGCTGCCTGGACCCCGAGCACGTGATCACCCCGGGGATCTACACGGACACGATCGTGCGCATCCCCTCCAGCTCGGGTGCGTTCCAGCGTGCGGAGGACGAGGCCCTGGCCGCCGGTCGGCCCAAGCCCTGCGCGGCGCCAGCCGACGAGGCGCCCGCTGGGGGAGACATCGCCCCGGAGTCCGAGTCCGCCGCAGCCGGCGCAGCAGAGCAGAAGTGAAGGGACGGACACCATGACTGACACCACCCAGAACGCTCAGACTACCCAGGCCCCGCGGGTGACCGACCAGCCGCTGACCCAGCAGGAGCTGGCGCAGCTGATCGCCGCGGACATCGAGCCCGGCTCCTTCGTGAACCTGGGCATCGGCCAGCCCACCACCGTCTCGGACTACCTCTCGCCGGAGAAGCAGGTCACCCTGCACACCGAGAACGGGATGCTGGGCATGGGCCCGCAGGCGCACGGGGACCAGATCGACGAGGACCTGATCAACGCCGGCAAGATCCCGGTGACCGAGCTGCCCGGCGCCAGCTACTTCCACCACGCCGACTCCTTCGCCATGATGCGCGGCGGCCACCTGGACGTCTGCGTGCTCGGGGCGTACCAGGTCTCGGCCACCGGCGACCTCGCCAACTGGTCCACCGGCAAGCCCGGCGCCATCCCGGCGGTCGGCGGCGCCATGGACCTGGCGATCGGGGCCAAGGACACCTACGTGATGATGGACCTGTTCACCAAGAAGGGGGACATCAAACTCGCCCAGGAGTGCACCTTCCCGCTGACCGGCGTCGGCTGCGTCTCCCGCGTGTACTCCGACCACGGCGTGTTCCTGCTGGACGAGTCCGGCGTGGTCAAGGTCCGTGAGCTCCACGGCATCACCTTTGCCGAGCTGCAGGAGAAGCTGCCGGACGTCCAGCTCGAGGACCGCACCGGCGCCTGACCGTTCCTCACTCCCTCCCCGGAAACTCCTCGCCCTACGCGGCGGTGAGGATCCGGCGCGGGAGTGAGGAATCAGACCCACCTCCACCACCGCAACCATCCCGACGACGGCCACGGCACCTCCCAGCGCTGAGGTGCCGTGGCCGTCGTCGTGGGTCCCTGTCCCACCACCCTGGCTCGCCGGCCCCAACAATATCTGGTACAATCTCCCGTGATGGCCGGTGCCTCTGAGGCCCGGCCCGTCGTTCGGACTCCATGCCGCCCACGCGGGGCGGACCTGTCCGAGCGCCGGAGAGATCGATCCCCGGTAGAGGCGGCCGCACCGCACCCGACGTGCACAGCGCCCTGAGGCCTCCCGGCGGATGAGAGCAGCTCGAGAGAGCGCGAACAAGGCCGTGCGCACACGGTGGGAAAGGGAACTGTGACCCAGAAGAGGATCGCGATCATCGGCGCCGGCCCCAGCGGCATGGCGGCACTGCGGGCGTTCGAGTCCGCTGAGAAGGCAGGCGCAGAGGTCCCGGAGATCGTCTGCTACGAGAAGCAGGACGACTGGGGCGGCCAGTGGAACTACTCCTGGCGCACCGGGATCGACCAGTACGGCGAGCCGGTCCACTCCTCCATGTACCGCAACCTGTGGTCCAACGGCCCCAAGGAGGCCCTGGAGTTCGCCGAGTACACCTTCGACGAGCACTTCGGCCGGCCGATCTCCTCCTACCCGCCGCGCGAGGTGCTGTGGGACTACATCGACGGCCGCGTCCGCCAGTCCGAGGCCAAGTCCAAGGTCCGCTTCGCCACCGCCGTGCGCTGGGTGCAGTTCCATGAGGACACCGAGACCTTCACCGTCACCGTGGAGGACCTGCGCTCCAAGCAGACCACCTCCGCCACCTTCGACCACGTGATCGTGGCCACCGGGCACTTCTCCTTCCCCAACGTCCCGGACGTGCCGGGGATCGAGACCTTCCCGGGCACCCTGCACCACGCCCATGACTTCCGGGGTGCCGAGAGGCTCGCGGACAAGCGCGTGCTGCTGATCGGCGCCTCCTACTCCGCCGAGGACATCGGCGTGCAGGCCTACAAGATGGGCGCCCGCTCGGTGACCATGTCCTACCGCTCCCGTCCGCAGGGCTATGACTGGCCCGAGGGGATGGAGGAGCTGCCGGGCATCCAGGAGATCCAGGGCCAGACCGTGCACTTCAGCAACGGTGAGGTCCGCGAGTTCGACGCGATCGTGCTGTGCACCGGCTACCTGCACAAGTACCCGTTCCTGCCCACCGAGCTGGCGCTGGAGTCCCCGAACAACATCTACCCGGACCACCTGTACCGCGGCGTGATCTGGCAGAAGAACCCGCGGCTGAGCTACCTCGGTGCCCAGGACCAGTGGTTCACCTTCAACATGTTCGACGCCCAGGCCTGGTACGTCCGCGACCTGATCCTGGGCCGCGCCGAGCTGCCGTCCGAGCGTGAGCGCGCCGAGCACATGCAGTCCTGGCGCAACCGGTTCATGGCCCTGGAGACCGACGCGGACGACGTCCAGTTCCAGGCCGACTACATCCAGGACCTGATCGAGGCCACCGACTACCCCATGTTCGATCTGGACGAGGTGGTCAAGACCTTCCTGGACTGGAAGAAGGACAAGAAGGCCAACATCCTCACCTACCGGGACAAGCAGCACCGTTCGGTGATGACCGGGACCATGGCGGCCAAGCACCACACCCGCTGGCTGCATGAGCTGGACGACTCCCTGGAGCGCTACCTGGGCGCCCCGGAGGAGGACGAGATGCGCTCGCGCTTCGAGGTGGACGACGCCGACGAGGACATCGAGCGTCTGCCCCTGCAGGAGCGCATCCAGCGCTGATCGGCGCACGGCACTGCTGTTCCCCACGGCATTCCCGACGACGGCCACCCACCTCCCAGCGAGGAGGCAGGGTGGCCTTCGTGGTTCCAGGAGCCTTCAGCTCAGAACGCGACCTTCTGCAGCAGCGCGCGCAGCTGACGGCGTTCACGCGGAGAGAGGGTCTGCAGCACTGTCTCCTCAGACTCACGGGTCAGAGCCGCCGCCTGCTCATGCAGGTCGTGGCCGGACTCGGTGGGGACCACGATCTTGGAGCGCCGGTCCCGAGGGTCGGTCTCCCGCCGCACCGCGCCGCGCTCCTCCAGACTGTCCACCAGGGCTACGATCTGACTGGGATCCAGGTCCAGGAACTCGCCGAGTTCGCGCTGGGTGGGGCGCTCCTCGGTGCAGACCAGGGAGAGAACGGAGAAGTGGCGCACCTTCAGGTCCAGTTCAGCCAGCATGAGGTTGGCGTGGGAGTTTCCGCGTCCGCGGGCGCGGGCGATCAGGAACTGGATGTCCGAGGCGACCCGGGCGCTCTGCAGTCGCTCGATACCCGTGGCGGACGGGGCGGTGGACTCGTCGGCAGGGGTCTTCTCTGGGGCAGCGGTGGTGGGCATGCGGGCGGCTCCTCGCCAGGGGGGTGACGTCATCCGTCGTCACCGGGAGATCAGGGCTGGGAAAGAGTCTACGCCCGTCACTGTAGATAAACTAGATCATTGACTTTCTCAACGAAATGCGATCTGATGGTGCCAGATCAACGGCGCCCTGGCCCTGGGGCGCCGACCCCTCTGGCTGAAGGAGCCCACCATGTCGCTTGCCGGAAAAGTCGCCGTCGTCACCGGATCCGGAGCCGGACTCGGCCTGGCCTACGCCCAGGAGCTGGCCCGTCAGGGTGCAGCCGTGATCATCAACGACGTCAGCCAGGACGCCGCCGACGCCGCCGTGGCCTCCATCACCGAGGCCGGGGGCAAGGCCGCCGCCGTGGTCGCTCCGGTCGGCTCCGCCGAGACCGCCCTGCAGCTGGTGGACACCGCCGTGGAGACCTTCGGCGGGCTGGACATCCTGGTCACCAACGCCGGCATCCTGCGGGACAAGTCCCTGTTGAAGATGACCGACGACGACTTCGACGCCGTCATCAACGTCCACCTGCGCGGCACCTTCACCTGCGTGCGCGCGGCCTATGCGTACTTCAAGGAGAACGGCGTGGCCGGCCGCATCGTCTGCATCGGCTCGCCGACCGGACAGCGCGGCAACTTCGGCCAGACCAACTATGCCGCGGCCAAGGCCGGGATCGTAGGGATGGTCCGTACCTGGGCCATGGAGATGAAGAAGGCCGGCGTGACAGTCAACGCCGTCATCCCGGTGGCCGCCACCGCCATGACCAAGACGGTGCCGTTCTTCCAGAAGGCCGTCGAGGCCGACGAGCGGGGCGAGGCCATGCCGGAGTTCTTCCGCAGGGAGCTGGGCTTCGGTCCCGCGCAGGACGTGGCCGGCGTCATCGCGTTCCTCTCCTCGGACGAGGCCGCCGGCGTGACCGGTCAGGCTGTGGGCGTGGGCGGCGACCGTCTGCAGGTCTGGTCCCACCCCGAGGCCGTGGTGCAGGAGTACCACGAGGGCGGTTGGGACTACCAGACCATGCTCACCGAAGGGCGGTCGATCCTCGAGGCCAACGTCCAGTCCGTCGGCGAGACGTTCCCCGAGCTGCCCGCTGAGCTGCAGCCTGAGGATCCGGCGAAGTGAGCGCGGCCATGAGCAAGGGTGCCCCCGTGCAGGACGGATCGGACCAGCCGGTGCGGTACGAGTGCGCAGTGGATGTGACGGTGATCCAGGCCGTGGACATGCACGTGCACCTGGAGGTGGACTCCTGCGGGCACAAGGCCTTGCCGGAGGACTTCTTCGAGGCCTCGGCCAAGTACTTCAAGGCCGAGGAGCGGACTCCGTCCATCGATCGGATCGCCGAGATCTACCGAGAGCACCGCATGGCCGCGGTGGTCTTCACGGTGGACGCCCGCACCCAGATGGGCCATGAGCCCAATTCGATCGACGACCTCGTGGCCGGCTGCGCCCGCAACAACGATGTGCTGATCCCCTTCGGCTCGGTGGATCCGCGCACGGGTGCCGCCGCACTGGAGGAGGCCCGCCGTCAGGCCGAACAGCTGGGCGTGCGCGGCTTCAAGTTCCACCCCTCCGTCCAGGGCTTCGATCCCTCGGATCGGCAGTTCCGCCCGCTGTGGGAGGTGCTGGAGCAGCTGGGTCTGCCGTGCATCTTCCACACCGGTCAGAACGGCATGGGCGCCGGACTGCCCGGCGGGCGCGGCATCAAGCTCAAGTACTCCAACCCGCTGCTGCTGGACGACGTCGCCGCTGACTTCCCCGGACTGCCGATCATCATGGCCCACCCCTCGGTGCCGTGGCAGGACGAGGCGAACTCGATCGCCACGCACAAGGCCAATGTCCACATCGACCTCTCGGGTTGGTCTCCGAAGTACTTCCCGGAGTCCCTGGTCCGCCAGGCCGGCAACGTGCTCTCGCGCAAAGTGCTCTTCGGCACGGACTTCCCCCTGATCACCCCGGAGAAGTGGCTGACCGCCTTCGAGTCCCTCCCGCTGAAGGACGAGGTGCGGCCGCTGATCCTCAAGGAGAACGCCGTGCGCCTGCTCGGCCTGGACGCTCCGGCTGCGCAGGAGGGCGAGCTCCGTGCGTGAACCCGTGACCGGAACCGTGATCCCCTCGGACCTCTACGGCTTCGCTGAGCGGCTGACCGAGGCCGAGCGCAGCGTGCTCTCCACGCTGCGTGAGGACCTGCGCACGAAGGTCTATCCGTTGGTGAACGACGCCTGGGACCGTGCCGAGCTGCCCGATGAGCTGGTGCAGGCCGTCCGCGGACTGGACTTGATGGACCCGCGCCAGCTGTGCGAGGCCGGAGAGCCGATCCGGGACATCCTCACCGGCTTCCGCAACTTCGAGCTGGCCCGCTGCGACATCAACGTCGGCACCCTGTACAACGCCCAGGCCGGGCTGTTCCGCACCGCCTGCACCTTGGGCGGATCGCCGGAGCAGGCCGCCGAGCTGGACCCGAAGATCGTCACCTATGAACTGACCGGAGTGTTCGGCCTGACCGAGCCGGACCACGGCTCGGACGTGGCCGGTGGCCTGGCCACCTCGGCGACCTACGACGACGCCACTCAGGAATGGGTGATCAACGGCGCCAAGAGATGGATCGGCGGCGCGACGATCTCCGACGCGGTGGCCACCTTCGCCCGGGACACCGCGGACGGGCAGGTCAAGTGCTTCCTGGTCCCGCGTGAGGCTGAGGGCGTGACCATGACGATCATTCCGAACAAGGCCTCCCTGCGGATCATGCAGAACGCGCACATCGACTACCGGGACGTGAGGGTGCCGGAGTCGGCCCGGCTGCAGGGGATCAACTCCTTCGCGGACGTGGCCCGGTGCCTGCGCAGCATGCGCTCGGACGTGGCCTGGATGGCCGTGGGCGCCCAGGCCGGTGCCTACGAGGCAGCGCTGAAGTACGTGCGCGAGCGGGAGCAGTTCGGCCGACCGATCGCCGGGTTCCAGCTGATCCAGGAGAAGCTCGCCGTGATGCTGGGCAACCTGACCGCCTCGCTGGGGATGATGGTCCAGCTGACCGAGCAGCAGGCGCAGGGCATCTTCAAGGACGAGAACTCCGCACTGGCCAAGATGTACACCTCGCTGCGGCTGCGTGAGACCGTGGGCCTGGCCCGGGAGGTCTGTGGCGGCAACGGCATCACCCTGGAGACCGATGTCGCCCGGTTCCACGCCGATGCCGAGGCGATCTACTCCTACGAGGGCACCCACGAGATCAACGCCCTGATCGTGGGCCGGGCCATCACCGGGATCGGCGCCTTCGTCTGACCGACTCGACCCGACGATCCCGATTCGATGTTTCGTGATCGTCAACCATTGCACTCATCAACCATTGTGATGTAGAACACATTCAGGAGGATCTACCCATGACTGAGAACACCACCGCCGCCACGGTCGTCAGCTTCGACGAGGCCAAGGACCTGGCTGGACGTGACCTGGGATACACCGAGTGGCGCGAGGTCACTCAGCAGATGGTGGACACGTTCGCCGACGCGACCGATGACCACCAGTGGATCCACGTGGATCCCGAGCGCGCCAAGGACGGCCCGTTCGGCGCGCCCATCGCCCATGGGTTCCTCACCCTGTCCCTGATCATCCCGTTCTGGTCCGAGCTGTTCGACGTGACCGACGTGAAGACCAAGGTCAACTACGGCCTCGACAAGGTGCGGTTCACCTCACCGGTCAAGGTCGGCTCCCGCATCCGCATGAAGGGTGTCATCTCGGACGTCCAGGAGGTCAAGGGCAACGGTCTGCACCTGGTCACCGACGGCACCATCGAGATCGAGGGCGAGGAGCGGCCCGCCGTCGTGGCCACCTTCCTCTCCCGCTTCTACGCCTGAGTCCCCTCAGGGCAGAGGCACCATCCCCATCCCCCTCCCGGCTCCGGCCGGTTCTCTTCAGGAGTCCCCATGAACAGGAAGTTCGCCTCACTGCTGGCCACCGCGGCCGTCACCTCTCTGGCACTGGCCGGCTGCGGCTCTGGCTCCCCCTCCGGCGGCGACACGTCACCGGCGGGTGAGAACTCGGGCGCCGCCTCCGGCGAGCTGGAGAAGGTCACCCTCGGCGTGCTGCCGATCGCCCCGTCCGTGGGCGCGTACTACGGCATCGAGAAGGGCATCTTCGAGAAGCATGGTCTGGACGTCGAGCTCTCGACCTCCAACGCCGGCGCGGCCATGCTCCCCGCCGTGGCCAACGAGCAGATCACCTTCGGCGTGGGCAATCCGCAGTCTGTGCTCAACGCCAACGACCGTGGTCTGGACATGAAGATCATCGCCGGATACTCCAACTCGCTGGGCGAGGGGGAGGACATCGCTGGCGTCGTGGCCACCAAGGACTCCGGCATCGCCGGGTGGGACGATCTGGCTGGCAAGACGGTCTCCGTCAACGCCCTCAAGACCCAGGGTGACCTGACGATCATGGAGGCCGTGGAGAAGGCCGGCGGCGACCCTGCGGCCGTGAACTTCTCTGAGATGCCCTTCCAGGACATGGAGGCCCAGCTGGAGCGCGGGAACACCGACGCCGTCTGGTTCCCTGAGCCGTTCCTGAGCCGGGCCCTGGCCGATGATGCCAACCAGTTGGTGGGCTACAACTTCCAGGAGGCCATCCCGGGCATGCCCACCATGGTCACCTTCACCTCCGGGACGTATGCCTCCGAGAACCCGGAGGTGACCCAGAAGTTCGTGGACGCCATGACCGAGTCCCTGGCGGCGGTCGAGGAGAACCCGGAAGAGGCCCGCGCCATGCTCACCGAGTTCATCAACCTTCCCGAGGATGCCGCCCAGAACCTGCGCATGGAGGAGCTCTCCGGCGAGATCCGTAAGGAGCAGATCGAGCAGTCCGGCCAGCTCATGGTCAAGTTCGGGTTCATCGGCAAGGACCCGGATGTGGAGAAGCTCTACTGGGAAGGTCAGTGACCCAGCCGTCCGTCAGCCGCTGAGCATCTGACGCACGATGCCTCGGAGCCCCGACTGGGGGTCCGAGGCGTCGTGCGGTCTACGGCTGGTCCCGACCCGCGGCATCCTCCGCGGTCAGGGCTCGGGTGAGGAGTCGATCCAGCTCCCGCTGCTCGACCGCATCCAGGCCTGCCAGCAGCAGGCGATCGACCTGCACCGCAGGGCCATGCAGTTCGGTCAGGATCCCGTGGCCGGCCGTGGTGAGGGAGACGATCCGGCGCCGGCCGTCGTCGGGATCTCTGTGCACCGTGACCAGGCCGCGGCGCCCCATCCGCCGCACCAGCTCGGTGACCGTGGCCTTGTCCAGGTGCAGCCGGGCGCCGAGCTCTGACTGAACCAGCCCTTCCGGGGAGTGCCCCAGGCAGAGCAGCACGCCGAACTGCACGCTGGTCAGTTCGGTGGAGACCTGCTGCTGCCACAGCTGACCGTGCCGGGAGAGCAGTCGCCGCAGGGCCAGGCTGCGGAACCCGGTGACCGGTGGCAGGGCGCTCTGCTGGGGGGTGTCCAGAGTGTGGGGTGAGAGGGGCACGATCGTCCTTGGTCTCTGACGGCGAGGGGCGGGGTGGTCTGGGTCACTCCAGGGTACGCCAAGAGTGCGTATACGAACCACCTGGGGAGTCCCCTCGGGCGCGCCCTACCGAGCCGATCTCATGTTCCGCACAACGATTGAGAATCTCAATGATCTACGACACAATGGCAGGGCCAGCACTTGACGGTCACTCGCCGTCGACGACCGCCTGCCGCCCCGAAGGAGTCAGCACCCATGATCAACCGTGGACTCGGAGACTGGATCCACCGCCGTCGGTTCACCTCGCGGGGACGCACTGCGGTCATCAGCTCCTCCGGTGAACTGACCTATGACCAGCTGGACGAGCGGATCAACCGCCTGGCCAACGCCCTGGCCGAGCGCGGTGTACGCCCTGGAGACCGCGTGGCCTACCTGGGGGAGAACCACCCGTCCTTCCTGGAGACGTTGTTCGCCGCCGGGACCCTCGGGGCGGTCTTCGTCCCGCTGAACACCCGGCTGGCTCCGCCCGAGGTGGGGTTCGCCCTGCAGGACTCGGGTGCGGCTGTGCTGATCGCCTCAGCCCCGCTGGAGCAGCTGGCCGTATCAGGGAGCCGCGGGGCCGACGTCGGGCATCTACTGCTGGTGCAGGACGGAACGTCACGTCCAGCCGAGCGGCAGGACGGCGACATCGAGGCCGAGGACTACGAGCAGGCGCTGACCGCCGGATCGAAGCACCGGCCCGAAGCCGAGGTGCAACTGGAGGACCTGGCGCTGATCCTGTACACCTCCGGCACCACCGGGAACCCCAAGGGTGCCATGCTCTCCCACGCGAATCTGACCTGGAACAGCTTCAATGTGCTGGTGGACTTCGACATCACCAGCGGCGAGGTGGCGCTGATGATCGCCCCGATGTTCCACGTGGCCTCACTGAGCATGGGCGCCCTTCCGGTGCTGCTCAAGGGCGGGACGCTGGTGCTGGAGCCACGATTCGAGCCTGGACGTGTCCTGGAGCTGGTTGAGCGGCACCGCGTCACTGAGATGTCCGGAGTCCCCACCACCTATCAGATGCTCGCCGAGCACCCGGCCTGGGATGATGCCGATCTGTCCTCGCTGCGCACGTTGACCTGCGGCGGATCGGCCCTGCCGCTGCGAATCCTGGAGGCCTACGAGGAGCGTGGACTCTCGATCGGGATGGGCTACGGGATGACCGAGACCTCGCCCGGTGCCACGGTGTTGCCTGCCCGCTACTCCCGGGAGAAGCAGGGCTCGGCCGGACTGCAGCACTTCCACACTCAGGTGCGTGTGGTGGACCCGATGGGCCAGGTGTGCCCGGCCGGCGAAGTGGGCGAGATCCAGGTGCAGGGACCCAATGTGATCCGCTCCTACTGGCAGCGCCCTGAGGCCACCGAGCAGTCCTTCGTGCAGGAGCCGGACGGCACGTGGCTCAAGACCGGCGACATGGGCTACTTCGACGACGACGGGGCGCTGTTCATCTCCGACCGACTCAAGGACATGATCATCTCCGGAGGGGAGAACATCTACCCTGCCCAGGTGGAGCAGGCGATCGCCCAGCTGGACGCCGTGGCCGCCGTGGCGGTGATCGGCGTCCCCGATGAGAAGTGGGGCGAGGTGGGGCGCGCGGTGGTCGTGGTGCGAGAGGGGCACGAGCTCACCGAGGAGCAGGTGCTGAGTCACCTGGACGGGACACTGGCGCGCTACAAGATCCCCAAGTCCGTGGTGTTCGTGGACGAGATGCCCCGCACGGCCTCCGGCAAGATCCGCAAGCCGGACCTGCGGAAGGCCTATGGAGGCTGACCGCAGTCCGACGGGCCCAGTTCAGAGGCTCAGAGGCGGTTCAGCGCCCCGTTGAGCACCGGTGCCAGACGGCGCACGCCCTCCCGCAGCTGCTCACCCGGCACGAAGGAGTAGGCGAGGCGGAAGGTCGGGTGCGGGACGTCGTCGGGAGAGAAGGCCCCACCGGGGACGAACACCACGCCCTGCTCGGCGGCCTCGTGCATCAGCGGCAGCGTGTCCGCGCCCTGGGGCAGGGTGCCCCACAGGAAGAACCCGCCCTGGGGTTGGATGAAGCTGATGGCCGGGTCCAGGTCCTGGCGCAGCTGGTCCACCAGGGCGTCGGCGCGGACCTGGTACTCGGCGGTGGCGCGCTGGACATGGCCGGTCCAGTCGCAGTGGGTGACGAAGGCGGTGGCGAGCATCTGGCTCAGGATCGAGGCGTGGATGTACGCCGACTCCGCCGAGAGGTAGAACGCGCGCTGCAGTGCAGGCGGGCACAGCGCCCAGCCCACGCGCACGCCGGGGGAGAAGATCTTGGACATCGTGCTCAGGTAGATCACCTGGTCGCGGTGCTTCGCGGCGATCGGCGGGACCGGGTCCGCGCCGAAGGCGAGCTGGCCGTAGGGGTTGTCCTCCACGATCAGCACGCCCGCCTCACGGCAGATCTGGGCCACCTCGTCCCGGCGGTCTGCCGGCAGCAGCGCACCAGAGGGGTTGGCGAAGGAGGGGATGGTGTACAGGAACGCGATCCGGCGCCCCTCCCGGCGCAGCCGCTGCAGGGTCTCACGCAGCCCCTCCGGGATCAGCCCGTGCTCGTCGGTGGGCGTGGCCACCGCGTCCAGCTCCCAGGTGTTGAAGGTGTTCAGCGCCCCCACGAAGGAGGGGTCCTCCACCACGACGACGTCACCGGGGTTTCCGAGCATCCTCGCCGCGGTGTCGATCCCGGCCTGGGATCCCGGGGTGATGGTCACCAGGTCAGGATCAGCGTCCGGGATGCCGTCGGCTGCCATCACGGTGCAGGCCGCCTGGCGCATCTCCGGGGTGCCCTGGCCGGTGCCGTACTGCAGGCTGACCTGGCCCTGCTGGGCGACTAGCTCCTGGGCGATCTGTCCCAGCTCGTACAGCGGAAGGTCGTCCAGCCACGGGTTGCCGCCGGCCAGGGAGATCAGCCCCGGGGTCATAGCCAGGTCGAAGACGTCACGCACGGCGGATTGGCGCACACCACGAGCACGGTCTGAAAGAAATGCTGAAGGATTCTGCACCAGCGTCATGTTAGCAACGTCACTCTCAGGGGGCCAGGGTGAGCCGCCGAGACGGGTGATCAGGGCCAGGGGGTGGACTCGGGGGTTGAGGCAGGTGCGGTGCCGGACGAGCCGGGCTCGGTGATCTCCCGGGAGTGGTCCTCGGCGGGATCGTGGTCGTCAGGGGCCTGCGTGGACTCGTCCAGAGGTCCGTCCGTGGAGTCGATGACGGGTTCCTCGGTGCCGCCAGCGCTGTCCGTCTCAGCTGAGGCGGAGGGGCTCGGCTCGAGGTCCGGCGTGGTGATCTCTGGACCCAGTTCGAAGGGAGACAGCCCCAGGTGCTCGTCCAGGTCCACACCGTTGAGGAGGATCTCGGCGTCCTGCACTCCGGAGGCGTCTGCGGCGGTGCTGTGCAGCTGGGCGCGGATCCGGTAGGACTCGCACTCGCTCCGGGTGGTCAGCTCGCCGGTCAACCGCACCGTGACCGTGTCCCCCTGGACGTCCAGTCCCTCCAGCTCGAGGTCCTCGTTGGAGAAGGCCAGGGAGTTGGTCAGAGCCGGGTCGCCGTGGCTGTAGTACTCATCGTGGATCAGGTACTCCAGCGCGGTGGTGGCCACGTCCTCGGTCTTCACGGGGACGGACTGGCGCCGGATGAGCAGGTCCCCGCAGGCCACCTCGTGACCAGTGGTGGCGGGTGGGAAGTTCCCCTGGATGCCCACGAAGTACAGCGGGACCTGGGTGAAGCCGTCCAGGGAGGTCTCCGGCAGGGAGTAGCCGGATTCGGAGGCGGAGGGGCTGGAGGTGTCCGGCTCCACCATGCACCCCGCGAGGGTCAGGGCGAACACCGCTGCAAGGCCAGCCCCGGCGAGGCGGGGCAGGGCTTGGCGGTCCCGCGGGGAGTCAGGCATGGGTTCAGTCTACTGAAGGACGGCCGGTGCCCGGTCGGTGGTTGCACGGGCTGAAGAAGAAGGCGGCCGGGGCCCAAGAACGGGGTGGGCCCCGGCCTATCTGGCTGCCATCCGATCCTGGAGGGGGGGTCATGTGGATCGGCATTCACGCCAGACTCTGGCCCGCAGCACTGCGCTGCGGAAGTCTGTGACGGTCACGGCAAAAGGGCGGTCTTCACCCCTCGCTTCGACCACGATTGCTTGAATCATTCACCAATTTTGGGGTCGGTGTCAAATGGGTCGTGCGACGACGCCGTCGACTCGACACCTTAGGCCCTGTGACCCCTCGATGTGAAGATGTTTCTCCAGGGAGTCGCCGTGACCTCAGGCCGGCGCTGTTGCAACGCCGGTGCAGCGGCGAGGCCGCTGAGGTGACCTGATCTGTCAGGCGGGGGCCGTCGTCGTGACACTGATGGTCGGTGGTGCCACAGGAGCACTAGGCTGGAGCGCATGCCCCTTCGCAACCAACGTGCCGCCGCCCTGCCCGCCAAGCTCAGCCGGACCTGGCTGCTGGTGAACGGTGCCAAGCCGGAGGACTTCGCCCCGGGGCTGGCCTCGGAGGCGGACTCGGTGATCATCGATCTGGAGGCCTCGGTCCCGGACGAGAAGAAGGGCGCCGCGCGCGGTCACGTGGTGGACGCGCTCGACGGCGGCATGACGGCCTGGGTGCGCATCAGCGGGATCGAGACCGAGGACTGGGAGAAGGACCTCGAGGCGCTCTCCGGGCTCAAGGGCCTGCGCGGGGTGATGCTCGCGACGACCGAGAAGCCTGAGCAGGTCACCTACACGGCCATGCGCCTGCGTGCAGGCACCCCGGTGCTCGCTCTGCTGGAGACCGCGCTGGGCCTGGAGAACGCCACCCAGGTGGCCATGGCCCCGGGCACCTTCCGGCTGGCCTTCGGCACCAACGACTTCCGCAAGGACGTGGGCGTCTCGGACGACCCCATGGCCATGGCCTACGCCCGCTCGCGCCTGGTGATCGCGTCCCGGGTGGGCAAGCTGCCCGGCGCGATCGACGGTCCCCCCGGTGCCGCTGATGACGATCAGGCCGTGATCGAGTCCTCGCAGGTGACCGCTTCCATGGGCATGACCGGGCGGCTGTGCCTGAACCGCAACCAGGTGGACTTGATCAACCGTCAGCTGGCGCCTTCGGACGACGAGCTGACCTGGGCCCAGGAGATGCTCGAGGCGCACGCCGCCGGAGCCTCCGTGGGAGACGGCTCCTATCTGCCGCGCCTGGCGCGCGCGCAGAAGATCGCCGACCTGGCCGATTCGTACGGACTCTGGAACGCCTGATCCTCGCGGTGTCCTGAGGTGGCGCTGAGCGGTGCGCATGACGCGAGCGCGACCTGAATCTCCTGAGCATCTCGGCGGCGAAGTAGACTGCCCACGGTGCCCTTGTGCGGGCGCCCGACTCCCTGCTCCACACGAGTGGAGACCCCTTTGCTGCGCTAGGACATGATGACGCCTTCGGACATCTCCCAGAACCTGAACGAGAACCAGAGCACCGGTAAGGGTCAGCCCGCCACCGGCACCTCGCGCGTGAAGCGCGGTCTGGCGGACATGCTCAAGGGCGGGGTGATCATGGACGTGGTCACCGCCGACCAGGCCAAGATCGCCGAGGACGCCGGTGCCGTGGCCGTGATGGCTCTGGAGCGCGTCCCCGCTGACATCCGCGCGCAGGGCGGCGTGGCCCGCATGTCCGATCCCGACCTGATCGATGGGATCGTGGAGGCGGTCTCCATCCCGGTGATGGCCAAGGCCCGGATCGGCCACTTCGTGGAGGCCCAGGTGCTGGAGGCCCTCCAGGTCGACTACATCGACGAGTCCGAGGTGCTCTCCCCGGCGGACTACGTGAACCACATCGACAAGTGGGACTTCCAGGTGCCCTTCGTCTGCGGTGCCACCAACCTGGGTGAGGCCCTGCGCCGGATCACCGAGGGTGCGGCGATGATCCGCTCCAAGGGCGAGGCCGGCACCGGGGACGTCTCCGAGGCGGTCAAGCACATCCGCACCATCCGGGGTGAGATCGCCAAGCTGTCTTCGCTGAGCAAGGACGAGCTGTACGTGGCGGCCAAGGAGCTGCAGGCACCCTACGAGCTGGTGGCCGAGGTCGCCCGCGAGGGCCGTCTGCCGGTGGTGCTGTTCACCGCCGGCGGTGTGGCCACCCCCGCCGATGCCGCCCTGATGATGCAGCTCGGCGCGGACGGGGTCTTCGTGGGCTCGGGCATCTTCAAGTCCGGCAACCCGGAGGCCCGCGCGGCGGCGATCGTGAAGGCGACGGCGCAGTATCAGGATGCCGCTGCCGTGGCCGAGGCCTCCCGTGGGCTGGGCGAGGCCATGGTCGGCATCAACGTCGCCGATCTTCCTGCACCGCACCGCCTGGCCGACCGCGGCTGGTGACCCTCCCTCGCCTGCGGAACGGGCAGCCCCGGTGAGCCGAGAGACTGACGGGCCGGCCGTCGTCGGGATTCTGGCCCTGCAGGGGGACGTGCGCGAGCATGCCCAGGTGCTGACCGCCCTGGGCGCGCGCGTGCGTGAGGTGCGTGCTGCGGCGGATCTGGACGGGCTGGACGGTCTGGTGCTGCCCGGCGGTGAGTCCTCGGTGATCGAGAAGCTTGCGCGGATGCTGGGGGTCGCGGCGGCCGTCCAGGCGGCGGTGCGTGGTGGGCTGCCGGTCTATGGGACCTGCGCGGGGATGATCCTGCTGGCGGACCGGATCGCGAACCCGATCACGGGGCAGGGCAGCTTCGGTGGACTGGATGTGACGGTGGCGCGCAATGCGTTCGGCTCCCAGGTGCGCTCCTTCGAGACGGAGCTGTCCGTGCCGCAGGTGAGTGCTGACCCAGTGCATGCGGTGTTCATCCGGGCGCCGGCTGTGCTGCGGGTGGGTGAGGGGGTACAGGTGCTCGCCTCGGTTCCCGCGGCGCGCCTGGAGGATCCCTCTCTGCTTCCCGACGGCGGCTTCCTGGCCTCGAGCGGTCAGGTTCCGGTGGCGGTGCGGCAGGGGAGTCTGCTGGCCACGAGCTTCCATCCCGAGGTCACGGGGGACTGGTCGTTCCACCGCTGGTTCCTGGAGCGGCTGGTGCTGCCGGCGCGAGGCGCTCGGCTCTCGAGGTGACCTGATCTTGAGGTGAGCGGACGGACGCGCCGCTCGGGTCAGTCCTTCGTGGAGAGGAGATCCTGGACGGGGGTGCCGTCCACGAGGATGTGCGCGGTGCTCACGCCGGCGTTGACCAGGGCGGTCTGCTCGAGCTGTCCGATGATGCGTGGGTCGTCGCAGGTTCCGGCGGAGGTCAGCTGGCCGGTGAGGTGCACGGTGACGGTGTCGCCGGAGATCTCGACGCCCTGCAGGTTGAGGTCGGACTCAGCCAGGGCGGTGGTGAGTCCGCGCTCGCCGACCTCGCGGTCACGTGGTGCAAGGAGTGCTTCGATGGCGGCTTCGACGCGTTCGGCACCGGTGAGGGCGGGATCCATGCCTTGGACGGAGGACATGACCAGGCTGTCGCCGCAGCCTAGCGGGTCACCCTCCGATCCAGCACCACCTTCGAGCACCCAGAAGACATGGACGGGGGAGGCCTGGTGGCCGATCATGGGGTCTTCATCGGTGGGGCTGGCGCTGGACGAGGGTGACACAGGGGCCTCCGAGGTTGTGCTCGGCGAGGAGGGGGCGGGCGGACTGACAGATGCGCTGGCCGTGGCGGTCTGGATCTGAGCTTCAGTGCCCGGCGCGGCACCGCATCCGGCCAGAGCGATCAGCAGCACGGCGCTGAGGACTGCGTGCCTGCCGTGTGGCCGCGCGGCCGAGGTCCATGTGCGCATGCCTGAAGCGTAGTTCGGCCGACATGGTCGGCTGAAGGCTGAGGCTGCGCCGTCCGTTCAGTCCTCGATGAAGGGGCTGCCACAGGCCCAGCCGTTCGGGTTCTCGTTGCAGTCGTCGGCGACATTGCGGGTCTTGGAGCGCCAGATGTCTGCAGTGACGGGTTGGCTGGGGACCTGGGCGGTGCCCGGGATGGGCAGCCAGGGGCCGTTGTTGACTGAGTACTGACCGCGGTAGGCGGTGGTGAGGTTCACGGGGAACGTCCCGGTCTCCGTATAACGGTGGGTGGTGTCCAGCTCCTGGTTGAACTCACGCTGAGGACCACCGGGTTGACCGAGGGTCTTGGCTGCACTGCCGTCGCCGTAGTTCCACGTCCACTGGACGGGGACTGCCTGAATGGCCACGTCCTGCCCCAGCATCTCCACGTTGAGGGTCTGCGCTTCGGCGGTGGCGTAGAAGTTGGTGTGCGCGTTGCGCAGCCCGAACCCGCCGGAGTCCGCCTCGATCGTGGACGGAGCGATGTTCAGCTGCTGGAAGTCCTCCAACGTGACCACCGGCATCGGCGGCGGTGCTTCCTCCCCCTCGACCGGCTCTGCGGGAGCGGGTGTCACGGGGCCCGACGAGGTGGAGCAGAATGCGTCGCCGAATCGCGAACGGCGGAACTCAGATTCAGTGTCAAGCTCTGCACGGATAACCAGCTGGCTTCCCGGCTCGGTACAACGAGTCCGTTCCATCTCGAAGCAGTCCAGCTGGCCCGCTCCTTCCACCGTGAAGCAGTACGACTGGAGGATTACTGGGGGTGGTTCCGATGGGTCCGAGATAGTTGGAGTTCTAGTTGTTTGCCGGGTTGCGACTGAGTCAGAAGAATTGTCCGATACGCGTTGACCTTCGTCCTGATCACTGGGGGATTCAGCTTTAGTTTCAGGGCGAGCTTGCTTTGTTCCCGACACGCCGTAGCGATCACGAGTATCTCCGAGGTCACCGCAAAAGACGTCGAAACACGGGCTAGCTGAGGCTGTGGTGGGCAAAATTATCGACACTGACACGGCGAAGATTGCCACAAGCGCAGATGACCGACGAATAAAAGTACTGTGGCGGTTCATTCTTCGGTTTTGCCTTCAGTGGACAGCGATTCGATTTTCCAATGGCTATCGCCTTCATCGAATGAAGCGGAAGCAGACCAGTAGACGACATCGTCGTTGTCGGTCGATGCGCGCTCGGCCTTAGTGCCATCCGGTTGGTAGACATGTACGGGTGCTTGCTGATCCCGGTACAAGTACGTTCCCCGAGTTTCTCCATTGAGGGCAGCTACATCAATCGTGATCCCGTTCTGCTCAACGACTGCCCAGCCGCCAACGTCGTAAACCGTCGTCCAATCCCCAATGAGTTCATGGCAGAACCCGCAATCTTCTGCGGAGACGGCCATCAGCGGCTCAGCGTCGCCTGTCAGCTTGAGATAATGGAATGCTTCATACCAGTACTCCAGGGCGGCTTCGAGGCCGGCCTGGTCGTTCTTCTTCATGGCGTCGGGCATCTCGGGGGCCGGGATGTTCTTCGCGGCGGAGGTGGAGGTCGCCGGTTCGGGGGTGGCGGACTCGGTGGGCGTTGCCGACTCGGAACCGCCGCCGGGCGACTCAGAGACGGGCGTGCTGGTGCTCTGTCCTGCAGTGGGGCTCGGCGACTCATCGCCCCCGTCGCCGCCACCGGTGCAGCCGGTCAGGAGCAGGGCCGCTGCAGCGCTCAGCGCCAGGGGCATGGTCAGTCGGTTCGGTCGGCGCATCAGCAGCCCTTCCCGTTGGGCCGGGGCACACGCGTGACACTCCAGAAGAGTCCTCCTCCGGAACCTCAGCAGGCCATCCCCAGTCAGACAGTCGGTTCTCTCCCGGGCCATCCCAGTGCCCGGCGTCACTTCAGTGTAGACAGCTCGGTCCCACCTGCGGAAAGTTGTCCACAGCCATCCTCTCGCGAACACACCTAGACTCAGCCTCATGATGGACTGGATCGCCGCGCTCCCGCTGGGCTGGTCCATCCTCTTCTTCTGGGGCCTGGCCGTCATCCGAGCCACCGTCACCTTCACCCTCGGACGGGGCATCGCCGCCGGCGCCGACCACACCGCACTGCGCCGCTACATGTCCGGCCCGGTCTACGAACGCGCCATGCGATTTGCGGACAGGTGGGGCCCGTGGGCCATCCCGTTCTGCTTCTTCACGGTGGGGATCCAGACCGCGGTCATCGGCTCGGCCGGCATGGCACGCATGCGCTGGATCCGGTTCCTGCCCGCCATGACGCTGGGCACGCTGATCTGGGGCGTCATCTACGGCACCGTCGGCATGGCCGTGGTGTGGGCCGTCATCACCGCCGCGCTGATGAATCCCTGGACGATCCCCGCCCTGGTGGGGGCCGTCGTCGGGGTGGTGGTCATCCTGTGGTGGCGCACCGGCGGCTTCGCCCGGCTCCGCGCCTCACGTGCCCAGCGGCGCCTTCGCGAAGGCCGGGCAGATCAGACGTCAGACAGGATTCCCGACGACGGCCGGTAAGCGGTCTCCACGTCCAGTCCCAGCGGCTCGGCCACGGCTTCGGCCACCCCCCGCTGGGTGATGACGCCCTCGTGCGCGTTGAGTCCGGCAGCGAAGCCCTCGTCGGCGGAGAACGCTTCACGCCAGCCGAGGTCGGCGATCCGCTGGATGTACGGCAGGGTCGAGTTCGTCAGGGCCGCGGTGGAGGTCTGCGGGACGGCGCCGGGCATGTTGGAGACGCAGTAGTAGATCTTGTCGCCCACCAGGTACGTGGGGTCCTGGTGCGTGGTGGGGCGGGAGTTCTCGAAGCAGCCGCCCTGGTCGATGGCGATGTCCACCAGGACCGATCCGGGCTTCATCTGCTCCACCATGTCCGCGGTCACGAGCTTCGGCGCGGCGGCACCGGGAATCAGGACAGAGCCGATCACCAGGTCCGCGGCGATCACCTGTTCGGCGATGTTCAGGTGCGAGGAGGCCAGGGTGCGCAGGCGTCCCTGGTGCACGGAGTCCAGCTGGGCCAGGCGGTCCAGGGAGATGTCCAGGATGGTCACGTCTGCGCCCATGCCCGCGGCGATCACCCCGGCGGCCTCGCCAGCCACACCGCCGCCGATCACGGCCACACGTGCACGCCGGGTGCCGGGGACGCCGCCCATCAGCACGCCCGAGCCGCCGTGGGCCTGGGTCAGGTGGTAGGCGCCGGCGAGCGGGGCCAGCCGACCGGCGACCTGGCTCATGGGGGCGAGCAGCGGCAGGGTGCGGCCGCGGGTGACGGTCTCATACGCGATGGCGGTGGTGCCGGATTCCAGCACGGCGCGCGTGCACTCCGGGGAGGCGGCGAGGTGCAGGTAGGTGAACAGGACCTGGCCCTGGCGGAGACGGTGGTACTCCTCGGCCACGGGCTCTTTGACCTTGAGCAGCAGCTCGGCGCGCTGCCAGAGCTCGTCCGGGTCCTCCACCAGTTCGGCGCCGGCGGTCCGGTACTGCTCGTCGGTGATGCCCGAGCCCACACCCGCCCCGGCCTGCACCATCACCGGGTGGCCGCGCCGGACCAGCTCTGTGACGCCGCCGTGGGTCAGCGCGACCCGGAACTCGTTGTTCTTCACCTCTGTGGGGACACCGATCAGCATGGGGGTGAATCTACGGGTCTGCACGGCGGAACGGGAGGTCTGACGAACGATCTGCGGAAATCGACTCTAGACTGGGGCAGAAGTTCAGAAACTGGGTCACAATGGGACGGTGGCGATGCATCATCTGCAGGGGCTGGACAGCACGGACCAGCGGCTCCTCGAGCTGCTGCGTCAGGACGCCCGGCGCACGAACGCGTCCTTGGCGGAGGAACTGGGCATCGCCCCGTCCACGTGCCTGGCCCGGCTGAAGGCCCTGCGTGCCTCCGGTGCGGTCCGGCGCTTCACGGTGGACGTGGAGCCGACGGCGCTCGGACACGGTCTGGTGGCGCTGATCTCGGTGCGGATCCGCCCGGGCGCGCGGCATCGGATGGAGGAGTTCTTCGAGCAGATGCGTCAGCTGCCGGGCGTGATGCAGGTGTTCTTCCTGGGCGGTGAGGAGGACTTCCTGCTCCACGTGGCGGTGGCCGACTCCGCCGAGGTCTCACGGTTTGTGCTGGAGAACCTCTCTGCGGACCCGGCTGTGGCCTCCACGCGCACGTCCCTGGTGTTCAAGCACGAGTACGGCGAGCGGCCGTGGCAGGGACGGTGACGCTCACTCGGACCTGACCTGCGCCAAGGTCCCGACGGCGGCCGCGCACCTCAGTGCCCGGCTCACCCGCTCACGCCCAGCCGGGTGGAGGACGGTGACGGGGTGGGCGTCTCGGTCTTCTCGAACCGGTTGCCGGGCACGGTCAGGTTATTCGGATCCGCACGGTACTCCTGCAGCGAGGGGTGCTCGGAGCAGGCGGTGTAGCTGCCGATCTTGGTCCGTTCGGTGGAGACGTGCACGGTCATCAGGGTCCCGTCCGCCTGATGCAGGGCCATGAAGCGGTCTCCGTCCTGCGGCATGGAGCCCTTGCCCCGCCGGGTCTCCGAGTACCCCTCGGCCTCAGCCCACTGCGCCACCTCGTCCAGCGTGGCGTCCGGTTCAGCGTGTCCCGCGCCGTGCAGGATGACCTGGAACTTCAGGGGTCCGTCCATGGCATCGGCGCCGGCCAGATCACCGCTGCGGCACGGGGCGGGGTTCAACTCCATTCGGTCCATGGCCAGGTCGAACGGCTTCTCGTTCCGCGTCCACTCGCCTCCGAGCAGCTCCGTCACGCCTGCCATATCGGAGAACATGCGGTCCAGCAGCACCTCGGCGGTCTGATCTGCCGTCTGATCCTCCGCCTGCTCAGCGGGGGCGGTCGGGGATGAGTCTGGGGTGCTCATATCGATCTGCTCCTGGATCGGGGAGGACGGGGTGTCGGAGGGGGTGCCCACCGGGGCTGTACAGCCGGTGAGCATGAGTGCCAACAGTCCTGCGGCGGCTGCACGGCGCGTCATGAGAACATCTCCTCCACCTTCTCGTGCAGCTGTGTCTGCTTCTCGTCGATCCAGTCGTCGAGATCGTTCTGCAGTCCGTCCACCACGCTGTCCCCTCGCTCCTGCAGCCAGTCCACGGGGGCGTCTGGCACCCACCAGCGCTCCTGCTGCCAGGTGTCCACGCTCTCCTGGACGCTGTCCTGTCTGGAGTCCACGGTATCGCGCAGGTCCTGCTGGGTGGTCTCGATGAACGTCGGCAGGCCGCCCTCCTCGAACGCGTCGTAGAGCTGTTCCCCGTAGGGGATGACCTCGGGCCACGTCTCCCGGACCCAGTTGACGCCACGCTCCGCCAGCCCCTCGAGGTCCTGCTGGCGGTCATCCACCCACTGGTCGGCGTCGGACTGCGTACCGTCGATCCAGCTGTCAGCACGATCCTGCACCCAGTCGATCGGGGCATTCGGCACCCACCAGCGCTCCTGCTGCCGGTCGATCCAGCTGTTGGCCTCATCCTGCTTCCCGTCCACCCAGGACTGTGCGTCGTTCTGGTGTGCGTCTACCCAGGCGTGAGGCTGGTCCATGATGATCGGGACAGGATCCTCGCGCAGGTCGTCCCACCAGGACTGATCGATCAGCTCCACCTCGTGCCCGTTGCCGTCGAGGATGGACGCGATCGAGTTGAGGGACATGGTGTCGGGCTCGGTGTAGCCGTTGCCGTGCGGCTCCACGCCCATGTGACCGGTGGTGGGAAGCTGGTCCTGACCGGGGCCGCCGTCGGAGGAGAAGACCTTCGCTCCCCATTCATCGTCGGTGGGGGAGACCCGCTGATCTCCGCCGAAGGGACTGAGCGTCTGTCCCAGCGGGACGGCGATCATGTCTCCACGGGCCTGGGTGGCGTAGACCTCGGGGCGGCCGTCAGCGTCACGGGCCACATTCAGGGCCTCGGCGTTCGGGACGTAGTCCGGGTCCACGCCCACGGAGCCGTACATGACGTAGCTGTCCACGGTGTGCTCGGTCATCGTCAGGGCATAGGCGGCTGTGGGCGTGCCGTAGGAGTGGGCGGCCACAGTGAATCGCGGGTCTGTCTGCGGGGTCTCGGGCAGTCCCTGGGTCTGCGCCACATACTGGGCATTGGCCGAGCGTGACTCCTGGAACGCGTCGAGGGCGTGGGCCAGCGGGATGGCGCCTTGGTAAGCGGCCTCGTTGGAGAGGACCTGGGATGAGCCGAGGGTGTCCGGGTGATGGGCGCCGTCGGGGGTGTCGTAGCCGATCCAGAGCACGGTGGCCCGGTCACCGTTCGTGGCGTCGTAGATGTGCTGCAGCTCGTCCATCATGGCGGGGGCTCCGTTGGTCTCCGCACCCATGCCCGGCACGCGCCAGGTGACGTTGTCGGCGGTGTCCGGGTTGCCGATCGCCAGGGCTCCGAGCACATGCTCCTGGGCATCGTCGTGCCGCAGGGAGATCAGATACCGGTGCCCGTCCTGGACGTCGGCCAATGCCTCCCGGATGTTCTTGAGGTCGTTCCGGTGGTCGTCACTGAGCGTGGGGTCCTGGTCCAGCAGGTCCAGCACCTCAAGGTTCGCCGAGGCGCGGTCCGTGTACGGCACGCCCTCGGTGTTGCCCACCAGCCCCGGCAGCGCGAGCACCAGGGCCGTCTGCTGCTCGGTGCTCAGCCCCTGCCACCAGGCCGCGCCCTCGGCACCGCCGGGCCAGGAGTCCAGGTCTCCCTCCGTCGTCGGGAGCGGGGGAGGGGAGACCCGCAGACCGGGATGCAGCGCACCCAACGCCTCGATCTGCTCGGGGGAGAGGCCGGCCAGGTACTCGTAGTAGGCGGCCAGGTCCTCGCCGCTGGCGTTCGGCATCATCGCCTGGTCATAGAACTCCTTCGCCTTCACGACGGCGGGATCCCGAGTCCCGTAGGCGAAGTTCGCCTTCACGGCGCGGTCCGGTCGCAGGGCCATGGCGGTGTCCACTGCCGCGGCGTAGGCGGTCTCGGCCTCGGTGAGGCGGTTGACCAGGGCGTCAGCGGAGGCCTGGACGGGACCCTCGTGCTGGGCCTTCAGGCGGGTGCGATCGCCGTCGGTCACGTCCTCGCCGAGCGCCTCGATGTCACGGTCGTAGGCTGTCTGCGCGTTGGGCAGATCGACGGTGAGAATGGTGTGCCGGGCGGTGCGGATGGCGTCGAACTCGTCTGCGGCGGCACCTGCGGCGTCCTGGAGCCCCTGGGCCATGGAGACCACATCGTCCACATCGGCGTCCGGGTCGGCGAAGGCGCTGTAGAGGTCATCATCATGGTCGGTGTCCGAGTAGATGCCGGGCAGGACGGCCCAGTCGGAGGCCAGATCCTGCACGGTGGACTGGAGCGTCTTGACCTGGGTGAGCACGTCGGAAGCCGCGGTGCGGATCGGCTCACCCTCGGGGACGTGGTCGGTGGCGGTGAGGTTCACGGTCAGCGGCATCTCACTCCACCGCCTGGCTCTCGGCGCGCACGGCCATCTCGCGGTCCCCGGACTGCCAGTGCGTGGCCGCCTCACGGGTGCCGGCGGCGAGGTTCTCACACTGCACGATCACGTCCATCAGGGCCGGTCCCAGGTCGTCCGCCCCGGCGGACTCGGTGCGGCCGGCGCAGGCCGTGGTGCCGAAGGCGAGCTTGAGGTCGGCCACCGCGTCCTCCACGGAGACCTTGTCCTCGGGCATGTCCAGGACCACCGGGTCCACCCGGTCGAGGAAGGTGAAGACCGCCTCGTAGTTGATCGTCGGCATGCGGGTCCTCCTTCGGTCTCGATCTGCGGCGCGCCACCTGGGGTCAGCGCAGCGGCACACTCTCGACCGTAGGGAGAGGCGGGCGGGGCGTCGATGGGGAGAACTGCCCATGCGCACCCCGGCGGACGCGCATACTTGAGGCGTGGACTTCCATCTTCTGGCGACCGTGATCGCCGCCATCGCCCTGATCGTGGCCGCGCTCGGCACCATCTTCCCGATCCTGCCCGGCTCGATCCTGAGCATCATCACCTTGATCGCCTGGGCCTGGGCCCTGGGTTCACCGGCGGCGTGGACCGCGGGGATCATCGGTTCTCTCATCGCGCTCGCGGGACTCTCCGCCTCCGCGGTGCTGACCGGGCGGAAGATGAAACGCGAGCAGATACCCAACGGGCCGATCCTCGTGGGAGTGGCCGGGGCCGTCGTCGGGATGTTCGTCATTCCGGTGGTGGGCCTGTTCGTGGGATTCGCCGTGGGACTGCTGGCCGCGGAGATCGTGCGGCGAAAGGATCTGCGCGCGGCGGTGCGGTCCTCGGTGGAGGCGCTGAAGTCGATGGGCCTGGGCATCCTGGTGGAGTTCGGCTGCGCCTGTCTGGCCGGTTCGGTGTTCGCGATCGGGACTCTGGCCCACTTCCTGAACCGCTGACCTGGCCTAGGCGTGAGCGGCTGGTTCCGGACTGTCAGCACGCGCCTGGCGCAGGGGCTGCTCTTGGTAGCGTTCGTGCCAGCCGATGAAGATCGCCAGGCACACCAGCGGGAAGAACAGGGTGGACGACGGGCGGTCGAGGACGTAGTCGACTGCCGAGACGAGCAGCACCAGCCAGGGGATCCAGGGCAGCTTCTGCCACCGGCGGCCACCGGACACCACGCCCAGCAGCACGGCACCGATCACCATGGCCAGCGGGAACGGCCCCGCGTGGTCCGTCGGCACCCCGGCCATGTCGGTCAGGACGGTCACCAGGACAGCGGCGATCAGGACGGGGACGGAGGCACGCAGCGCGGGGAACAGGTGGTCCTTGAGCCGTCGGGCAGCGAGCATCCGACCAGGCTGTCACAGTCGGCGCCCTGCCTACCTCTCGGCGGGGCCGTTCACGCTGATGCTCGTGCCAGAGAAGGGACAGCGTGGTCATCCAGAATGCGGTGTACATCCACGCCTCATTGTTGGTGGCGTACATCGCGGCGGTGACGGCGAGTCCCGCCCAGGGCAGCCAGGGCGTGGTCTGCCACCGTCGCAGGTGAGCCACCACCCCGATGGCGATCAGCAGAGCCCCCGCGGTCCACGGGAAGGCATCGGTCTGGTCCGTGGGCGTGCCCACCAGCTGCACGGCCAGGACCACAGCCGTCAGGACCACAAGGATGGGCGCGGTGGCTTTGACGGCGTGCTGCATGGGTCCCCCTGGATCGGCGCGAGCGGTGGTCACCTGTGCCCGGCCTGTCAGCGACTGCCCGGGTGCGCCACTGGACCTTTGTCCACCGTGGACGCGGCAGACTGGACTCATGGAGATCTACGACGTCCAACTCGATCCCACCGGTACCCTGATCGACTGGCCTCAGCTGATCCTGTGGGGCGTCCTGGCCCTCGCGGGTCTGATCGCCGCGGTGTTCCTGTTCCCGGGGAAGAACCGCAGCGGAGCGAGCTGGCTCTCCCGGCTCGCCGCATCCCTGGTGGGCCTGGCGATCGCCCTGCTGGCCGGCGCGCTCGCGATCAGCGCCCTGCAGGGGGTCCAGCAGCACCACATATCCGGGATTGTGGAGAACCAGGGGACGGTGGACGGCCACACCTGGGTCCAGTTGGAGTCCATGCCCTTCCCGGTGATCTGGGAAGGACACCAGATTCCCGACGACGGCCGGCTGGGTGGCCTGTGCACCGAGGGTTCCCCGGTGGCCGGCATCGACTGGACCTGCGCACCACCCCGCTGATCATTCATCTTCGGTGAGCGCAGGCGGCTGACGGGGTGTGGTGGCGGCCAGGATGCGCGCCCGGACGCGTTCAGCCCGTTCTTCCTTCTCCCGGTCACGAGCACGGAGTTCGGTGGCGAGGTCTGTGTCGTCCACATCCACGGCCTCATGCAGCGCCAGTCTCAGGTCGAGCGCATCGAAGAGCCGCAGCAGCGGTGCCAGCTCGGCACCTGCATGCCCGTCCTCGACGCGGGCCAGCCACGAGCGCGAGACTCGCGCCCGCGCGGCAGTCTCCGTCTGACTGAGGAGCTGTTCCAGGCGCGCGTTCCTCACCAGGATGCCCAGGGTCAGCGCCGTGCCGATCAGGTGGGGGTTCACGTTGCACCTCGGTCCTCGAACGAGGACAACTCTTGTCCTCGTTCGAGGACATACTTCCACCGCGAGCTCCTTCCCCGCCGAGGTTGTCCACAGACATGACGAGCCCCGCCGCAGTTCGCACTGCAGCGGGGCTCGGTCGGTGAAGCTGGTGAGCGTCGGATCAGATGATCTGGCGGTCCTCACGCTTGGCCTCGGCGGCGTCCTTGTAGAAGCCCCAGGCGATGGCGATCAGCACGCCGAGCACGAGCACCGGCCACATCAGCACATACGCAGTCAGTAGTGCGGTCATGATTCCTCCTTGCGATCCGTTCGGATCAGATCATCAGGTCAGTTCGAGCGGGCAGCGCCGGCGGGGACACCGTCGGCATCGGGACCGGCAGCATCGGCGGAGGCAGCGGCGGCCTCCGGCGTCGTCGGGTCGAAATCTCCGGTGACGTGCTGGATGGTCTCGAAGTCGAAGTTCTGCTTGGAACGGAAGCTCATGAAG
Organism: Micrococcus sp. IITD107; assembly: GCF_041927415.1. Taxonomy (NCBI): domain Bacteria; kingdom Bacillati; phylum Actinomycetota; class Actinomycetes; order Micrococcales; family Micrococcaceae; genus Micrococcus; species Micrococcus sp. IITD107. The sequence goes on along the minus strand of NZ_JBHFFN010000004.1, from coordinate 203,510 downwards.
TAGCAGACCAGGAACGAGACCGCATAGGCCACCAGGGAACCGGAGAGCACGGCGTAGTCGCGCAGGTAACCGAACGTGAACGGGGCGGATGCCACCACGGCCAGGCCGCCCACCACGATCGCCGGCTTCAGGCCGAAGAAGCCGAACGCCATGATGCCCAGCACCACACCGATGCCCACGGTCGCCAGGGCCTCCACGATCAGCGCCCAGCCACCGTCCAGCGCCAGCCACTCGAAGCGGACCGGCAGGAAGACCACCAGGGCGGCGATCACGGAGACGGTGAAGGCCATGTTGGTCACCTTCGGCCAGTAGAACGAGGCGATCACGGGGAACACCAGGCAGCCCCACAGGGCGCCGACGAACACCAGCAGGTCCAGGATGTTGAACTGGCTGGTAGCGAAGAACAGCGCGGCACCGGTGGCGATGATCATCGTCACGCGGCCGATCAGCAGCATGGTCTTCGGGTTGGCGTTGTCGCGGCCCACCGACTGTCCGTACATGTCTGCCATCACGATGGAGGACAGTGCGGACAGATCCGAGTCAGCAGTGGAGGACAGTGAGCCGATGATCATCAGGAACGCCAGCGCCACCAGGATCAGCGGCAGGTACTGCGAGACCATCTGCGGGATCAGGTTGTTGACGTCACCGTCCATGGGCTCGATGCCCAGGTACAGGGCCATCACGCCGAGCATGCCGATGCCGATCACGGTGCCGCCGTAGCCGATGGTGGCGGTGATGAAGGTCGGCTTGATCAGGTCCTCACGCACGGCGAACAGGCGCTGGGCGATGGTCTGGTTGCCGATGGCGTAGGCCAGCACGGCGGCGATGTACGGTGCGCCCTGGTTCATGAAAGCCTCGGAGGAGAAGAAGTCCTGCTGCTGCGGGGTGACGTTGCCTGCGGCCACCCCGGCCTCGAACATAGACGGTCCGCCCGCAGCGAAGAACACCACGGGGATGATGATGACGGCCGCGCCGAGCATGGCCATCACCTGGGCGAAGTCAGTCAGGACGGAGGCGCGGAAGCCGGACCACAGGGTGTACAGCAGCACGCCCGCGGCGATGATCAGGATGCCGGCCCCGAAGCTCAGCGGGGAGAGCATGGCGATCAGGGCGCCGCCGGCGATGAAGTTGGAGGTCAGCGAGATCAGCGAGCCCAGCACGTTGGACCCGGCGAGCATCAGCTGCGAGGAGCGGCCGTGGCGGGCGTACATGACCTCGGCCAGCGTGTGTGCCTTGGGGGCGACCTTGCGGATGCGCTTGCCGAAGGGGTAGATGAACAGGATCATCAGCGCACCCCACAGCCCGTAGTGGATGGGGCCGGAGACGCCGTACGTGTAGCCGGCGGTCGCGGAGGCGTACATCGAGGAGGCCCAGATCCAGGTGGCCGTCATGGACGCCGCGGAGACGCCGAAGCCGATCTGGTTGCCGGCGGTCATGTAGCCGTCGGCGTTCTCCTTCTTGCGGCTGATCATCATGGACATGACCAGCGTTCCCCCGTAGAAGAGGGCGAGCAGCAGGGCAACGAGCCCGATGCCCAGATATGTCATTTCCTGTGCGGGCGGCACGGTCTTCCTTTCGTCGGCTGACAGGTCAGCCGCCGGCACCGGCAGGCGCGCCTCAGGTGCTTGCGCTCTCACGCGCGAGGCTGTGCCGCTGGTGCGAAGCGGCGTCCGGTCCTCACTCGTGGGCGCGTGATGCCCGAGGGACCAGCAGTTCAGCCCAGGCGGTCCTGGGCAGGCAGGCCGTGAGCACTCCACAGCCACCATTTCCCGACGACGGCCGGGCGGGTTCCGAGCATCGGCTCGGCTTCACCGGGTCTCACCCGGAGAACGGGGCTGCCACTCATGCATCGCCTGCGCTGACTCGATGCGCTTCTCGGCGCGGTCTGGAAGCACGAACACTGCACGTGGGGCAGTCCCTGCGGCGCCTCTGCGCCACAACGGCTGGCGGTTCTCCACGAAACTGTGGAGTAACACCAGCCGACCCCACTGTTTCATATTCACCTGTGGGTGGCCAATCTCGCCCTGACCGGCCGTAGGGTGTGGCCATGCAGACCAAGGGAAGAGTCGCGGTGGTGACCGGGGCCGGTTCGGGCATCGGCCGGGCCGTGGCGGAGCTGATGCTGGAGAGCGGTTATCGAGTGGTCCTGGCGGGCCGGCGAGCGGAGCTGTTGGAAGAGGTGGCGCGGGGCAGAGAAGGTGCCCTGGTGGTGCCCACTGATGTGACCGTCGTCGGGCAGGTGGACCGGCTGTTCCAGACCGCTGTGCAGACCTGGGGGCGCGTGGACGTGCTGTTCAACAACGCCGGGGTGACCGGTCCGGCGGTGAGTGCTGCGGATCTGGATCCGGCGGACTGGGACGCCACGGTGGCGGTGAATCTGACAGCGGCGACCCTGTGCGCGCGGGTGGCCATTCGCATGATGAAGGAGCAGGACCCGCGGGGTGGGCGGATCATCAACAACGGTTCGATCGCGGCGCACACTCCGCGGCCGCAGTCGGTGGCGTACGCGGTGACGAAGCACGGGATCACAGGGCTGACGAAGTCGATCGAACTGGACGGGCGCGCGTTCGGGATCTCCTGCGGGCAGATCGACATCGGCAACACGGCCACCGAGCTGGCGGACGCGTTCGTGGCCGGACCGGGCGCCCTGCAGCCGGACGGGCGGCGGATCCACGAGCCCACGTTCCCGGTGGCCGAGGCCGCGCGGGCGGTGCTGTTCATGGCGGACGTCCCGCCGAGCGCCAACGTGTTCAACCTGGTGATCACCGCTGCGGGCATGCCCTTCGTCGGCCGCGGGTGAAGGGTGGAACTGCCGTGCGGACATGGAACGGTGGGCGGTCCAGGAGTATGATGGACCGGTGCCGCCGGGACTGCCGGCAGCGCGCGGGGCTATAGCTCAGTTGGTAGAGCGTTTCGTTCGCAATGAAAAGGTCAGGGGTTCAATTCCCCTTAGCTCCACTCGCCACCCTCGAAGGCCCCGGGACGTCACGCCCCGGGGCCTTCGTCGTACCCTGCCTTACTTGTCTGCGACGCTCTTGTCCCGGACGTGGACTGAGGTCCGGCCACCAGAGTTGGGGCCAGATGTAGGGAGATTCATCGCTTGTGTTCGGCAGAGAGTCCAGTGCATACTGGTACCAGATCCCGTACCACTTTGAGGAGGCGTCATGGCAGTCACGGCGACGGAGGCTCGCAAAAACCTCTTTCCCTTGATCCAGCAAGTCAATGAGGACCGCGCCCCCGTCGAGATCACGTCGCGCAATGGCGATGCGGTGCTCATGTCACGGGCGGACTACGAGGCACTGGAGGAGACGGCGCACCTGCTTCGGGTTCCGGCGAACGCCCGCCACCTGCTGGAAAGCTTGGCGCAGGCTCGCTCGGGGGAGCGCATGGAGCGTGACTTGGAGCGATGAGGTTGGTCTTCACGCCCAACGGATGGGATGACTACACCTATTGGCTCGCAGCCGACCGCCAGAATCTGAAGCGCATCAACCGATTGATCGATGACGCCCTCCGCGATCCCACCTCCGGGATCGGCAAGCCAGAACCGTTGCGCCACATGCTCTCTGGGGCTTGGTCCCGGCGAATCACGGAGGAACACCGGCTTGTCTACCTCGTGGACGGTGACGACCTCGTCATCCTCCAGGCCCGCTTCCACTACAGCTGAGGCGCGCCCTCCATCGTCAGCGGTACGAGATCACCAACAGATGCGCGCGACGGAGGCGGAGTTCGACACGCGCCCCTGAGCTCCACTGAATTGCCCTGAACGATCAAGGGTCTCGGAACTGCGGTTCCGGGGCCCTTCGTGGTACAAAACCACTCAGCTGGCACCGATGAACGTACTCGTCACGCATCCCTGAGAGGCTGACCTGGCCGCTTGCCACGGTGCTCGAACTGCCGTAGATGTGATGCACCGCACATTCGAATCTGAGGGAGATCCCATGTCCACGCCGAACCTGTCCCGCCGTTCGTTCCTCGCCTTGGCCGGCGCCGGGGCTGTCAGCAGCATCGCCTGGCCAGCGTGGGCCGCTGATGCCCGCCGCCCCGGTGCCGTCCGTGCGCCCCAGCTCACCGCCGCGGATCGGCAGATCATCAACCAGATCCGCCCGTCCAACGCGATCGAGCACCTGACGCACCTGACCGAGAACATCGGGCAGCGCTACACCGGCACCCCGCAGGAGAGGCAGGCCGCCGACTACCTGGCCGCCACTCTCGAGAAGTACGGATACGGCGTGGACGTCGAGTCCTTCGAGGTCCCGGACCGTCGGATCGGCACGCTGACCGGCCCCGCCCTCACCGACACCTTGAACTGGGGAGTGGGACCGGCTCCCCAGGGCCCGCAGAACGTGACCGTGGCCGGAGAACTCATGGTGGCGCCGTCGGGAAATCCTGCTGACCTGCCGGCCGACCTGGCCGGGAGGATCGTCATGCGCGTGGTGACCGCCACCGAGGACATCACCCCGCTGGCCGTGGCCGCCGCCGCACGCGGAGCCGTGGCCGTGATCTCCACCCGCCGGGACGCGACCTACCCGAGCCAGGCCTCCGCCTTCGCCCCGAACCTGCACGTGGAGCGCGTGGACATCCCCGTGGTCGGGGTGAGCCAGGTGCAGAAGCACGCGCTGCTCGCCGCCCTCGAGCGCGGTGCGGTCCGGCTGACGCTGACCACCGAGGAGTTCGTCAACACCACCAGCCAGAACGTGATCGCCACCCGCGCCGGACAGAAGGGCGGCCGCCCGGGTGGCCGCGACTGGGTGATGCTCGGCGCACACTATGACACCGTGATCGGCTCGCGCGGCGCCAATGACAACGCCTCCGGCACCTCGGCGCTGCTGGAGCTGGCGCGCGTGATGCGCAACGCCCCCACCTCCAGCGACCTCTCCTTCGGGTTCTGGGGTTCGGAGGAGGTCGGACTGGTCGGATCCCGGATCTACGCGCAGAACCTGGACGCGGGCGAGCGCGGACGCCTGCGCGGGGTGTTCAACAATGACATGATCGCCACCAGCTGGGCGCCCTCGGAGAAGTATTGGGTGCTGGACCTGCGCGGGGAGTCCAACCCCGTGAACCAGGCCGTCTACGCGGTGGGCGACCGCATGGGCTACCGCGCGCAGATGTCCGACATCTTCACCATGGGCCGCAGCGACCACCAGTCGTTCTCCCAGGTGGGCGTGCCCTCAGGCAACTTCGGCTGGCTGCACACCGACGGCTTCATCCTCGAGCCCGAGTACCACTCCTCCGACGACACCGTGGCCCGCAACATCTCCGTCGAGCGCCTCACCGTCGCCATGGAGATCCAGGGCGCCGCGGCCTACGCACTGGCGAAGGACTGAGGCGGCGCGGTGGTCAACTGCTCGGAGTCACCAAGTGGTCGGCCAGCATCACCGACGTCTGGTCCATCGTCAGCTCGGCAGCGGCCACTCCCGTGACCAGATCGAACGCCTGGTCCTCGCTCAGGGTGAGGCGTAAGCCGTTGAGGCGAACAAAGTGCTGCAACGCGACCCAGGCAGTGCGTTTGTTCCCATCCAGTAAGCCGTGGTTTCGAGTGAGTGACTCCAAGAGGCCGGCTGCCTTGCTCGGGAAGGAAGCGTAGACCTCGCGTCCGTAGGCGACCGTGGCAGGGCGGGCGAGGGCGGATTCGAGCAGTCCCGCGTCTCTCACGTGAAAGCCGAGGCGGTCCGCGAAGTACAGGACGTCGTCGAGGGAGACGTACTCCGTCATGCGTCAGCGAGACGGCGGAGCAGGCTGGCGTCTTCTGCCAAGACGGCCGCCAGAGTCTGCTCACGAGCGGCTTGACGATGAGCTGACTCCAGAACCATCTTCACGCCACGCAGGACGAGGGCGCTCTTGGATGTGTGTTCAGCCGCTGCCAGCTCGTCCAGCTGTGCGTCCAGTTCGTCAGGCAGTCGCAGGTTCATAGCCATGTCACTATGGTACCGGAATGGTACCGATGGGTCCGTGCTCATCTGCACCACGCGCAGGTGCCTTCACACCTCGCCGGAGACCCAGGGGCCGAGGCGGTCGGTGAGGTCCTCGTCCGTGGTGAAGGCGATGACGTCGTAGCCGCCCCGGCCTGCACCCTGGTCGCGACGGCGTGAGCCCCAGTTCTCCCGGTACTCGAGCACGGCCAGCTCCTCGTCCACCACGGTGATCACCACGGAGCGGGCGCCCGGCCGCTGGAGGTGGACCACGGCGGTGCGGGCGTCGTCCCGGTGGAGCCGCCCCACCAGCAGGCTGCCCTGCGGCGTGGGCGTGAGGTCCGCGCGCAGCTGCCCCAGATCCTGCAGGCGCTGCAGCTCGGCGGGGTCCTTCTGTGCGGACCGGGCGCCGCCCCAGGCGGCACGTTCCAGGGCGAGCATGGACCGCTGCGGCAGCGGGTCCAGCGGCGGAGTCAAGGGCTTCCCGACGGCGGCGGGAGACTCGGCATGGATGCTCGTCCAGTCCGGTGCGAGGGAGCGTGGTGACGGCGCGGGGTCGCCGTGGCGCCGGGTCAGGCCCTCCACCTCACGCACCCAGCCGGGGCGCAACCGAGCGGGCATCCCGGAGGTCCCCACGACGTGGCCGGCCACCGCGACGGCCAGTCCGCCGAAGAACCCGAGTGCCCACACGACCCCGCTGGCGGTGGTGGGGCCATGAGGTGCGAGCGCGCGCGATCGGTTCCGTCAGGCCCATCAGCACCAGCCCCGCGCCGATGAGCACGAGTCCGGGCCTCAGGTAGCCGGCGTAGATCCCCGGGCGGGAGTGCCAGCGGCGGTTCCAGCCGGCTTAGGCGCCCCAGCCGCCGATCAGGAACAGCACCCCGGCCAGCGCGAACACGATCATGTGCATCCCTCCGCTCGGCGTCAGCGGCTGCGCCCAGAACAGGCGCGGCCCGGCTCCACGGTAGCGGCTGCGGCGGGGTGCGTCGTCGGGAGATCCCACAAAGCTGTTGTCACGCGTACTCGCCATGTCCTACGATGTACTCAAACGAGTACACGTGTATTCATCACCCTGAACCACAGACCCGGAGGACCACCATGGCCGGAACAGACCAGAAGCTCGATGCAGATGTGATCGTGGTCGGAGGTGGCAACGCCGGCTTCTCCGCCGCGCACGCCGCCGCCACCCGTGGCCGCAAGGTCATCCTGCTGGAGCGCGGCACCGATGAGATGGCCGGCGGCAACAGCTACTACACCGCCGGTGCCACCCGCATCATCCACGACGGCCTGGAGGACCTGCAGAAGTTCATCGAGCACGACGACCGTCATGACCGCTCCGAGGTCCCGCCGTACACCATCGAGGACTACCGCTCGGACATGGAGCGCGTCACCGAGGGCCGCACGGACAAGGACCTGATGGAGGTGCTGATCAAGGAGTCGCGCCCCACCCTGGAGTGGCTTCACTCGCTGGGTCTGAAGTACCGCCTGATGTACGAGCGCCAGGCCTACGAGCGTGAGGACGGCGGGTTCCTGTTCTGGGGCGGACTGCATGTGGGCAACGTCGGCGGCGGCGAGGGCCTGATCGCCGATCACACCCGCGTGGCCAAGGAGCTGGGCACGGACATCCGCTACGGCCACCGTGCGCGCCGGCTGATCGTGGAGGACGGCAGGGTCGTGGGTGTGGTGGCCGAGGTGGACGGCCAGGAGGTCGAGCTGCGCGCCGAGTCGGTCATCATGACCGCGGGCGGCTTCGAAGCCAGCCCCGAGCTGCGCGCCAAGTACATGGGCGAGGCCTGGAAGAACGCCAAGGTCCGTGGCACCCCGTACAACGTGGGCGACATGATTGAGGCCGCACTTCAGATCGGCGCGGCACCCGGCGGCGACTTCACCACCTGCCACTCCATTCAGTGGGACGCCGAGCACCCCCAGAACGACTCCAACCGCGAGCTGACCAACCGTCTGTCCCGCCAGTCCTACCCGCTGGGCATCCTGGTCAACAAGGAGGGCAAGCGGTTCCTGGACGAGGGCGCCGACTACCGCAACTACACCTACGCCAAGTACGGCAAGGTGGTCCTGGAGCAGCCCGACGCCTTCGCCTACCAGGTGTTCGACGCCGATCTGCGTCCCATGGTCCGCAAGGAGGACTACGAGATGCCTGGCGTCTCCGTCCACGAGGCCGACACCCTGGAGGAGCTTGCGGACAAGATCCAGGTGGACAAGGACGCCTTCCTCAAGACGGTCAAGGACTACAACGAGAACATCAACGAGGACGCCGAGTACGACCCCAACACCCTGGACGGCCGCTCCTCGAACGTCACCCCGCCGAAGTCGCACTGGGCCCAGGCCCTGGACCGCGGACCGTTCTACGCCTACCCCGTCACCTGCGGCATCACCTTCACCTTCGGTGGCGTCAAGACGGACACCCACGGCCGCGTGCTCAACGAGTCCGGCGAGCACATCGAGGGACTGTACGCAGCCGGTGAGATGCTGGGCGGCCTGTTCAGCATCAACTACCCTGGCGGTGCTGGACTGGCCGCGGGCATGACCTTCGGCCGCCGGGCGGGCTCGCTCGCCTGATCGGCTGACCTGCTCGACCGGTCCGAAGAGACCAGGACGGCGCACCCCTGCGGCACTGCGGGGGTGCGCCGTCCGTTCGGTTCCGGTTGAGGCCGGTCAGAACCGGCCAGGTCACCGAACTTCCCGACGACGGCCACTGACCACCCAGCGCACCGCACCTTCCGCACGAGTCACCTGAGAGACGAGCCGATGACAGCCAAGCATGACCGCGACAGCATCTTCAGTGCCCTGCGCGATCAGATCCTGCGCGGCGAACTCACCGCCGGCACCCTGCTGCGTGAGGTGGCGCTGGGGGAGCGGTTCGGGGTCTCCCGGACGCCGGTGCGGGACGCGCTGATCCGGCTGGAGGAGGCCGGGCTGATCGTGCGCACCGGGCGCGGGCTCGAGGTGCGCGGGGTGGACCCGCAGGCCGTGGTGCAGGTGTATGACATGCGGATCCTGCTGGAGGAGGAGGTGGCCGGACAGGCTGCCGAGAACCGTTCCATCAATGACCTGCTCAAGCTCGAGGCCCTGCTGGAGCGCGACCAGCGGATCGAGGACCGCTCGGACAGCACCCTGATCCAGGCCAACCTGGAGTTCCACCGTGCGGTCTGGGACGCCGCCGCGAATCCCATCCTGATCGACCTGCTCCAGCGGCTGGACGGCCACCTGGTGCACGCCCCGCGCTCCACCCTCTCCGTGGACGGCCGCTGGGAGGAGTCCCTGGTGGAGCACGCCGCCCTGGTGGACGCCCTGCGCAGCCGGGACCGCGAGCAGGCCCGTGCGATCGCCCGCCGCCACTTCGAACAGGCCCGCACCCTGCGCCTGAGCCTGCTGCGCCAGCTGGTCGCCAGCGAATCCGTCCGCGACCTCTGAGAACCCGCATCACCCCCTGATCACCCCCTGATCACGTGAACGATCCAGACAGAGACACGCCGATGAACACCACATCCGTCGTACACGTGATCTGAGAAGTCAGCCGGTCCAGAGGTAGCGGTGCTCGGGGCGGCCGGTCGCACCGTACTTGGGCCGCAGCTGCGCCAGTCCGCGCGTGCTCAGGAAGTCCAGGTACCGCCGCGCACTCACCCGGGACACCCCGCACGCCTCGGCCACCTCGCGCGCGGAGAGGTCCACGCCCGGCCCGGGCTCCTGCAGGGCCTGCGCCACCCGCTGCAGGGTGGGCGCCGAGAACCCCTTGGGCAGCCGCGCGGCCAGCTCCGCCAGCCCCGCTTCACCGGCACCGGCCACAGCATTCCCGACGGCGGCTCCCTCACCTGAGGCGCCCGCCTCACCCAGGGCTCCCCGTCCGGTCACGCCGCGCACCAGCAGATCGATCTCGGCCTGGTCGAGCGCATCGGCGGCATCGTCCGCACCCACAGCATCGGCACTCTCAGCGGCGGCGAACTGTTCGGCGAACTCGCGCAGGCGCGCGTCGAACTCCTCGCGGCTGAAGGGCTTGACCAGGTAGCCGTCCACCCCGTGGCCGATCGCCCGGCGCACGGTGTCCCGCTCGCTCGCGGCAGTCACCATGATCACCGCCGTGTCCTGCCCGTGCCGGCGCAGCTCCTGCAGCACGTCCACCCCGCTGTAGTCCGGCAGGTGCACGTCCAGCAGCACCAGGTCCACCTCGTGCTGCTCCAGGAACTCGAGCACGGGCTGTCCTCGTTCCAGGACACCGGCCACCTCGAACCCGTCCAGGGCCTCCACGAACCGCCGGTGCATCCCGGCCACAGCGAAGTCGTCGTCCACGATCAGCGTGCGGATCATGTCCTCATTCTCCCCTCTCGGGCCGCCCCGGCCAGGCCGCCGTGAACCGCGCCCCACCCAGAGGCGAGGTCTCAACGTCCACCTGGCCGAGCCGTCGTCGGACGATCCTGTCCACCAGGGCCAGCCCGATCCCGCGCCCGCCTGCCGGAACAGCGTCGGACCGCCCGTCGGCGTCCTGTTTGGTGGAAGCCCCCCAGCGGAACACCTCGCGCGCCACCGCCGGGTCCACACCGGGCCCGGAGTCGTCCACGCGCACGGTGGCCCCGCCGGCTCCGGCGTCCACGTGCAGCTGGACCTGACCGCCGTCGCCCGCGGCCTCGATCGCGTTGGTCAGCAGGTTCGCCACCACGGTCAGAGTGTCCTCATCCGAGCGCCAGCCGGCACGGACGTGGGAGTCCTCCGCCACGGACAGCCCGACGCCGGCCTCCCTGGCTGCCGCGGTCTGCGCACCCACCAGCGCGGTGAGGGAGGGATCCTCCAGATCCACGGGGCCAGCCGCGCTGCGGGTGCCGGTCAGGCTGCGCACGTACTGCTGGGCCTCGTCCGCCTCCCCGAGGGAGAGCAGCCCGGAGATGACGTGGAGACGGTTGGAGAACTCGTGGGTCTGGGCGCGCAGGGTCTCGGCCAGGCTGCGCTGCCCCTCCAGCTCCCGCACGGTGGTCTCCAGTTCGGTGCGGTCCTGCAGGGTGAGGGTGCGCCCGGCGGGGCGGCCGTCGATCAACGCGGGGCGCAGGCGGGCCACCAGGATGCGCTCGCCGGCCAGCAGCAGGGTCGTGGATTCGGGGGACGCGGTGGAGTCAGGGGACTCGGGGGAGTCAGGCGCACCAGCCACCCCGGACGCCCCAGCACCAGCCAGCATCGCACCCACATCCCCCTCGAACACCTCCCGCGCCGGGCGACCCTCCGCCGTCACATCGGGCGGCAGATCGAGCAGCCGCCGGGCCTCGTCGTTCAACAGGGTCACCACGCCGCGCTCATCCACGCCCACCACGCCGTCGCCCACGCTGTGCAGCAGGGCCTCGCGGGACTGATGCAGGGCGGCCATCTGCTCCGGCTCCGCCCCGTAGATCCGTGTGCGCACGTACCGGGCGGCCAGCGCCGCAGCCGCTGTCCCCAACGCGGCGGCGCCGAGCACCCAGGGCGCGAAGCCGAGCACCACGGCCAACAGGTCCCCGCGGATCTCGGACTGCTGCACGCCCACCGAGACGGTGCCCACCACCTCATCCCCATCCCACACGGGCACCTTGGACCGGAACGTCACCCCGAGGGGGCCCTCCTCCGTCCCGCGGAACGTCTCCCCGCCGCGCACCGGTCCGTGGTCGGAAGACACCGGCCGCCCGATCTGCTCCGGATCAGGGTGCGCCACCCGCAGTCCGTCCCGGTCGGCCACCACCACGAACGCCACCCCGGCGGCACGCTGGGCCAGGCGCGCGATCGGCTGGATGTGCTCAGAGCCCTCCGGCTCGTTGATCCACCGCACCACGTCCCGGTTCTGGGCCATCTCCTCGGCCACGGTGTGCACCTGCTCGAACGCCAGGTCCCGGGTGCGCAGGTCCTCGAACCGCAGCACCACCAACGCCACGGCCAGCACGGTGAACAGCACGATCGCCAACTGGAGCAGCAGCAGTCGCAGCCGCATGCTGCGCCGCAGCCGGCCACGCTCCCGGGTGGGATTCATGCCCTGTCTCCCGCCGTCGTCGTTGTTCTCGCTGTCGCTTCTGTTGTCAGAACTTTCTTAACCCCCACTTATGACCACAACCCCGTCCGGCCTGGAAAGCCGCGTGGCGCCCTGTCACCGTAGTGATCCAGACCACAGCTGCCTGTGGTGCACCTCATCACTTCGAGAGTACGGAATCCCATGAGTTCAAGGACAGTCAAGCGCACGATCCTCGGCGTGGCCGCGGCCGGCGTCGTCGGTCTGGCGTTGGTGAACGCGGCGTCGGACGGCGGTGAGGCCACGGCGCGCGCCAAGCTGGTGCTGATGGCCCCCGCGGCGCCCGGCGGCGGTTGGGACGGGTTCGCCCGCGAGTCCCAGCAGGCGATCAAGGCCGGCGGCATCTCCAACAACGTCCAGGTGGTCAACGTCCCGGGTGCGGGCGGAACCATCGGGCTGGGCCAGTTCGCCCAGATGGAAGGCCGTTCGGACATGCTGATGGTCACCGGCGGCGTGATGGTCGGCGCGGTGGAGCTGGCCGATTCCGGCGTCTCCCTGGACCAGGTCCAGCCCGTGGCCCGCCTGGCGGATGACTACGCCGCGCTCGTGGTGCCCGCGGACTCCGAGTTCCAGACCCTGGATGACTTCATCGAGGCGTGGGAGAAGGACCCGGGCGGCACCTCCATCTCCGGCGGTTCCCTGGGCTCGATCGACCACCTGCTCACCGGACTGGTGGCCGAAGAGGTGGGGATCGACCCGGCTGACACCAACTACATCGCCTACTCCGGCGGCGGCGAGGCGCTGACCTCCATGCTCTCCGGCACCACGGTGGGCGGGATGTCTGGCTACAACGAGGTGGCCGACCAGGTGGAGGCCGGCATGCTGCGCGCGCTGGCGATCTCCTCCGAGGAGCGACTGCCCGGCGTGGACGTGCCCACGTTCAAGGAGCAGGGCGTGGACGCGGTCATGGCGAACTGGCGTGGACTGGCCGCCGCCCCCGGTGTGGAGGGCGAGGAGCTGACCGAGCTGATGGAGATCGTGGACGAGTACCGCCAGACGGATGAGTGGAAGGACTCCCTCGAGCGCAACAGCTGGACGGACAGCTACATGGTGGGTGATGAGTTCGAGGCGTTCCTGCAGGACGAGATCGAGCGCACCCAGGAGATCGTGGAAGGACTCGGACTGTGAGCACAGTGAGCACGGAGAAAGACCAGCTTCCCGACGACGCCCAGGTGCCTCCCGCACCCCAGCCTCCTTCGAAGTCGGAGGGGACGTTCTGGACCGGGCGCAGTGAGATCATCATGCCGATCCTGGTCGCCGGGATCGCCACCTGGCTGGCCGTCGAGACGGCCACCATGAACGTGATGGGGACCTCGGTCCCCGGGCCGCAGTTCTTCCCGACGATCGTGTGCGTGGTCCTGTTCGCCGTGGCCATCCTGCACGCCATCCAGATCCTGCGCGCTCCGCGCCTGCCGGACCCCACGGATGATGCCGAGAACGCGGACATCTCCTCGGACCTGCTCGGTGACCTGGCCAACGCCACGGAACGGGGCCGTCGTCGTATTGCCGGTCAGAACCCGGACGCGAAGCTGCCGGAGGACTGGAAGACGTACACGGACTGGAAGACCGTGGGGATGGTGGTCGGGGGGATCGCCCTGTTCATCCTGACCCTGCCGTTCCTGGGCTGGATCCTCTCCGCGGCGGGACTGTTCTGGATCGTCTGCCGCGCCCTGGGCTCCCAGCGCGCCCTGTTCGACATCAGCGTCTCGCTGGTGTTCGCCTCCATCATCCAGTTGGCGTTCAACGCCGGCCTGGGACTGAACCTGCCCTCGGGCTTCCTGGAAGGACTGCTCTGACATGGATCAGCTGAGTCTGCTGTTCGAGGGCTTCGCCGCCGCCCTCACCCCCATGAACCTGCTCTGGGTGGTGCTGGGTGCACTGCTCGGCACCGCGGTCGGCGTGCTGCCGGGCCTGGGTTCGGCCATGGCCGTGGCGCTGCTGCTGCCGATCACCTTCTCCCTGGACCCCACCGCGGCGTTCATCATGTTCGCCGGCGTGTACTTCGGCGGCCTGTTCGGTGACTCCACCTCGGGCATCCTGCTGAACACCCCGGGCAACTCCTCGGCCATCGCCGCTACGTTTGAGGGCCACAGGATGGCCAAGGACGGCCGGGCGGCCAAGGCCCTGGCCACGGCGGCCATCGGCGCGTTCATCGGCGGTCTGATCGCCACCACCCTGGTGGTCTTCTTCGCCCCGTTCCTGGTCAATATGGCCACCGCGTTCGGTCCGGCGGAGTACTTCGCGCTCGCCGTGTTCGCGTTCCTGGCCATCTCCTCGGTGGTCTCGGAGTCCGTGGTGAAGGGTCTGGCCTCGCTGGGCATCGGTCTGGTGCTGGCCATGGTGGGCGTGGACGGGCCTTCCGGCACCGTGCGCTACACCCTGAACATCCCGCAGCTGTTCGACGGCATCTCGATCGTGGTCATCACGGTGGGCCTGCTGGCCCTGGGCGAGGTGCTGCACATCGCCGGGCGCATTCACCGTGATCCGGTGGCGCAGAAGATCGAGACGAAGGGCAAGGTGCGGCTGAACGGCACCGACTTCCGCAAGGCGCTGCCGGCGTGGCTGCGCGGCACCGGCTTCGGCGTCCCGTTCGGCATCATCCCGGCCGGCGGTTCGGAGGTGCCCACGTTCCTGGCGTACGGCACGGAGAAGCGTCTGGCCAAGCGCCGTGGTGACAAGGAGTTCGGCACCACGGGTTCGATCCGCGGTGTGGCCGCCCCGGAGGCCGCCGGCAACGCGACCGCGGGCACCGCCATGGGCGCCCTGCTGGCCCTGGGTCTGCCCACCTCGGCCACCGCGGCGATCATGCTGGCCGCGTTCCAGCAGTACGGCATGCAGCCCGGTCCGCTGCTGTTCGAGCGTTCGGGTGAGCTGGTGTGGACCCTGCTGGCCTCGCTGTTCATCGGGCTCGTGGTCCTGGTGATCATGAACGTGCAGTTCGCGGTGCTGTGGGCCAAGCTGCTCTACATCCCGCGCCACTACCTGTACGCGGGGATCACGGTCCTCTCGGTGCTGGGCGTGTACGCGATCAGCTCGGCCACCCTGGACCTGTGGGTGCTGCTGCTGGTGGGCCTGCTGGGCTTCGTGATGCGCCGCTACCAGTTCCCGCTGGCCCCGGTGCTGATCGCCGTGGTTCTGGGGCCGCTGGCCGAGACCGAGCTGCGCCGCGCCCTGACCGTGGCCGAGGGGGACGCCTCCATCCTGGTCTCCTCCCCGATGACGATCATCCTCTATTCGGTCCTGGCCATCGCCCTGGTGGTCTCGGCGGTGCAGCACATCCGCCACCGCCGCGAGCGTCGGGAAGAGGCGCTGGCTGCGGCCAATGGCGTGGTGCGCGAGCCCGAGCCAGAGACCGGCGTCCAGGACTCCGTCCTCACCGGCAGCTCACCGTCGAACAACGGTTCCTCCACCACCCTTCCCGACGACGGCCGGTAACCAACCGCAGTCACCTCACCACCAGCGCGGCCCGGGTCCAACACAGGACCCGGGCCGTGTTGCGTCGTGTCTGTCAGACGACGCTGCTGTGAGGGATGCTGGTGCCATGGACAACGACGCCGTGCCGGCACCTGCACCGATGCCCAGCAGCCTCACACCCACCACCTGGGATGCGGCCGGTCTTAAGGAACACGGGTGGGAGGGATTCATTCCCCTGTCCACGCTGGTGGGCAAGGATGTCCCAAACGTTCCCGGCGTGTACGTCGTCATCAGGGAATCGGCACACGACCCCGTGATCGGTCACGAGGGGATCTATCAGTCGGAGAAGCAGGCCGCGCCTTACGGAGTGGACGAGCTAAACCAGCGATGGATCAAGGGTGCCTCGGTCGTCTACATCGGCAAGGCTTCGGCAAGTCTGCGAAAGCGCCTTGGCCAGTACCGTCGTGCGGGCATGGCGGGCGGTACGAACCACAACGGCGGCCGTTCGATCTGGCAACTCGACGACGCCGAGGATCTACTCGTTGCCTGGCATCCCGTCGACCAAGACGAAAGCGGACTGGAAGCAGCCGAGATGGAGACTCAGTTGATAGGTGCCTTCAAGGCGACTCACGGGAACCGGCCATTCGCCAACCGCAACAAGTGAAACTCAGCCCGGTGGGCTATTCGCTTTGGTGCTACGGCCCGGGGTTAGTCCAAGCTAATCCGCGCGCTATTTGTGCGAGCTCGCCGGTTCGGAACCCATTGATTCGGCTCGGTGCAGTTCATGCACGTGGGAGAGGATCGCCTTGGAAGCCAGTGACCGTCAGGTAGGCACTTGACCTCCTGGGGGCTTGGCCATTGCTGTGAACACATGTAACCCAGCGAGAACTTCAAGATGGTCCAACCAACGCGGCGGACGGCGCCGGTCATGCCGTGATTTCGCGCTCGCCGCGTAGACTGACCTCAGACTTCGCCTGCCTCGCGACGACCGTGAGCCAGGATCGGCGGCCTCATCGGAGCTCCGCCCCACCCCATGATGAAAGCGTGAATCGTTGGCTCGTTCCCCCCGTAGCAAATCCAAGTCCTCCAACAGCCTGCCCCAGAACGGGGTGAGGATCACCCCTCTGGGCGGCCTGGGGGAGGTGGGCCGCAACATGACCGTCTTCGAGCACCAGGGCAAGTTGCTGATCGTGGACTGCGGCGTTCTGTTCCCTGAGGAGCACCAGCCCGGCATCGACGTGATCCTCCCGGACTTCACGTCCATCCGGAACCGCCTGCAGGACATCGTCGGCATCGTGCTGACCCACGGTCACGAGGACCACATCGGCGGTGTCCCGTACCTGCTCAAGGAGCGCCCGGACATCCCCCTGATCGGTTCCGAGCTGACCTTGGCGTTCATCTCCGCCAAGCTCACCGAGCACCGCATCACCCCCAAGACCGTGCACGTTGAGGCCGAGGACAAGCACCAGGCCGGTCCGTTCGAGTGTGAGTTCGTCGCGGTCAACCACTCCATCCCGGACTCCCTGGCCGTGGCCATCCGCACCAAGGCCGGTCTGATCCTGCACACCGGCGACTTCAAGATGGACCAGTTCCCGCTGGATGACCGGATCACCGACCTGCGCCACTTCGCCCGCCTGGGTGAAGAGGGCGTGGACATGTTCCTCACCGACTCCACCAACGCTGAGGTCCCCGGCTTCACCACCTCCGAGCGCGAACTGACCCCGGCGATCGACAAGGTCTTCGCCACCGCCCCCAAGCGGATCATCGTCTCCAGCTTCGCCAGCCACATCCACCGCATTCAACAGGTGCTGGACGCCGCACACGCCTCCGGCCGTAAGGTCGCCTTCGTCGGCCGCTCCATGGTGAAGAACATGGGCATCGCCAAAGACCTGGGCTACCTGCGCGTGCCCCGCGGCCTGCTGGTGGACTTCAAGAAGCTGCAGTCCATGCCGGATGACAAGGTCGCCCTGGTCTGCACCGGGTCCCAGGGTGAGCCCATGGCAGCCCTGTCTCGCATGGCGAACGGCACCCACCAGATCAAGCTCGGCGCGGGCGACACCGTCCTGATGGCCAGCTCCCTGATCCCGGGCAACGAGAACGCCATCTACGGCATCATCAACAAGTTCACCGACCTCGGTGTCCAGGTGGTCCACAAGGGCAACGCCAAGGTCCACGTATCCGGCCACGCCTCCGCTGGCGAGCTGGTGTACTGCTACAACATCGTCCAGCCCACCCATGTCATGCCGGTGCACGGCGAGTCCAAGCACCTGCATGCCAACGCTGAGCTGGCCATCCGCACAGGCGTGCCCGCGGAGAACGTGCTGGTCGTCAAGGACGGCACCACCGTGGACCTGGTCGACGGCAAGGCCCGTGTCTCCGGGCAGGTCGAGGCCGGCTTGGTCTATGTGGACGGCAACACCGTCGGAAAGGTCACCGAGGAGACTCTGGTCGAGCGCCGGCTGCTCCAGGAGGGCGGCGCGGTCACCGTCGTCGCCATCGTGGACCCGGACACCAACCAGTTGGCCGAGCCCCTGGAGTTCATCACCAAGGGCTTCATCCAGGACTCCAAGACGTTCAAGGGCGCTGCCGAGAAGGTCAAGACCGCTCTGGGCAAGCCCGAGGCCCGCAACATCGACGACGTGGAGAAGCTGGAGAAGCTCATCGGCGACTCCGTCTCCCGCCACCTGGACAGCGTCTACCGCCGCGCCCCGCTGATCACCGTGGTCGTCATCGACGCCTGATCAGCCACACGCTAGAAGAACATCAAGCCCGACGGCGCCGCTTCAGTTCTCCTGGGGCGGCGCCGTCGCGCCGGATGGAGTGTGGAGAGCCATGGATGGGCCGTTACGTCGTCCCCTCGAGTGTTGCGGCTATTCTGACGGGAACGGAGCATAGCGGCCCGAGATCGGATGGGCGTGTGAGCGGAGGACTTTGCCGATGATGTTCTTTCCACGCGTGCTGATCGCGCATGAGACATGTTTGTAGTCACGTGTCATGCCCAGTCCGCTGACTGACTACCAAGCGAAGTACTTCGCGCACGAGCTGCAGCGCAGTTACGCGAATGATCACGTCGGCAAGCTGGCGGGCCTGCTGTTTGATGCGCAGGTAGAGCCGAAGCCGCATCAGATTGATGCTGCCCTGTTCGCTCTCCAAACCCCGTTCCTGCCTGGCGTGATCCTCGCTGATGAGGTGGGCCTGGGGAAGACGATCGAGGCGGGCATCGTCATCTCGCAGTACTGGGCTGAACGCAAGCGGCATATCTTGATCATCGCGCCCTCGAGCTTGCGTCAGCAGTGGAAGCAGGAGCTGTACGAGAAGTTCCTCATCCCGTCCACGATCCTCGACGCCAAGTCGAAGGATACGCTGCTCGCGAAGACGGACACCCGCGCTGCTGAGGTGCTGATCTGCTCGTACGAGTTCGTCCTCCGACACGAGATCGCACTGCTGAAGTCGTGGGACCTCGTGGTGGCAGACGAAGCACATCGGCTACGGAGCTACTGGAACGGCAAGGCGAGGGTGGCGGGAGCTGTCTCGCATGTAGCTCGTGGCGCGCACAAGACGGTGCTCCTGACTGCGACGCCGCTGCAGAACAAGCTCGAGGAGCTGTACGGCCTCGTCTCGATCTTCGACCCTGACTACTTTTACTCGCTCGACGCGTTCCGAGAGCGGTACATCAAGAGTCGTGACCTGACGGGCGACGACGACCTGGTCGAGCGTGTGGCGGCGATCTCTAAGCGCACGCTCCGCAAGGACGCGAACAAGTACATTCGGTTCACTAAGCGCATGCCGCTGACGGTGGAGTTCACACCATCGCCGGACGAGGTGCGCTTGTATGACCTCGTCAACGACTACCTGCAGCGCGACGAGTTGTTCGCGTTCGCAGGCTCGCAGCGCCATCTCTCTGCGCTCATCATCCGCAAGCGGCTCGGTTCGTCGACGTATGCCGTTGCGAGCACGCTGGAGAACATCGCCAATCGTCTGGCGGACGAGGTGGCCGGGGGCAAGCTCCGTGACAACCGAGGTGGGCTGTTCCTGGCCGACTTTGAGGCCGGTGACGAACTCGAGGAAGAGATCGTCGAGGAGGCCGAGGAGGCCGAGGAGACGACGGCTCAGACGTCGAGCGCGCAGCTCGATGCCGAGACTCTCAAGCGCATGCGCGCCGAGGTGGATGAGCTCCGCGAGTATGCGGCGCTTGCTCGTTCGATCGCCGTCAATCAGAAGGCGGTCAAGCTGCACGAGGCTCTCGACATGGGCTTCGAGCGCCTGCGTGAGCTGGGCGCCGCCGAGAAAGCGATCATCTTCACCGATTCGACCAAGACGCAGGAGTACATCGCCCGCACGCTGGCCGACGCCGGTCGCGGCGAGGGCATCGTGCTGTTCAACGGGTCGAACACCTCGCCGGAGCAGACGGCGATCTACCAGGCATGGCTGACCGCCAACAAGGACGGCGATCTGATCACGGGCATCCCGGCGGTCGACCGACGTAAGGCGCTCGTGGACTACTTCCGCGAGCAAGGCACGATCATGATCGCCACCGAAGCAGCGGCTGAGGGCATCAACCTGCAGTTCTGCTCGATGCTCGTCAACTACGACCTGCCGTGGAACCCGCAGCGCGTCGAGCAGCGCATCGGCCGCGTGCACCGCTTCGGCCAGAAGCACAACGTCGTCGTCGTGAACTTCTCGAACAAGGGCAACATCGCCGAGCAACGCATCCTCGAGCTGCTGACCAACAAGTTCCAACTGTTCTCGAGCGTGTTCGGTGCCAGCGACGAGGTGCTTGGCGCGGTGGAGGATGGCCTTGACTTCGAGAAGCGAATCAGCGACATCCTCACCCGCTGCAAGACGGCCGGCGAGATCGACGCGGCGTTCAAACAGCTTGAGGATCAGTTCGCGGGCGAGATCTCGAAGGAAATGGCCAGCGCCAAGGCCAAGGTCTTCGACCACCTCGACCCGCATGTGCAGGATCGACTGAAGGCGTACGACGAGCAGTCGGGCGACGTGCTCAACAAGTTCGAGCGCCTGTTGCTCTCGATCACGCAGCACGAGCTTCGTGACGTCGCGACGTTCGAGGGCGACGGTCGCACGTTCGTGCTGAACCAGGCTCCTACCAAGGATGCACCGACGGGCCGCTACTTCTTCAAGTCGAAGCCGCTCCCGAACGCGCACCAGTACCGTTACGCCGGTCCGCTCGCGCAGCACATCGCAGACACCGCGAAGGCGCACGAGACGCCGCAGCGCGAGCTGACCTTCTCACTCGGCCAGTCGAAGCGGGCCAGCAACGCTGTTAAGGCGCTCGAAGGCAAGAGTGGCGAGCTGACGGTCAGCCTGCTGACCTTCACGATGCGGGCGCGCGACGAGGACATCTCCGAGTCGTACATGCTCGCCGGTGGCATGACCGACGACGGCCAGTACCTGGACGAGGAATACGTCGCCGACATCCTCGACCTCGCCTGCCAAGGCGTGGGTGAACAACCCGTCGCGGTCGACGTCGCCAAGGTCGAGCCACAGCTCAAAGCGCGGCTCGGTGAGCTGGAGAAAGAAGTCCAGGGGCGCAACTCTCGCTACTACGACCAGCAGGAGGAACTGCTCTACCGCAACCAGCAGGACCGCAAGGCCGAGCACGAAGGCAAGATCCGCGAGTACCGCACCAAGGAGAAGGAAGCCCGCAAGGCGGCGAAGCAAGCGGATGACCCTATGGAGCAGCTCAAACTCAAACGTGAGGCCCGCAAGTGGGAGCGCCGGGCGGACGAAGCCGACGACGACTTCCGCGACGCACGCCGCAAGCTGCAGGCAGAGATCGACGAGAAGCTCGACATGATCGAGCAATCCCTGCAGGGCACCCAAGACACGGAGCACCTGTTCGCGATCCGTTGGCGCATCGTCGCGTAACGGTCAGCGTTCACAAAAGACATCGAAATTGTTAAACTGAGGAACGAGAAATACCCGATGAGCGAAGAAATCCACGAAACACCATCCACCACCCCGAACTTCCGAACCGAGCTCGCCTCACAACTTGCAGAGCTGGTCCCCGAGGTCATTGCCGACGGCAAGGTGGACGTGGAGAAGCTCAAGGAGCTGCTGGACGGCGACGCGGCCGACACCAGCGAGCGCTTCGGACTGTTCTGGCCGGGCAAGAAGCGCGCCCTGCGTGCCGCTCAGGAGCCGACGACAGCGACGCTGCGCCCCGACTTCGACAACTCGAAAGATTGGGACACCACCAAGAACGTGTTCATCGAGGGCGACAACCTCGAAGTGCTGAAGATCCTGCAGAAGCACTACCACGCCAAGATCAAGATGATCTACATCGATCCTCCGTACAACACCGGCAAGGACTTCGTCTACCCGGACAACTACAAGGAGGGGCTCGACACCTACCTGGAGTGGACGCGGCAGGTCAACGAGGAGGGCAAGAAGCTCTCGAGCAACGCCGACACCGAGGGGCGGTATCACTCGAACTGGCTCAACATGATGTACCCGCGACTCAAGCTCGCGCGGAACCTGTTGACGCAGGATGGCGTTGTTTTTATATCGATCGATGACACTGAGTACGCAAACTTGCGACGTATGTGTGACGAGGTGTTCGGGGAGGACTGCTTTGTTGCGTCAATTGTGTGGCGCAAGAAAGCATCCCCGGATGCTCGTTCCACCATCGGGGCAGTACATGATCACATCCTCTGCTACGTACGGTCGGGGGCCTATGTTAAAGACGCTATTGGCAAAGCTTCGCTGAGTTCATCACGTGTCGCTGCATTCACCAACCCGGACGACGACCCGAGAGGACCGTGGGCTTCGGTAGACATGACCGGGATGACTGGTCGCGCTACAAAAGATCAGTACTTCGAAGTGACACTGCCGAGCGGACGTCGAATTTCACCTCCGAGCGGACGTTCCTGGGGGCTGGTAGAGCGCACCTTCGAAGAGTTGCGCGCGGATAACCGAATTTGGTTTGGGCAGTCGGGCGACAACGTTCCGCGAGTGAAACGATTCCTGTCGGAAGCCACGGGCCAGACACCTGCGTCGTACTGGAGCAGCGACGAGGCTGGAACGAACCAGAACGCGACGGACGAGGTATCTGAACTATTCGATGGTCAGCGCGTTTTCGACACCCCGAAACCGACTGCCTTGCTCAGAAAGATGCTGGAGATCGGCACGAAGCGTGACTCTGAGCATTTGGTGCTCGACTTCTTTGCAGGTTCTGGGACAACAGCGGATGCGGTGCTTCGGGCGAACGCCGAAGACGGTGGCAATCGTAGGTATATCGTCGTGCAACTCCCCGAGCCGACGAATGATAAATCTGTGGCTCGAGCCGCGGGCTACCGCAACATCGCTGACCTGAGCCGGGAACGTATCCGGCTGGCTGCTGAAGCTGTCGCAAGCAGTGGTCAGGATGCGACCGAGTATGACTGTGGATTCCGGGTCATGAAGCTCGCCGACACAAACTTCTCGAAGTGGAAGGTCTCTAGCGA
The DNA here is from genome assembly GCF_041927415.1 of Micrococcus sp. IITD107. Taxonomy (NCBI): domain Bacteria; kingdom Bacillati; phylum Actinomycetota; class Actinomycetes; order Micrococcales; family Micrococcaceae; genus Micrococcus; species Micrococcus sp. IITD107. The sequence continues at coordinate 180,684 of NZ_JBHFFN010000004.1, read as the reverse complement.
CGTCGATCGCCACCAGCTCGAGCAGCACCTCTTCGACCTGCGTGAGTCCAGCAGTGCGGATGACGCTTCGGCCGACGATCTCCTCGTGGAAATTCTGCTCAAGCAGGGCTACTCGTTGACGGAGCAGATTGCTCCGGTCGATGTGGCCGGCCTCGAACTACGTTCGGTGGGTAACGGCATCGTGCTCGCCTACCTTAATGAGCACGTCAAGCCGACGCTCGAGCAACTACGTGCCGTCGTGGATGAAGACCCCGCTCGTCTGATCGTCCTTGAGGATGCATTCCAGGGTGACGATCAGTTGAAGACCAATCTGGCCCAGCTCTGCAAGAGCAAGGGCATCGAGCTCTGGACGGCCTGATCATGGGAGACAACACAGCGAGCAGCGGATTCAAGTTCGACGCGAGTCAGCCCTACCAGCTCGACGCGATCCACTCTGTCGTCGACCTGTTCGACGGTCAGCCGAAGGATGCCGAGAAGCTGGAGACGACGCTGCGCGGCCAGGTGGCCGCGCTCAACGAGACGGAGAACGCGGCGCTGGACCTCGACCTCTCGCAGGAGGTCGGCGCCGTCGGTAACCGCCTAGTGCTCGACCGCGACACGGTGCTCGCGAACCTGCAGCGTGTGCAGGACAAGAACGGCCTCGAGGTCGCCTCGAGGCTCTTCGAGGGCTCGGCGCTCGACTTCGACATCGAGATGGAGACGGGTACAGGTAAGACGTACGTGTACCTCCGCACCATCTTCGAGCTCACCGAGCGGTACAACTTCACGAAGTTCGTCATCCTCGTGCCGAGTGTGGCGATCCGTGAGGGTGTGAACACGAGCATCCGGCTCATGCGTTCGCACTTCGAGAACCTGTACAAGAAGCGCAATATCACCTTCGATTCGTCGGTCTACAGCGGTAAAGCGGCGGATGAGGTACGCGCGTTCGCGACGTCGACCAACGTGCAGATCATGGTGATGACGATCGACTCGATCCGTGGCAACGCGAACACGCGCATCATCCACCAGACGCGCGACAAGCTGAACGGCCTCAAGCCGATCGACTACCTGAAGGCGACGCACCCGGTCGTCATCATGGACGAGCCGCAGAACATGGAGTCCCTGCTCTCTCAGTCGGCCGTGAGCGAACTCGACCCGGTGTTCACGCTGCGCTACAGCGCGACGCACAAGAAGCTCCGCAACGTCGTTTACCGGCTCGACCCCGTCGACGCACATGACCTCGGTCTGGTGAAGCAGATCGTGGTGGCCGATGTGCAGCAGCAGGGTGCGGATGCGACGCCGTACATCAAGCTTGTCGAGGTCAAGAACGACAAGGGCTGGGTCGCTCGGCTGGAGCTGTCGTGCCGGAAGGCGGACGGTTCGCTCGAGCGCCGGGTGGTGAACGTCAAGCAGAATCAGGAGCTGTCCGATCCTCGTCTGACGAACAACGCGAACTACGACGGCTGGCGCGTCAACGAGATGAGCATCGAACCCGCGTACGTCGACCTGACACTGCATGGCTATCTGTATCAGGGCGAGAGCATCGGCGGGCCGTCGGGCGCGATCTACAAGGAGATGATCCGCGAGACGATCAAGGAGCACCTGCGCAAGGAGTCGCAACTGCGCGCTAAGGGCATCAAGGTGCTCAGCCTGTTCTTCATCGACAAGGTGGAAAGCTTCCTCGGTGACGGCTCGAACAATCTCGATGCGAACGGTCAGTTTGTGCAGTGGTTCGACGAGCTGTTCCGTGAAGAGCGTGCCAAGTCTCCGCAGTGGCAGGAGCTGCTCCCGCAGGAGCCGGCCGAGCTGCGTCGCGGCTACTTCTCTGTCCTCAAGGGCAAGAAGGGCGCACCTGACGGCTTTCAGGAGGTCTCGAAGTCAGGCACGACCAAGGCCGAGGACGACGCCTACGAGCTGATCATGCAGGACAAGGAACGGCTGCTCGACGAGAACGAGCCGACGCGGTTTGTGTTCAGCCACTCTGCCCTGCGCGAGGGCTGGGACAATCCGAATGTCTTCCAGATCTGCACCCTGCGCGAGATGGGCGCCGAGACGGAGCGCCGCCAGACGCTCGGGCGTGGTCTACGCCTGCCGGTCGCGAAGAGCGAGGGCGGCTACGAGCGTGTGGCCGACCGCGGCATCGCGACGCTGACGGTGGTCGCGAACGAGTCGTACAAGCAGTTCGCCGACGCGCTCCAGAAGGAGTATAAGGACGCGGGCGTGGAGATCGGGCGTGTGCGCAAGGCGGAGTTCTCGAAGATCCCGCTGCAGAACCCGGACGGGTCGCTCACCGATGAGAACCTCGGCTATGAGGGGTCTGTGTCGATCTGGGAGCACCTGCTCGCGCAGAAGTTCATCGACAAGGACGGTGTCGTGCAGCCGAAGTTCCAGCCGAACACGCTCGACTTCAGCCTCAACATGCCCGTCGACTTCATGTGGGCCGAGCCGTTCGTCATCGAGCTGGTCGGCCGCGCCAACATCGGCAAATACGTCAAGCCGAAGAGCAAGCGGCACTCGCGCAAGCTCAACAAGGAGCTGTTCGCGAACCCGGAGTTCGAGAAGATCTGGGAGACGATCAGCCGCCGCACCACGTACCGCGTCGAGGTGGAGCGCGACAAGATCATCGAGAACTCGGTCAAGGCGATCAAGGAAGCACCAGACATCGACCCGCTGCGCATCCAGGTCACCCGCGCGGGCGTGAAGGTGCTCCGCGGTGGCGCGAAGGGCCAGGAACTCGGGTCACGTCAGCAGGAACTCCGAGGCAGCTACGACCTGCCCGACATCATCGGAGAGCTGCAGGAGGCCACTTCCCTCACCCGCAAAACTATCGTTGATGTCCTCGTCGGCAGCGGCCGGCTGGGCGAGTTCATCGCGAACCCGAACGACTTCATCGCGATGGCGAAGCGCCTCATGCAGACCGAGCTCGCCAAACTCGTCGTCGACGGTGTGCAGTACGAGAAGATCGCAGGCTCCGTGTACGAGCTGCGTGAGCTGCGCAAGGACGGCGAGGAGGAGAAGGAACGCTTCCTCGACCAGATGTACAAGCTGGAGAACGCGGACAAGTCGAACTTCGACTACGTTGTCTACGACTCCGATCCCGAGCGCCAGTTCGCGGAACTGCTCGACGGCCGCGAGGACATCAAGTTCTTCATGAAGCTGCCGGACAAGTTCAAGATTGACACCCCGGTCGGCCCGTACAACCCGGACTGGGCGATCGTGAAGCACGAGGACGGTCAAGAGCGGGTGTACATGATTCGAGAGACGAAGAGCACGGAGGACGAGATCAGGCGTCGCCCAACGGAGAACGCCAAGATCAAGGCCGCGAAGCAGCACTTCAAGGCGATCGGGGTGCCGGACTACGCGGTTTCGGTGCCCGCGAGGTGGAAGCTGTGACGCCGACGGGACGCAGGCGCTGGTATCACTCCACGCGATCCTTCTGTGGGCGTTTGGGACAGAAGGCGACGAGAGTACGACGTAGTCCCAAAACTTGAGCCACTAGTCACGGCGAACTAGTCCGTCAGAGCCTTCGAGTTTGATGACAATGGTGGTCATTTCTCCCGCACTGACTTGAGAACCGCACCCTGCGTGACATCTGGGGGTGGACCCACTATCGGTGAGCGCGAGACGTGGACTGCGACACTCGTTTCTGTGGCAGGCTCACAGGGGCCTGTGTTGCAGGTGGCCAGTACTGATAAGCCCAGAGTTCCGTCCACATTGGTTCCGACGAAACGACTGGATCTGGGGCACCGTTGCGGGCAGAAAGCGGTTCGCCACCGCACCAATTCACGCCGACAAAAACTTCATGAACCACGACAGCTAGGCGGACACTGTATTGACGCCCCGGTTCTCCCACTCGCCGAAGGTCTCTCCTGTGGCCTCTGATTTCCATGATTTGCGACCATTAGCTGCGCGTCCAGCCACTACTGATGCGGCGGCAGAAGGAGAACTGAAAGGGACGTCTCGCGTGAACGTCGCCGTGGATTGTTCAGGAGAAGTTGTGATGGAACCATTCTCGAGGAGCTTCTCGAACAGGGAACGGTAGCCACCGCGCCGCTGAGTCTGCACCCACTGCGGCCGGCCCCGGGAGCCGCGGAGAACGACGAATTCACCGTCAGACTCCAGGCCCCGGGCTTCGATTCCATGTTTGTCGATGCTGAAGATGAATATGGGCGATTCTGTCTCTCCTGTGCCCAGCCGCGTGGCCCTAGAGACTTCAGTTTCCCGCTTCGGGGCAGTAATCGGGGACTTGAACTCATTGACGCCTAGCACCGGCAGAACGATGAGCAACTGGGAAAGAAAGTACTCCATATCCGCAATGTCCGCTTCCGGCAGGGCAGTCGGTTCGGGCTTCTGAACATTTAGTACGCTCGAGCGGCCCGCTGATGTAGCGACGGAAATGAGCCTCGACTCCAAGTATCTGGCGTGAGCTTTCGTCAGATTGGCGTCCTTGGATGTGCAGACCAGAACTCGATCCCAGAAATCCTTTCCGCCTTGATCGTCAGAACGTGCATGCTCCTTGAGTCGGCTGGAGATGTCATCCCCTTCCCCGACATATACAGCGCGAGTGTGGGACGACACTGCGTCGACTTGGTCCCCCAGGAGAATATAAACACCCGTTCGTTGGGGTTCTCCACGCCCCAGCAGTTGGGCGAGGTCTGATCTGGAAGCCGACACGATATGCCCGGTCCAGTTCATGATTTCAGCAGTAGTGAGTCCTCCTGGCTTACCTTCTGCCAAGAAGAGCTTGATCTGGCGTCCCGCGGACATACCGTTCCTCATTCCTGCTTTCGGCGTTTCCGAGCCGTCTGAGATCATCTTGTCATGACCTCATCGTTCGGATGGCTGGCGCTCGATCCGGAGCAGCGGCGGCGCATGATGGAGGCCGTCGATCAGTTCCGCGATGAGACCACGATCGATGATCTAGGCTTCGGTGCCATCCGGGATTCTTTTGCGGATGCGCTGTTCCCGGGAACCTCCACCATCCAGACCCGTCTGCGCTACGCCCTCTTCATCCCGTGGTTGCTGCAGGAGGCCAGCCACCGTCAGACGGTCGCTGGAATGCAGGCCATGTTCCGCAAGTACGAGTACCAGCTGATCGATGCGCTGAAACGGGGCGGCGAGAGTCAGGGGGTCATCGGCGTCACCGCCGGCCGCTCATTGCGGCGCATGGCCAGTGAGGTCTACTGGGGATCGATGCTGCGGTGGGGGATCACCGAGCCAGGCTTCACCCCGCGGGCGTACTTCGAGCGCGAACTGCTGCGCCGCGAAGAGCTGTCTGCCGCTCCCCGGTCAGAAGATCCCGAGAGTCGGCTCGAACTGACCCCCACGGGCATCGACCCGCGCCTCCCAGCTCCACCTGAGGGACTCCTACAGTCCAGCGACTTCACACTGAGGCCAGCCGACGCTGAGTACCTGCGGGAGAGCATCACCCGGACCTGTCCCGGAACACTCCTGTCCCATCTGGTGACCCACCGCCCGGAGACCTGGACTGCAGCCCACAACGCGCCCAGCTCACCCTATGACCCGGCCATCCGGGCCGGACTTCCGCCCGACCTGCTCGCGGTGGTGGACCGGTCCGAGCGGTTCGCCCTGACCGCCCAGGGCGCCAACCTCCTGTACAACCTCCTCCTCTCGCGGGCCACCGGCAAGCACGACCAACGGCGCGGCTCGCTGACGGGGCACTACCAAGACAGAATCAGCGCGTGGTTCGAGGAGATCTCCGAGCGTGAGCCGCTGAACGCCCATGACCTCCACGCGATCTGGCAGATGGTCATCGCGCGTGGCGGGCGCGTGGCTCGAACCACCCAGGACTTCATCACCACCTGGGTCCGTGCGGTGACCGAAGCCCAGTCAGCGCCTGACCTCACTGGGTCTCGCGCGCTACGCGAGATGATCATCCGGCGTGAACGCGAGAAGAAGGGCTCACGCGCCCGCCTGACACCAGGCAACCAGAGAGCACTCGACGCATGGGGCGGTGCGAGCGGAACCTCCCGCTTCGACTACCGGTGGACCAACGTCAAGCGGCACCTCCAGGACCTCTACGATGCCGAGGAAGTCGCCTGATGTTGCACCCGGACACCACGGTCCTGCTCACCGACGCCTTGCGTCCGCCTGCCGGTTACCGGGTGGACCACGCCGTTGTCACCACCTACAGCCTCAACCTCACAGCATTGCTGATCGCGCCCATGACCTTCTCCCTGGGGGAGATCGACGACGCCGACACCGTCGCCTCCCGCGACCCGGTCCGGCTCCTTGACGCCGTCCAGCGGCATATCGACCACACCACCGTGTTCGTCCAGGCCAGCGGCATCCATGTTCCGCCCACCCACAGCAGGATCCACGCCTTCCTCGAGGACAGCATCCACGAGGTGATGCCCCCGAATGAGAAGCATCTGTTCCACCCCAAGCTCTGGGCCGTCCGGTTCGTCCACGAGGAGAACGAGACCGACTTCCACCACCGGGTGGTGGTTGCCAGCCGGAATCTGACCCTGGACAACTCCTGGGACACCGTCCTCGTCTTGGACGAAGACCCCCACGGGACCATTCGTGCCGCCCCTGCCGCTGACTTGGTCGCTGCCCTGCCCACCCTCACCCTGGACCCGCTCTCCGAGAGGCGAGCTGCCGCCGTCGGGCATCTGGCCAGCACCCTGCGAGAGGTGAACCTGGCCGCCCCTGAACCGTTTACCGGTGGACAGTTGCTGCCGCTGGGCCTGGAGGGAATCGAGCGATGGCCGTTCCCTGAAGGACCCGAACGGGTCCTGGCCATCAGCCCATTCATCTCCAGCACCACCCTGAACCGGATCCGTGGTCACGCGGAGGAAGCCACCTTGGTCTCCCGGGCCGAAGCCATGGACCTGCTCGGGCGCGCCAACCTGGCCGACTGGGCGACCCACGTGCTGCACAGCGGCGTGGACGAGGGCGCCACCGACCAGGCGTCCGTCCGTGCCGTGGACGAGTTCACCGCCGTCCCCGAAACCGGCGACTCGACCGGTCCAGAGGATCAGTCCACTGCCACCTCGGAGATCCGTCTCGACGGGCTGCACGCCAAGACCGTGGTCCTGGACCTGCCCGGCGGTCAGTCGATGGTGGTGACCGGCAGCGCCAACCTCACCACACATGCGTGGGGCGGGGGAGTCGAGATGAACGCCGTGCTCACCGGACCCACCACCACCTGTGGCGTCCACGCCGTGCTGGGCGAGGGCAAGGAATCGCTGGGGCTGGGCAAGGTGCTCGAACCGTACACCCCGCAGCAGGACCACCCGGTGGACGACCCGGCGCTGACCACCAGCCGTGACCTGGAGGACTTCCATCAGCGACTCGCTCGGCAGCGCCCTGAGCTGGTCATCACCCCCGTGGGCGAGGACAAGGTGGAGGCCCGCCTCTCCTTGACCATTCCCGACGACGGCCCCGGCACCACACGCATCTGGCTCGCCACGGTGCCCGGCCAGGTTCGCGACCTGGCAGAGGAACAGACCTGGGAGATCGCGCCGGTGAACGTCACCCCCTTCCTGGCGGTGGAGACCACCGCAGGGGAGGGGTCCGCACGGGTCACCCGCCGCTGCGTGCTGATGATGCGGCTGGTGGGCGATCCGCTGGACCGTCGGAGAGCCGCGTTGGCTGAGATCCTGAACAGCTCGCGCAGTGTGCTGCGGTACCTCGCGTTGCTGCTGGGCATGGTTCCGCTGCGGGCCGGGCCCGTCGCGCTGGAGCAGACTGAAGCCGTCACAGAGCGCCTGGGGGATGCGAGCGATGACGGTGTGGATCATGCACCCGCATTGGTCCTGTTCGAACCGCTGATGCGGGCGGCCAGCCGAGGTGCGAAGGACCTCGCAGCGGTGGCGCGGCAGGTGAACGAACTGCGCGGCATGCCCGGAGCGGAGAAGGTGATCCCCGAGGAGTTCCTGCAGATGTGGGACGTGGTCCTCCAGACCGTGTTGAAGGGGCGTCAGCCATGACTGAGAGTCGGCCGGGCCTCCACAAGATCCTGGACAGCCTCAAACCGTTCCAGCGGGCCACCGTGGAGCATGCATTCAGGCGGCTCTGGACGGACGAGGACCGTGTGGACAGGTTCCTGGTCGCCGATGAAGTCGGGCTGGGCAAGACCCTGGTCGCCAAGGGGATCGCCGCGCGTGCGATCGACCATCTGTGGGACGAGGAGCGACCCATCACCCTGGTGTACATCTGCTCCAACGGACAGATCGCCCGCCAGAACCTCCGCCGACTCAGAGATCTCACCGGCGGAGAGCTCCAGGACAACGCCGACCGGCTCACCATGCTGCCGGCCACCATGCGCTCTGCCAGTCGCCAACGGCTGCAGCTCGTGGCCTTCACCCCAGGGACCTCGTTGGATCTGGGGAACTCCACCGGCATGGTCCGGGAACGAGCCCTGCTGCACTGGATGCTGCGTCAGGTCCTCGGGCAGAAGGAGGTGAGCAAGGACAGCTGGTCCAGCTACCTGGCGGTGGGCGTCAGAGTGGAGAGGTTTCGGGAGAGACTGCGATGGCGGGAGAGCCGGCCGGACCTGGACCCGGCTCTTCTGGCCCGCTTCGAGGAGTACCTCCGTTCCGAGCCGGGCCCGCACGGTGGGACCCTGATGGAAGATTTGCTGGCGGACCAGGCGCGATGGGCCAGCACTCCGCGGCGGGGCGACAACCACTGGCGTTCGCGCCGCCCGGTCATCGGCGGTCTGCGTATGGCCATGGCGAATGTGTCCGTGGAGATGCTGGCACCTGACCTCGTCATCCTCGACGAGTTCCAACGCTTCAAGGACCTGTTCTCCGACTCGACTGCCCAGCGTCCACTCACTCATGCTCAACAGCTGGCCCAGCGGGTCATCTCGCGCGGTTCCGCCAAGACGCTCGTCCTCTCGGCGACGCCATACAAGATGTACACGCTCCCCGACGAACAGGACGGGGACGACCACTACCGCGACTTCACCAACACCATCACCTTCCTCGCAGGGAAAGACCCGGCCCGGACCATCACCAAGGACTTGTCTCGACTCCGCGAGGGAATCCTGCACGGGACTGAGGACGGCATGGCTGCGGCAGAGACCGCCCGGGCCTCTGTGGAGGCAGCGCTGCGCCGGGTCATGTCCCGGACCGAACGGCTGTCCGCGACTCCCGACCGGGACGGCATGCTGATCCAGCGGTCCCTGGGCGAAATGAGGCTGGAAGAGGACGACGTCTCGAGCTGGCTCGCCTCCGATGCCATCGCACGCCAGGTCGGCTCACAGGACGCCTTCGAGTTCTGGCGGTCGGCTCCGTACTGCGCCAACCTGATGGAACGGCACGGTTACCAGCTACAGGAACGCTTCCTAGCCCACGCCGAGAACAGCGATGACGGGTTGCGTGGTGTGCTGCGGAAACACCGAGGAACCCTCTTGGACTGGGAGAAGATCCGTGACTACCAGTCCATCGCACTGCCGAACGCCAAGATGCGCGCGCTGGTCGATGACCTGATGGCGCATGAGGCATGGAAGCTGGCGTGGGTGGCACCTTCACTGCCCTATCTGGAGCCGGCAGGGGTCTACGCGAGCGATCCCGTGCAGAGCTTCACCAAACGACTGATCTTCTCCGCCTGGTCAGTGGTCCCGAAAGCTGTGGCATCACTGGTCAGCTACGACGTCGAACGGCGACTGCGTGCTGCCTCCCAGGCGGTGGTGGATGAGCGTCACCGGTACGGCGACCGTAGGACCGCGATTCCGCTCGCCTTCAACTGGGACGCCGAACGCGAGCTGCCCAGGAACCTCCCGAACCTCACCGTGATCTACCCCAGCGTGACCCTCGCCAAGATCGGGGACCCTCTGCTCGTGGCCGCTGAACACGGCTGGAAGCTGCCGCTGAAGCGGGAGGAGGTGGCCGCCGTCGTGCAGGAGAAGATCACGCGTCTGCTGGCAGAAGCTGGCGTCCATCCTCAACCGGGGGCCGAGGGCGCCCGCCGGCGTTGGTACGGGGTGGCCCCGTACCTGTTGGACAAGGCATACCTGGAGGACAGTGACCGCGAAGCGCGACTGGCGGCGTGGACCGACAAGACCGACGATTCACGCTTGGTGGAGCACATGCGGTGGGCCATCGAGCCGATCCAGGCCGAGTTGGGTGACCCGCCCGAGGACCTCGCCCATGTGCTGACGCTGATGGCGTTGGGTGGACCGGGCGTATGCGCACTTCGAGCCTTGGCGCGGGCAGAAGGCGGGACGGGCGCGGTCGAGCAACCAGAGCTCCGACTGGCTGCTGTGACGGCGGCCAAGGGGATGCGTTCGCTGTTCAACAAGCCGGAGATCGTCTCTGCCGTCCGTGGTGCAGCGGGGGAGACAGCCGCGGAGGACGTCGACTCGTACTGGAACCAGGTGCTGCGGTACGGGGTGGAGGGGAACCTGCAGTCGGTGCTCGATGAGTTCGTGCATGCGCTGGTGGAGTCCGAGGGGCTCAGTGTGCTGTCACCGGGCGAGCGGGCGGCGGCGCTCGCGGACAAGATCGCGGCGACGGCGTCGATCCGGTCGGCCTCGAATGAGGTGCAGGACGTGCGGGTGCAGGGGCGTCAGATCACGGTCACCAAGCAGCACCTGAACTCGCATGTGGCTGCTCGGTTCGGCAGGCACCAGTCCAGCGATGCGGCTGTGGAGCGTGAGGCGACGATTCGTGAGGGGTACACCTCTCCGTTCTGGCCGTTCGTCATGGCCAGCACGTCGGTGGGACAGGAGGGCCTGGACTTCCATACGTACAGCCATGCCGTGGTGCATTGGAATCTGCCGAGCAACCCGGTGGACCTGGAACAACGTGAGGGGCGAGTGCACCGATACAAGGGGCACGCGGTGCGGAAGAACGTGGCACGGGCGTATGCGGAGGCAGCTGTCAGACCAGGTGGTGGTGATCCGTGGGCGGCAATGTTCGCATCAGCCGAGGGAGACCGGCCAGAGGGCGACTCGTTGATCAACCCGTACTGGGTGTTCCCGCTGGAGAACGGCGCCATGATCGAGCGGTACGTGCCGGCCATGCCGTTGAGCCGTGAGGCCAAGCAGTACGAGCAGCTGCGCAGGACCGTGGGCGCCTACCGGTTCGTCATGGGCCAGCCGCGCCAGGAGGACTTGATCCAGTACCTCGGAGCCGACGCCGAGAAGCTCAGGATCGACCTGAGCCCACCGCCGCCCGTAACGCCTATCGGTTCGGATCGGCACCGCTCGGATGACGACCTCGTCATGTCTGGGTAGAACCGGCTCGTGGGAGGAGGCTGAGGGGGAGACAGCCAGAGCGGACGAAGGACATCGGCGTGGCACAACTTCCATGGGGCGGTGCCCTCAAGGCGTGGTGTGGTCGTCTCGCGGTCGCGGAGGCGACGATGATCCTACGATCAGAGGACCATTCCTGCTGAGATCCGTCCGCCAGCGTCCTCCCTGAGCCGACCCGTATGCAGGCCGAGTTCGACTGCGCGGTCAAGAAGATCATTGACGTTCTTGCCGCGCCGAGCGTACCCAAGCCGAGCTTTGGATCTCTCGAAAAGAGCATCAGCTTCCAAGGGGCCAGTCTTCAACAGGATATGGAGCAACGCATTGGCGACCTCAAGGGGGCAGGCATCCGTAATGGTCACGTGCTCGGGCTCGCCATATGTCCTGTATTCGAACCAGGAGTCCTGGTCAATCGACGCGGGCCAGACGAAGCCGTCGCCGTCTGTCACGTACAAGTCTTCGTCAATGTGATTCTGAACAGCGTCAAGGCGAGAGGCCCGAGACTTCTTGAGACCGAAAGAGCCATTGACTACTCGAGCAAGCCTGTCTTCGTGAATGGGCCATTCGGCTGCAACAACTGCTGCGATCTTCGCCTTGACCATAGCTTCGACGTCAGCGTCCCACATGCGGTCCAAATCTTCCACGCTGCCACCTGAAGGTACGTGGGCCTGGAGAACAGGATCAGGTTCGAAGGTCAATGGGTCGAATGCAGCTGGGTCGTATGTCCTCATGTCTTGGTTCACGTGACGGGGTCCACTTGGCGCATTGTCCGCGCGAATGGTTTCGGCTCGTACTTGGAGCAAGTCTGTCTGACGTGACGGCGGGGTGGAGGGGCTAGCCGGGGCGACGCTCGCATGGAATATTGGCGCTGGCGCCTCTTCCACGTCAACTTGGTCCGTGTCCATGCCTGTTAGCAAGTCGGTCCTCGAGAGCTCGTCGATCTCGTCTGAGATGGACGGGACTTCACGCACGGTAGAAGGCAGAGACGCCTTGGCGGTGACTCTCTGATCTGCTTTGCGAGTCCCTTGTTGAGTCTTGGCCTTGTCGCGAGCCGCTACGGCGGAGCGGTAGCTGAACATAATGCGCTCCTTGACCGCCTCTTGGTCTTGGAGCCATTCAGGCATCCAAATCCGCGCAACACCAGGCCACCGAAGGCTTCCTTTGAGAACCTGCCCAGGCAGTCCGTCGCGGTCCCCAACGGTTAGACGTTGCGACCATTCCTCCCCGTCCAACAGAATCGCGACCAGCGGGGAGTCTGGATCCTGGGGGTCTGCCAAACTGATGTCGACCTTGAAGTCAGACAAGCCGACGTCAGTCGAAACCGAAAGACCTTCGGCGCGGAGAGCATCGGCGATATGGTCGCGGTGGCGGTCCGTCCGATCCAGAGACCGTTCCCCAACGGGCAGTGTCTCTGGGCCGTACTTCGCCATCTCAAGGTACGCCCGAAGATGCTTGATGCCGAGCGACCCAGTCTCGTCTGCTCGCAATTGCTCGGGCTCGAAACTGGAGAAGACGATGACCTGCCGCCGGGCACGTGTGACGGCGACATTGAGACGCCTCTCCCCGCCGGGGTTGTTCAAGGGACCAAAGTTCAACGGCAGTACACCCTTGTCATTCACACTGAACCCAGTGGAGAACAGGATGACATCGCGCTCATCGCCCTGGACGTTCTCCAGATTCTTGACGAACAGGCCCTCCTCCTCTGAGTCCAGGGAGCGTGCCATGCGGTCATCATCATGCGCCCGAATCAAGTCCTCAATCAGGTCACGTTGTTGCTTGTTGAATGTGACTACGCCAATGGAGTGCGGCCCCGAATTTGAACGGAACCTGGAACTGATCTCGTCGACGATTGCCTGAGCCTCAACTGGGTTGGTCCTGAGCAGTTTTCTGGACCCTTCGCTGGTGTCTCTGAGGAATCGGCCGTCCACCTTCACCCAGCTCACGCCGAACCCGTCATGTTCAGGACCAGTCGTACCGAATCGTGGCGCTGGGAAGGAGGCGAGCTTGCTCTCGTAGTACATCTGGTTGCTGAACGCGATCAGCGATTCGTCCTTGCTGCGGTAATGCCAGGAGAGCCACCGTCGAGGAACGCGTGCCTGGATGCATTCGCTGAGGATCGACTCCTCGTCGGTCACGACTTCGAGATCCAGCTCCGTGTCTGTGTCGCTTGCGTCGTCTGCAACTGCCCATGAACCCGCGCCGAAGCTCGTGGGCGGCATCTGCTTGCTGTCGCCGACCACGACCACTGCGGTTCCTCGTCCCATAGCACCTACAGCATCTGCAACAGTGATCTGCGATGCTTCGTCGAAGACCACTAGATCGAACATGTCAGCTTGTGGGGGGAAGAACCTCGCAACCGAATCTGGACTGACAAGGATGCATGGCATGAGGGCCTGGATGTGTTGGCCATGCGTTTCCATCAACTGGCGAACCGACAGGCCCCCCCGCTTCTTGGCAATCTCCCGTCTGACTCTGCCAAGACCTGCTGGGTGGGCCCGTTCGTACTCGTGACGGCGGACAAGTAGAGTTTGCGGGATCTTCCACTGCATGTTCTGTCGGACCAATGACATCTTGGCCTCGAACTGCTTGATGTCGCGTTCATGCGTCTTTGCGGGAAAGCGCCTCAGCCCGGTGGTGATCAAACGTTCGGACAGCGCCGCTCGGGCCAATCCCTTGTCGAAGCTCTGCACAGCAAGGTCCGCGTCGGCGGTCCCGTCCAAAAGATGGGCGCGCGCTGTTTCAAGACCTTCTTCGCGGAGAGTCTCGAGGCTGGAGACGAATGTGGCCCAGGACGTCAGTTGGTCGGTCGACAAGTACCCCTGTGCTCGGGGCACGTCTGTCGTCACCCAGCGTCTGTAGAGCGGCATTCCGCTCTGCCATTCATGCCACGCGCTCTCGGTAACACCCGCATCGTGGAGTAAGCCGCGTAAGGCCTTGCCGTAGTCAGTCAGCTCTCGGATGCTGGTTGACGTCTCACCGGTGACCAGAGCATCGATGAAAGTTTGAGCCTCGACTGGGATCCCAGACCGCAGCGTGTCCCATCGACGCGCCATAGACGACAGATCAGCGTGCTGCTGGCGAAGCTGCGCAAGCGAGTCTTCTGAGAAGGCGGACCAGTTGGTGGGGAGATCGATACCTGTAGACGATCGCACCGAGATCTCGATCTCGGATGCCGCGGCATGAGACTCTGCCGCAGTCCGGAGTGTTTCGGCTAGGCCGTATAGCGCGTCGTCAGTCCCGCGCCACCCGCCGGTGATGGAGTCGGCGATTGACTGCAACTTCTTTCGGCGGCCGATCCCGAGGAACCCTGATGAAGCGGCGGCTTCAGCGTCGTCCGCCAACTTCAACAGGTCGTCTTTGCGGGCCTGCTCGGTCAATGTCCGTCCGAACAGGGCTTCAGCTGCTTGGAGGGCTTCACTGTCGGTGAGGGCCTGCTCAATGGAGGCATTCCATTCTGGTGTCAAAGCAGCCTCAAGGAATGACAGTGAACGTGGAGCGCTGGCCAGCTTGACCAGCTCCTCAATGCTTTCTGGGGAGGGGTCCGTGTCAAGGTACTCGCGCACACCGGCTGGCTGGTCGACGCTGAGTAGCTGGTCCCGAGCGGACGTGTAGCGATCGGCCGCATCTAGGACGGAGCTTAGGTCTGCCGGCACCGACTCATTGATGAAACCCCACGGGTGGTGGGGTACCCGGTCGACATGCTCAGCTAACTCGGGCACCTCTAGCAATGCCCGGCGGATATTGTCCACGGTCTCTTCACTCTTCGTCGCGGCGAATTCCTCCGTCACATCGACCGGTGAGATCGCGTCATCCATCGCAAGCTCGAAGGAACGCGCAGAATAAGCTGAGTAACCCACAGGGTTGTTCTCGTGAAGCTGTCGGGAGTAGCGCGTCAACTTTCGCTGGAGCATCTCCAGATCCTGTTTGAGCACACGGAGACCTACGTCGTCGCCTCGAACGGTGTGGTCGAGTGACTTCAGAATCTGTCCTCGGACAGAGGCGACGCTCGCGCTCTTGTCGTGGAGGTCGAGGACGAAAGGTCCCAGTCCCACTGATTTGAGGCGGGTTGAAACGACATCGAGCGCTGCCGACTTCTCTGCTACAAACAGAACGCGCTTGTTATCCGCCATGGCAGCCGCGAGTAGGTTCGTGATGGTCTGCGACTTGCCAGTCCCTGGTGGTCCTTCTATGACAAAGGTACGGCCTTGCCTCGAGAGCGAGATGGCATCCAGCTGGCTTCCGTCAGCCGCAATGGGAAGGCTGTTGGCAAGATCGTCCAGGTTCTCGACATGGGGCGAGGCTGAGCTGGCCGCAGAATCTTCGAAGATTTCCGTGGGGTGTTGAATGAGATGGTCCACCAGCGAGTTCTTAGCGAACTGTTCCCAGTTCTCGTCGAGGTCCTTCCAAAGACGGAACTTTGCGAACTGCAAGGTCGCCAGGTCGACGGTGCGTTCGACGTAGAAGTCGAGCTGTTTCTCGTTCAACGTCGCTGTGATTGAAGAGAAAGCCTGTTCGACGTCCATCCCGAACTGATCCGCGACGAGGTTCTCAAGGCCCGGAAGCTTGAGCTGATGATCCTGCCACAGTCTCTCCAGGAGACAGTAGTTCGGCGTCGATTCCCCGGCTGGATCCATGGTGATCCGATACGTGGAATTCTTGCCGGCCGAAGACAGCTCGACAGGGATGAGGATCAGAGGTGACCTAAGAGTCTTACTGCCCTTCGAATCACGGGCGGTCCATACGAGGGTTCCGAGCGCGATGTAGAGGTTATTAGTTCCGGACTGTTGCAACTCAGTCCTGGCGTCGGTAGCCATTTTTCGAAGCCGGCGGGCATAGGTCGTAGATGAGTCAGCAACGTAGACCTGGGATTTCTCTAACATGAGATCATCGCGCCGGTCTTCGGGAAGCTGCATACCTGTGACATGCAGTTCGTGGTCACTGGCCGAAATGTCATCGGCCGGGAGCAGCTCGATAGACCTTCCATTGTTTAGGAGGTCTTCGAACAAGTCGACGTTCTTGGCAGTCACACCAAGTGATAGGCGGTGACGGTCACTGCTGAAGTTCAACAGGCGATTGCGCAGGGAAAGATCGAGGAGTTGGTTCTTCCACTGGACCACCCGGCTAGGAAGGATGCGTCCATCGGGCTGACGAACGGGGACGGAAGCCTTGCTCTTTGAGTCTCTCCAGGCTGAAGATATGTCAAGCTTCGCGGGCTCATAGGCGATGATCTGGACGTCACCGTCGTTCGAGACTCGGCGTACTGGCAAGGGGAAAATGCCTGCACGACGGGCCACCCTTACGTCGGTGAGGTACTTGAAATTGGCCGGATCGCTCGAGGGGCCCAGATAGTTCTCTTTGGTACTGCGGCTGGCGGTGCTTAAGTCAGCCTTGCGCTCCAGAGTGACCGCGGTAGATTCGAGCACCCTTAACACTGATGCAGCGACAAGCTGGCGAGCTTCTGAGAAGTCATCGCCGCTATTTGAGACCGCGTTCTCCGAAGCACTGACCGTCACGAACGCATGACCGTCGACTAGGCAGATCTGTGGATGCATTCCGATCTCTTCAAGCACGGAGGCCAGCAGGATTGAAGTGTCAAGACAGGTGCCGATCCGGTCTGTGAGAACCTGGTGCGGACTTCTGATGATCTGAGAATTGAACCAACTCGCCGGAGGATTGGAATAGCGGATTCCCTGGTCCTGCACGGCCTCAAACACCGCTTGAATGATCGCCTCGTCGCGGCTGGGATCTGACTGGTGTGCGTTGAGTGCGCTGTCGCCGGTGCGAGCCTGCAGGATGTCTTGCGCCTTGCTGATCACCGGTGTGAGGGCTGGGTCCTGGGGTTGTACCCACGCCGCGAGAAGCTCGCCCGACAGGCTGATGCGCTGACGATTCATTGCCCATGACTGGGCGGGCTCTACCGTCACTGGACTTGAGAGTGAAGCCAACGTCGTTTGTGCCTGGGTGAGAGTGAAGTTGATTCTCCCGGCCTCGGGCGCAGTGACGTCGAAGAATCTTGCGGGGTCAGGAAGAAGACCCGTGTCCGTCAACCTGATCTCTCCGGGGGAAAGCTCGAGGATGCGTTCAGACGCATCGGACAGTGGTCCCTGGCTGCCCATCAGCTGGGTCGTCAAAGTTGCCGTCCCCGTCTGACCAGCATCATTGTGAATGGTCACGGAGCTAATCAATCCGACGCCAGATTCGTGGCCATTGGTCGGTGCGGCCATGGCGATCCAGTTGACAAGTGCGAAGTTGACCTGGGATTCATGCTCGGCAGAGATGGAGAGCGTTGCTGCAGACGGCGGCGATACTTCCGCCGAATCCGAGGTCGGGTTCTGCTGAGAGGGCTCGTCGAAACGTTGCTGGCCGTCTGAGGGCGGATGCGAGATGAGACTAGCTTCCTCCACGTGGCGTGATGAGATCTCCAGGTTGACATTCGTTGGCGCAACAACAGTGTTCAGAAGTTCTAAGACGGCGCCTGCGCTGTGCTCCAGGCCAAAACTCATCAAGAGTCTGTTGACCGTGTCGCCAAGACGACGGACGTCGTCGATTTCGAAGGTCTGTCCATGCGCCCAATCGTTGCGATAGTCCCGGATCTCGCCGAGATAACGCGACTGACGGCGATCCAGCTCGAGCAGGTAACCAACTTCTGGCAGCCGCGTCGTTAAGATTCGGATCTGGGCAACAAGGTCCGACTCGTTGACCTTGCGTACCTCGCGCCCGTCTGCTTCGTCCTTGAGTTCAAGCAGTTCCGTCCAGTCATTGGTACTGATCCTTGACTGCAAGGCATCCGACAGAAACGGGCGTAGGGCTGTCGAGAGTGCGTCGAGTATCTCGCCAACCAGCGATCGGTGCGTTTCGGACATGAAGCGGCCAACTTTCAGTGTGCTCAGTGCGTCACCACACCCGTGGGTGTTTTGCGGTGATGCGGACCAGCAATTTGTTCAACAATAGTTGGATTGATGTCATCTGGAGCGTCGTGGCGCATTTCGGCACGCTCAGATCCTTGTCGAAGGGCAGCGGTCCAGCCGCCGAAGTAGTTTCGGACCGATGAACCCGAGGGGATCCTTGCGGCGGTCTCGGCCAGTTCGCCGGCAAGCTGGTCGTATGCGTCGAAGGTAGCTGGTCTCCCGGCCGCTTCCTGACGCTCAAGAAACATGTGTATGGCGTTCAAGTAGTCGTCTTCCGTGAACTTCAACAACCCACGGCTTCGTCCACGATCGGAGATCGACAACCCCATGGATGCCAGGGCGGCGTTCCAACTGCCGAAACGAAGGGAAAAGGTCTGGCGGGTGGGAGGCCACGGAGTCGACCCGCGTGCTGAGACCCATCCCAAGGTCTCCAGCAACTCCAGTCGGAGCTCGTTGTAGCGGGCGCCGGTGATGGTCAGTCCGGGGTCTGACTCGCCCAATTTCTTGGCTGCTCCGATGATGCCCAGCACGGTGGCGACATTCTCTTCCGTGGCGTCTCCCGCGAGAAGCGTCTCTGAGAGCTCGTGCATCACCTTGAAGTCCAAGTGGACCGACGCATACTTCAAGTCCGGTGCGAGTCCACGCTCTGCGCCGATCAGATACCAGATGGCAGCTTCCATGGCACCGGTGGAGAAGATGTCCTCAACGCTGCGGTCGAAGACGAGACTGGAAGTGCGCAATGCATCGTGGGCGAACTCCACCTCCAGGTCTGGATGGAGCATCTTGAGGCGACCCACGGCCTCTTCGCGTGACATCCCCAGCGAAGCCATTCGCCCAGCAACAGGTCCGTATAGATCCATGAACCTGTCGAGCCGCTGCCGGTAGGCGATCTCACGCTGGTCGACTCGGCGCTTTCGGGACTCATCAGCCGAGGTCCCGCCAACTTTCTTGACGATCTGCCGCACGCGCTCGCGGGTGATGCCATAGCTGTTGCCGATCGACTCCAGGGTCTCTCCGCCGGCATACCGCTCGACAATGCGTATGTCTCGGTCTGGCATGGGCTGGCGGGGAGCGCGCATAAATCGCCTGGGGGCGGTGTTCGAAGCCATGGGTACTGCCTTTCAGAGATCGCTGTACGGGTAGAGGAGTTCATGACCCCAGGGCATCAAGCAGGTGCTTCTTGACGCCTTGAGTCATCCGCTTCTTGCCGAAGGTCTGGAGAACCAAGCGGCGGTGTTCGGTGTCTGTGACATCAGGGAACTGAGACCGCACGACCTTGGACGCGTTGCGGATCTCCTGAGGTGCGACCAGGGTGAACTCGCGCTTGGTGGAACTCGGGCTCGGGCGGAACTCCTGCCAGGTGGCAGGGTCCAGGTCATTCGGCCAGTACCACCCGTTGTCCTCGATTACCAGAGAGCTCTTCGCCTGGTGTTTGATCTGGCTGACCCGCTTGGACTCCACACGGCCCAGGCCGAAGGCGCGTCCGGTGAGGCGTGCCAACCGCTTAAGATGCACAGGACCCTCGTGCTCCACGATCTCCTCGATCACTGACCGGACCAGATCGGCGTTCTCTTTACGCTTGAGGTTGTTCAGGACGTCCACGGTGCCGACCGGAATGACAGTCCAGGGCTCGAACTGCAGGCGCTCGTTGGGCAGCCCGGTGCGGGGGCGGTCCTGTGAAGACTCAGTCCGGGCATACACCTCTGGGGCTGGCTCCACATGCTCGTCCTTCTCCTCGGATTCCTGTTCGTCTTCCTCCGACTGAGCAGGGGCGATGAGGCGGAGGATGCCATCACGCATGGTCTCAGCTTCCGTACTTCCCTCTGCGTCCCCCAGGCGTGCCAAGAGGCGCACGATGAAGTCGAGGGTCCGCCAGGCGTCGAGCAGCGAAAGCTCATCCATGTGGGACAGCCGATTGCGCACGATCCGGAGTTCACCGGCCACCGTGGAGACAGCACGGGTGTGATCGTCGAACGGGTAGCCGAAGTTGCCCAGACGTTCGGTGAGGATGCGCAGCTGGGCCTGCGGATCGCCGGGGGAGTATGCGTGCGGGGACTTGCCCTTGAGCCGGTCGATCTCCTGAAGCAGGACCGTCCACTGGAGGCCCTCCAGGTGTGGCTTCAGGGTGGTGGCGATGATCGGTTCGAGTCGAGTCGCCAGGTGCTTCAGGCCACGGTGGGCCTGTTCGTTGGGGGACAGGGAGGGGGCGGTCTGGTCAGTGGTCATGTGGTGCTCCGTTCGGTGCGAGGAAAGCGGGTGGGAAGTGAACCAGCTCTTGCTGATGTCAGTAGACCAGTGGGGTCGGACACGATAAGAAGCCGCACCGCCATACATGCACGAAGAGATCCCTAACGCGTCCGGCCCTTCCGGCAGGATGATCCCAACCGTCGGATCGTCGTCAGGAGACCAGATGTTCGTGGATCAGCGCGGCCGAGTCGTCACCAGTGCCAGCGACCTCACCGTGGCCTCGGCCTGCGAGTTCTCCTGGCTGCGCCAGCTGGATGAGAAGCTCGGGCGCCTGGACGTGCTGGAACGCCCCACCGATGCGATGCTCGCGCGTACGGCCACGTTGGGCGATGCGCATGAGGAGAAGGTCCTGACGGACTACGACGACGGTTCCCGCACCGTGGCGCGCATTGAGCGTCCCAACGTGAAGGATCCGGCCTCGCTGGACGTGGCCGTCCAGGCGACCCTGCAAGCCTTCGGTGACGGAGCGGACGTCGTCTTCCAGGCAACCTTCGCCACCGACGACGACCATGGTCTGCCGTTCGTGGGCTTTGCAGACTTCATCGTCCGTCAGCCCGACGGGCGCTACCGCGTTCAGGACACCAAGCTCGCCCGCAGCGCCAAGGTCACCGCGCTGCTGCAGCTGGCTGCGTATGCCGGACGCATGCGCGCAGCGGGGGTGCCGGTGGATGACCAGGTGGACCTGATCCTGGGGGATGGCACTGTCAGCACCCACCGGCTCAAGGACATTGAGCCCGTGTATGTGCTGCGGCGCCGCCGTCTGGCCCAGATGGTTGCCGCACGTCTCGAGGGCACCGAGCCCGTGAGCTGGGAGGACGAGCGGTACACCCGGTGCGGATCCTGTGATGACTGCGCCGCTCAGATCGAGGCCACGGGGGATATGTGGCAGGTCTACAACCTGCGTTCCTCACAACGCGCCAAGCTGCGGTCCGCCGGGCTGCGCACCATGCAGGACATTGCGGACTGGAACCCGGGCGATCCCTCCGGAGGTGTGCCGCGGCGGACCATGGAGCGACTGTCCGGCCAGGCACGGTTGCAGATCGCCAGCGCCGGCCTGGACCAGCCTCTGTACGAGGTGATCGATCCGCAGCTGCTCGCCACCCTGCCGGCGTCCAGCCCGGGGGACATCTTCTTCGACTTCGAGGGTGATCCGCTCTGGACCCCGGACGGCACCACATGGGGGCTGGACTACCTGTTCGGACTCGTGGACGCACAGGGAGAGTTCCGAGCGTTCTGGGCGCACGATCTCGCCGAAGAGCGGCAGGCACTGTTGGACTTCCTGGACTACGTGGAGGCCAAACGCCGGGCGTATCCGGACATGCACATCTACCACTACGCCGCCTACGAGCGCACCCACCTGAGCTCCATTGCACAACGGCACGGTGTGGGGGAGGAACGCGTGGATGACCTGTTGCGCGGACAGGTGCTCGTGGACCTGTACGGCCTGGTGGGCGGTGCACTGCAGCTGGGCACCTCGTCCTACTCCATCAAGAAGGTCGAAGCGCTGCACATGGCCGGTGAAGTCCGTGAGGGAGTCACCAACGCCGCCGACAGCGTGGACCAGTACGCCCAGTACGTCCTGCTGAAGGAGGCCGGCAAGGAGGATGAGGCTGAGAAGCTGCTCCAGGAGATCGCCGACTACAACGAGTACGACTGCATCTCCACGCTCAAACTTCGGGACTGGCTCCGTCAGGTGGCTCTGGACGCCGGAGCACTGTCCTCCCACCCCGACGACGGCCGGTCGCCTGCTGAGACGATGTCCCCCGAGCCGGTGGAGACGGAGGAGGAGCGGCTCAAGCGGCTGGCACGCGAGGAGCGCGCGCAGGAACGCGACGACCTGGAAGCCGCCGCGTTCAGTCGTGCGGGAGACCGATTCTCGCCTGACCGGACGGATGAGGAACGCGCTTGGGGGCTGGCCGGCGCAGCGCTGCGCTTCCATGAGCGCGAGGGCAAGAGCTTCTGGTGGGAGCACTTCACCCGGCTGAGCGAGCCCGTGGACGAATGGAGCGCACACCGCAACGTGTTCCACGTCGAGTCGGCCGAGGTGATCAGGGGTTGGTCCAAAGCCACCTCGCGTGCCCGCACGCTCAGCCGTGACCTGAAGCTGCGCGGCGAGTGGTCAGAGGGGAGCACTCCTGGGTCAGGAGGCGCGTTCCTGGTCTATGAGTTCCCCGGGCCGGCACTGATGTACGGGGCCGACTCCGGCATGAGGGACGCGATGACGGCCACGATCACCGACGTGGAACCAGGCGTCATCGTGGTCACCGAATCGACGAGCCAGAAGCCCCCGGTGACCCACGACACCGTGCCGACGGCTGTGACTCCTGGAACACCGCCACGGACTGGACCGCTGGAAGACGTGATCGAGGAGTGGGTCACGAACGCTGTCCACGCTGGTCGACTCCCCGAGGATCCCCTCGGCGACCTGCTGCGCCGCTCGCCCTCGCGCCTCAACGGTGGTGCACTCGCAGAAGTGGAGGATGAAGACTACGTCTCGGTTGTGACGATGTCTGCCCTTCGGCTGAACGGGAGCTATCTGGCCGTGCAAGGACCTCCAGGCACCGGAAAGACCTACGTGGCATCGCACGTCATCATCCAGCTGGTCCGTGACCACGGGTGGACAGTCGGAGTGGTGGCCCAGTCGCACAAGGTGGTGGACAACGTCCTGGCGAAGGTCGTTGCACACGGGTTGGATCCTGACCTGGTGGGCAAGGCACAGACCAAGGGGCGAGAACTGCCTGCAGGCGTGGTGCACGAGTACACGAACTCCAAGATCGAGGAGTTCGTCCGCGCACATCAAGACGGGTGTGTGATCGGCGGAACCGCATGGGCCTTCGCCGCGCTGAACAAGGAGAAGGTGAAACTGGACCTTCTCGTGGTGGATGAGGCCGGACAGTACTCGTTGGCCAACACCATCGCGGCAGGGGCCTGCGCTCGCAACCTGCTGCTGTTCGGTGACCCCCAGCAGCTGCCACAGGTGAGCCAGGGAAGTCACCCGGAGTCCGTGGACACCTCCGCTCTGGGCTTTTTGAGCCAGGGGCACGATGTCCTGCCGGGCGAGTTCGGCTACTTCCTTGCCCAGTCTCGCCGTATGGACGCTGAGGTGACGGCACCTGTCTCCGAACTCTCGTATGAAGGAGAGCTCCGCGCGCATGAGACCACTAAGGACCGTTCGGTCGAGGGCGTCGCGCCGGGCCTGGAGACGGTGTTCGTTGAGCATGCAGGCAACGTGGGTTCCTCCACAGAGGAGGCGGAAGTCGTCGTCGGGTTGGTGCGTCGGCACCTGGGGCAAAGCTGGAATGCTGAGGGAACTTCTAAGACTTTGTGCGAGGACGATGTCATTGTGGTGACACCGTACAACGCACAGGTCCAGGCACTGCGCTCGGCATTGGACAGCGCCGGCCTGACCGGCGTTCGAGCAGGCACCGTGGACAAGTTCCAGGGCCAGGAGGCGGTTATCTCGATCACCAGTTTGGCGGCCTCCTCTGCGGCGGATGTGCCACGGGGCCTGAGCTTCTTGTTGATGCGGAACCGTCTGAACGTGTCCATCTCCCGAGCGAAGTGGAAGGCCTACCTTGTCTGCTCACCGGCACTGTTGGACCACTTGCCCAACACCCCACAGGCTCTGGCTGAGATGAGCGCTTTCGCGCAGCTGGTCGCTGGAGGTCAGACGAAGAGCTGATCCGAGAACGGCGTTCCGAAGCCGTCAACCCTTATAGCGTCTGGGTTACTGCTTAGTATCAGGCGTATCGATGCACAACGGTGTGCGTCAGAACTCACTGAAAGGGCCGACTCATGGGGCCAGTGAAAGTTGACGATGAAGTCCAGGAAATCCGGGCAGAGCAGCAGTACTTCGACGAGGCCATGGACTTCCACTTGCAGAAGGTCGAGGGATTCGAGCAGACGCTCAAGGCGCGTGGAACTGCTCATGAGAAGCGGGCCATGAAGAAGTCCTTCGAGAACTTCCAAAAGCTCGGTCCAGACGACGCGGCCGCGATCATGCGAATCGATACCGAAGACGGCGATTCCATGTATCTCGGCAAGACAGCGATCCTGAATGATGACAAGGACA
Source organism: Micrococcus sp. IITD107 (assembly GCF_041927415.1). Taxonomy (NCBI): domain Bacteria; kingdom Bacillati; phylum Actinomycetota; class Actinomycetes; order Micrococcales; family Micrococcaceae; genus Micrococcus; species Micrococcus sp. IITD107. The sequence goes on along the minus strand of NZ_JBHFFN010000004.1, from coordinate 156,254 downwards.
TCCTGGTCATCAACTGGAAGCAGCCAGCAGCCGCCACGTTCTACCAGGCTACGCCGGAGGATCCTCAAGGCGTGGTCCGGAAGCGAGAGTTCAAGACAGACCGGAACCGCATCAAGTCGTTCCGGGACCAGCACCTGGCACAGTTGGCTCAGGAGATCGCGGAGCTCGATGGATACCTTCCACCGAGTGATGCATTGCTGGACAGTCTGACGTCGGCGCGCACCGGCGAGATGCAGGACATCGTCGGGACCATTCAGGCCGCACAGGACAAGATCCTGCGGGCCAAGATGGACTCGCTGCTGGTGGTCCAGGGCGGCCCGGGTACAGGCAAGACTGCGGTCGCTCTACACCGCGCCTCATGGTTGCTGTACAACCATCCTGAGGTTCTGCCGCCCGATGAATTGCTGGTGGTCGGCCCGAACCCAGCCTTCACCAAGTACATCAGCAAGGTCCTCCCCGACCTCGGTGACTACGACGTTCCCCACACTTCGGTGGAGGAAATGTTGCAACGCAGCATCCCCGTACGCGCTGTCGAACCTGCGAACATTGCCCAGATCAAGGGCTCCCACGCCATGCAGAACGTCATTGCCGAAGGGCTGAACGACCGCATCCGAACTCCGACAAGTCCCATTCGTATTCGGCGTCGGAACTCGCTGTCGACGATCACCCTCCTGGCAGAGGACGTGGCAGAGGACATCACCAAGCTCCGTCACCAGTACTACGGTGCGGGACGAGAAGCGTTGAAAGCGCGCCTCCTGCAACGGTGCGCGACAGCATTGGGCGCGAGAGCTGGTGCCGATGTGGAGAACATCGTCGATCCCAGGTCCTTGGATGCTGAGCTCAACCGCATGTGGCCACAGCTGTCAGCTGCGCAATTCGTCAGGGAACTACTCGGTTCCAAACAGCGTCTTCGCAAGGCAGCCCCGAACCTGGATCATGAAGCCATCGAACTGCTGTATCGACAGCCTGCTGAGAGGATGTCCGATGAACCGTGGACGCTCGCAGATCTCGCGCTCATCGATGAGGCTGCAGCATCGATGCAGGACAGACAGGAACGTTGGCGACACATCATCGTCGATGAAGCTCAGGACCTGACACCCATGCAGTTGGTGGCCTTGCGCCGTCGGTCGAGGGGTGGCTCTATGACCATCGTGGGTGACTTGGCTCAATCAACAGGCCCCTTCGCGCGGGACACCTGGGCTGACATCATCGATGATCTGAGAACATCGGTCGAAGTCATCCAAGAAGAGCTGGCGTTCGGTTATCGAGTACCCCGTGAGGTCTACGAGGTGGCTCAGCGCCTTCTGCCCCTTGCAGCGCCGGGCACAACGCCACCCAAGATCGTCCGAACCGCAAATGCGCTTCCAGAGCTGTTCGATGTCAGTCCTGCGCTGGTCCCCCGAGAAGTTGCCAGGATCGCCAGCCACCACAGCAGCAAGGGACGATTCGTCGGCGTCATCGCGCCCCCGGAGTACTGGGACGACATCACAGCCGCGTTCAGTGCTGAAGATGTGCAGTGGAGTGACTCCCGTACGGGAGGGCTTGGCCAGAGCATCAACCTGGTCACTCCGGAAGCATCCAAGGGCCTCGAATTCGACGCCGTCACGGTCGTGGCGCCACAGACCATCCTGGATGAGGACCACGGGGGTCGACTGCTCTATATCGCTCTGACTCGAACGACGAACCGCCTCGACGTCGTTGTTCCTTCAGGGGAAGTGCCGGAGATACTCCGGGATGCATTCCCCAGCATCGCCGTCATTGACGAACCGATGGCCGAGGAATCGGATTCTGAAGAGTCGGACACCGACGGCGACCAGGACAAGGCCACCGTGGGCGACCCAGCGGACACTGACGACGCATTTGAGAGCGCGACCAGCAGCAGCGACGCGGAACAGGATCGACTGCCTACTCCGAAAGACATCATGGGGAACATGGGGCGACTTTCCAAAGTTGGCGACCTCATGTCTGTGGGGTCGTTCCAGGAGACAGTTGAACCCCAAGAGCCCGCCATGTCTGCCCTTCAACAAGAGCTGGTCACTCGCAATGCGCAGTACCTGGCCGAGATCCTGTGGGACTCCTACGGGCCTGCAATGAGGGCGCCGATCCTTCGAGGAGCACTGGCGGTCATTCTTGAACGCCTGCGCACTGAGGGAACTCGCTGATACTTCAGCGTCACGAGCCCGATGACTGGGGCCCCGTTCGCGGCGGAACAGGGCGCCAGCTCATAGGGCGACGGGCGGTTGCGGTCTGATGTGGGATCTATGCTTCAGGCGGCGAGCGCCAGATCCAGGGAATCGTTCAGCCGCGCGACGAGTGCGTCCCCAGCCAGGCCGTTCAAGGAATTGCGCGCCGTGCTGCGCGCCAGAGCATCGGCGTGCTCGTTGCCCTCGTGCCCAGAGTGACCCTTGACCCACTTCACGGCGACCGTGATGCCCGCGTTCTGCACCACCGCCAGGGCGTCACGAAGCCGCCTGACCTCGCCGCGAACCTTGGCACCCTTGGCTCCGCCGAGTCCGACCGGGTCGGCCTGAGCCCTACGGAACAGGTCGATGGCGTCCTTCGAGTCCGTCGTGATCAGGACGCTCCCGCCAGTGCAGGTTGAGCCGGCGAGGACCAAAGCAAGCGTGAGCGCATGGAGCTCAGCCGCCAGTGGCTGAGTGGTCTGCAAGGGACTGGCCATCCAACGCCCGTCAGCGGACACCGCAGCTCCCGCCCCGATGCGCGAACCCTTCAACACAGAGCCGTCCGCGAAGATCGTGCGAGCTGGACCTGCCGCCACTACGTCGTCTGCCTGTACCAGACCGGGAACCAGGCGAGCCAGGTCGCGACGACAAGAGCGAAGCTTCAGCTCCTCGGCAGTCAGACCTGATTTCGCGCCTGTAGTGCTCCCGAGTTCGGACAACGGCGTCCGAACAGCTCCGTGGGCTTCAATGACTGCGGGGCTGACCTGTGGCAGAGCGAACGAGAGTCGATGCCCCGGGGTCAGCTCCGGGTCGATTCCGAGGTGGACGAGGCGTGCTGGCGCGTTGGGCAGCGTGGTCACTAGCTCGGAGAGCACGGCGGCACTCGAGGTGAAGACGTTCATGAGCACCTGAGTGTCCGCGGGAATCCCGCCCATGACGGTAGGCCACAGGGCGTCGAGCTCACCGCGGACCGATCCGGTGTGTGCCACCAGCATCTGGTCATCACCGAGCTCCCGAACTTCCACCTCGGCAGCAACGTAGACGACGGAAGAAGGGGCGAGGTAAAAGTCGACGCGAAGAGCACGACCACACGTCACGCCCTGTGGCAAAGCAGGGCGATAACCGACCACGCGAATGCCATCGCTGCGCACAGCCGATCCCCTGGGCCGCGGCATAGGCGCGGGGAGAGTACGAGAGTTGGGGCTCTGCAGCTGGGTGGACTGGGTGGACGTCTGGCCGATGCTCATGGCATTCCTCCTGGGTAGAAACTGGCTGAAACTGCTGTCCTTTCGTTGACGTGACAGTTCTACCGAGGGGCACGGACACGATAAGCGGAGCATCCAACTGAAGACCCCATCTTGACGGGTCCTTGAGTGCTACGGCACTCACTTACTCCTCTTCATCGACGAGGAAGGGAGGGACGTCGTCTTCCCCATCGGCAGGAACAAGGTGCCCGTCCTCCCAGGTCAGGATCCCTCTGTCGAAAGCTCTGTGATGATTGGGGCAGAGAAGCAGTCCATTCTCGACGCTGGACTCTCCGCCGTCTGCATCTGGTTCGATGTGGGCGGCTTCGAGGAGCCGAACATCCTCCAGCCCGCAGTAGAAGCATTCGTGGGCTTGGTGCCGTAGGAGGATTCGACGGAACGCCGCTTGATGCTGGCGAACGATGGTTTGGGCGATGCGGTACCGGGCCATGACCGCCGTGGGGCCGGCATGTCCTGGAATCGGTGCGGACGTGGTCGAGACGGCGCGGCGTAGGTGTTCGTTCCAGGCCTCCAGAACTGCCGTTTCGTCGGAGGGATCGATTTGTTGGCCACCGGACATCGGGCTCCAATTGGTCGACGGAGCGAGCTCGACGAGCTGCGACGTGGCCAAAGCGTCGTCAACTGAAACGAACGCATCCCATTCGACGTCCACGTAGCGGGCTAGCTCTGACGCGTCTCGGAAACTCTCGTCTAGATATGACTCGCCAGTTGTCAGGTATCCGCTGGCGATGATTCCGCGGTAGGGCTGTCCTTGCGCGAGGAGATAGACCTGATCCCCAGGGCGGAATCGGGTGTAGGCGTGCGTAGACCACCTGGACGGGTAGGGGCCGTCGCCAGAGGCAAAGAGATCAGCTTGCTCGACCACGAAGTCATACTCGGGGCCGCCAGGAGCAAGTGCACGGGAATGGACGGTCAGCAGAAAGGCGCTCATGACGTGATCCTTCAGGTAAACGGGGGGTGCCACAAGAGGTTCTCCGACTCAGTCGAAGATGATGGTCAGCGCGGTCTGCAGTACGACGTGATGATCCACGCCGAGGCGCGTGCAGAGTTCGACGAAGTCGCTCAGGCTCATCCGGGGCGGGATGCCACCGTCCAACAGTTCGTTGTAGGCCTCAGGTGCAAGATGGGACTGCAACGCGATGTACACCCGGGCCGACATGTCATGGTCTGTCTGGGGTGGTGGGACGCGGAGCCAGGGGGCTGACTCGACGAATTGGGACCCATCCCATCTCAGCACTCCCTGCTCGAACGATCGAAGGTGATTGGCGCATAGCAGTCGCCCGTTCTCCACGATCGAGGTCCCACCCAGGGCTGGCGGAACAAGGTGGGCAGGCTCGAGAACCTCGACCTGATCCAACCCGCAGAAGCTGCACACGGGCGGATGGTGCTGCATCAGTTCGTGACGAAACGCTCTCAGGTGGCTCCGCGTGTGCACGATAGTCTCGGTGAACCTAGGCGAGGTCCAGGCGAGGTAGGCACTCAGCTCCGATGGTGCGCCGCGGCCAGTGAAGTAACCGAGCCGCGCCAGATGCTGCGACCATTCCTCTTCGAGGGAGGCTTCCTCGAAGGCGTCGACCTCGGTCATGGCACCGCGAGTGACCCAGTTGGTCTCGGGGTAGTAGTCGCGCAGCAGCTCGGTTTCCAGCACCTCGTCCGGCAGGACGGTGGTCTCCCAGTGAATGGTCATCGCCGCGACCTTGGTCCCAGGCCGGTTCCAACGTCGGATGAACTGCACCGGCTCGTCGGCAAAGAATCCACTCGCAATGATGCCCCTCGGCCCACCCGCCCCTTGCAGGAGCAGGAACACATTGTCCCCTTGGCTGTACGAGGTGGACCTCCTCACGGGCCAGGCGAAGGGCTCCGGCGTCAGGTCCCGTTCGTATAGAGATGCGTTGCGCAACAGCAGGTCCCGCTCGATCGACGGGTGTTGGAGCCATTGATTGCTTGCCGTCAACAGATAGGTGGTCATGGCGACCTCTTTCGCGGTCCACAGGGATGGGAACACATGCTGGGCAACCGCTGGTTGACCTCCAGCGGACCGGCCCATGGGAGTCGTCACTGACTCGTCCCTGGGGCTTGCATGCACCTCATCATCGCGTCCAGCACGGACGCGGTAAGCCGCACGAATCCACGACAGTCTGATCAATCTCGGCCACTCGACGTTCGATGTTCTGTACTGACCGATCACCGACCACGCTCCCTTGCGCGGGAATACCTCCGGGCAAGACGCCGCGTGCGAAAAATCAAAAATCCAAAAAGCATTATTAGGCGTTCGAAAACTATTACCGTAGGGTCGACGTCAGAAGTAGTTGTTGCAGTAAGTCCGTCAGAACTGCGGACCGGACGCCCTTACGGGTGAACGGGGCGTTGGAGTAGCGGTGTGTTTCAGTCCCGCTTCGAACTCCGCTGGGATTCAGTGGAGACTCTTACCCCCTAGGAGGCCATCATGGCTACCGGTACCGTCAAGTGGTTCAACGCTGAAAAGGGCTTCGGCTTCATCGCGCCGGACGACAACTCCGCTGACATCTTCGTTCACTTCTCCGCCATTGAGGGCAACGGCTTCAAGGAGCTGCAGGAGGACCAGAAGGTCGAGTTCGAGGCCACTCAGGGCCAGAAGGGCATGCAGGCTAGCGCCGTTCGCGCCGCCTGATCCCCACAGTCGTTGAGAGCGGCCGTCTTCCCCACGGGGAGGACGGCCGCTCTTGCGTTGTGAGGCCGGCGGGCCAGGCTGGCGCTCCGAGTGCACCTCGGACAGGGCGTCGGGAAAATGGCATTAGGCGAATCCGATTCTGTCCCGTACAGTCGTTGCCAGAAGTAGTTGTGCAGTAAGTCCGTCAAAACTGCGGACCGGCTGATCCTCACGGATCGGACGGGGCGTTGGAGTAGCGGTGTGTATCAGTCCCGCTTCGCCCCCACTGGAACTCAGTGGGTCACTCAACCCCCATAGGAGGCCATCATGGCTACCGGTACCGTCAAGTGGTTCAACGCTGAAAAGGGCTTCGGCTTCATCGCGCCGGACGACAACTCCGCTGACATCTTCGTTCACTTCTCCGCTATTGAGGGCTCCGGCTTCAAGGAGCTGCAGGAGGACCAGAAGGTCGAGTTCGAGGCCACTCAGGGCCAGAAGGGCATGCAGGCTTCGTCTGTTCGCCCCCTCTGATCTACTTCTCGTAGACATCTAGAGCGGCCGCTCTCCCCATGGGGAGGGCGGCCGCTCTTGCATTGTCCGGAGGTTTCAGGTGAGCCGAGAGGCTCGCCGGCCGGCCGTCGTCGGGAAGCTGGTTCTGGGTCAGCGGTAGACGTACTCGGCCGTGATCTGCGGGTCGATGCCCTGCAGGATGCCGTTGTAGAACGACTCGGCCTGATCCTGCAGCAGGTCCTGATGCTGTTCCACGTACTCGGTCTTCGCGGAGTCGCTGAGGACCTCGTTGACCATCTCCACGGGGTCGATCGGGGGAGTGATCCAGCTCAGGGCGCCGTTGTCCTCGGCGGCCACCTTGAACTGCTCGCCGTCATGCCCGATGAACTCGAACTCCGGCACGGTGATCCGGAACCGGTTCTCCCCGGTCTGCTCGATCTCCACGCCGGCTCCGTCGAAGCCGAGCTTGGCGGCGAACTCATACTGGATGAACGAAGCCCGCTCGGACCACGGGATCGGCAGGTTCTCCCGGCCGAAGAGGTGGCTGTCCTGCGTGCGCTCCACGATCCCCTGGATGCCCAGGCTCAGCAGCACCACCTGCTGCTCACGCGTGATGGACTGGACCACCTGGGAGTTGCGGGTGGTGGCGCCGTCGTCATCGGCGTTGGTGGAGACGAGCTGTGCTGCGAGGATCCCGCCCAGTGCCAGCAGGGCTACCAGGCAGATGATGAACGGCCACAGGAACGGCCGACGGCGTTCAGCGGCTGCGGCGGTGGATCCCATCGGTGTCTCCCCGTTCTGTGTGTGTCCTCGTTCGAGGACCGACCTCTCGAGCCACCCACCTACCCCGGGGACTCGGAGACTTCAGCGTAGCAACGTGCCCCGCCGCGCCACCCCGCCCGGCCGCGTAGGCTCGAGGTCATGAGCGAACGCACCACCCACCTGCTGGTGGACGGAGAGAACATCGATGCCACCCTGGGAGGCTCGGTCCTCGGCCGCCGCCCGCACCCGGAGGAGCGTCCGCGCTGGAACCGGCTGATCGAGCACGCCGAGGAGATGTGGGATCAGCCGGTCAACGGCCTGTTCTTCCTGGCCGCCAATGACGGCATGCCCATGCCGTTCGTGCAGGCGCTGCTGGCCATGGGGTACCGCGCGGTGCCCCTGCGCGGCGAGGGCAAGGTGGTGGATCTGGCCATCCAGCGCACCGCCGAAGCCCTGCTGGATCGCGAGGATGACGTCCTCCTGGTCAGTCACGACGCCGACTTCACCCCGCAGATGACCGCCCTGGCCGAGACCGAGGGCCGCCGGACGGGTGTGATCGGGTTCCAGGAGTTCATGGCCTCCAGCCTGCGCGCCGTCCCCGGGATCGAGTTCCATGACCTCGAGTACGACGTCCACGCCTTCACCAGCACCCTGCCGCGCATCCGCATCATCGAGATCGACGAGTTCAACCCCCTCGACTTCATCTGAGTCAGGGGTGCAGCGGCACCAGCAGCCCCACAGCAAGGCCCACCACGACGGCGGCCACCACCGGAAGCACCATCCACACCTTCACGGTGGGGCTGGCTTTCCCGTCGGGCTTCTGGTCCGGCTTGGGTGCGGTGAACATCCCGATCACCAGGGCCGCGACCAGTACCGCTGCTGCCGTTCCTGCGCTGAGCAGGGCCTGCGCCACCAGGCTGTCTGTCCCGGAGGAGTCCAGGTGGTCGCTGGCGATCTGATGGAAGGCGCCTTGCGGGGTGTCGCTGAAGAGCAGACCGGACAGTGCGCCCGGGGCGAAGGTCCCCAGGGTGATCAGCCCGGCCCTCAGCGCGCCGGTGATCTGCAGGTTCATGGCGGAATCTGAGCTGCGCAGGCGGAACAGCGCGATGCCGCAGAGGTAGGCGACTGCTGGGATGCCCATCAGCAGCGCGGCGGTGAGACTGACCCGCCCCACCGTGCCAGTGCCGTGCTCTATCAGCATGGTCTGGTGGGTGGGTCCTGCCGGCTCGCCGACCAGGGCGCCGAGCCGGGGGATGATCGCCGGCCAGAAGAACACGGTCCACAGCACGGCCAGCACCAGCGCACCGATCGCCAGCACGAAGCGGCTGCGCATCACGGCGAGGAACGGATTGCTCATGGGCATGCCAGCAACGCTACCGGGGGCTCACTCGCCGAAGCGCAGCAGCCGATCATCTTGTGGACCCGGTGAACCGCGTCCGTCGGTGTTGTTCGTCAGCACCCACAGCTCACCGTCCGGCGTGCTCACCGCATCCCGCAGCCGACCGTGCTCGTCCACCCAGTGCTCGTTCGAACTGCCCAGGTCATCCAGCGGCACCTCGATCAGCCGGGACCCGCGCAGCGCCGCGATCCACAGTGAATCCCCGTGCACTGCGATCCCGCTCGGACTGGCCTCGGCCGGAGCCCACTGCTGCACCGGATCGGTGAACCCCTCGCGCCCGGCCGACCCCTCCACCTCCGGCCAGCCGTAGTTCGCCCCCGGCTCGATCACGTTCAGCTCATCCCAGGTGTTCTGCCCGAACTCGCTGGCGTACAGCGTCCCGTCCAGCCCCCACGCCAGCCCCTGCGGATTCCGATGCCCGTACGAGTACACCAGCGACTCTTCGAACGGATTGTCCTCCGGCACCTCCCCGTCCGGCGTCATCCGCAGGATCTTCCCCGCCAGCGACTCCCTGTCCTGCGCCGCATCCCGCTGCCCGGCGTCCCCCGTGGTGGCGTACAGCATGCCGTCCGGCCCGAACGCGATCCGTCCGCCGTTGTGGTTCCCCGCCCGCGGGATCCCGTCCAGCACCAGCTTCGGCTCACCCAGGCTCAGCTGTCCGGTCCCGCCCTCCAGTGCGAACCGATGGATCCGGTTGGACTCCTCCCCGGTCGAGTACGCGTACAGCTGCGCGTCCCGCACGGCCAGCCCCAACAGTCCGCCCTCACTGCCGGCCCGCACTCCGGGCACCGTCCCGATCTCCCGCGTCCCACCGTCAACCATGATCTCCAGCAATCGACCCGAGTCCCGCTCGCTCACCAGGGCTGTGTCCTGCACGAACGTCACCGACCACGGAGCCTCCAACCCCTGCACGACGACGGCCGGCTCGGCAGGTGCCTCGGCACCGGTCTCGCCGGGGCCGGGGGAGGCGGACTGGTCAGATGACGGTGTCTCGGCCGACGGGCTCTCCTGCGCGTCCTGACCGGAACACCCGGTGAGGACCAAGCCCACGATGAGGGCCGTCGTCGGGATGAGGAGACGCGTGCGGCGCATGGGGTGACCCTTTCGATGGCTGGATTCCATGCAACCACACCGGCGGGCCGAGCTTTTCGGCCGGATTGCTGCCGGCACGGTGTGATCAGAGGCAGGATGAGGACATGACGACGACAAAGGACTCCGCTGCAGACACTCCCACGGAGCAGGAGCTGTTGGACGAGCTCGCGGCGCTGGAGGATCCCCGCGCGCGGGCCGTGAACGAGCGGCACGGCGATGACCACGGGGTGAACCTGACCAAGCTGCGTGCGGTGGCCAAGCGGGTCAAGGCCAACCATGAGCTCGGCGTGGAGCTGTGGGAGACCGGGGACACGGCCGCGCGGCTGCTGGCACTGCTGATCGTGCGGCCCAAGGGGTTCACGGCCGAGCAGCTGGATGCGATGCTGCGGGAGTCGCGCTCGCCCAAGGTGTTCGACTGGCTGGTCAACTACGTGGTCAAGAAGTCCCAGCACGCCGAGCAGCTGCGCGTGCAGTGGACTAACGATGCCGATCCGGTGGTGGCCAGTGCGGGCTGGGCGCTGATCACCGAACGAGTGAAGAAGAAGCCCGCGGGCATGGACCTGGACGGGCTGCTGGACACGATCGAGGCGCAGATGAAGGACGCACCAGACCGTCTGCAGTGGGGGATGAACAACTGCCTGGCCGAGATCGGGATCCGGTTCCCGGAGCATCGGGACCGGGCGATCGGGATCGGCGAGCGGCTCGAGGTGCTCAAGGACTACCCGACCCCGCCGAACTGCACCTCCCCGTACGCGCCGATCTGGATCCGAGAGATCGTGCGCCGGAACGAGGATAGGAAGTAAGCGGGGAAGGCGATCCACTGAAGGTTCACTCGCATCTACTCTAAACAGTTTAGAGTAGATGCGAGTAGCGCTGAGAGCCAGTCCGCCTCGTGCTACATCTCCAGGTGCCAGGTTGCGCGCGGATCCTGGGGAGATTTTCCTGACCATGTCACCACGCCGGCATCACGCAGGGTGCTCATGACGTCTCGCACCCATGGCCGTGAGCGTCCCGAAGCATCGATCAGTTCTCCCGTTCCCATGGGCTTCCCATGGCTCCGCAGAATCTGCAGCAGGTGCTCGGCGCCGTGAGGAAGCTGGCTCTGAATCTCAGGGTCCAGCCGTTCGGCTGCGGCAAGGGTCAACTTCACGCTGCCTGCAGTCTGTTCGTACGAGGGGTCCATCAACCCGAGCCCGCGCATCTCCTCGAACATGCGCTTGATGCCCTCGCCTCGTTCGAGAGTGATGCCGAGATCGGAGCAGACGCGCGCGATGCGTGGATTGCGTGCGTACCGTGCGATGCCAAGGGGTTCGTCGGGTCGGCCAGTCCTGGGAACCTCCCCGGGCTCTCGATCTCCAGGCGGTCAGGAAAGATGCTCACCCGAATGTGGTCGCCAGCCATGCTGTACGAACGGTGGACCACGGCGTTGACCAACCCTTCGAGCCAGACGTCTCGAGGCAGGAGAGGCAGATCCTCGAATCTGCGTGATGCACCGAGGGCGCGGCGTTTCGGCATCCATGTGTCAACGCAGTCTGCGGCAGCGTCGATGATCTCGGGGATCGGTCCCTCGAATCGGCGGTCCTTGCCGCTCTCCAAGGACTGTCTCGACCCGGTGCCGGCCTCGCGTTCGGCGTATCGCAGGACTCTGACCACGGCCTGGGGGAAACTCGCCTGCGGATGAGATCCCAGGAGGAGCAGTCCGGCCACAGTGAGTTCGCGGTGCCGGGTGACCAGGCTCCTGGCCTGAAGCGCGGTGAGGTCGTCGGCGGAAGCCCCAATCGCAGTCCGGTAGGCCGTGAGTTGAGCTGGGTCCACGTCCGTGATGTCACCTCCCGGGGCCGGTTCGGCTTCAAACTGAGCCGCACCCCGGTCGTAGGCCAGCTCGCGCCGCTGGCTGTAGGTCAACTTGCGGGATTCGTCTCCCACTCGGAGATAGCAGTCGCCGCGATGCGTCTCGTACACCTGCTCGCCTGGCCTGACCGTGATCAAGAGGATGGATCTGCTCTGTCCCAGGTCCAGGCGTTCGACATCGGCCCGCACCGGTGGGGTGGTGAAGTCCAGGGCTGTCTGACGTAGGGCATTCTCGGCCTCCGGGGTGAGGCGATCTCCGTCATAGTCTCCGTCATGAAGCCCGACGGCGACGGTCCCGCCCTCGGCATTGGCGAAGGCCACCAGTGTCTGAGCCAGGTCTCGCGGCGCGACTCGGGCCGACTTCCGGTCGAACCACTGATCTTCAGGTGCGGCCAGAAGGAGGCGAATCCTCGACTCGACGGGTTCGCTGTGGATGGAGTCCAAGGCGGAGAGCGACATGAAGCTACTCTAAACAATTTAGAGTAGCTGCGAGTAGGTCTGAGAGTAGATCAGCCGCGAGGCATCCGATCGCCGGGTGGGACGGACCGAAGCGGAACGGCCCTGCTCGCCTGGTGCCGGTGGGCACTCAGGTGAGCAGGGCCGTCGTCGGGCAGGATCCCGTGAGGGTGGGGAAGGGTCAGTCCTTGACGGGGACCTGGGTCATGGCTGTGGTCTCGCCGTCGCGCCAGAGGGTGACGCCCTTGGCCTCCGGCAGGCTGGAGGCGCGGAACACGGGGTCCTGGCCGGCGGCGCGCTGACGGCTGTAGTCCTGGAGCAGCTTCACCGCTAGACCGCCCAGCGGGATGATCGCGATCAGGTTGATGGTGGCCATCAGACCCATGAACAGGTCCGCCAGGTTCCAGATCAGCGCCACCGAGCCCAGGGCGCCGCCGAACACGCAGAGCATGACCAGGACGCGGTAGGACAGCACCCACGGACGGGCCTTGGCCTCGCCGGCCAGGAACTCGATGTTGGCCTGGCCGTAGTAGTAGTTGCCCAGGATCGAGGACCACGCCAGGAAGAAGATCACCGTGGTCAGGAACGGTCCGGCCCACATGCCGACCTGGCCCTGCAGCGCGGACTGAGTCAGGGCGATGCCGGCCACCTCATCGGTCCCGAAGGACGGGTTGGAGAGCAGGATGATGAACGCGGTGGCCGAGCAGACGATGATCGTGTCGAAATAGACGCCCAGGGACTGGGTCAGCCCCTGCTTGACCGGGTGGGACACCGAGGCGGTGGCCGCGGCATTGGGGACCGAGCCCATGCCGGCCTCGTTGGAGAACAGTCCGCGGCGCATGCCCTGCATCAGGGCGGCACCGAACGCGGCACCGGTGATCTGCTCGAAGCCCAGCGCGTGGCCGACGATCAGTGCGATCATGGCCGGCACCTCGGTGATGTTGATGAACACCACGACCAGGGCGAGCACGATGTACGCGGTCGCCATGACCGGCACGATCACGTTCGTCACCGAGGACAGACGACGGATGCCACCGAAGATCACCACGCCGGTCAGCAGGGCGATCACCGCGCCGGTGATGATCGCGACCGTGGGGGAGCCGCCCACATTGGCCTGGACCGAGTCGCTGATCGAGTTGGACTGCACGGCGTTGAACACGAAGCCGTAGGTCACCGTGATGACCACGGCAAACACCGCCGCCAGCCAGGGCTGACGCAGACCGTTCTTGATGTAGTATGCCGGGCCGCCGACGAAGCCCTCCTTGCCGCGCACCTTGTACAGCTGTGCCAGCGAGGACTCCACGAACGCCGTGGCGCCGCCCATCAGCGCCAGGAGCCACATCCAGAACACCGCTCCGGGTCCGCCGATGCTGATGGCCAGCGCCACGCCGGCCACGTTGCCGGTGCCCACGCGGGAGGCCGCTGAGACCGTGAACGCGCGGAAGGCCGAGACGCCGTGGTCGGCATCGTGCCCGCCCGGCTTCTCGGTGATGGTCCGGAGCATGTCCGGGATGTACCGCACCTGGACCAGGAAGGTCCGCGCGGAGAAGTACACGCCGGCGATCACCAGCAGAGCGATGACGAGATACCAGTACTGGTCATTCACCCAGAGGATCTGGTCCGCGAGGGAGTCCATGAAAGATTGCATGGGAACAGAGTAGGCGACCAGAAGCCCATGCCTAAGCCACCTCAGGGAGGTGCGGGGCCGTCGTCGGGAAGGGGCCGCGGTGTGGTGTCCGGGCGGTCCGCCACACTGGCCGGCAACGAGAGGAGACTGACCATGGGCAAGCATGCGAATGACCGCGCGGTGGCAGGTCACGAGGAACCGGCAGAGGGAGTGCCTCCGCTGGACGGGCACCCGGAGCTGGAGAGCCGATGCCGGGCGCAGCTGGTGGAGTTCGTCGGTGAAGGGGTCGCCGTGGAGGTGTACCGGCTGATCGTGGGGTGGGTGGCCCGTGGGGGCGCACTGCGGTTCGGGGCCTCAGACCGGGCCACGGCGCGTCTGGACGTGGTGCGCGACGGGCGGCGAGTCCAGGGGCCGGTGCCGATCTACCCGAACGGCCAGCTCGAGCTCGCGTTCATGGACCTGGAGCGCACCCCGCCGTTCGACACCGCTGACGCCATGGAGGACCTGGTCCAGCAGTTCGCCCGCGTCCCCGGGGTGGACCTGCCCGACGAACGGCCGCTGCGCGCGCCCAATGTCCCGTTGACCACGCTGCTGGACCATGGTGTGGTGGACGGGCTACTCGAGGCGCTGGAGCACTACCGGGACACGGCAGCGCACTGAGCCGGGTGCGGTCGGTCGAGAGCTACCGTCCGAAGGCCCACCGTTCGACCTCATCAGGTGCCACGTCGCGTCCTAATTCCTCGGTGGCATCCTGGGCAAGCTGATGGAGGGCAGCAAGCGCATCCTTGTACGTCTGGGGCCCGTACCCGAACAAGTACTTGAAGGACCGAACCTCCCCCTGTTCGACGCTGAGCGCATTCAACGTTCGGAGAACTCTGCTGTCGACGATCAGAGACGGGTGCGCAGGATCTCCCCCGCCCGCGAAGTACAGGAACTTGGTGAAGAACCCAGGTCCGAGATGTGCGATGGTCGGGCGGCGGTGGGGACGCAGAAGTCTGAAAGCTTCATCGGGATCTCGCCGGGAGGCTTCGGCAGCGTCCCGCAGTAGACGTCCGAATCTGTCTGGGTCTGTGGCGACGGTGGAGATCCGTTTACCGTTGCCCCTGTTGCTGTCATTTGTGCCCCAGTGAAGGCTGTGCCACAGGAGCCTGAGCGCCCCGACCCCCGTTGAGTCGGTGATCGCCTCATCCGCAAGGGTGAACACTCCACCGCGGGTGATTCGATCAGATTCTCCGGTGCTGTCAATGTTTCTGACCGGGCCGCCGGAAACCTTGCCGAGGGTCCGGTCCCACCAGCCTGCGTTGAGCTTGAAGCCGTGGTCGATGATCGTTTCTTGACGGTCGTGCTTCGTCAAGTGGTCACGCAGGCCTGCGGGGATTCCCATGCTTGTTCTCCACTTCATCAGCGCCTGGCATCGCCAGGGGGCGGTCGGCCCCTTCTCAGTCTGCGCCATCTAAACCTGTCCGCCCAGCATGAAACTGTTCTGACATGGCACATCGACCACCACCAAGGAGCTCGTCGGACGCAGAAGCGACGATCTTCAGCACTGCGGACGAGCTGCGGCGACGCTTCAGAGCGCAGACCATGACAGGCGTTTGTGAAGCGCTGGAGGTCAGCTCGAGCGCGGGCGCCCGCCTGGCCGTGGTGCCCGGTGGAGACCTCGCTATGGATTGGCAGTACCGAACGCTCGTCGTCACCGTTGAAGGACTCCGCGCGGACCTCAACGTCCCCTTCACCCTGCAGTCGCTCGTGGAGACGATGCAGGGACTCTACGACGAAGCTCATACGACGTGGGCGCGATGGGAGCTCGAGGTGGTCGACGATGCTGACGGGTGATGGCGCGAAGCATCTGTACTGGTCGCGTGACCTACTGCGTGAAGGTGCGTGGCCGTCGTCGGGGGAATGGAAAGGGTGCCGTCCGCTCAGGTGGAGAGGACCTCGGACTCCAGGCGCTGGTAGCTGCGCTCCATCCCGTCCACCATCCCGGTCCCGATGATCATGTCCCGCAGCTCCACCGACGGGTAGGTGACCACGGTGCTGACCAGCGTGCCACCCTCCAGCGGGGTCAAGGTGAGCTCGTTGACGGTGCCCGGACCCTCCATCCCGATCATCTGCTCCGTGGAGACCGAGCGGTACGGGGCGTGGACCTCGAGCAGCTCTCCCGTGAACCCGAAGCGCTCGCCGGACTGGGCTGCGGTGCCGCCGGTCTCGGGCTCCCACTCATACCGATACGTTCCACCGACCTCCGAGGAGACCTCGCACACCGGCATGGTCCACCCGTCCGGGCCGAGCATCCAGCGGCGGATCAGCTCCGGATCCTGATGCGCCCGCCACACCTGCTCCAGCGGCCCGCGCACCACCCGGGAGATGCGCACCTGGGTGTCCGAGAGGATCTGGGTCTGCGCGGGAGCTCTGTCCTCGAACGAGGACACATCGGCCAGGACACCATCGATCTGGCTCATCGCCGAGCGCGTCCCGTCCTCCATCCCCATCCCGATCAGCTCCTGCAGCTGCTCCGGCGAACCGAACGTGGTCACCATATCCAGCCGGGACCCGCCCTGCGTGGGCGCGAACCGGAACTCCATGCGCATGCTCGGCATCTCTGTGTTCGGTGTGCCGTCCTCCCGCGCGAATCCGTCCACCACCGTGAAGCTGTGCGGCGCCTCCACGTCCGTGAACTCCCAGTACCCGGCCGAGCGCTCGCCGTCCGGCCCGCGCATCTCATAGGCCGAGCGGCCGCCCGGGAAGCCGTCATGCCGGGTGAACGTGGCCGGCCAGCCCTCCGGACCCCAGAATCGTTCGATCCGCCGCGGGTCCAGGTAGGCGTCCCACAGCTGCGGCACCGGGACCGGATACTCTGCCGAGATGGCCATGGTGGGTCCCTGCGGGTCGGTGGTGATCTCGGTGATGGGCATGGCAGATCCTTCCGGAGGGCGCGGTGAGGCTCAGGATGGGCGCTGCAGTCGCGCGCAGTGGACGTTACTCCCTGCCCGACGACGTCACCAGGCTTGGGTGCCGCGCCTCAGGGGGTGCTTTCCGCGGGTGGGGAGAGGACAGTGGGGGCATGGACACGCACGGGAAAGAGATCACCGCGGACCTGGCCCGCGCCGCCCGCGCACTGGCCCAGGTCTCTGCCGGCCACCTCGCCTCACAGGCTCGTCTGGACGAGCAGCTGGTGCGCGACTTCGAGCACGGCCGGGCCAGCCTGACCTCGGACCAGAACCGCCTCCTGCGGCACACCCTGGAGGTGCTCGGCGTGGACTTCCTGCCCGAGGACCGGCAGTACAGCTATGGAGTGCGCCGCCGGCACAGCGCCCGTGGGGTGGGCCAGATGGTCAAGTGGGAGAACGAAGGCGGGCCCGCCGCCGATGACGACCTCTGAGCTCGGGGCGTTGGTCGGCGTCGAATCAGGCCTCAGAGCTGAGGCCGTGTCCGAACCGTGTCTTGTGGGGGTGGCCGGTGCGGCGTAGGTTCAGCTCATTCCCGAGCGCCTGCTCGGCCTGAGCGGAACGGTGGGGGACATGCCGCAGAGGCGACGTAGGCGGGTCTTGCGGGGCGGAGCGGGGCTGCTTCTGGTCGGCGGACTGCTGATGGCCGGGTGCACCGGACAGGGATCCGGTGCGGGCGGCGGCGCTGCCCCCGAAGGTGAAGGCTCCATGCCGCCGGCCTCCTCCGGATCGGGGTCCGTGGGCGACGACGGATCCACCTCCTCGGACGGCGACTCGGCTGCGCCCGTGAGTCCCACGGTGGCCCCCTCGGGCGCGGGATCCGGCCCTGACCTGGGTGTCGACGACGGGGAAACGGCCAGTCCCCGCGGCGGAGATGTCCCGATCGAGCCGGTGGGGAAGGTTCCCACCGAACCGGCAGAGGACGCCGTCGCCTACGCCACGCTGAACGACGGGGACGAGTACCTGGGGCTGGTGGACAAGGTCACCCCCGGCCAGGACTACGCCATGCACGTGGTCTGCGACCACGGAGAGGTGGAGTACCGGGTGGTCGCCCCCGAGGAGGGGACGGAGCCGTCCGCATCAGAGGCAGTCGCCGAAGGACGGGTCGCCTGCCCCGCAGACGTCACCGAGTTCGCGTTCACGGCTCCCCGCATGGACCCCGGCATCACCCTGCCCAACGACGGCGCACTCCAGGTCAGCATCACCGGTGCCGACGACGGCACGAACGCCCTGCTCGAACTGATTCCGGACCCGGCCGACTCCTGACCCGATTCCTCACCCGGCCCCAGAGACACGGCGACCCGGCAGCGCAAGGCTGCCGGGCCGTCGTCGGGAACTGCCTGTGGAGTGAGCTGAGCGGAAGGCGGGCTCAGAGGCCGAGGTCTCGGCCGATCAGCTCCTTCATGATCTCGTTGGAGCCAGCCCAGATCCGGTTCACGCGGGCGTCCTTCCAGGCCTTGGCCACGCGGTACTCGTTCATGTAGCCGTAGCCGCCGTAGATCTGCACGCAGTGATCCAGGATCTCGCCCTGCACATCTGAGGCCCAGTACTTGGCCTTGGCGGCGTCCACCGCGGAGAGCTCACCGGCGGAGTGCGCCATGACGGCGTCGTCCAGGAAGGCCTGGGTGACCTCGGCCTTGGTGACCAGCTCGGCCAGCAGGAACTTGGTGTGCTGGAAGTGGCCGATCGGCTGCCCGAACGCCATGCGCTCCTTGGCGTACTCGATGGTCTCGTCCAGGATGGCCCGCGCGTGGGAGAGACCGTAGACCGCGGCGCCCAGACGCTCCTGGGGCAGGTTGACCATCATCTGGATGAAGCCGGTGTCCAGCTCGCCGATGATGTTGGCCTCCGGCACCCGCACGTTGTTGAAGAACAGTTCCGCGGTGTCCGACTCGGGCTGGCCCACCTTGTCCAGCTTCCGGCCGCGCTCGAAGCCCTCCATGCCGGCCTCCACCCCGAACAGCGTGATGCCCTTGGCCTTCTTCTCCGGGCTGGTTCGCGCCGCCACCACCACCAGGTCCGCCGAGTAGCCGTTGGTGATGAAGGTCTTGGAGCCGTTGAGCACCCAGTGGTCCCCGTCCTTGACTGCGGTGGTGCGCAGGTTGGCCAGGTCAGACCCACCGGAGGGCTCGGTCATGGCGATCGCGGTGATGATGGAGCCGTCCGCGATGCCCGGCAGCCAGCGCTGATGCTGCTCCGGGGTGCCCAGCTTCACGATGTACGGCGGCACGATGTCCGCATGGATGCCCACGCAGGAGGAGATGGCGAAGCTGGCCTTGGAGAGCTCCTCGAACAGAACGGTGTTGAACCGGTAGTCCTCCGGGTAGCCCCCTCCGAACTCCTCCGGCACCTCCAGCCCCAGCAGCCCCTGCTCGCCGGCCGCCGTCCAGAACTCGCGCGGCAGCGCCTTGTCCTCGATCCACTGTTCCAGGTTCGGGGTGACGTGGCGCTTGACGAACTCCGCGACGGATTCGCGGAAGTCCTCGTGGTCGGTCTCGAAGATGCGGCGGCGCATGGGGGTCCTCTCGGTGGTGTGCGGGGCGGTGCTGAGGTGTCCTCCTGAGGGTGCCAACCGCGCGGCCGAAATGCAATACCCGCCGGTAACTTCGTGGTGTGGGTGGGGTGGGGGCGGCGTGAGGGGCGGCGGGTCAACTGTCGTACCCTCTGCGACTTTGCGTACCGACTGCCGGTGCGATATGTCGCAGTGGCGACGCGGAACGCTGGGGTGCGATCAGTGGTACAGGTCAGCCACGCCCCGGCTCGTCCGCCCACGGGTCCGTCAGATCGTCCCCGCCCTGGCGCATCCAGTCCCGGTGCCAGGCGGGCATCCACTGCCGCGGCCACCACACGAAGCTGACCAGGCCCAGTCCCAGGAACACGGTGCCGAGCAGGTCATACACCTCGGTCTCCCCGGGGATCCCGCCCGGGCCGGCCACGAAGCTCAACGCCAGGAACACCAGGCCCAGTCCCATGAACCCGCTGACCAGGGGGAACGTGGTGAACGGGACCACGCTGAGCAGCATGCGCGGGAAGAACACCCAGCGGCGCCACCGCCCGGAGAGTGCGAGCACGGCAGCCATCACTCCGGCGACTCCCAGCCCGATCATGATGCCCCACAGCAGCCAGCCCAGCGTCTCCGATGACACGCGCCTCATCCCCTCCTGCACAGCGGACCTGTTCCGCCGGTTCGCCCACGAGCGTATCCGCCCTCCCGCCCCACCCCGCAGGCGCCGCCGTACAGTGGGAAGCATGGCGTTCCAGTACTGGACAGAGACCGCAGGACACGGGGCCTGGCGCGAGGTGCCCGAGCCCCACGCCGACGTGAGCGCGGGCCAGCTGCGCGTGCGCACCACGGCCACTGCCGTGTCTCGCGGCACCGAGACCCTGGTCCACACCGGGAAGGTGCCGGCCGCCGTCGGGACCCTGATGAAGGCGCCCCACCAGCTCGGCGAGTTCACCTTCCCCGTCTCCTACGGGTACCTCGGCGTGGGCGAGGTGGATGAGGGACCGCCGGAGTGGCTGGGCGCGCGGGTGTTCGGCCTGCTTCCGCACCACAGTCACCACATCGTGTCCGCAGAGGACCTCCAGCGGATTCCCGACGACGTCCCTCACCACCGCGCCCTCCTCGCCGGAGCGGCGGAGACAGGGCTGAACATCCTGTGGCAGGAGCCGCCGCGGCTGGCGGACCGGGTGGCGATCATCGGGGCCGGGATGATCGGGACGGCCACCGCGCTGCTGGCCTCCGGCATGGGGCTGGACCGGCTGGAGGTGCTCGAGACCACTGAGGACCGGCGGAAGCTGCTGGCCGGGCTGGGGCTGACCGCCGTGCACCCGGAGCAGGCCGCGGGCGACTGCGACATCGTCATCCACACCTCCGGCTCCGAGCCCGGGCTGGCGCGCGCCCTGGAGATCGCCGGGGACGACGGCACCGTGGTGGAGGCCTCCTGGTTCGGCTCGCAGGCTCCCCGGGTGCCGCTCGGCGCTGACTTCCACGCCCGGCGGCTGAAGATCGTGGCCAGCCAGGTGGGGCAGGTGGCTGAGGGGCGCCGCGCTCGCCGGACCCGGGCCGAACGGCTGCAGACCGCCCTGCGCCTGCTGCGGGACGAACGGTTCGAGGCCCTGCTGACCGGGCAGTCCCCGCGTGAGGAGCTGCCCGCCGTGATGGACCAGATCACCTCGGACACCGAGCTGGCGCGGACCACGCTGTGCCACGTGCTCACGTACTGACTGACCGGCCCCGCTGTACGACCGACCCGCTGACCTTCCGAACCACACCCGCACACCCCGACCCGAGCAGGAGAGACATGTACAGCCTCACCGTCAACGACCACGTGATGATCGCCCACAGCCTGCCGAACGAGTTCTTCGGCCCCGCCCAGGGCATGCACGGCGCCACCCTGACCGTGGAGGCCACCTTCTCTCGGGCCAAGCTGGATGAGCACGCCGTGGTCCTGGACATCGGGGCCGCCATGGAGATGCTGGACTCGGCGCTGTCCCCGCTGCGCTACGCCAACCTGGACGAGCACCCCGACTTCGCCGGCCGGCTCTCCACCACGGAGGCCACCGCCGAGTACATCGGCAGCCGCCTGGCCGACGCCCTCGCCGACCAGCCGGATGTGGGCATCACCGTCACCCTGACCGAGAACCCCCGGGCGAAGGTGTCCTACACGGTGCCGGGCCGCCCATGAGTGACTGCGACCGGTTCTTCCGCCCGGAGGACGTCGAGCACCTCGCCGGACACCTCAACCGGGGCGGGAAGCCCGCGCTGCATCTGATCGAACCAGACCTGGGGCGGGTCTCCGGCGGGCTGCGGTACAACGAGTCCCTGGCCGCCGGGGCTGACGAGCTGCTGCGGCAGACCGGCGTCATCCAGCGCCACTCCGTCCCCGGGACCTGGCCGCACCCGTCTGCCGAGGACGAGGCCACGGTGCACGAGCTCGCGGCCACGCTGGATGCCCCCGTGGTGGTGGACGGACTGATCGGCTCGGCGCTGAGCACGCCGTTGGACCTGGACGTCCCGGTGATCCAGCTGCTCCACGCGATCCTCGGCGAATCCGACCCCGCCGCGCTGGACCGGGAACGGACCAACATGCACGCCGCGGACGCCGTGGTCACCACCAGCCCGCACTCGGTCAAGACCCTCAAACAGCTCACCGGGATCTGGGCGTCGGTGGCCATGCCCGGAGTGGACCTCAAACCGGTGGCCCAGGGCTCGCCCCGGCTGAACCGCTTCATCTGCGTGGGCGCCGTGGAGCCCAACAAGAACCAGCTCTTCCTCACCGAGGTGTTCTCCGCGCTCGCCGCCCGGGACCTGACCGACTGGCACCTCACCTTCGCCGGACCCCACACGGACCCGGACTACGCCGCCCAGCTGATCCAGGCCTGCGAACAGCTGCCGCCCGGGACCACCACCGTCACCGGAGAACTGACTCCCACCGAGGTGGACGAGCTCTACGGCGCCTCCGACCTGCTCCTGCTGCCCTCCGTCCGGGAGACCTATGGGATGGTGGTGACCGAGGCGGCGTCCGCCGGTCTGCCCGCGTTCGTCTCCGCCGGGACCGGGGCGCGGGACGCACTGGTGGTCGGTGAGGCCCTGCCCCTGGAGGCGGAGGCCTGGACCCAGGCCCTGGTCGAGTGGTTCGAGGACGAGCGCAGCTATGAGCACCGGCGGGAAGCGATCTCCATGCGCGATGGTCTCTACCGCTGGCAGGACACCGCCAACGACCTCTTCCGCGCCCTGCACGCCATCTCCCACCGCACCGAGAGGACCCCATGACCGGAGCCGCCCCCGACTGGCTCGAAGCCCGCGCCCCCTTCGACGACGCCGCCCGCCAGCAGTCCCTGCCCCTGCTCGCATCCGCCGCGCACACCCTGCTGGAGAGCACCGAGCCCGGCAGCACCGTCACGGTGGTGGACCTGGGGGCGGGCACCGGCAAGTCCGCGGCCTGGTTCCGCCGCCACCTCACCCCGCTGCTGCCGGACCGGCAGCTCGCCTGGCACCTGGTGGACGGGCACGCCCCCTCGCTGCAGCTCGCAGGACAGGCCTTTCCCGACGCCGGCCACCTCCTGAGCATGATGTCTGACCTTCCAGCGGCGCTGGGAGAGCACCTGGAGGAGACCTCCGGGCGGCCCGCCCCGGGCAGCCTGCTGCTGACCTGCAGCGCCGTGCTGGACGTGCTGACCCAGGCCGATGTGGATGCCGTGCTGACCACTCTCACCCGCTATCGGGGACTGGGGCTGTTCCTGCTCAGCATCACCGAGGACTGGCACCTGGACCCGGCCGACCCCCGGGACGAGACGCTCGCCCGGGCCTTCGCCGATCACCAGCGGTGGGGAGAGAAGCTCGGTGCCCACGGCGGACAGACCATGGTGCAGTCTGCTCGTCAGCGGGGGATCGCCGTGGAGACCTCCGAGAGCCCGTGGCAGCTGAGGGCTCCGCAGGACGCCGAGTTCATCCACCGGTTCCTCACCGAGCGGGTGGGCGCGGTGGTCGAGGCCGAACCGGACCTGCAGCGCGAAGCCGCCGACTGGCTGGAGCTGCGCACGCGCCAGGCCGGTGAGAACGGGGGACTGGGACTCTCCGTGACGGTCGACCACCTCGACGTCCTGCTCAACGCCCGCTGACCGTGGCCCCCTGGATTCGCCGCACCGTCACCCTGGCGGCCACGGTGCTGTTGCTGTGGCTGACCGTGCGGGCCGTCGGCTCTCAGGCACTGCTGGACGCCGGTGCCGTGCTGACCCCACTGGCGGTCTTCGCCGCGCTCGCCGCCGGGCTGGTGGTGGCGCTCAGCCAGGCCCTGCGCTGGCGGGTGCTGGCCGCTGCCCAGGGGATCCGCATGCCGTTCCGCCAGGCCGTGCGGGACTGCTACGCCTCCAGCTTCGGGAACATGGTGCTGCCCGGGGGGCTCGGGGGAGATGCCGCGCGACTGGTGGTCTACCGGAACGAGGGGCGGCGTGGGTGGTGGTCACCGCTGGTGGCCGTCGGGGCTGAACGTCTCAGCGCCACCACCTGGGTCTTCGCCACCGCTGCTGCCGTCCTGACCGCCGCCGGCTCACCACCTCTGCTCACCCTCCCGGCACTCCTGGCCGCGGCCGTGTTCCTGGCCGCCGCCGTCGCCTGCATGCGGGGCATGCGTGCACGGCGTCAACTCCTGGTCTGGACCACCTCTGCCGTCAGCGTGGCCGCCCTGGCCGGACTCTTCCTGGTAGCCATGGCCGCGCTCGGCGGACCGGTCCACGTCCCCGTGGCGCTCATCGGGCTGGCCTCCATGAGCCTGCCGATCGGGGTCGGCGGCTGGGGCGTGCGAGAGTTCAGCGTCGGAGCCCTGGCGCCCACCCTCGGGGCGGAACCCGACTGGGCCGTCACCATGGCCACCGGCTACGGACTGCTCGCCACGGTCTCCACCCTGCCCGGCGCCGTGATCCTCGCCTGGACCGCCCTGTGCGCCCGCGCCGACTCGTCCCGCTAGGCGCAACCCACTCCACCCGCTCCCTGCGCAAAGTGACAGAACCAGGTCACTTTGGTGGGGGTGAGGTCACTTTGCGCTTGGGGGTGGGGTGTCGTGGTCCTTGGCCGCATCGCTCAGCACGAACTCGGTGCAGATGTCCTCGCCGAAGGTGTAGCGCCGGAACGGGGTGCGCAGGGCCTCGGCCATCACAGGGGAGCCCTCGAACCGGATCCCGGGCACGCCGTCGCCGATCAGCACCGGCGCCACGGTCAGGAACAGCCGGTCCAGCAGCCCGGCCGCCAGGAACGAGGACACGGTCTTCCCGCCGCCCTCCACCAGGACCGAACCGCTCACGCGCTCCCGGACCACCGCGAGGACCGCCGCCGGATCGACCAGGCCGGCTGAGCCGCCGTCGGGAAGGCTCACGGTCTCCACATGCTCACCCGCACCGGACGGGACCTCAGCCTCCGCGCCCACCAGCCAGAGGGTGGGTGCGTCCGGGGACTGCAGCACACGGCTGCCCACCGGGATCCGGGCGTGGGGGTCCACCACCACGCGCAGCGGATTCTGCCCGTGCACCGCGCGCACCGTCAGCTGCGGGTCGTCCGCACAGACCGTCCCGGCGCCCACCAGCACGGCGTCCACCGCGGCGCGCAGGTGGTGCAGGTGCGTGCGGTCGGCCTCACCGGAGACGAACTCGGCGTCCCCACCGCGGGCGGCGATGAACCCGTCCGCGCTCTGGGCCATCTGCGCCACCACCTCAGGGTGCTCGGCCAGGGTGGAATAGACCGGGAAGGTGTCCTCCTGGACGGAGAGCTCGGAGAGACCGGAGTGCGGAGCCACACCGTTCCGCCCAGCCTCGCCGGCGAGCGGATCGTGCCGCATGCGCTGGCGCTTGGTCTGCAGGTAGTGCGAGTTCTCCGGGCGGTCCAGCACCGGCAGCACCACGCGGTCGGCCACCGTGATGCCCAGCTGGGTCAGCGCCTCGGCCTTGGCCGGGTTGGAGGAGAGCAGGCGGACGGTGGTGCAGTCCAGATCGCGCAGCATCTCGGCGGCGGCGGTGTAGTCCCGGGCATCGTCCGGCAGACCCAGGGCCCGGTTGGCATCCACGGTGTCCATGCCCTGGTCCTGCAGGGCGTAGGCGCGCAGCTTCGCGGCCAGCCCGATCCCGCGGCCCTCATGCCCGCGCAGGTAGAGCAGGATGCCCGTCCCGGCGGCGGCGATCGCGGCCAGCGCGGCGTCCAGCTGATCCCCGCAGTCGCACCGGTGCGAGCCCAGCGCGTCCCCGGTGAGGCACTCGCTGTGCAGGCGCACGATCGGCGCCTCCGCCCGCTCCGGCTCGCCCATCAGCATCGCCACATGCGTCACGCCCTGGTACGTGTAGGCACAGGTGGTGAAGACGCCGTGATCCGTGGGCAGAGAGGTCCGAGACTCAAGGACGAGGGTGTGGGTGTGGTCCTGGTCGATCTGCTGCATGCGCTTCAGTCTAGGGTCCGGATCGGCGCGGATCCGCCCTTCTGTGGCGCGGCATGACGCTCCAGCCAGAGGATGTCCCGCCCGAACGAGACCAGCAGTGAGACCACCGCGGCGGCCACACACGCGATGCCGAGCGGGGGGATGCTGACCGCGAGAGGCGTCCCCGCGGCCAGCAGCAGGATGCCCTGCGCGGCGGCGATCACCTTGCGGCTGAACCGGGTGGGCAGCGGCTGGCGCCACACGGTGCGGACCCTGCCGATCAGCCGGAACGCGTAGTGCAGCACCCCCGGGATCAGGCACCACACACCCCACACCGGGACCAGGGCGATCGAGAGGATCAGCACGAACAGCGCGTCCACATCCTCGTCGAACCGCGCGCCGGCGGGGGTGGTCCCCCGGCGCCGAGCCACCTGCCCGTCCACACCGTCCAGGGCCAGGGCCACCGCGCTCAGCAGCACGGCGGGCCACGGGAACGCGAGGGTCTGGCGGGTGAGCAGCAGGGCGGCCACCACGACGACGGCCGCGCACCTTGCGCAGGTCAGGTCATCGGCCGCGGTCCACGGGTCAGAGCGCAGCAGGCTGCGCGCGGTGCCCGCGACGGCGACCAGGACGCACAGCGCGAGGATGATGGGGTCCGGGGCGATCTGCCAGGTCAGGACCAGGGCAACGGTGAGGGCGAGGGCGGGAACGGGGAAGCGCCGGGCGGGGTGCCGGGTGCCACTGGGTGCCATCTCGCTCCTGTCCGGAAAGGGGTGGTCCGATGCTACTGGCAGTGGCCCTGGCGCCGGTGTGCACCGGGGCCGAAGCGTGTCCGGCCCGACCGTAGACTGATCCGCGTGACCAGACCCGAGACCCCCGCAGAGGACCCCAGCGAGCAGCGGGGCGAGCGGCCCGAGCAGGGTGCACCTGCCGCCGCTGTCGACCAGGACGACCGCACCGGGTCCACCGTCGAGCCCCGGCACAGTCTGGTGGCCACGCGCGACGAGCAGGGCGCCTCACGGTCGGACCGCAACTGGCCGCGGCTCCTGGTGATCGCCCTCTCACTGGCCGGCCTGGTGGTCTGCATCCTGTTCATCCAGGGACTGCAGGCGATCATCGCCCCGGTGTTCCTGGGGCTGAACCTGGTGATCGTGGCCTACCCGCTGCAGGCCTGGCTCAACAGCCGTGGAGTGCCCCGGTTCCTGGGTGCCACCGTCACGGTCCTGCTGGTGCTGGTGGTCCTGCTGGTGTTCATCGGGCTGATCTTCTGGTCCGCCTCGGAGCTGATCTACGCCCTGCCCAAGTACGGACCGCAGTTCAACTCGATCTACGAGGGCATGGTCACCTGGATCGGCAGCTTCGGCGTCACCCCGGACATGGTGCTCAACGAGCTGGGCAACCTGAACATGTCCACGGTCGCCTCCACCGCGGTCAGCTTCATCACCCCGCTGCTCTCCAACGTCTCGGCGGTGATCGGCCTGGTGGTGACCGTGGTGATGACGGTGTTCTTCCTGGCTATGGACTCCGTGGCCGTGGAGCGCCGCGTCGCCCTGCTCACCTCCTCCCGCACCGACATGGGGGTGGCCCTGATCGACTTCGCCCAGGGGGTGCGCCGCTACTGGGTGGTGACCACGGTGTTCGGACTGATCGTGGCCCTGCTGGACGTGGTGGCCCTGGCGATCATCGGCGTGCCCATGATCTGGGTCTGGGGCGTGCTGAGCTTCCTGACCAACTACATCCCCAACATCGGGTTCGTGCTGGGCATGATCCCGCCGGCATTGCTGGGCCTGGTGGAAGGCGGCTGGGGTGCGTTCTTCGCCGTGGTGGTCTCCTACAGCGTGCTGAACTTCGTCATCCAGTCCATCATCCAGCCCAAGTTCACCGGTGACGCCGTGGGCGTGATCCCCACCGTCAGCTTCCTCTCCCTGCTGTTCTGGGCCTGGGTGCTGGGGTGGATGGGCACCGTGCTCGCCCTGCCCGCCACGCTGCTGTTCAAGGCGATCCTGATCGACGCCGACCCCCAGTCCCGCTGGCTCAACTCCCTGATCGCCTCGGATCTGAAGGGCATGGAGGCCCGGGAGCGCGGCTTCACCCGGGCGTTCAATCGCCAGGCCCGGTACGAGGTGGCCGAGGACGGGTTCGGCGGGACTGAGCAGACCGTGCACCCCGAGGACCAGACCCTGGCCACGCCCGATCCGCCCCAGGGCGTCCCCACGGTCGAGCACTGAGCGCCCCGCTGGCTCCAGCGTCCGTTCAGACTGATCAGCCCCTGATGAGCTGACGGACCTGGTCGATCAGCCCGTCCACGCGGTCGATCTGCTCCTCGGCCGCCCGCACGTCCTGCTCCACGGCGGAGCGGATCTCGTCGCCTTTCAGATGGCCCAGGTTGGTCTCCAGGGTCACGACGGCGGCCGTCAGTCCCGCACGCACCGCACCCAACGCTGCGCCCACGTCAGAGAGGACGTTGGCGTTGGCATCGGCGAGGACGGCCTCGGCCACGCCCGCCAGCTCCCGGGCGCACTCCACCATCCGCTGGGGCGGCTTCACTGCATCCCGCAGGGCAGACTGGATCCGTTCGGAGCGCTCTCGGCGTTCGTCTTCGGTGTCCTCCGGCAGTTCGAACGTCTCCGCGGTGGCCCCGAACCCGGCCTCGTCCTGATCGGCCAGCTCCAGCGCGGTGTCCGCCAGCTCGGCGCACCGCTGCGCGAGGTCCTCGCGATCGCTGAACCGGGCCGCCATGGAGATCAGCCCGGAGGCCAGCGCCAGCTGCACCGAGCCGGTGGCCCCGCCGCCCGGCGTCGGTTCGCCCGAGCCCAGCCTCTCCAGGTAGCCCCGGACGGTCTCGTCCCGGATCATGTGTCCGAGGCCGGGGGCCGGGCCGGTCGGGCCGGCTGGGTCAGTCCCACGTGCCGGATGCCCACGCCGCGCTCGTAGAGCTGACGGGCCGGAACCGGGATCACCTTGCGTCCCCAGAAGGCGGCCTCCAAGACCTGGTGCGCGCCGTCGTCGTGCTCGTCCTCGAAGGAAGGGACCACCACGGCTCCGTTGACCGACAGGACGTTGACGTAGGACCAGCCCACGGGTCCGTGGCGGTCGGTGAGCGTGGACGGGGCCGGGACGGTGGCGATGTTCAGCGGGCGACCCTGGGCATCCGTCTCACCCTGGAGCAGCTCCAGCGCGGTCTGGCTGACGGCATGGTCCGGGTGGGACGGGTCATCCTGCCAGTGCAGCAGCAGCACGGTGGGGGAGGCGAAGTTCACCAGCTGATCCACCATGCCGCCGGTGCCGCGCGGACCGGCGTCCCGGGTGAGGCCGCCGGGCAGCCAGATCACCTTGCGCACATCCGTGTACCGGTGGAATTCCAGCTCCACCTGACGCCGGGACCAGCCGGGGTTGCGGGCCGGGTCCAACAGCGCGGCCTCGGAGGCGATCACCGTGCCCTCACCGTCCGTGACGAACGCGCCGCCCTCCAGGGTCATCAGCGACAGCTGCCGGGTGGCCCCGGTCATCTGCGCCATGGTCCCGGTGACCACCGAGTCCGAGAGGTAGTCCAGGCCCGGGCGGCGGCCGAAGCCGTTGAAGACGAAGTCCATCATGCCCAGCGCGCGGCGGCCGTTCGCGTCAACCTTCGCCTCGGGGCCGGTGGTGAAGACGGGTCCGGTCAGACGGATGAAGGGGCTGTCGAAGCGCTGCGGGATCACCGGGACGATCGGGTCCACATAGGTGTGCACCATGGTCCGGTCGGCCGGATCCACCAGCAGGGTCACCGGCTCATAGTCCGCCACCTCGTGGGCGATCCGGGCCCAGGCGCGGCGCGCCGCGGAGATCTCCCACGGGGTGCTGCCCATCAGGGCGGTGGCCCGGGGGAAGGAGAGCCACATGCGTTCCTGCGGCTCCGTGTCCGCGGGCAGGTGCCAGGAGAGATCGGTCATGGGGTCCTTCCTGGTCAGCACCGTGCGCGCGGTCAGTGACGAGCCGCGGCGGGAAAGGCCGGCGTGGCGCAGGACCACCCCCATGCGACTGCACCTTCCATGGTAGGCGGTGCGCGGGGGTGGATGCCGGTCATCAGCGCACGGTGCGGACCGGGGGCGCAGCCGGCCAGGAGGCCAGGGCCAGGACCAGCCCGACGACGGCCAGTCCGGCCAGGATCACGGCCACCGGCGCCAGGCCGAGGGCGGCTCCGAGCGTTCCGGCCAGGGGATAGGTCACCAGGAAGCAGGCATGGGAGAGGGAGAACTGTGCGGCGAACACGGCGGGCCGGGTGCCCTCGGTGCTGTTGCGGCGCAACAGTCGGGCCGAGGGGGTCAGCACGGCTGAGGTGGCGGCACCGGCCGCGAACCACAGGGCGAGCAGAATGATCCACTGGGCCGTGCCGTCCGTCCAGTGGATGGCGGCCGCAGTGGCCAGCAGCATCACGGGCAGGGCCGTGGCGCCGGCGACCATGACGGTGCGGTCCGGGCGGCGGGCGAGCAGCCGGGTCATGAGCAGGGCCACCACCATGGACCCGCCGCCGTAGGCGCCGAGCATCAGGGCCACGTCCGGCTGAGGGCGGTCGAGCAGCCCCTGCACCAGGACCACGGTGTTGATGATGACCATGGCGGTGGAGGTGGCCACCACCAGGTTCAGCCCCAGCAGGCCGCGCAGCTCCCGCTCGGCCCAGAAGATCCGGGTGCCGCGGGTGAGCCGGTCCAGGAACGGTGTGACCGGTGGGGCGGGGATGTGCGGCAGGCGTGATGCCGCCACCAGGACAGCGGAGACGATGAAGCCGACCACGGTGCCCACGAACAGGTTGTGGTAGCTGATCACCGTCAGCAGGGCGGCGGCGATCAGGGGGGAGAGCAGCGACTCGAGGTCGTAGGCCAGGCGGGACAGGGACAGCGCCTGGGTGTACTCCTCCTCGTCCGGCAGCACCGAGGGGATGACCGCCTGGAACGTGGGGGTGAAGGTGGCCGAGGCGGACTGCAGCAGGAAGATCAGCACGTAGATCTGCCAGGCCTCGGAGACGAACGGCAGGGCCACGGCCACGGCCGCGCGGATCAGGTCAGCGGCGATCAGCACGGGCTTGCGGGGCAGCCGGGCGGTCAGGGCGGTGGCGATGGGGGAGACCACCACATAGGCGATCATCTTGATGGTCATCGCCAGGCCCAGCACGATCCCGGCATCGCCCCCGGCGATGTCGAAGGCCAGTAGCCCCAGGGCCACGGTGAGCAGGCCCGTGCCCAGCAGGGCGATGACCTGGGCGCTGAACAGCTGGGCGTAGGTGCGGTGGCGCAGGACGGAGAGCATGGTCGGTTCAGCCCTCCCGGTGGTGGGGAGGCAGCTGCCCGTGGGCCACGGCGTGCTCGGCCTGGTTCAGCGCCTCGACGATCAGGGTCAGGGCGTGCTCGTCCACGAGCCGGTACAGCACGCTGGTGCCCTGCTGCCGGGTGGTGACCATCCGGGCCATGCGCATGCGCGCCAGATGCTGGGAGACGCCGGAGGGCTTCTTGCCCACCGCCTCGGCCAGGGCGTTGACCGAGAGCTCGCCGTTCTCCTGCAGGGTCAGCACGATCCGGATCCGGGTGGGATCGGAGAGCAGGGTCAGGACCTCGGAGGCCAGGTCGATCTGGTCCGAGCTGACGGTCGCGAGGTCAATCTTCTTATCCGCGTGCATACGCAGATACTAACACCCGCGACCTCCCGCCCTTCAGATCACGTGCGCAGTTGATGGTGCGACACGCCGATTCAACCGGCAGTTGTCGTGATCATGATCGGCGGGGTGCGGGGGTGAGTTCGGCGGCGGCCTCCTCCAGGATCCCGCGAACAGCGGTGATCGCCGGCGACTGCGCCGATGAGGACCGAATGGAGGTGAACACCGTCCGCAGTGGGTCGCCCGGAAGCCGGATTCGCCGCACCGCCGCAGGGGTGTCCACCAGCATGAGTCCGGGCAGCAGGGCCACCGCGTTGCCGGAGGCCACCAGGCCCACGTGCGACTGCAGGTCCGAGGAGATGTACCGGACGTCCGGCTCGAACCCGGCGGAGCGGCACACCTGCTCGGCCCAGTGCCGCGTGGCCGTCCGGGCTGGTTCCATCACCCACGGCAGCGGCCGCTCGGTCAGCAGGGTCTCCAGCTCCCGTCCCTTCGGCAGGGCCGCACCGTCCACGGTCAGGTCGGCGGGCACCACCAGCTGCAGGTCGTCCCGCAGCAGCTCCTTGCGGTCCAGCCCGGGCCAGTGCGGGGCGGCGTGCCCGGGGTACTGCTCGGCCACCACCACGTCCACGTCCCGGACCCAGGTCTCATGCAGGGCGGTCTCCGGTTCGTACTGGAACACCTCCAGGCGCAGTTCCGGATGCCGCTCGCGCAGGATCGTCAGTGCCCGGGGCAGCAGGGCGATCGCCGCCGACTGGAACAGGGCCAGCTGCACCCGCCCGGTCACCGAGTTCCGCGCCCGGGTCAGGGCGGTCTCGGCCTCCTCGAGCGCGTCCAGGATGGGGTCGATCCGCGCCACCAGCGCCTGCGCCTCAGCGGTGAGCTGTACACCGCGTCCGGAGCGGCGCAGCAACTCGGTCCGGGTCTCGCGCTCCAGCACGGCCAGCTGCGCGGACACTGAGGACGGGGCCATGTTCATGGACTGCGCCACCGCGGTCACCGACCCCCGGATGGACAGCTCCCGCAGCAGCACCAGTCGCCGGACCTCCAGCATCTACTCTCCCGTCTGATCGTTCCTCACCCCCGCCCCGGAAGCACACCCCGCTGTACGGGGGTGAGGGTCCGGTCCGGGGGTGCAGAATCACGGTGCCACCTGAACCACCATCAGCGTTCGTCTAAGCCGAACGATACCGTGCAGAAACATTCGCTGTTCACGCACGGTGTCTCTCAGACACAATCGCTCCATGACTGCCAACACCCCTGCGCACGACTCCGCGCCCAGCGCCGGCGCCACCATGCTCTCGCTCTCCGACACCCCAGACCCGGCTGACCTGCGACGC
This sequence comes from Micrococcus sp. IITD107, assembly GCF_041927415.1. Lineage (NCBI taxonomy): Bacteria > Bacillati > Actinomycetota > Actinomycetes > Micrococcales > Micrococcaceae > Micrococcus > Micrococcus sp. IITD107. The sequence goes on along the minus strand of NZ_JBHFFN010000004.1, from coordinate 123,660 downwards.
CTGGCCCCGGCCGCCGTCGAGCAGGTCAAGACCTGGCTGCAGGACGCCCGTCAGTACCCGGCGAACTTCTCCGCGCGCCAGTTGGCCGGAGTGCTCAAGGACCCCAACGGTCTGGACTTCACCGTGGGCTTCGTGGACCGCGTGGTCCGCCCGGAGGACCCCAAGATCGCCGCTGAGGCGCTGCGCGAGCTGGCCCCCATGGTCCCGGGCTTCCTGCCCTGGTACATGAAGTCGGCCATGGGCGCCGGCGGCAAGGTCGCCCCGTTCGTACCCCAGGTGGCTGTCCCGGTGGCCCGCAAGGTGCTGCGCGAGCTGGTCTCGCACCTGATCGTGGACGCCACCGAGTCCAAGCTGGGCCCCTCGATCGCCAAGCTCAAGCAGCCCGGCACCCGTCTGAACATCAACCTGCTCGGCGAGGCCATCCTGGGCAAGGAGGAGGCCGAGCGCCGCCTGGACGGGATCCGCACGCTGATCGAGCGTCCGGACGTGGACTACGTCTCGGTCAAGGTCTCCGCCGCCACCGCCCCGCACAGCCCGTGGGCGTTCGACCAGGCCGTCACCGAGGTCACCGAGCACCTGCTGCCGCTCTACCAGCTGGCCGCCAGCCAGGCTCAGGACCCCGCCCAGAACCACACCTCCACGTTCATCAACCTGGACATGGAGGAGTACCACGACCTGGACATGACCCTGGCCGTGTTCATGCGCCTGATGGACCAGCCCGAGCTCAAGGACCTGCCCGCCGGCATCGTACTGCAGGCCTACCTGCCGGACGCGCTGGACGCCATGATCCGCCTGCAGGAGTGGGCCGCCCGCCGCGTGGAGGCCGGTGGCGCGCCCATCAAGGTCCGCGTGGTCAAGGGCGCCAACCTGCCCATGGAGCAGATGCAGGCCTCCCTGATGGGCTGGCCCGTCGCCACCTGCCCCACCAAGCAGGCCACCGACGCCAACTACAAGCGCGTGCTCAACTACGCCCTGACACCCGAGCGCACCCGCAACGTGCGCATCGGCGTGGCCGGGCACAACCTCTTCGACGTCGCCCTGTCCCTGCTGCTGGTCCGGGAGCGTGGGCTCACCACGGCGTGGCCGGAGGACGTGAAGGACAGCCAGCCCGACGACGGCACCTCGCCGTCTGCAGGCAGCGGCACCCAGGTGCCCCGCGCCCAGCAGTCGGCACCCGGGCACGCACCGGATGTGGAGTTCGAGATGCTGCTGGGCATGGCCACCGGTCAGGCCGAGGCCGTGAAGAAGGACGTCGGCTCGCTGCTGCTCTACACCCCCGTGGTGCACCCCGGAGAGTTCGACGTGGCCATCGCCTACCTGGTCCGCCGCCTGGAGGAGGGCGCGTCCCAGGAGAACTTCATGTCCGCCGTGTTCGAACTGGACTCAGACCAGCGCCTGTTCGCCCGTGAGGAGCAGCGGTTCCTGGCCTCCGTGCAGGACGTGGACCTGACCGTCCCGGCGCCGGCCCGCAACCAGAACCGTCTGGCCGGGGACCTGGGCGATGTCCCGGCACCGGTGGACGGCTTCGCCAACACCCCGGACACCGACCCCTCGCTGGCGGCCAACCGCGAATGGGGACGCCAGATCATCGCCAACATCCCCACCTCCACCCTGGGGGTGGACACGGTCCGCGAGACCAAGGTGAGCACCATTGCCGAGGTGCAGGACGTCGTCGGGAAGGCTGTGCAGGCCGGCAAGGCCTGGGGTGCCCTCTCCGGGACCGAGCGCGAGGCCGTGCTGCAGAGGATCGGGGACAAGCTCGAGGAGCGCCGAGCGGACCTGCTCGAGGTGGCCGCCGCCGAGACCGGCAAGACCCTGGACCAGGGTGACCCGGAGATCTCCGAGGCCATCGACTTCGCGCGCTACTACGGCCGTCTGGCCCGCGGACTGGACGAGGTGCGCGGCGCCACGTTCCAGCCCTCCAAGCTGACCCTGGTCATCCCGCCGTGGAACTTCCCGGTGGCCATCCCCGTGGGTGGTGTGCTGGCCGCGCTCGCCGCCGGTTCGCCCGTGGTGTTCAAGCCCGCCTCGCAGTCGGCCCGTACCGGCGCCGTGGCGTTCGAGGCCATCCGCGAGGGCCTGCGCGAGGCCGGGGTCCAGGACGCCGACCACCTGGTCTCCTTCCTGACCCTGGACCGCAGCGGCGAGGAGAAGATCGGCGAGAGCCTGATCGCCCACCCGGACGTGGAGAAGGTCATCCTCACCGGCGGGTACGAGACCGCTCAGCTGTTCCGCTCCTTCCGCAAGGACCTGCCGCTGCTGGCCGAGACCTCCGGCAAGAACGCGCTGATCGTCACCCCCAGTGCCGACCTGGACCTGGCCGCCAAGGACGTGGTGAACTCCGCGTTCGGCCACGCCGGACAGAAGTGCTCGGCGTCCTCGCTGGTCATCCTGGTCGGCTCCGTGGGCACCTCCGAGCGGTTCCACCGCCAGCTGCTGGACGCCGCAGCCTCCCTGCACGTGGGTTACCCGGACGACCCGCGCTCGCAGATGGGCCCGGTGATCGAGAAGCCCGGCGAGAAGCTCCAGCGCGGTCTGACCCAGCTGGGCGAGGGCGAGTCCTGGGAGCTGGAGCCGAAGCAGCTGGACGAGACCGGCCGTCTGTGGTCCCCGGGCATCCGCTCCGGCGTGCAGCCGGGTGCGGATGCGCACCTGACCGAGTACTTCGGACCGGTGCTGGGCGTCATGCGTGCCGAGACCCTGGAGGAGGCCGTCGGCCTGGTCAACGCCGTGGACTACGGACTGACCTCCGGCCTGCACAGCCTGGACCCGGAGGAGATCGAGTACTGGCTGGAGAACGTCAACGCCGGCAACCTGTACGTCAACCGCGGTATCACCGGGGCGATCGTGCGGCGTCAGCCCTTCGGCGGCTGGAAGCGCTCCGCCGTGGGTGCGGGCACCAAGGCCGGTGGCCCGCACTACCTGCACGGGCTGGGCACGTGGCATGACGAGCCGATCCTGCGCTCCACGCTGCAGACCCCCTCGGCCGCCTCCGCGGCAGGGACCGACGGCGGCGCGGCAGGTCGACTGATCGCCGCGGCCGGGCGCATCCAGGGTGAGGGTCCCTCGGTGGAGGAGCTGAACTGGCTCTCGGCCGCGGCAGCCCTGGACGAGGCCGCCTGGCAGCAGACCTTCGGCGTGGCCGAGGACATCTCCGGGCTGATCGCCGAGCGCAACGTGCTGCGCCACCTGCCGGTCCCCACCCTGGTCCGCTGGGAGTCCGGCCCGCTGGTGCACCTGCTGCGCGTGATCGCGGCCGGCCTGCGTTCGGACGCCCCGCTGACGGTGAGCGCCCCCACCGAGCTGCCCGAGGAGGTGCTCGGTGCACTACGGGCGGCCCGCGACGTGACCGTGGTGGTGGAGGACACCGCCGCGTTCCACGGCCGGGCCTTGCAGCGCACCCGCGTCCCGGCCTCGGCCGACGGCGGCGGGGACCCCCGCGTGCGCCTGGTCATGGACTGGGCGGGCGATCCGGAGGGCTCCCGCGCTGCGGTGAAGGCACTGTTCGAGGCCGTGGAGGGGTCCCCGGACCTGGCCGTGTACTCGGGCCCGGTGGTCTCCGCCGGCGACGTGGAGCTGCTTCCGTACCTGCACGAGCAGGCCATCGCCATCACCGCCCACCGCTTCGGCACCCCGGACGGCCTGACCGACCACCTGCTCTGATCGGTTCGGCCCGGGGCACCTCCCCGGGCCGCCTCTGAGCATTCTGCGTCGTCTCTGCGACTTGTCGTACCGACTGCCGGTACGACAAGTCGCAGAGACGACACATTCTCAGATCCACCCGTCTACCACGGTCGGACGAGCCCACGCGTTCCTGCACAGCGGACCGTGCGCACCGAGCTGTCCACGGTCCGGCCGTGATCCGGAGCCGGCCCGACTCTCGTGCGCCGCGCCTTCGCCAGTCTGGACGCATGACCACTGTTTCCACTCTCGAAGGCAGTCCGTCCGCCGGACGTCACGAGTCCTCGAGCCCGCTGATCGTGACCCACCGCAGAGACGGCGGAGCCTTCGCCCGAGCGTTGGACCGGGACTTCCATCGTGGGCATCTGGTCCGTCTGGCACGCGGGGTCTACTGCCCCACAGAGGTGTGGCTGAAGGCTGTGCCGTGGGACCGGCACCTGCTCAATGCCCTTGCCTACGCCCAGAGTGTGCAGCAGCCCTTCGTCCTGGCCGGTGCCTCGGCTGCTGCGGTGCATGGTCTCCCGCTGGTGTCCACGCCCGCCACCATCAGCTTCCGGGCCGCTGCCCGTCCGTCAGCGCGACGCCGCAAGCGAGAATCCCCCTACGGCAATCGCACCACCGCCGAGACTCTGCGCCGGGCTCTCGCCAAGACCGGCACCGTCCCGCATCGTCTGCCGGATCTTCCCGTCGTCCACGGCCACTGGAACCTGCCCAGCCACCCCTCTTACCCTGCGCAGACTGTCCCGGTCACCCTCAGCGACGGGACCTTCGTCGGCACGGTCCTCGCCGACCCAGCACCCATCGCCCTGGTGGCCCTGATGCGCACCGGCGACCTCGAGCTCGCCGTCCCGCCGCTCGATGCCTACCTCCACCGCCACACCGATGGTCTCACCACCGTCACCGCGCTCCGGGACACGCTCCCCTCCCGGGCCCAGGAGCTCCGGTTCGACTCGGTCCTCGCCCTCGCGGACGCCCGCGCAGAGAGTGCAGGTGAGTCACTAAGCCGGGTGGTCATCCATCACCTCGGCTTCGAACTCCCCGAGCCGCAGGTGGAGATCCGGGACGCCGCCGGCCAGCTCATCGCCCGGGTGGACGGTCTCTGGAGGTCCACCGGCCTGGTCGGCGAGTTCGACGGTCTGCAGAAGTACTCCGGCACCTTCGCCGGTTCCACACCGCCCAGCGAGACCGTCGTGGCAGAGAAGCGACGCGAGGATGCTCTCCGCCGAGCCGGGCATGACGTGGCCCGCTGGATCTGGTTGGATCTGCGCAACCCCTCACGGCTCGAACGCATCCTCACCCAGCACAGCGCTCCCCGCCGCCGAGCATGACGTTCAGTACCGTGAACCCATGACCCCCTCGCCCCGCCGCCTGCTGCTCACCGTGCCGGCCGGCATCCTCTTCGGCGTGCTGATGTCCCTCGCCTCCGGCAACTGGGGCATGGTGGGCGTCGGTCTCGTCATGGGCGTGGGCACCGGGCTGGCCTGGTCGGCCACAGCACGTCAGCCCGACTCCTCCACAGCGGACCGGTCCGCCCCCGCCGTCCCCACACACCCCTCAGATCCGCCCCCGCGTCCCACCTCGTCCGCCACAGGTGACAGCATGGAGTCATGATGTCGCGACGGAACTACAGCGGAGGCCGTTCCCAGCCACCCCGCTCGAACTGGAACTCTGCGCTGCAGAACGCCCAGGCACCGTCCTTCCCGCAGATCAGCCGTGCCGAGATCCGTGAGCTCGTGGGTCCGCAGTCTGCCCAACGTGGCTGGATCTACGCCGAAGAGGGCGCCGTCACCCGCCTGCAGTGGTCGATCGACGGCACCGGCACCACGCGCGAGGGCAAGCGTCAGCTCCAGGGCACCCTGTTCGGCACGGTCGCCGGCAGCGGCAACAACGCCTACGGTGCCGCGGTCATCCTCTGGCCGGACGCGGACGAACAGACCATCACCGGCCCCGCCTCCGTCCGGCTCTGGCGTCCCATCCGCAGCTCGTGCACCTGCCCCGTCGCACCGGAGTGCAAGCATGTGGCCGCCCTGATGTACGAGTCCACCAGCCGCGCCCTGCGGGCCGCAAACCCCCACGGCTTTCCCGACGACGGCCCCTCACCTCTCGCAGATCACGCACCGGAGCAGGTGAATGGTCGGGACGGGGACGAGTACGACCCGGGCTCTGCACCCTACAACCCGGCAGACCTGCGCCTGCCGGGCTCCCATGAGGTGCGTCCACCGGAGGCGCTGACCTCGGCCAGGTCCCGTGTCACGGGTGCTGCGCCGATGCCCTACCAGGCACCCCAGCCACCGGCACCGCCGTCCTGGCGGCAGGTGCTCTCCGGCAACCCCGGGGGAGCGGGATCGCGCGGGCCCCTCACCCAACGGCCCGCCGCTGAGATGCCCCTGGCGATCGGCGTGGAGCTGCGCACCGAACCCCAGCCCGGTGCGCGCCGCTGGGGTGCCACCGCCACCACGCTCGAGGACCTGACGAACCCGGAGAACCGCTTCAGCCTCCGTCTGATCCCGCTCAAACCCGGCGCCAAGGACAACTGGATCAAGGGCGGACTGACCTGGCGCGCGTTCCAGTACCCCGGCACCCAGTTCGGACTGCGCCGGGACCACGCAGACATCTTCGGCCAGCTCTACCGGCTCTACCAGGCAGACAATCCGCACCTGCATGGCAGCGAGGCCGAACTGCAGTGGGAGAGCTTCCGCAGCCCCGCCGCCTGGCTGCTGCTCCAGCGCGCCGTGGCACTCGGCGTGGAGTTCGACCCCCGGGGAATCCTCGGGCACGTCAGTCTCGCCACCGATCAGGCCTCCGTCCACCTGGACCTGGGCGAGACGGATCCGGCCGCCTCCCTGGACACCGTCACGAAGGGGCCCTCACCGATAGCCGTGCGCGTCGTCGTCGGGGCGGACGGCGAGGAGCTGGAGACCCCGCGCCGCGTGGGCCCCTATGGCGTGTTCATCGTGGAGCTGCCCGAGTCCCCAGGCCGGAGCTCGAAGGGGTCCGTGCGGCTGCGGCTCATTCCCACGGCGGACGAGATCCCCGCCCCCGCTCGGGAGCTGCTGGACCGGGGCGGGCAGATGATCATCCCGAGCGAGGAACAGGGTGAGTTCCTGCGGGAGTTCACCCCGCGTCTGCAGGCCCAGGTCCAGGTGACCAGTGCGGACCAGACCGTGAAGCTGGCCGAGGTGGCCCCGCCGGTGCTGGTGCTGCAGGCCGTCTACTCCGGGGATGACCGCACCGAACTGCGCTGGTTCTGGCAGTACAGCGCCCCGGACCGGCAGCTGCCGGTGCTGCGCAGGGGAGTCGGCGCTGGGCGGCAGCTGCAGCACGAGCAGACTGTGCTGGAGGCCGTGCGACTGATCTGGCCGGACGCGCTGGCCACGGATGAGCAGACCCTGGACGGGGTGGCCACCGCCCGCTTCGCCGAGCACATCCTGCCCCAGCTGCTGGACGTGGACCACGTGGAGGTCAACGTCACCGGAGAGCTGCCCGACTATGAGGAGCTCACCGGGGCGCCGCGCGTGCGCATCACCCAGATGACCACCGAGGACACCACCCGCACCGACTGGTTCGACCTCGGCTTCGAGATCACCCTGGGCGAGCGGCTCATCCCCTTCGTGGACGTCTTCTCCGCGCTCGCTGGCGGCAAGAAGTCCGTGATCCTGCCGGACCGGACCTACTTCAACCTCAACGACCCCGTCTTCGACCAGCTGCGGGACCTGATCGCCGAGGCCCAGCAGCTGGGGGAGTGGGAGCCGGACAAGCCCCGGATCAGCCGCTATCAGGTGACCCTGTGGGAGGATTTCGAGGACCTGGCCGAGGAGTCGCTCGAGGCGGTCAGCTGGCGGGAGACCGTCGGGGCGCTGCGGGACCTGGAGCAGATCCCGGAGGTCCCGGCGCCCCCCGGACTCGACGCCACCCTGCGCTCCTACCAGCTCGAGGGCTACCAGTGGCTCAGCTTCCTCTACGAGCACCACCTGGGCGGGATCCTGGCCGATGACATGGGACTGGGCAAGACCCTGCAGACCCTGGCCCTGGTGGTCCGCGCCCGCCAGCTGCGCCCGGAGGATCCGCCCTTCCTGGTGGTCGCGCCCTCCTCCGTGGTCTCCGTCTGGGCTCAGGAGGCAGCCCGGTTCGCTCCCGGACTGGACGTGCGCGTGCTGGACAGCACCGCCCGCAAGCGCAAGACCGACCTCGCCGAAGCTCGGGCCGGGGCCGACGTGGTGGTCACCTCCTACGCCGTGCTCCGCCTGGACGAGGAGGAGTACGGAGCGCTGGAGTGGACCGGACTGATCGCTGACGAGGCCCAGTTCATCAAGAACCGTTCATCCAAGGTGCACGGAGCCGTGAAAGCCGTGCGGGCGCCGTTCCGGCTGGCCATCACCGGCACCCCCATGGAGAACTCGCTCTCCGACCTCTGGGCCCTGCTCAACGTCACTGCACCGGGCCTGTTCGCCTCCCCGCGTGTGTTCTCCCAGGAGTACATCAAGCCGATCGAGGACCCAGACCCCTCGGACGACGGCGCACGCCGCGCCCAGGAGCGGATGGCCCGGCTGCGCCGCAGGATCCGGCCGTTCATGCTGCGCCGCACCAAGGACATGGTCGCCCAGGACCTGCCCGAACGGCAGGAACAGGTGGTCGAGGTGCCCCTGCAGCCCAAGCACCGCCGCCTCTACGACCAGGTGCTCCAGCGTGAGCGGCAGAAGGTCCTCGGCCTCATCCAGGACCTGGACAAGAACCGGTTCATCGTCTTCCGCTCTCTGACCCTGCTGCGCATGCTGGCCCTGGACCCGGCGATCGTGGACGAGGAGTACGCCGAGGTGCCCTCATCCAAGCTCGAGGACCTGATGGAACGGCTCCAGGAGATCCTGGCCGAACAGCACCGGGTCATCCTGTTCAGCCAGTTCACCTCCTTCCTGGGCCGGGTGGCCGAACGGCTCTCCGCTGCGGGCGTCACCTACTCGTACCTGGACGGCTCCACGCGCAACCGCGGCGACGTGGTCAATGAGTTCCGCGAGGGCAACGCCTCCGTGTTCCTGATCAGCCTCAAGGCCGGAGGGTTCGGACTCACCCTGACCGAGGCGGACTACGTGATCCTGCTGGACCCCTGGTGGAACCCCGCAGCCGAGGCACAGGCGATCGACCGTGCCCACCGGATCGGGCAGACCAAGAACGTCATGGTCTACCGGCTCGTGGCCGAGGGCACCATTGAGGAGAAGGTGCTGGCCCTGCAGCAGCGCAAGGCCGCCCTGTTCAGCTCTCTGACGGACGAGGACGCCGCATTCAGCCAGTCCATCACCGCCGACGACCTCCGCGAGCTGTTCTCCGGCTCCTGAGGATCGATCATCGCCGCTCCGACCTCGCAGGCTACTCGTCAGTAACCAACCGTGGCACCATGGGGAGCATGCATCTGATCTTCCGCACGCTCTTGCTGCTGATCCGCGCCCGCCGCAAGTCCAAGCTCACCATCTGGGACACCTCGTCCCTCCCGCTGCGCGCCCTGCCCACGGACGTGGACGTGGCCGTGCACATCAACAACGGGATGTACTTCTCCCTGATGGACCTGGGCCGGTTCGACCTGATGATGCGCTCGGGCGTCTGGGACCTGATGCGCCGCAACAAGTGGTCCCCGGTGGTGCAGTCCGAACAGATCACCTTCCGCCGCTCGATCAACCTGTGGCAGCAGTACACCCTGGAGACCAAGATGCTTGGCACCGATGACAAGTCGGTCTGGTTCGAGCAGCGCTTCGTGGTGGACGGGGAGATCTACGTCCGTGCCTACGTGGCCACCCGACTGGTCAGCAAGGACGGACCGGTCTCCAACGAGGACATCCTCCGCGCCGTGGAGCAGGAACTGGGGCAGCCCAACCCGGACGGCCGTCAGATCCCCGACTGGCTGCACCAGTGGCGCGTGGACGCCGCCCTGCCCGGTTCTCGCAAACCGGCGCCCCACATCTGGTGACCTTATCCATTCTCAGGTCTCTCACTCTTCAGAGACTGCCTGCGAGACGATTCCGATAATGACATCACTGACGGCTCGAGAGCCGGCCGTCACCAGGCGGAGCAAGCTGGCGTCTGTCATCGCGCTGTCATCGGCAGGGACGGGCTGGAAGAGTCCTACTCCATCGATCATGATGAGGGAGAAAACCGATTGGGCATCGTCCTGGTCGAGGTGCACGTCCAGGACGGGCGCCCCTTCGCAGCGGCGAGCTGCAGCCGAAGATGATGTCAGAGCAACCATGCGTCCGGTGTCCCGCGTCCTATCGAGCTCCTTGACGGTCAGCGGCGCGTCGGAGAGATCCACACGCCACGAGGGTCCCAGGCCCAACTAGGCGACAGCGAACCGGGGGACAGACTGGTTATCCACCCGCACCAGCGTGAGGCTATGAGACTCCGGCAGGGTACCGACGCCATCCAGGAGATCTCGGGGTGTCGGTCCGGCAGCCAGCAGAGCAGTGCCCGACGAAGCCGACAGCCGCACCGGCTGGACCGCCGATTGCCGCGCCAGCCAATGCGGCACCACCGGCGATGCCCAGATCGATCGTGGTGTTGCTTGCCACCGCAACGTTGCGCCTCTGAACCACCTCGGCCTGCTTTTCCCCGACCGTCAGATGGGCGTAGTGCGGATCCGTGTGCACTTCGTTTAGTGCCTGGGCGTTCTCATCGTGCACGGTGAAGCCGAAGCCGACGATGTCTCCTACGAATCCGGCTTTGCTGAGGAAGCGTCCGGCGGTGGCCCACCTTCCACCAGCGTTGTCGATGGCGTCGGTTCGATGCTGTGTCGTGGTGGTCGTGGTGGTCTTGCGCGGGTCTTTTGACCACCAGGGTGACTTGTCAGCCTCTACGGTGGTGTTTCCCTTGAGAGAGTATCCGTCTCCCACTCTGGACTGATAGAAGCGGCCGACTCGTCCGGGGATCTTCGTCATCCACCATGCGGGCATGGGCATGATGTAGTTGCTCTGTGTTCGAGTTCCGGCAGTCGGAGCATGATGTGTGGTCCGTGATGTGCTGCCAGCCGGACGGTCCGCTTCAATCCAGGGGAATCCGCCAGCCCGATCGAAGGAGATCTGGGTGTTCCGGATTCGATTGGCCCAATTGCGGTTCTGCAGAGTCTCGACCGACGTGAACGTCGTGTAACTGACAGATTTGAAATCCAGGGCGTCCAGGCCCTCACCGGCTGCGAACTGCACAGCCGTAGGAACGGGTCCGTTCAGAATCTGGGTGTCGACGCTGGCCTGAATCTCGGCAATTGCTTTGGCGCAAGAATCCTTGGCCGTCTGCAACGCGTTCACCACCCGGTCGATCTCAGCCTGGATGGAGGCTTCCGAGAGCGGTCCAGAGTCGGGACTGACTTCGCAGTTTCTGACCGACTGGTTATAGTCGATCACCCTCCCCGTGATGTGGCGACGATCACTCTGCAACTCGTCAACAGTGTCACCGTAGGCCGTCAGCGCGTCCCTGATCTCGCCCGGGGCATTGGCAACGACCAAGCCATGGACAATCAGGTCGTCATAGGCGGACTTCACCGTCTCCACTTGATCAGCAGGTTGAAAGAAGCAGCCCTCGACGGCATCCCACGTTCCTTGTTCGTCATTGATCAGGTTGGAGTAGTCCGTACCTGCCTTGGCGATTTTCTCGCCGTCTGCGCGCACCTCAGAGCCGATCGGCCAGGTTGCGTAGAGGCCATCGGTCTTCAATGCCATGTCGGTGCCCTCTCAGTTGGTCCGGGTGCAACGCTCATGCCTGCTTGCCGTCCTCGATCACCACGTCGACAACTTGACCTGTTTCGGCAACGGCCCGGTCCATCATCACCCTGTTGGCGTTGTCGTACTCAGAGGCCAGGTTCGTCAATCCGCTCACCATGGTGGACAACCGCTGTTCAGCACCCTCGAACTGGGGTGCGAGGAGGACGTTCCAGACGTTGAACAACGCTGCAGCGACCTCGGGGCTTTCAGACGAAGCTGCAGCCTCATCGATGCCCGTGCTTGCAGAGCTGCGGTGGGTCTCCATCTCCGACAGCCCCGCCTGGGTGTTCGTTGCAACGACCCCGACCTGGTCAGGAATCAAGTTGTACGTGGTCATGTCGTTCGACCTCCTTTCCTCTCTGGGGGGGGGGGGGACCAGCGCGATGGGGAGAACTCCCCATCGCGTACGAACCAGGCCGGCCGAGGCGGCCACGGAAAGGCACAACCTATGCATCTGCCCTGGCAGGCACGCCGATTCATATCCCTGATCATCGGGCTGGTCCTCTCGCTGACCTACGCCCTCTGGGGTGTGCCGTTCGTGGGGATGCTGGCAGGTCTCAGTGGACTCTCGCCAGCCGACGCCGCCAGTCCCGCCCCGGCCTGGAGCATGGTCACCATGACGCTGGGTGGACAGCTGGCCTCTGTCCCCGCAGCGGTGGCGTTCGTCGCCTGGGTCCTCGGGGACGCGGCACAGGGTACGGGTCAGGGCGCCGATATCGCCCGGATGACCCCCATGTCCCCGAAACGCCGAAGAGCGCTGATGAGCATGCGCCTGCTCGGCTGGCTAGTGGTGCTGGGAATGCTGGCGGGCATGATGTTCTCGTCGACTGGGCTGTTCGACTCCTGGTCAGAAGGCATGCGGAGCCTGACGGGGGTCGGCCTGGACCTCACGGTCGCCCAGGCCACGGCTGCAGCTGCCCAAATCCAGGCGTTCCCGTTCTCTGCGGCCGGCCTGTTCGCTTTCTCACTGCTCTACTCGGTCCTGCCGGTGCACTTCAGCCGCGCGACGGCGCGGGGCACCTGGGTGCCGTGGAGAGTGTTGGCGTGGGGCGTCGTCATGTGGTTGGCCTGTGTGCTGGTGGCCGTTCTTCCCACGTACCTGGACCTGACGGCGACGAACTGATCTGATCGGGGCAGCCAGGAGCACACCGTCCACCCAGTGAGACAAATCACCTGAACCGGGGCAAGATGGACGGGTGAACAACCGTCTGCTGATCATCGCTGGTCTGTCCCTGCTCGCCGTGGCCACGCTGCTGGCCGCCAACCTCGGTTCTGCGGGCTGGTACATCCTGGCCGCCGTGGTGGTGGCGCTGCTGATCCTGGGGATCTGGGACATGACCCAGAAGCGCCACGCGATCCTGCGCAACTTCCCGGTGCTCGGGCACATGCGCTACCTGCTGGAGTCCATCCGGCCGGAGATCCAGCAGTACTTCATCGAGCGCAACTTCGACGGCAAGCCCTTCGACCGCGACTCCCGCTCCCTGGTCTACTCCCGCTCCAAGGGGCAGGACGACCACAAGGCCTTCGGCACCGAACGGGACACCGGCGAGATCGGCTACGAGTTCCTGCTGCACTCCACCGCCCCCGTGAACCCGCCGGAGCAGATCCCCACCGTGCGGATCGGCGGTCCGGACTGCACCCAGCCGGCCGAGATCTCGCTGATGAACATCTCCTCGATGTCCTTCGGCTCGCTGTCCAAGAATGCCGTGCTCGCCATGAACAAGGGCGCCGGCATGGGCGGATTCATCCATGAGACCGGCGAGGGCGGACTGACCAAGTACCACCAGGGCAACGGCGCGGACCTGTTCTGGGAGATCGGCTCGGGCTACTTCGGCTGCCGCACCCCGGAGGGGAAGTTCAACCCGGCGCGGTTCGCCGAGAAAGCCACCCTGCCGGAGGTCAAGGGCATCACCATCAAGCTCTCCCAGGGCGCCAAGCCCGGACTGGGCGGTGTGCTGCCCGGCGCCAAGGTCACCCCGCAGATCGCCGAGGCCCGTGAAGTCCCGGTCGGCGAGGACTGCGTCTCCCCAGCCTCGCACTCCGCTTTCCGCACGCCCCGGGAGATGGTCCGGTTCATCGGCCAGCTGCGCGAGCTCTCCGGCGGCAAGCCCGTGGGCATCAAGTTCTGCGTGGGCTCCCGCACGGACGTGCTGGCCATGTGCAAGGCCATGTGGGAGGAGCGGATCGCCCCGGACTTCATCATCGTGGACGGCTCCGAGGGCGGCACCGGCGCGGCCCCGCTGGAGTACTCCGACCACGTGGGCACCCCTCTGACCGAGGGCCTGATGCTGGTGCACAACGCCCTGGTCGGCGCCGGTCTGCGCCACATGATCAAGATCGGTGCTGCCGGCAAGGTGGTCTCCGGCTCGGACATCGTCAAGCGGCTGATCCAGGGCGCGGACTTCACCATGTCCGCCCGCGCCATGATGATGGCCACCGGCTGCATCCAGGCACAGAAGTGCCACACGAACCACTGCCCGGTGGGCGTGGCCACGCAGGATGAGCGCTTGATGAAGGCCCTGGACGTGGAGGACAAGTCCCACCGCGTGCACAACTACCACAAGCTCACCGTGCGCGAGGCGGTCCAGATCATGGCGTCCATGGGCGTCACCGAGCCCTCGCAGCTGAACACCCGCATGCTGCGCCGCCGCGTGGACCACCTGAACACCCGCTCCTACGCCTCGATCTACCACTGGCTGCGCGAGGACGAGCTGCTCAACGAGCCCCCGCGCGGCTGGGCCGCCGACTGGGACGAGGCCGACGCCGACCACTTCGGCGAGCACGCACCCATCGGCTACCTGGACCGCAACCCCCAGTGGCGCGACGAGCTGGTCCCGGAGAGGCAGCAGACCCGCACCCGCCGAGCGGTCTCCACCGAGACCTCTGCGCTGCCGCTGCATGAGCTGCGCGCCGCTCTGGCCCAGGGCGGTCAGAACGGACACCACGACGACGACGCTCTGGCAGGTGCCTCGGCTCACCGCGGCCAGGGGGCCGGGGGAGCAGGGGTCGCTGAGCAGGGCGGCGACGCGGTGGAGGGTGGCGGACGCGGCTCGTCCGGAACCGGCGGTCAGCAGCGCACCGGTGGCGTCAAGCCCGTGCGGGATGCGGATCCGGCCACCCACGGCACGGACCAGGACCCGGTCTCGCGCCGCACGGACACCGGATCCACCCCGATCGTGGACGACTCCACCCGCCCCGAGGGCCGCCGCGGCTGATGGCTGATCCGCACAGCGGCGGGCTCGCTGCCCCAGAGCTGGAGTACCTGACCCACCTGGAGATCCTGGTGGGCACCCCGGTGGAGGTCGGGCAGACCCACGCGGGACTGCGCCGGATGATCCCCATCCTCGGCGGCAGCGCCACGGGACCGGAGCTGACCGGCACCATCCTGCCCGGCGGCGCGGACTTCCAGGTGCTGCGCTCCGAGACGGTGACGGACCTGGACGCCCGGTACGTGATCGAGTCGGACACCGGCGAACGGGTGTTCGTGACCAACCTGGCCTATCGCACAGGATCCGCCGAGGACGTGGCCGCGCTGGTCCGGGGCGAGCAGGTGCCCGCTGAGCGCATCTACTTCCGCTGCGCGCCCCGGTTCGAGGTGTCCGGCGCGGAGCTGTCCTGGCTGGAGTCCACCGTGGTGATCGGATCCGGCCGCCGGGAGCCGGACCGTGTGGTGATCGACCTCTGGTCGGTGCGCTGAACTGACGGTTACGCTGGCGCCCATGAGCACCTCTGCCGGAACCTCACCCAGCACCCAGACCTCCGTCCCCCAGGTCCCCGAGATCCCCGCCGAGGTGCGCGAGCGGATGCTCGAGGTGTACCAGCACCTGCACTCCCACCCGGAACTGTCCATGCAGGAGCACCGCACGGCCGAGTTCATCGAGACCCAGCTGGACCGGCTCGGGATCGAGCACGTCCGCTGCGGCGGCACCGGCGTGGTCGGGATCCTGCGCAACGGGGACGGACCTGTGGTCGGCTTCCGTGCGGACTCGGACGCCCTCCCCATCGAGGAGGAGTCGGAGGTGCCCTACCGCAGCACGGCCCGCGGCACCCTCCCGGACGGCACCGAGGTCCCGGTCATGCACGGCTGCGGTCATGACACCCACGTGACGGCCCTGCTCACCGCCGCCGAGGTCCTGGCCGCAGACACCGCCCGGTGGTCCGGCACCGTGGTGCTGATCTTCCAGCCGGGCGAGGAGACCGGGGCCGGAGCCGCGGCCGTGGTGGAGGACGGACTCTGGGACAAGGCCCCGCACCCGGAGATCGTCTACGGCCAGCATGTGATGCCCGGCCTGGCCGGCACCGTCAGCCTGGTCTCCGGGCCGGTCATGGCCTATGCCGACTCCTGGAAGGTGACCCTGTTCGGCGAGCAGTCCCACGGGTCCCAGCCGCAGGACTCGATCGACCCCATCGTCCAGGGCGCGCACATCATCACCCGCCTGCAGGGGATCGTCTCCCGTGAGGTCGCCCCGTTGCGTTCGGCCGTGGTCACCGTGGGCACCTTCCACGCCGGCCTGAAGGAGAACATCATCCCGGACCGGGCGGAGTTCACCCTGAACGTGCGCACCATGGACGACGACGTCCGTGAGCAGGTCCTGGCGGCCATCCGCCGCATCATCCTGGCCGAGGCACAGGCCTCCGGTGCCCCGGAACCGCAGATCGAGGAGCTCTACACCTTTCCCAAGAACCTCAACGACCCGGAGGCCACCCAGGCGCTCACCGAGGCCCTGCGCAGCACCCTGGGCGAGGAGAACGTGCTGGAGACCGAGCCGAAGATGGGCTCGGAGGACTTCGGCCATCTGCCCACCGCGCTCGGCGTCCCGTCCGTGTTCTGGTTCTACGGCGGGTTCGATCAGCAGACCGTGGACTCGGGCACCATGCCGGTGAACCACTCGCCCCGCTTCGTCCCGGTCCCCGAGCCCACCCTGTGGACCGCCGCGCGGGCCGCTCTGACCGCCATCCTGTCCCGGGTGGGTCACCGGTCCTGACCTGTCCGCCGGCGGGGCTACCCTGAACCCGTGACCAGCCCCGCCGAGCCAGACCAGCCGCACGAGCAGCACTCCCAGCGCACCCGCACCTCCGGGGCGCTGCTGTTCGTGCTGCTGTGCGCCATGGGCGTGGGCCCACTGTTCAACTACGGCATCTCGGTCTCCTCCGCGCTGGTGATCGATCAGATGGGCATCACCGCCGGCCAGCTCGGCCTAGTGGTCACCGTGGTGTTCGCCTCCGCCGCGGTCTCCAGCATGTGGCTGGGCCGCCTGGCCGACCGGATGACCCCGCGCGCCCAGCTGATCCTGATCTTCCTGGGCACGGCGCTCGCGCTCGTGGTCGGCGCGTTCGCCCCCACGTACTGGGCGCTGATCATCGCCGCGATCCTGGCCGGACCGGCCCAGTCGATCTCCAACCCCACCACCAACCGCATCATCATCGAGCAGGTCCCGCCGGCGAAGCGGTCCGGGGTGATCGGCGTGAAGCAGTCCGGCGTGCAGGCCTCCCAGCTGTTCTCCGGCCTGTTCTTCCCCGCGGTGGCCCTCTGGCTGGGCTGGACCGGCGCGGCGCTCGGAGCGGCGGCCGTCGCCCTGATCCTGCTGGCCGTGGGACTGCGCGTGGTGCCGGATTCACCTCAGGTGACCGGCCGTCGTCGGGAAGCAGGCGGCAGGGCCGCCCCTTCACAGCAGGGCCCGACGCCGGCTCCGTCACCTGACGCTCCCACCTCACCGACGCGTCTGCCCACCACGGTGTGGATCTTCGCGGCGATCGGGATGCTCTCCGGGTTCGGCATGCAGGCCACCAACGTGTACCTGCCCCTGTTCGCGGTGGAGGAGCTGGGGTTCTCCCTGGTGCTGGGCGGGGTGGCCGCGGCGGCCTCGGGCGTGATCGGGGTGATCTCCCGGATCTGGTGGGGACGGCGGATGGCGGCAGGCTGGCGGGCCTCCACCCTGCTGCTGATGATCACCGCCGGGGCCATTCTGGGTGTGGCCGCCTTCCTGGGTGCGGCGGCCTGGCACGCCCCCGCACTGATCTGGGTGGGGGCGGCGCTGCACGGCATCACCGTGCTGGGCGCGAACGTGGTGATCAACGCCGGGCTGATGCAGGTGGTCCCCGCGCATCGGATCGGGACGGCCTCCGGGGTGAACTCGATGGGCATGTACACCGGGTTCGCGCTGGGTCCGCTGGTGATGGGCGCGCTGCGGGACGGCACGGGGGACTTCACCCTGGGCTGGATCACGGTGGCGGGGGTGTACGTGGCGTGCGTGCTGACCGCCCTGGTGCTGCGCGGCTACGGCCAGCGGCATCCGGCCGCCCGCGGCCAGCAGGGCTGAACGCCCGTCCGCAGGTCTACCCTGGAGGCATGACCCCCGCACCCGAGTCCGCTCCCCGCACCGCGGCTGCCGCTGATGCCGCCGCCGCCCCTCCCGCCGGGCCGGGCGGCCCGGTCTGGGCGCGGGCGCTGCTGCTGGTGACCCCGGCCGTCTGGCTCGGACTGCTGATCGGGATCTCGCTGATCGAGGCGCCGCTGAAGTTCACCGCGCCGGGCATCACCATCCCGTTGGGACTGGGCATCGGCCGCCGGGTGTTCTTCGCCATGAACATCGTCGAAGTGGTGCTGGTCCTGGTCCTGCTGGTCGCCCTGGTGCGCAGCCTCGGACGTCCTCCGTGGGCCCGGCTGACCGCACCCGGGACGAACCGGCTCTGGCTGCTCGGGCTCATCTCCGGGGGGCTGCTGCTGATCAAGTTCGCCGCCATCCGCCCGTTCCTGAACCAGCGCACCGACGCCGTGCTGGCCGGGGAGTTCGCCGGCGGCTCCAACCTGCACTACGCGTACATCGCGGTGGACGGGCTGTTGATCATCGCCCTGGTGCTGATGCTCGCTCTGACCGCCCGCGCGCTGCTCGCGCCCCCGTCCTCGGCGGCACTGCACCGGTGACCGGGTCCGGCTCCAGCGGCTCCACCGCCAGCAGCAGGCCCGCCCGTGGAGACCTGACCTGGCTGTGGGTGATGGTGGTGGCCGCCATCCTGACCCAGACCTCCCTGAACCTGCTGCGCCCGGTCACCAGCTACCGGCTGATCGAGATCGGGGCGGACGAGGCCGCGATCGGCCTGGCCACCGCCGCCTACGCCATCCTGCCGCTGTTCACCGCCATGTGGCTGGGTCGGTCCACCGCACGGCTGCCCTCCCTGCGCGGCATCATCGCTCTGGGCGCGGCCGTCATGGCGATCAGCGGCGTCGGATTGGCGCTGGGCCAGTCCGTGTTGGTGATCATGGTCGCCTCGGCCGTGCTGGGCATGGGTCACCTGGTCTTCACCATCGCCGGCCAGGCCGCCATCGGCCGGCGCGCCCCCGCCCACCTGATGGACGCCGCCTTCGGCTGGTTCACGGCGGCGTTCTCCGTGGGCCAGATGGCTGGACCGCTGCTCTCCGGGCTCATCCTGGGCAACACCACGCTGGCCGAGTCCGCCACCGACGCCGGATTCGACGACCGCATCACCGCCTCACTCTGGCTCGGCGCCGGCATCTCCCTGCTCGCGGTCCCCGTCATGCTCGCCCTGCGCCCGGACGGCGGCTCCGCCCGCCGGAGGTCCACCACGGACCCCGACGACGGCCTGGCAGCTCAGGCGACCCGAGGCACCTCAGGAGAGGGGACGGCGTCGGGAACCGCGTCTGCCGCCGGTGCTGAAGGCAGGCCCACGATGCTCGCCATCCTGAAGGTGCCGGGGATCCCGTCCCACATGTTCGCCGCCCTGGCGCTGCTTGCCATGCTGGACATCCTCACCGCGTTCATGCCGCTGGTGGGCGAGCGGGCCGGAGTGGCCCCGTTCTGGGTGGGCGTGCTGCTGGCTGTGCGCGGCGGGTTCTCGGTGCTCTCGCGCGTGTTCCTGCCGTGGATCTCGCGCCGGTGGACCAGGAACTCGCTGATCCTGGTCTCGCTGCTGGTCTCCGCCGTGGGGATCGGGCTGGTGCCGGTGGCGCTGACCGTGTGGCAGTCGATGCTGCTCGCGGTGCTGTTCATGGCGGCGGGCGGATTCGTGCTGGGACTGGGACAGCCGCTGACCATGACCCAGATCTCCCAGGCCGTCCCGTACGCCTGGCGCGGACCGGCGCTGGCACTGCGCCTGGTGGGCAACCGGGTGGGGCAGGTGGCACTGCCGGCCCTCGCCGGTCTGGTGGCCGCACCCCTGGGGCCAGCGGCCGGCGTGTGGTTCGCCTGTTTCGTGCTGGCCGCCTCCGGGGTGGAACGGGTGATCAGCGGCAGGACCGGTCCGGACCGCAGCTAGGTGAGGTGAGCTGGGGGACGGCCCCGGGGCTCAGCGCTCGTCCTCGTCCTCATCCTCGAGGTCGCGCGGGGTCCAGTCATCGTCCGGATTGTCCGGGTCGCGGAACGCCTCGGAGCCGTCGTCCTCGAAGGCCAGATCGTCCTCGTCCTCCTCGGGCTCATCGTCTTCGGAGTACTCGCCGCGCTCCTGATAGTCCGGGACGCGGTTGTAGTCCTCGTCCCCGTCCAGTAGGTAGGTGTCTCGGCGCAGCGGATCGATGGCGTCCAAAGAGTCAGGATCGTCCGAGGAGCCTTCGGCGGGGGAGCCGTCACGGCCGTCCTCCGGCGATTCCAGATCGTCCTCGACCTCGTCCACGAACTGCTGGTCGAGCTCATCCTCGTAACGGGACATCACGCACCTCCAGTGGGTCAGGCGGCCTGGGTGTGGCGCTGGTGCCGAACCCGGCCGTGTGCGCCCAGTCTAGACCTCGCGGCGGCTGCGCCATAGGCCGATCAGACCCACGGCCAGGGCGGCGAGGAGCAGCAGCGGGACCACCCAGACCAGGGACGAGCTCTGGGAGTCTGAGACCAGGTCACGGGTGTCTGAAGCGTCCGGTCCAGCCTGGTCCTGAGGGGTCTCCACGATCACCGTCTCCGGTGCCAGCGTGGGCTCCTGGACCGTGGGTGCCGCCGGGGCGATGGTGCTGTCCGGTGGGCTGCCTGGAGCCAGCGGGGCGGTGCCACCGTCTGCAGAGCCGGCCCCCGGACCTGAGCCCAGGGCGATCGGCAGCAGGGGTCCGTCCTGACGGTTCGACTCGGCAGGGGAGTCGGGGCTGGGCTGCGCGGGCGACGGGGCTGGGGCCGAGGTGGGCGCGGGGCCGGGGGTGCCGGGTGAGGTGGTCGGCGCAGGGGCGGTGGCCGTGGGAGCCGAGGTGGGGGTGGGCGCAGACGTGGTGGTGGGCGCCGGTGCCGGGGAGGACGGCGTGCCGGTGGACGGCGGTGCGGACGTGGGCGCCGGAGTGGTGCTCGGAGCAGGGGCGGGAGTGGGGGGCTCCGGCGTGGGAGAGACGGTCGGCTCCGGTTCCGGCTCCGGTGTGGGGGTGGGGGCCGCCTCGACCTTGACCGTGATCTCGCAGCTGCTCGTGGTGCCCTCTGTGTCAGTGGCCGTGACCGGGATGTAATCCTCTCCGGCGTAGTCGGTGGGGGCGGTGTAGGTGACGGTCAGCCCGGACACGCTCACCTGTCCGCCGGCGGTGGAGCGTCCGGCGGTGATGGTCACTGAGGCGTCGCCGACCTCCACTCGCGCGGATTCGGTGCGGCCGCTGATCACCAGCAGACCCGGGCAGCTCACCAGGGGCGGGGCCGTGGTGGGGGTGATGCTCTCGGACGGTGAGGGGGAGGGCTCAGGCAGGGTGTCGGCCGCGGCCGGGAGGGCGCCGGTGACCAGGGCGGAGCAGAGCAGGGCGGCACCGGTCAGGGCGGAGGCGGTGCGGCGAGGAGAGGTCCTGGGGGATGACTGCGCTCGAATCGCGCTCGCTCGGCTGGGGCTGGGTGACACGGTCGAGTCGACGCGTGGCATGATCTCCCCCTGATCAGCCGGAGTCCCTCTGCAGGGTTGGCCCCGTGCTGCCCGCTCCGTCCAGCGGAACGGACAGCACCGGCGTAAGAGTTATCTTACTGTGATCTGGCGTCTCGGCAAGGTCTCATGTGAGCGAATGTGACCAGGGCCTCAGGTCAGACGCCCCTCCGGCACGGCCACCTTGCTCGGATCGTCGGTGACGATGTGGCCCACGGCGGCATCCACGGCCGCCATGGTCGAGTCGTCCAGGTACAGGCCGGAGGCCTTGACGTTCTCGACCAGCTGCTCCGGACGCGAGGCGCCCACCAGCGCGCCGGCCACATTGGGGTTCTTCAGCACCCAGGCGATGGCCAGCTGACCCATGGTGCAGCCCACGTTGTCCGCCACGGGCTTGAGCTTCTGCACGGCGGTGAGGACCTCGTCGCGCATCCAGCCGGCGATCATCTTCTTCCCGCCGCCCTTCTCGTCGGTGGCGCGGGATCCGGCCGGCGGCTCCTGGCCGGGCAGGTACTTGCCGGTCAGCACGCCTTCGGCCATGGGCGACCACACGATCTGGGAGACGCCCAGGTCCTCACAGGTCGGCACCACCTCGGGCTCGATCACCCGCCAGAGCATGGAGTACTGGGGCTGGTTCGAGATCAGCTGGATGCCCAGCTGCCGGGCCATCCCATGGGCCTCCCGGATCTTGTCCGCCGGCCATTCGGAGACGCCGATGTACAGGGCCTTGCCGGCACGCACCACATCGGCGAAGGCCTGCATGGTCTCCTCCAGCGGGGTCTCCACGTCATAGCGGTGGGCCTGGTAGAGGTCCACGTAGTCCATCTGCAGGCGCTGCAGCGAGCCGTTGATCGACTCCATGATGTGCTTGCGGGACAGCCCCGTGTCATTGGGGCCCTTGGGGCCGGTGGGGAAGTAGACCTTGGTGAACACCTCCAGGGACTCGCGGCGCTGCCCCTTCAAGGCCTCGCCCAGCACCACTTCGGCCTGGGTGTTGGCGTAGGTGTCCGCCGTGTCGAAGGTGGTGATGCCCTGCTCCAGGGCGGTGGCCACGCACTGGTGGGCGATCTCGTTCTCCACCTGGGAGGCGTGGGTGAGCCAGTTGCCGTAGATGATCTCTGAGATCTTCAGTCCGCTGTTGCCGAGATACCTGAATTCCATGGATCCACCCTAATGTGCTCTGGCGGACAGGGATACTACGACGACGGCCGCTCACCCGGGTGGGTGAGCGGCCGTGGTGTGCCGGTGCCGGCTCAGAGCGAGCCGGGCGGTCGAGTCAGATCAGAGAGGGCGGACCGAGGCGGCCTGCAGGCCCTTGGGGCCCTGCTGCGACTCGAACTCGACCTTCTGGTCCTCCTGCAGCTCCTTGAAGCCGGAGCCCTCGATGGCGGAGAAGTGCACGAAGATGTCAGCGGAGTTGTCGTCCGGAGAGATGAAGCCGTAGCCCTTCTCAGCGTTGAACCACTTGACGGTACCGGTAGCCATGATGGCCCCTTTCATTCGGTGTCGCCCACCGGTGTTCCGGCGGGATGAAGCGATGTGTTGCACCGCTTGCACGACTCCGACAGGCCCGGGGGGCCGGCTGGTGGACCGCTTCAAGACGGACAGCTACTACAACTTCGAGATCGATGGTACTGGCTTCCTCAGTGATTGGACACCGTCCGAAAAGAGCAGACACGGAGTTCGCCCAGAGTTCACCCGTCTGCTCTCACAGGGGTGGTTCGGAGTCCCGTCCGCGCAACCGATCCATCTGCCGACGGTCGCGTTTGGTGGGACGCCCCGCCCCGCGCTCCCGCACCGGGACGGCCATCATCTCCCGGGGGACAGGCGGTGGTGAGTGGTCGATGTAGTGCCGGACCGCCTCCGGTGCTCCCACCCGTTTGGAGAGCAGTCCGGTCACCTCCAGGATCCGTTCCCGGCCGGGTTGGCGCAGGCGGATGGTGTCTCCCACCGTCACAGACTGTGCGGCCTTGACCGGGGCGCCGTTGACTCGGACGTGGCCGGCACGGACCGCGGCGGTGGCGGCAGAGCGTGTCTTGTACATGCGCACGCCCCACAGCCAGGCGTCCAGGCGGACGGGGCCGGACGGGGTTCTGGAAGCAGGAGGTGGAGGAGTCATCTCCGACATCGTAGTCAGCGGCCAGGCACAGGTGTCTCGGTGCCCTGGCGGCAGACAGTGAGAGACCCCGGGCCGGCTGCGTGAGGGGAACGCATTCTCGCCGGGCCCGGGGCCTCTATGTCATCACTCGCACCTTGATGAGGTAGTCACCACTGTAGGAGTCGGGTGTGGGAGTGGGCCTGGAGCCAGCTGGGAGGTCGCTGGGAAAGATGCAGGACGTCCTACTGATTCGTCACTGGTTGCCTTCGGCCGTGCGCAGGTTGCGGAAGGCCGAGCGGTGGAACACCAGCGGCTCGTGCTCGCCGGACTGGTCCGAGACGCCGTGGACCTGCAGCAGCACCATCTGGTGGTCCCCGGCCGGCAGCTCGGCGTAGACGGAGGTCTCCAGCCAGAGGGCGGCCCCCTCCAGCAGCACGGCGCCGTCCTCGGTGACCTGCAGGCCGAGTCCGGCGAACCGGTCTCCGTCCTTGCTGGCCATCTGGCGGCAGACCTGGTCATGCCCCTCGGCCAGCACGGAGACGCCGATCCGTTCGGCGCGGCGCAGCCGAGGCCAGGTGCGGGAGGAGTTCTGGACGGCGAAGGAGACCAGCGGCGGGTCGAGGGAGACGCCCACGGTGAAGGAGGAGGCCACGAGCCCCTCCTTGACGCCGTCGGCATAGCCGGCCAGGGCGGCAACGCCGGAGGGGAAATGGGAGAACGCGTTGCGCAGGGAGAGCGCGGAGAGGTCGGTGCAGAGGACGGTGTCCGTCTCCAGTGCGGTGGACTCGTGAGTGGCCAAGGCGGTCATGGTCAGGCCTTCCTGAACGTGCGCGGCTGTGCCAGGGCGATTCTGCTCAGCTGAGCGGTCCCGTCCGGGCTGTCCGGCGGCCCGGACGGGACCGCTGGACTCAGTGACGCTGTACTTGTCACCCGGGGTGGTCCGAGCGACCGAATCATCACCTGGAGCACCCCACTACTGCGTGAGAGGGTTGCCGTCCCGCCAGCCAGGGCTGCATCGGCGGGGACTCGTGATTCTGGGTATGACGCTAGGACAGCGGCCCGGGGCAGGTCAAAGCCCCGTCCACATGCCGGAACGCGGTGCCGGAAACGGGGGCCGCCTTCACGCCACAGAACGTCACACTCAGCTGAACCGCAGCCGCACGGCCGCGCCGTGGGCGGGCAGGCCCTCGGAGTCGGCCAGGGCGGAGATGTTGTCCGCGAGCTCCTTCAGTCCGGTCTCCGCATAGCGGATCTGCTGCTGCAGGCGCAGGAACGTCACCGTGTTCAGTCCGGAGGAGAACCGTGCTGAGCCGCCGGTGGGCAGCACGTGGTTGGACCCGGAGGAGTAGTCGCCCAGCGGGACGGGGGAGTGCCCGCCCACGAACACCGCGCCGGCGTTGGAGATCCGGTCCGCCACCTCAGCGGCGTTCTCGGTGTGCACCTCCAGGTGCTCGGCGGCGTAGGCGTCCGCCACGGTGATCGCGGTGTCCAGGTCCGAGACCACCAGGATCCCGGACTGCTCCCCACCCAGGGCCTGGCGGATCCGCTCCTCCTGGGCCGCGCCGGGCACCTGCTGCTCGATCTGCCGGACCACGTCCGCCGCCAGCTCCGGGGAGGTGGTGATCAGCACGGAGGCGGCCAGGGGGTCGTGCTCAGCCTGGCTGATCAGGTCCGCGGCCACCCAGGCGGCGTCCGCGGTGGCATCAGCCAGCACGGCGATCTCCGTGGGCCCGGCCTCGGCGTCGATCCCGATGGTCCCCAGCAGCGCCCTCTTGGCCGCGGCCACATACACATTGCCCGGACCTGTCACCAGGTCCACCGGGGCGCAGACCTGCGTGCCGTCGTCGTCCCTCACGCCGTACGCGAACATGGCCACCGCCTGGGCGCCGCCGGCCGCGTACACCTCGTCCACACCCAGCAGGGCACAGGCGGCCAGGATGACCGGGTGCGGCAGCCCGCCGTGCTCGGCCTGCGGGGGTGAGGCCACCGCCAGCGAGGCCACACCAGCGGCCTGGGCCGGCACCACATTCATCACCACCGAGGAGGGGTACACGGCGCGGCCTCCGGGGACATAGAGACCCACCCGGTTCACCGGCACCCAGCGGTTCACGACGACGGCCCCCTCGCCCAGCTCGACCGTGGAGTCCTCCGGCATCTGGGCGCTGTGCACGCGGCGGGCACGGCTGATGGACTCCTCCAAGGCCGCACGGACCGTGGGGTCCAGCTGCTCCAGCGCACGCTCCAGCGCCTCAGCCGGCACCCGCAGGGAGGGAGGGCGGACACCGTCGAAACGCTCTCCCAGGTCCAGCACCGCCTGGACGCCGCCGTCACGGACCTGGTCCAGGATCGGGCGGACGGTCTCCACCGCGGAGCTCACATCCAGTTCGGCCCGGGGCAGCACGGAGAGGGGATCGACGTCCTGGCCGCGCAGATCGGTGAGGGAGAGCATGGGGTCCTTCCGGAGACGGTGCTGAGACGGGTGAGAGTGACTCAGTCTCCATTCTCCACCTGTCCAGGGAGCGGTGAGTGAACGGTGTCAGACTGGGGTCATGCCCCTGCTGACCCCACCTGTTCAGTCCCTCCTGGCCCCGGTGGCCCTCGCCGAACCCGGGCCCGATCCCACCGGTCCCGTGGAGGAGGCCGTCCCTGACCCGGTGCAGGAGTCCGCTGAGGGCACCGTGGAGGCGATGGGCCCCGTGCTGGGGATCCTGGTCAACATGCTGATCGGGGTGGCCGCGGCCATCGCCCTGGTGGCCGTGGTGGCCCTGGTGCTCAACGTGGTGCTGCGCCGCCGGCCCGAACTGCGCCAGCAGATCCGGCGGGTGCGGATCCCCGTGATGACGGCCCTGGCGCTGCTGGCCGCCCGGGTGGCCCTGGGACTGACGGCCGAGGGTGAGCCCTGGTTCGACGCTGTGCGGTTCCTGCTGTTGGCCGGGGTGGTGGCTGCCCTGGGGTGGCTGGCCCTGCGCGTGGTGCGGATCGTGGAGGAACGGCTGCTGGTCAAGTACCAGGCGGCCGGAGTGGACGACCGCCGGGACCGCAAGATCCGCACCCAGACCATGCTGCTGCGGCGGATCCTCAACGCGGTGATCATCGTGATCGCGGTGGCCGCCATCCTGCTGGCCATCCCCTCCGTGCGGGCGGTCGGCGCCGGCCTGCTGGCCTCAGCCGGTGTGCTCTCCGTGGTGGCCGGCCTGGCCGTGCAGTCCACCCTGACCAACGTCTTCGCCGGCGTGCAGCTGGCCTTCACCGACGCCATCCGCGTGGGCGATGTGGTGGACATGGAGGACACCTTCGGCACGATCGAGGAGATCACCCTGTCCTCGGTGGTGGTCAAGATCTGGGACGGCCGCCGGATGATCTACCCCTCCAGCCACTTCACCACCACCCCGTTCGAGAACTGGACGCGCACCGGCTCAGCGCTGTCCGGGACCGTGCTGATGGACGTGGACTGGAATGTGCCCCTGGACGCCATGCGGGAACGGCTGCGGGCCCTGGTGGAGTCCACGGAGCTCTGGGACGGGCGCGAGTGCTCCATGCAGATCACCGACGCCGTGGGCGGCATGGTCCAGATCCGCGCGGTGGTCTCGGCCCGCAACTCCGGTGACCTCTGGGACCTGCGCTGCCTGGTCCGCGAGGACTTCGTGACCTTCCTGCGCGCTGACCACCCGGAGGGCATCTACGCCCAGCGGATGCTCGAGGCCGTCCCCGGGCTGGCCCGCGGGCAGGCCCACGGCCAGGGCGGGCAGGGCAGGACGGGAGCTGCACCCGGTGAGGATTCGCAGCAGCCGCAGCCGAGCGCGCCCGGTGAGGGGACGTCGTCGGGACAGGCCGGAGCCGGAACCCGTCCCGACCGGACCGGGGACACCGTGCCCGGGCCGATCACGCAGACCTCCCCGTTGGCGCAGGTGAGCGAGGACTCCTCGATGTTCACCGGATCCATCACCGCCGTGGAGCGCAACCGGGAGTTCGCCGGGCCGGGCGAGGCGGCCTACCAGGAGCGCAAGGAGCGGCAGGAGCGGCAGGACCGCAAGGACACCGGGCAGCTGCCGGTGCAGGCCAGGCCGGAGCATCAGCCGGAGTCCGAGGGCCGAGCCGGCTGACGCGCTGACTCGCGGAGGCGCCGGGCCGACCGCGGCGGGGTCAGTCCCTGCGGGCGCCTTTCAGCGGCTCCTTGACGCAGAGCACCGGCTGGTCGATCTCCTTGAGGACGTCGTCGGTGACCGATCCCATCAGGAACTTGCCGAAGGAGCCGCGGCGGCGGATGCCGACCACCACCAGGGACGGGTCCAGTTCGGCGGCCACGTCCCGGATCTCCTCCACCGTGGAACGGCCGCGGGCGAACTGACGGAACTCCGTGCGCAGTCCGGAGGCGTCCAGCACCTGCTGCAGGCGCTCGGCCTCGGCCTCGTCCACCGCGGCGTCGTGCTTGTGGTCTCCGCCGGGCGTGGCATTGACCACCACCAGGTCCTCGTGGGAGAGGTGGGCCAGACGGATGGCCTCATCCAGGGCGGCCCGGCTCTCCTCGAACGGGGCGTAGGCGACGAGGATGGTCATGAGCGGGACTTCTCTCCGGTGCGATCGGCAGGGCGAGCGGGGGCGGACTGCTGCGCGCTCACCGTGGACACGGTGGACGCCTGAGGGTCCTTGGATGCCTTCGAGTCCTTCATCTCTTTGGCCTCGTGCCGGGAGAACCACTCGAGCACGGCGTCCGGGCTGAACCGGGCGGCGCGCATCAGGGAGCGGTAACGGCGCGAGGGGATGCAGACGCTCTGCCCCTGGGCGGCGGCGGTGAGTCCCTCGCGGACCACATCATCCACGTCCATCCACATCCACTTGGGGTGCGAGGCGGTCTTGATCCCGGCGCGCTGATGGAATTCGGTGCGCACCAGTCCCGGGCACAGCGCGGTCACCGTGACGCCGTCCGCGCGGTAGCGCACATTGGCCCACCGGCTGAAGCTCACCGCCCACGCCTTGGCCGCCCCGTAGGAGCCGTCCGGGATCAGTCCGGCCACCGAGGCCACGTTCAGCACGCGTCCGCCCCCGCGGGACAGGAAGGCGTTGATGGCGGCGTGCGAGAGGGCCAGCGGCGCCTCGATCAGCAGCCGCATCATGGCCAGCTCGTCCTGCAGGTCCGAGGCGTGGAAGTCCGTGGCCAGGCCGGAGCCGGCATTGTTGATCAGCATGCTGACAGGCCGGTCGGCCTGCGTGAGGCGGTCGGCCGTCCACTGGATGCCCTCCTGCGTGGAGAGGTCCGCGGTGATGGCCTCCACGCTGACTCCGTACTGGGCCTCCAGCGCCTGCACCTTCCCGGCCAGCAGCTCCCGGTGGCGCGAGACGATCACCAGGTCATGGCCTTGTCCGGCCAGCTGCCGGGCGAACTCGGCGCCGATCCCGGAGGTGGCGCCCGTGATCATCACCGTCTGCCCGGTCCGCCGGGCACGCACGGGGGCCTGCTGGCGCGGAGCAGGAGTGGGGGACTGGGGAAGGTCGTTCTGGGGCACGCGGTGATCCTGACGCAGCAGCCTGACGGCGAATCGAATGATGCCCCTCCATGCTAGGTCGAGGCACGGACGCACTGAGGGTGGGAAAGGTCACGGTCTGGACACGGACCACGCAGGATCGGTGGCCAGCGCCGCCATGTACTCCACATCCACCCAGGAGTCGTCGAACCGCAGGGCGTCACGGCCGGTCCCCTCATGGCGGAAGCCCACCGACTCATACACATGCCGGGCCCGCGGGTTGAACGCGTACACCTCCAGGCTCACCCGGTGCAGTCCCACCGTGTGCAGGGCGTGTTCCACGGTCAGCCGGGTGGCCTCGGTGCCCATCCCGCGTCCGCGCCCCTCCGGCCCGATCAGGATCCGGAACCCGCAGGAGAGGTTCGGTCCGTCCAGCTCGTTCAGCACGGTCTCGCCCACCACCTGACCGGTGTCCGGGTCCTCCACGGCGAACACCATCCGGTCCGTGGCCTGGGCCCAGTCCGCGTAGATCTGACGCAGCCGCTGCGGGGCGTACGGCCCGTCTCGCTCCCCGCTGCGGTGCACCGACCCGGTCAGCTCGGCGACCTCCGGGTCCTGGAAGATCACCGCCAGCAGCGGGGCATCCTCGGCACGGATCGGCCGCAGCACCACGCGTTCGCCGCGCAGCGTGGGCTTGAGCGAGAAGTCCGGCAGGACCGGCTCCGAGGCCCCGACGACGTCACTCACCTCAGGCGCTCGGCGCGCCGGAGTGCCCGGTGGCAGGGGCCTCCCGCAGGTGGCGCAGATGGGCGGCCATGGTCTGGGTGGCCACGCGCTGCACCGTGCCGGACAGGCCTGGGTAGACCTCGGCGGCCAGTTCCTCGGCGGTGACCGCGTTCCGTTCGGCCTCCGGGCGGGACTGCAGCAGAGCACTGACCTGCTCCAGCCGCTCCTGGCGGTGCGCCCGGTAGTGGGCGGCCACCTGCGCCACCGAGCCCAGGGCCGGGCCATGGGCCGGCAGAACGCGAGCCTGGCCGAGCGCCTCGAGGCGGTCCAGGGAGTCCAGATAGTCGGCCAGGGTGCCGTCCGGATGGTCCAGCATGGTGGTGCCCTGTCCCAGGATGGTGTCTCCTGTCAGGACCGAGCCGGCCGGGCCGTCGTCGGGAAGGTGGAAGCACACCGAGTCCGAGGTGTGGCCGGGGGTGTGCAGGACCTGCACGCGCACGCCTGCCGCCTCGATCTGCTCGCCGGGGGAGAGCGGCTCGGCCTGGCGGCACCACTCGGGGCTGTGAGCCCGGACCGGGGCGCCGCTGCGCTCGTGGAACACGTCCACCGCGCCGGTGTGGTCACCGTGGTGGTGGGTGACCAGGATCAGCTCCACCCGCCTGCCGGCCGCCGCCTCCTGCACCGCGTCCCAATGCCGCTCGGAGTCCTCCACCGGGCCTGGATCCACCACGGTCACGGTCCCGGACTCGAGTGCGGACAGCAGGTAGGTGTTGGTCCCGGCCAGGGTCATCCCGGAGGGGTTGTCCGCCAGGACACAGCGGGTCAGATCGGTGGGCTCTGGGGTGGAGGCGGCAGAGGTCATAGGCTCAGTGTATGGATGAGCAGCAGAAGGATCAGCCGCAGAAGCAGGGCGTCTACGTGATGGACGGCCAGGAGTTCGCCCGGGACACGAACTACATCATGGACCGGATCGTGGCTGATCCGGCGGCCGTGGAGGCGATGCCCCGCGAGGAGGTGGACAAGGTCGGGCGCGTGCACGGCGGGCTGACCGAGGACGCCCAGGCCTGGCCCGTGGAGGCCGGCCGGTACCGCCTCGTGGCCGCCCGCGCCTGCCCCTGGGCCAACCGCACGATCATCGTGCGCCGCCTGCTGGGCCTGGAGGACGCCATCTCCCTGGGCACCCCCGGACCCACCCATGACGAGCGGTCCTGGACCTTCGACCTGGACGAGGGCGGCACGGACCCTGTGCTGGGCACCGAGCGTCTCCAGGAGAACTACTTCACCCGCTTCCCGGACTACCCGCGCGGCATCACCGTGCCGGCGATCGTGGACATCCCCACCGGCGGTGTGGTCACCAACGACTACCCGCAGATCACCCTGGACTTCTCCACCCAGTGGACGCAGTTCCACCGCGACGGCGCCCCGGACCTGCTGCCGGAGGAGAAGCTGGATGAGATGCACGAGGTCATCACCCGGATCTTCACCGAGGTCAACAACGGGGTCTATCGCTGCGGATTCGCCGGCTCCCAGGAGGCGTATGACGCCGCGTACGAGCGACTGTGGACCGCCATGGACTGGCTCGAGGAGCGCCTGAGCGGCCAGCGGTACCTGATGGGCGAGACCATCACCGAGGCCGACGTCCGTCTGTTCACCACCCTGGCCCGGTTCGATCCGGTCTACCACGGGCACTTCAAGTGCAACCGGACCAAGCTCGACCAGATGCCGGCCCTCTGGGGCTATGCCCGGGACCTGTTCCAGACTCCCGGGTTCGGGGACACCATCGACTTCGAGCAGATCAAGAGCCACTACTACGAGGTCCACCGGGACATCAATCCCACCGGGATCGTCCCGCAGGGGCCGGACCTGTCCGGGTGGCTCTCCGAGCATCGGCGTGAGGAGCTGGGCGGCTCGCCGTTCGGCGACGGCACCGCCCCGGACCCGGTCCGTGAGGACGAGCGTGTTGAGGCCGGCCACAACCCGATGTATCCGGCCTGACCAGTCGGGTCAGTCGGACCAGAGACCGGAGCCGCCGGCCAGGCGCTGGCTGGTGGCCCGGTGGATGGTCCTCAGATGTGCCCGCATGGCCTCGGCCGCCTCTGCCGGACGGCCGGACTCGATCTGGGCGATGATCGCCTCGTGCTCCTCCACCTCCAGGGGGTGGGCCATATGGTCCCGCAGCTCCGTGATGATGTGG
This sequence comes from Micrococcus sp. IITD107, assembly GCF_041927415.1. NCBI lineage: Bacteria > Bacillati > Actinomycetota > Actinomycetes > Micrococcales > Micrococcaceae > Micrococcus > Micrococcus sp. IITD107. Next base: position 91,932 of record NZ_JBHFFN010000004.1, on the reverse strand, counting down.
TGGGCCCGGGCGGTCTCGTCATAGCAGTGCGTCAAGGTCCCCAGCAGCCGGGTGTTGCGGGCTGCACGCACCACGGCCAAATGGAAGTCCCGGGCACTGCGCATACTGGCCAGCTGATCGGTCTCGGCGGTCTCCCGCTGGGCCTCCACCGCGGCGCGCATCTGCGCCACCTCCTGCGACCCGGCGAACCGTGAGGCCTCCGCCGCCGCGTGCGGCTCCAGCAGCATGCGCAGGTCCAGCACCTCCGAGAGGTCCTGAGGAGTCATGGTCTGGACGAGGTACCCCTTCTTGGGCAGGACCGAGACCAGGCCCTGGGCCTCCAGGATGCGCAGCGCCTCCCGGACCGGGGTCTTGGAGATGTTGAAGCGCTCGGCCAGGCGAGGCTCCACCACGATCTCGCCGGGGGCCAGCTCGCCGGTCAGGATCAACTGACGCAGTTCCTCGACCAGGCGGACGCCGATGGGCTGAGCGCGAGACGGGACTGAGCTGGACACTTGTGAACCATATCACAGGATGCTAGAAATATACTTCATGGATATGACCTCCCCGACCGTCGTCCCTGCCGACGGCTCCGCGCCTGCCTCCACCGAGCAGCGCATGACTCCCGGCGCTCGCCGGGCCCTGTTCGCGGCCATCACCGGAACCGTGATCGAGTGGTATGACTACGCCCTCTACGGTGCCGCGGCGGCGCTGGTGATCGGGCCGTTGTTCTTCGCCGGCGTGGGCCCTGGTGCCACACTGGCCGCGTTCGCCACCTTCGCCGTCGGGTTCGTGGCACGCCCCCTGGGTGGACTGGTGATCGGTCACATCGGGGACCGCTTCGGGCGCCGTCCGGCCATGCTGCTGACCATCCTGATCATGGGCGTGGCCACCGTGGGCATCGGCCTGCTGCCCACCAGCGCCGCGATCGGCGTGGCCGCCCCCGTCCTGCTGATCCTGCTGCGCCTGCTGCAGGGGCTGGGCGCCGGTGCCGAGCTGGCCGGAGCCATGACGATCGTGGCTGAGTTCGCGCCGAAGCAGAAGCGCGGGTTCCTCACCTCCCTGGTCCTGGCCACCCCGCCGGCCGGCATCGTGCTGGCCACCGGCGCCTTCCTGTGGGCCTCCTCCCTGGGCGAGGACGCACTGCTCGAATGGGCCTGGCGTCTGCCGTTCCTGGTCTCCGTGGTGCTGTTCGTGCTGGCCGTGTTCATCCGGCGGCGCCTGGAGGAGACCCCCGAGTACGTCGAGGCCCAGCAGCGCGCCGCCGAGCGGGGCGAGCGGCAGCACGTCCCCGCCGCCGAGCTGTTCCGCCGCCACAAGGCCGCCCTGGGCCTGGGGTTCCTCTCCGTCACCGGGCACAATGCCTTGAACTACGCGATGGCCGTGTTCGCCCTGTCCCTGATGACCTCGGAGGCGGTGGGACTGGACCGTGGTTCGGCCCTGGCTGCCGTGACCATCGGCTCGATCTTCGGGATCATCGGCACCCCCTTCGGCGGACTGGCCGCCGACCGGTTCGGCGCCTCCCGGATTCTGGCCCTGGGATCGGGCCTGGGCGCCCTGTTCGCCTTCCCGCTGTTCTCCGCCCTGGCCTCCGGTGACGCGTTCCTGGCCGGCGCCGCCATCGCCGTGGGCTACGGTCTGATCATCGCCTGCACCTCCGGCGCCCAGGGTGCGTACCTGGCCAGCCTGTTCCCCGCCCGGGAGCGGTACAGCGGCATCGCCCTGACCCGTGAGGCCAACGGGGCGATCGTCGCCGGGTTCACCCCGCTCGTGGCCGCCTGGCTGATCCAGGTCAGCGGCGGGCAGGTCTGGACCGCGGCGGCCTTCGTGGCCCTGTGCTGCCTGATCTCGGCCATCCCGGTGGCCCTCTCCGCCCGCAAGACCATCCACTGAAAGGTCCTGAACACTCCCCATGAAGCGTCAGCTGCCCCAGCTCTCCGAACTGCGTCCCCTCATGCAGTTCAGCCGCCCCCGCCTGGATCGCCGAGCCGCCCGCCTGGAGGGCGCCGCGGACATCGGCGACCTGCGCCGGATCGCGAAGCGCCGCACCCCGCGCCCGGCCTTCGACTACGTGGACGGCGCCGCCGGGCAGGAGCTGACAGCACAGCGCACCCGGGAGGCCTTCGCCGCCACTGAGATGCTCCCGCGCATCCTGCACGGCACCGCCGCGGCGGACCTCTCCGTGCAGATCGCCGGGAGCGCCTCGGCCGTGCCGTTCGGCATCGCTCCCACCGGCTTCACCCGGTTCATGCACGCCGAAGGGGAGGACGGCGGCGCCGCAGCCGCGGCGCAGGCCGGGATCCCCTTCACCCTCTCCACCATGGGAACCCGCTCGCTGGAGGAGGTCGCCCAGGTGAGTGACGCCGTCGGGAAGGAGTACGGGGCTCCCGGCACGCGGTGGTTCCAGCTCTACCTCTGGAAGGAGCGGGAGCGGTCCCTGGAGCTGATCCAGCGGGCGCAGGCGGCCGGGTTCAGCACGCTGATGGTCACCGTGGACACCCCGGTGGCCGGGCAGCGGCTGCGCGATGTCCGCAACGGCATGACCATCCCGCCGAAGCTGACCGCCCGGACCGTGCTGGATGCCAGCTACCGGCCCGAGTGGTGGTTCAACTTCCTCACCACCGACCCGCTGACCTTCGCCTCCCTCTCCGGCAGCGCCACCGACCTGCCCAGCCTGATCAACTCGATGTTCGACCCCACGCTGTCCATCCAGGACCTGGAGTGGATCCGCAGCGTGTGGCCCGGGAAGCTGTTCGTCAAGGGCGTGCTGACGGCCGAGGATGCGCGGCGCTCGCTGGACGCCGGGGCGGACGGACTGGTGGTCTCCAACCACGGCGGGCGGCAGCTGGACCGTGCACCGGTCTCGCTCAAGGCGCTGGCCGAGGTGCGCGCGGAGGCAGGACCGGACGTGGAGATCATCCTGGACTCAGGCATCACCTCCGGGGCGGACATCGTGGCGGCACTGGCCCTGGGCGCGGACTTCACACTGATCGGACGCGCGTACCTGTACGGCCTGATGGCCGGTGGCCGCGCAGGCGTGACCCGGGCGATCGAGCTGCTGGCCGAGGAGACCCGCGTGGCGATGATGCTCATGGGGGAGGCCACCGTGGCGGACCTCAAGCGCAGCGGCCAGGTGCGTGCGCCGTGGCTGGAGGGCGGGCAGGACCTGACCGTCCGGGTCTGAACAACCTGCCCGCCGATCCGCGGTGCTGGGAGGCGCCGGCCGTCGTCGGGACCCGCCTGCCAGGTGAGGACAGCCTGACCTTGCTGGCGCGTCCTGGTGCGGCGGGAGGACACTGATCGCCATGAGCAGCGCACAGACCTCCACTCCCGCCTCAGCCGACCACGCAGAGCGGTCCGAACCGCACAGCAACGGCGACGGCGGCAGGAACCTGGCCCAGAAGTTGAACTGGCTGCGCGCCGGGGTGCTCGGGGCCAACGACGGGATCGTCTCCGTGGCCGCCACCGTGGTGGGCGTGGCCGGGGCGACCACCGGCAACGGACCGGTCATGGTGGCCGGTGCGGCGGCGGTGATCGGCGGGGCGATCTCCATGGCGCTGGGCGAATATGTCTCGGTGTCCTCCTCCTCGGACAGCCAGCAGGCGCTGATCGCCAAGGAACGCCAGGAGCTGGCCGAGGACCCTGAGGGTGAGCTCGAAGAGCTGGTGCAGATGTACCAGGACATGGGTCTGAGCGCGCCGACCGCCCGTGCGGCCGCAGAGGAGATGACCGAGAAGGACGCCCTGGGTGCGCATCTGCGTGCCGAGATGAACCTGCACGAAGACGAGGTGCTCAGCGCGTGGGCCGCAGCCGGAGCCTCGTTCATCTCCTTCCTGATCGGAGCGCTGCTGCCGTTCCTGGCGATCATCCTGACCCCCGAGCCGATCCGCATCCCGGTCACCTTCGGCATCACCCTCGTGGCGCTGGCCCTCACCGGTGCCGTGGGCGCGTGGCTGGGGCAGGCCAGGGTGCTGCCGGCCACCCTCCGTGTGGTGGTGGGCGGTGCGCTGGCACTGGCCGTGACGTTCGGCGTGGGTGCCTGGCTCGGCGCCTCCGGGGTGGTCTGACCCGGCTCCGGACGGGCGGGAACCGGGCTGAGAGCAGCCGCTGTGAGCCCGTCCTTGTGCGTGTCCGCCCCGGCCTGTAGAGAAGACAGTGACCCTCACGGAACGGTGCGGGTCACTGTGCCGGGTCGGTTCGGCCGGGCATAGTCATCCCCTCGCAAGGAGCTGATCATGACCGAGACCATGCGCGCTGTCGTCTTCGAGAACTTCAAGACCTTCCCCTCCCTGAAGGACGTGGAGAAGCCCACCCCCGGACCCGGCGAGGTCCTGCTCAAGGTCGCCGGCGCCGGTGCCTGCCACTCGGATGTGGCCATCTTCGAGGACTTCGACGAGAACAACCCCGCCGGCCTGAAGCCCGAGTTCACCCTCGGCCATGAGAACTCCGGCTGGGTCGAGGAGGTCGGCGAGGGCGTCACCGGGTTCGAGAAGGGCGATGCCTACCTGGTCTACGGCCCCATCGGCTGTGGCCGCTGCAAGGCCTGCTCGCGCGGTCAGGACACCTACTGCGAGAACGCCGCCACCAACCCGTACCTGGCCACGGGGCTGGGCCGGGACGGCGGCATGGCCGAGTACATGACCGTGCCCGCGCGCAACCTGGTGCCCCTGGGCGAGGCCGACCCCATCAACGCCGCCCCGCTCTCGGACGCTGCGCTGACCCCGTACCACGCCATCAAGCTCTCTCTCGGACACCTGGACGGCGGCGGGAAGTTCGCCCTGGTGATCGGCCTGGGCGGTCTGGGTCTGATCGCGGTCCAGATCCTCAAGGCCCTCACCGGCGCCACCATCATCGCCACCGACATGAAGGAGGAGGCGATGGCCGAGGCCGAGAAGCTCGGTGCCATCACCGTCCCCGGAGGCGAGGACCAGGTGGCCAAGATCCGTGAGATCACCGGGGGCCGTGGCGTGGACGCCGCCTTCGACTTCGTGGGCGTCACCCCCACCATCGGTGCCGCCATGGGTGCGATGGCCGTGCAGGGTCGCCTGACCGTGGTGGGCATCGCCGGTCAGCCGCACTCCTGGTCCTTCTACACCGCCCCCTACGAGGTGGAGCTGACCAGCACCTACTGGGGCACCATCGAGGAGCTGCACGAGGTCGCTCAGATGTACCGCAACGGCCAGATCGTCCCGCAGGTCACCCGTTACACCATGGACCAGGCCCTGGAGGCCTACCAGGCACTGGTGGACGGGAAGATCTCCGGCCGGGCCGTCGTCGTCCCTCATTCCTGAGGCACGCTGAGGTGAGGGAGGTGAGGGGCCCGACGACGGCCGCTCACCTCCCACAGGTGGGCGCGGGCCTCAGTCACTGTTATCTCAGGCATGACGCACATCAGTGAGGCTTGGCACCGCAGACTACGCTCAGAGGCGTCGTCACAGCGCCCAGGAGGAGCACATGGCCCAGCAGATCGACCTGAACGCGGACCTGGGTGAGTCCTTCGGCACGTGGACTCTGGGGGACGATGCCGCCGTGATGCGCTCGATCTCCAGTGCGAACATCGCCTGCGGGTTCCACGCCGGTGACCCCCACGGGATGGCCCGAACCTGCCGGGAGGCCGTGGCCGCCGGGGTGGGCATCGGGGCGCATGTGGGGTACCGGGACCTGGCTGGGTTCGGACGGCGGTTCCTGGACGTGGACCCGGCCGAGCTCGCCGACGAGGTGCTCTATCAGATCGGGGCCCTGGACGCCCTGGCCCGGGCCGCCGGCGGACGGGTCTCCTACGTCAAGCCGCACGGTGCCCTGTACAACGCGATCGTCCACCATGAGGCACAGGCTCAGACCGTGGTGGACGGGGTCAAGGCCTTCGGCGGGGACCTGCCCCTGCTGGTGCTGCCCGGCTCGGTGGCCGCCGAGCGTGCCCGGTCCGCCGGGCTGCGAGCGGTGGGCGAGGTCTTCGCCGATCGCGGCTACACCCCGGAGGGCACCCTGGTCCCTCGGCGTGATCCCGGAGCGCTCCTGCAGGACGAGTCCGAGGTGGTGCGGCGCATGGTTCGCTGGGTGTCCGGGGGGACGCTGACCGCGGTGGACGGGTCCGAGGTCCGGGTGGAGGCTGAGAGCATCTGCCTGCACGGGGACACCCCTGGAGCCGTGTCCCTGGCGGCAGCGGTGAGATCCGGGCTGGAGGACGCCGGGGTGGCCGTCCGCTCGTTCGTCCCGTGAGTGGGCCCGAGCCGCGTAGCGTCCGCTGGGCGGGAACCCGCGCCCTGCTCGTCGAGTGCGTAGGCCTGCCCGACGTCCTCGCCCTGCACGCCCATCTCGCGGCCCACCCCCTGCGCGGTCAGCTCGAGGCCACCGGCGCCGCGGGGACCGTGCTGGTCACCTTCGAGTCCGTAGAACGTGCCAGGGCCGCCGTCGGGACGCTGCGCGAGCTGACCCCGGACGCCGCCCGCGACCAGGACGCCCGTGCCGTAGAGATTCCGGTGGTCTACGACGGTGAGGACCTCGCCGAGCTGACCCACCTGACCGGCCGCAGCGGCGAGGAGCTGATCGCCGCCCACAGTGGCACCATCTGGCGTGCGGCGTTCGGCGGCTTCGCACCCGGGTTCGCCTACCTGACGCCGGAGCCGGGCAGCCCGTGGGAGGGGATCGACGTGCCCCGCCGGTCCAGCCCGCGGACCGCCGTGCCCGCCGGGTCCGTGGCCGTGGCCGGCGGCTTCTCCGCGGTCTACCCCAGCCGTTCGCCTGGCGGATGGCAGCTGATCGGACACACGGATGCCGTGCTCTGGGACCTGCACCGCGACCCGCCCGCCCTCATCCGTCCCGGCGATCTCGTGCGGTACACGGCCGTCCGCGAGCGTGTGGAGATCAGCTCCCCGCCTCAGACCCCCCACGTCCCGACGACGGCCGCCTCCCCAGGTGCCTGGGCGGCGGGAGCGCTGGTGGTCGAGGATCCGGGGCTGCAGTCGCTGGTCCAGGACCGCGGGCGGTCCGGCCTGGCCGACCTGGGTGTGGGAGCCTCCGGTGCGGCAGACTCCCGATCGGCCGCGCTGGCCAACCGCCTGGTGGGCAATCCCTCCGGTCCGGCGCTGATCGAGTGCACGCTGGGCGGACTGCAGGTGCAGGCGGTGGGAGAGCAGATCGTGGCGTTGACCGGTGCGCCCGCTGCCGCCACCGTGGTCTCAGCGGAGGAGTCGCCGGACCAGTGGGCCCCGCACGGTGAGCCGTTCGTCCTGGCCGACGGGCAGCGCCTGATGCTGGAGGTGCCCGCTGCCGGGCTGCGCACGTACCTCGCCGTGCGCGGGGGAGTGGAGGCTGCGCCCGTGCTCGGCTCCCGGTCCACGGACGTGCTCTCCGGCATCGGCCCGTCACCCCTGATGCGGGGCACCCGCCTGCCGGTGGGCACCCTCGGTGAGGGAGCCGCCGTCGGGCATCCCGAGCCGATGCCGGACCTGCCGGCGGCCGGGGAACTCACGGAGCTGCGCGTGGTGCTGGGGCCGCGGGAGGACTGGTTCACGAAACGGAGCCGGGAGGCGTTCGTGGGGCAGGAATGGGAGGTGTCCAGTGCCTCGAACAGGGTGGGCGTGCGGCTGATCCCGGTGGAGGGCGGGACGGTGCTGGAGCGCTCGCGGGGCGGCGAGCTGGCCAGCGAGGGGATGGTGCTCGGGGCGTTGCAGGTGCCTCCGTCCGGGGAACCGGTGCTGTTCCTGGCCGACCATCCGGTGACCGGCGGCTACCCCGTGATCGCGGTGGTGGTGCCGGAAGACCTGCCGTTGGCCGCGCAGCTGCCGCCCGGTGCGCGCGTGCGGTTCACCCCCCATCGTTGATCCAGAACCAGTGGCGACCATGACCCCTGATGCCCGCCACTGCTTCTGGCTCAACGCAGGGGACGAGTGCGCGGACGCCCCCTGCAGCGGTGGCATCATGGGCGAGCACCCATCATCAGCGACTCGGGAGGAGGACCATGACGCTCACAGCGGTGCTGCCGATCGTGGCCGCCTGGATCGTGGCGATCGCCTCCCCGGGGCCGGACCTGCTGATGATCCTGCGGCTGACCTCCGTGCGGAACGGTGGCGGGAGCGAGGATGCTGGAGCGGCCGCACGCGCTCGCGGACTGGCCGCCGCGCTGGGGATCATGACCGGCAACCTGCTGTGGATGACCGGTGCCGCCTTGGGCCTGGGAGCCGTGGTGGCACTGTTCCCGGCGGCGCTGCCCGTCCTGAAGATCTTGGGCGGGGCGTTCCTGGTGTGGATGGGCGTGTCCGGGCTGCGCGGGGCGATGCGGACGTCAGCTGCGCAGGCCGCCTCCGGCGGGGGCAGCGACCCGTCAGACCTGCTGCGACCCGTCAGACCGGACACCGTGATGACGAGTCGCAGAGATGCTGACAGACACCGAGGGGGTGTTCTGACCGGGAGCGGAGCAGGCCTCGGGGCCGCCTACGCCACCGGAGTCGCCACGAACCTGGCCAACCCCAAGGCGCTGATCTTCTTCACCGCCCTGTTCGCCCCGTTCATGAGTGCGGGCTGGCCGCTCGGTGAGGTCGCGCTGCTGCTGGGCGTGCTGATGGTGATCGGGGTGGCCTGGTTCTGCGGGTTCGCCCTGTTGGTGACCAGTGCCGCGGCCGAACGCTGGCTGGGGCGGCACTGGAGCCTGATCGAGCAGCTGACCTCGTGGGCGTTCGTGCTGATCGGGGCTGGGTTCCTGGTCAACGGCGTGCTGAGCCTGGTCGACTGACCCCTCCGCCCCGACCCCTTGCCAGGCCCGCCGGCGCGCGAGAAGACTGACCCCATGGCTGAGAAGAAGAGCTCATCGAGCAAGGACTCCGACGCACCGCAGATCAAGGACCCGGAGGTCTACGAGGCGGTGCGCAAAGACGGTGCGAGCAAGGAGAAGGCGGCCCGGATCGCCAATGCCGCCGCGCGCGACGGGCGCAAGAAGATCGGCGAGCGCGGGGGCGAGTCCGAGTCCTATGAGGACTGGACGGTCGAGGAGCTGAAGGACCGGGCCAAGGAGCTGGACCTGACCGGCTACTCCGATCTGACCAAGGACGAGCTGATCGAGAAGCTGCGCAACCACTGACGCCCTGGCGGCGCACTCCGGTTCAACGCCGAGCCAGAAGCAGTGGTGAGCATCGGCCCTGATGGTCACCACTGCTTCTGGCTCGGCGTGTGTGTGGGGTGGGACGGGGAACGGGGTACGGTCGCGAACGCCCGAACCCGCTCAGTCCCCGCCGAGCAGCTTCAGCAGTGCCTGGTCCGGCTGCCCGCGCAGCTCCACCACCTTGCCCTGTTCGAACAGGTCGATCACGCGCGGGTTGACGTACGCCTCCCGCGCCACCGTGGGGGTGTTGTGCAGCAGCTCGGCGGCGGCCTCCACCGCCACCTTCACGGCCTCGGGCGAGGAACTCCCGCTCTTGTGGGCGCGGGCCAGTGACCGGGCGGCGGCCAGGGTGCCCTGCCAGGTGCGGAAGTCCTTGGCGGTGAACTCCAGCCCGGCGATCTCGGTGAGGTAGTCGTTGATGTCCTGCGCGGAGACGCCTTTCCACTCCCGCCGCCGTCCGTTCTGCACCGGGTAGCAGACTGCCGGGGCCGTGCGCGGGGTCTGGGGCGCCTCGGAGAAGAACTGCGCCAGGGCCGCGTCCTTGAGCACCAGGTCCCATTCGCTGGCGGACTTGCCCCGGAAGCTCAGATGCACGTGCGGGGCATCCACCTCCACGTGGCGCCGCTGCAGGGTGGAGGCCCCGAACGCCTCCAGCTGCCCCTTCTGCTCGGATCCGCCCACGCGCAGGGAGCCCTTGTCCATCAACCGGACCGCCGCCGCCAGGGCGCGCCGGCGAGGGCCGTCGTCGTGCTTTCTCTTGCCGCTGGGGGCCTTGAGGTCCTTGGTCACGGCACTGCGCAGCGCGGGCAACGTGGCGGCGAACGCCAGCGACTTCTCGAACTTGGCCGCATCCTGCTTGCGACGCCAGTCGGGGTGGTAGAGGTACTGGGTGCGCCCGGCCTCGTCCACGCCGGTGGCCTGGATGTGCGCCTTCTCCTCCCGCGCGATCCACACATCACTCCACGCCGGCGGGATCACCAGCGCACGGATCCGCTCCAGGATCTTCTCGTCGGTGATGCGGCGTCCGTTCGCGCCCTGGTACGTGAAGCCCTTGCCCGCGCGGCGCCGCGTGTACCCGCCCTCACCGGGGGTGACCGAGACCAGGCCCACGCTGCGGGGCATCAGGCACTCTTCTTCTTGGCCGGCTTCTTGGCGGAGGTTCCGGACTTCTTGGCGGAGGTTCCGGACTTCTTGGCCGCCGGCTTCTTGGTTCCCGACGACGTCCCCACCTCGGTCTTCTCGCTGGACTTCTCGCTCTTCCCGCGCTTGCGGTCCAGGGAGGCCTTGAGCGCCTCCATCAGGTCGATGACATCGGCGTCCTCGCCGTCCCCGTCACCGGAGCCGTCCTTGGCGTCGACGGTCTCGCCGAAGGTGGCGGCGGTGTCCAGAGTGTCGCCGACCTCGAGCTTGGCGTCGATCAGCTTGCGCAGCTCCACCTGGTACTCGTCCTCGAACGCCTCCGGGGTGAAGTCCGAGGCGTACTGCTCCACCAGCGCGGCCGAGAGCTTGAGCTCCTTATCGCCGATCTTCGCGCGGGACTTGGTCCCGGGGAAGTCCACGTCCCGCACCTCGTCCGGCCAGAGCATGGCCTGCAGCAGCAGGACCTTGCCGCACACCCGCAGGGCTCCCAGCCGGGTCTTCTGGCGCAGGGCGAAGGTGACGATCGCGGTGCGGTCGGTGTCCTGCAGGGTCTGACGCAGCAGCAGGTAGGACTTGGGGGACTTGCCCTCGGGCTCCAGGTAGTAGCTGCGCTCGAGCATGATCGGGTCCACCTGCTCCGAGGGGACGAACTGGACCACCTCGATCTCATCGTTGTCGGACTCGGGGAGGGCCTCGAAGTCCTCGTCGGTCATCACGACCGTGTCCCCGTCCTCCTCGAAGGCCTTGTCGATGTCCTCGTACTCGACTTTCCTGTTGCACACCTCGCAGCGTCGCTCATACCGGATCCGGCCGCCGTCGGCGTTGTGGACCTGATGGAAGTGGATGTCATGGTCCTCCACGGCGCTGTACGCCTTCACGGGGACGTTGACGAGACCGAAGGAGATGGATCCTGACCACACTGCGCGCATGGCGATCAGCCTAGGCCCCGGCGGCCAGCGGTGGGAGAGGCTGGGGCGGACGGTGTGGGGACGCGCACCGCAGACGGGGCTGACCACGCAGGCGTGCGGGGCTAGTGTTCCGAGCATGGCGCGCGCAGACAGGTCCGGCAGGCAGCGGTTCCAGGTGGGGGAGCGGACGCTGTCCGTGTCCAGCCTGGACAAGGTGCTCTACCCGGAGACGGGGACCACCAAGGCCGATGTCATGCACTACTACCTGGTTGCGGCCGAGGTGCTGATCCCGCAGGTCGCGCGGCGGCCGGTCACCCGGAAGCGGTGGGTGGACGGCGTGGGGACCGAGGAGAACCCGGGCGAGGTGTTCTTCCGCAAGGACCTGGAGGACTCGGCGCCGGACTGGATCCCCACCGGGCGGATCCAGCACTCCGAGCGCACCAACACCTACCCGCTGGCGCAGGAGCCGGCCGTGCTGGCCTGGTTCGCCCAGGTGGCGGCCCTGGAGCTGCACACCCCGCAGTGGCGGTTCGGCCGCAACGGCCAGCCCCGCAACCCGGATCGGCTGGTGCTGGACCTGGACCCCGGGGAGGGTGTGGGCCTGGCCGAGTGCGCCGAGGTGGCCGGATGGTGCCGGGAGGTCCTGGACGGGATGGGCATGGAGTCCTTCCCGGTGACCTCCGGCTCCAAGGGCATCCACCTGTACGCCGCCTTGGACGGGAAGCACAACGCGGAGGCGATCTCGAAGGTCGCACACGAACTGGCCCGCGCCCTGGAGGCCGACCACCCGGACCTGGTCATCTCCAGCATGAAGAAGGCCGACCGCGCCGGCAAGGTGTTCCTGGATTGGAGCCAGAACAGCGGCGCCAAGACCACCGTCAGTCCCTATTCCCTGCGCGGCCGATCCCGTCCCTGGGTGGCCGCCCCGCGCACCTGGGAGGAGCTGGAGGACCCGGACCTGACCCAGCTGGAGCTGGACCAGGTGCTCGAGCGGGTGTCCAGCGGGTTGGATCCCATCGGCCCGCTGGGCTGGACGCCGGACGGTGATGCGGACGCTGACTCTGACGCGGATGGGGAGACAGACGCCCCGGACGCCGTCCCCGCCCAGACCTTGGACCGCCTGGCCACCTACCGCTCCATGCGCGACCCGGCCAAGACCGCCGAACCCGTCCCCGCCGAGCCCCCCGCACCCCGCGAGCAGGCCGAGGGGGAGCTGCCCACCTTCGTCATCCAGGAGCATCACGCCCGGCGGCTGCACTGGGACTTCCGCCTGGAGCACTCCGGTGTGCTGGTCTCCTGGGCAGTGCCCAAGGGACCACCGCTGGACCCGGACACCAACCGCCTGGCCGTGATGACCGAGGACCACCCCCTGGAGTACGGCACGTTCGAGGGCACCATCGCGAAGGGCGAGTACGGTGCCGGCGAGGTCACCATCTGGGACTCCGGGGTCTACGAGCGGGAGAAGTGGCGCGAGGGCAAGGAGGTCATCGGCGTCCTGCACGGCCGTCCGGACGGTGGCCTGGGCGGCGTCCCGCGTCGCTACGCGCTGATCAACGCTCCTGGGATGGGCGGTGAGAAGAACTGGCTGCTCCACCTGATGAAGGACCAGCCAGAGCCCGACGACGGCCCCTCGCCACCGGTGCCCCAGGAAACCTCCCAGCGGACGCGGGGGAAGCAGAAGCAGCGGAAGGACACGTCGGCAGCGAAGACCCCCGCCGCGTTCACACTCGACGACCTGCCCGCACCCATGCTCGCCACTGCAGGGACACCCGCGCAGGTCCAGCACGCCGTGCGCGATGGTGAGGACTGGGCGTTCGAGATGAAGTGGGACGGCTACCGGGTGATCGCCGGGATCGGCCTGGGTCCTGACTCGGGCGGCACCGTGGTGCTCTCCAGCCGCAACGGCCAGGACCTCACGAACCGCATCCCGGCCCTCAGCGGCCCCGGCGGGCTGGCCGAGGTGTTGACCGGGGAGGCGCGCGAATTGGGCGGGGCCGTGCTGGACGGGGAGCTGGTGGCGTTGGACGAGCAGGGCCGGCCGGACTTCGGACTGCTGCAGGCGGTGCTCGGGGACAGCTTCCGCAACGGGCCGGGAGGCCGCACCCGGTCCCGCGCCCGACGCACTGCCGCCGAGCAGGCCGAACTCGATCGCCTCCGCGAAGAGACCGAGCTGCGCTACATGGTCTTCGACATCCTGTATCTGGGACCTCCCGGTGCTACGGACGGTGATCGCCGATCCCTGCTGCGCACCCCCTATGGCGAGCGTCGGGAGATCCTGCGTGACGTCGTCGGGAAGGCGGTGGAGGACGGGGCAGGGAACGGGACCGTGGCCGTGCCACCGGCCCACACCGGGACCCTCGCCCAGGCGGAGCGGGCCAGCCGCGAGCTGGGGCTGGAAGGCGTGGTGGCCAAACGGATGGACGCCGTCTACCTGCCCGGGCGGCGGGGGAGCGCGTGGGTCAAGCTCAAGACCCAGGCGCACCAGTCCGTGGTGGTGATCGGGGCGCGGGAAGGCAAGGGCGGACGGGCCGGAGGGATCGGGTCCCTGCTCACAGCCGTCCCGGGGGACGACGGTGAGCTGCGGTACGCCGGGCGCGTGGGGACCGGTTTCAGTGCCGCGCAGCTGAAGCAGATCGAGAAGGAGCTGCGGAGGCTGGAACGGAAGACCCCGCCCGTGGAGGATGTCCCGGTGGAGGACCAGGCCGATGCCTGGTGGGTCAGACCGCAGCTGGTCGGCGAGGTGTCCCTGGCCGGGCGCACTCGTGAGGGACGATTGCGGCAGGCGGTCTGGCGCGGCTGGCGCCCGGACCTGAGCGTGGAGGACGTGGCGTGGGAGAACTGAAGAAGGTCCTGGCCGGCGAGGCCGACGTGCCGGACACCGGCGTGATCGAGACGGTCCAAGGGCATCCGGAGGCCCGGCGGAACGAGACCGCGTTCGAGAAGCTGGACCGCAACTGGGGCGACCTGCTGCAGGAGCTGCGCGTGATGCAGACCGGCACGCAGATCGTCACCGCGTTCCTGATCATCCTGCCGTTCCAGTCCCGGTTCGAGGAGCTGGTGGGCGGACTGGAGGGCTGGTACGTGGCCCTGCTGATCAGCGCCGTGCTGCTCACGGTGCTGATGCTGATGCCCGTGGTGGCTCACCGCCGCTACTTCGGGCGGCAGATCAAGAACCAGACGGTGGCCTGGGGCAACCTGTTCGTGAAGATCTGCCTGGCCGGACTGGCCCTGCTGCTGATCGGCTGCGTCACCTTCATCACCCACCTGGTGCTGCCGGACGTGATCGGGTGGATCGTGGCCGGCGCCACGGCCGTGGTGATCATCGCGGTGATGACCCTGCTGCCCCCGCGCAGCAGCGTGCCGGTGCAGGAATGAGGAGTGAGATGAGTCAGAAGGCGTACAGCGTGACCAGCGACCGGACCGGACTCGGGCTCGGATACCGGATCGGGTGGCGGCTGTCCTACATCGCCACGTCCATCTACGGCTCCGCCGACCGCCAGGGCACACTGGACCCCCGCAGCCAACTGCGCCAGGAGCGGGCCCGCCGGCTGATGGACGGCTACCGCGAACAGGGCACTGAGCCTCCCACCGAGCTGCGTCAGCTCCTCGGCGGCTGACCAGCCGGCCGGGTTCGGCTGAGCACCGCGTCCGCCAGCGCCGCCAGCACCACTCCGGCGGCGTAGGCCAGCAGGTCAACAGGCACGAACGTGGTGCCCAGGACCAGGCGGACGAGCGGCCACTGCTGGGCCAGCTCGGCGGGGATCCCGGTGGCCTGGAACAGCTCGATGGCCGCGCACAGGCAGAATGCCACGACGACGGTCACCCACCGCGGCCGTCTGGGCAGCAGGAACGCCACGGCCAGGTAGACCATCACGGCGTACAGCACATCCCCGGCCGGCCCCGCCCACGCGGCATCCACGAGCGTGCGGATGCCCAGCCCCAGTGCGATCGTCACCACTGCGGCCAAGGCCAGCCCGGCCCGTCTGCCCACCCCACGCGATGGCGCGGGGCGCTGAGAAGGTGACGGGCCGTCGACGGGAACCCCTGGTGTCCTCACGAGGTGTCGGACTCAGTCCAGCGGCAGCTGCGGCAGGACGAACTCGCCGCTGTTCAGTCCCTGCTGGTCCAGGACCCATCCCATGCGCTTGACCGGACGGAGCGAGACCACGGACTGCTGGATGGAGATCTCCGGCGCGCAGGACTGGATGAACTGCTCGGCCTCCATGATCTCGGCGACGTTCTTGAGCCACATCACCACCAGGAAGTTGGCGTCACCGGTGATCGAGGCGACCACTCGGGTGCGGGAGTCCTCGGAGAGCCGGGCCGCCGCTGCGGCGTGATCGGCGGCGCTGAGCCGGGTGAACCACTGCACGGTCAGCGGATGCCCGGAGAGTGACTGGGCCAGGTCGCACCGCAGACGGATCGCCCCGCTGGCCAGCACCTTCTGCAGGTGACGGCGGGCCGTGGCCGGGTGCAGTCCCGTGGAGCGGGCGATCTCCGCGGCAGAGGCGCGGCCGTCACGCATCAGCACCTGGGCCACCGCCCAGTGCTCTTCGGTCAGCCCCGACCGGCGCGGAAGGGACTTGGCCTCGGCAGCGGCGGCGGCCTGAGCCCGTTCGACCTGCTCGGGAGAGAGCACCTTCAGACGCCAGCTGTCCCCGGTGGAGTGCAGCTGCGAGGCGAGCAGCACGCGCAGGCCCTTCACCCCCGGGACCCGTGAGATCTTCTCCTCCACCAGGGTGCTGAGTTCCGCCAGGTTGCAGGCCGTCACCGTCAGGCCCAGATTGTGCTCAGCGGAGAAGGACTCCACCGAGACCACCTCGGGCATGGCCACCAGGGCCGCCAGGGTCTCCGGGATCAGATCCGAACGGCTCTCCAGCTCGATGAACGCCAGTCCCGCCGGACCGGGGTCGATCTGGATCTGGGCGGTCATCCAGGCCGCGCCGGACTCGCGCAGCCGGTCCCAGCGCACGGCCAGCGTGGTGGGGTGCGTGCCCAGGATCTCGCCGGCCTCACCCCAGGTGATGCGCGGTGCGAACTGGAGGAGGTTGATCAGGGAGAGGTCCAGAGGGCTCAGCTCCGGCAGTTCGGCGGCCGGATCGGGCATGGGGGACTCCTTCGAGACGATCGGTGCTCGTTGATGAGCATAGTGACCGCACTGTGGCGGTGGCGGTGTTCGGCGGGACAGCCCCGTACCTGCAGAACTGGATCAGCATCACCTACTCGGTCACCGCCTTCTCCATGTACGTGATCGGGTTGCTGCTGATCTCCACGGGGGTCGCCCTCACCCTCCCCGAGACCCGGGCCCGGGACCTCACCGCCTGACCGCAGGCGCGGATCAGCCGCCTCAGCCCCGGAACACGGCCTCGTGCCAGAACCGGGTGGGGTGGGGGTCGTGGTTCGCCAGCACGTGCTTGACCTGGGTGTACTCCTCCAGGGAGAACACGCTCATGTCCTTGCCGAACCCGGAGGCCTTGTACCCGCCGTGCGGCATCTCCGAGGTGATCGAGATGTGGTCGTTGAGCCACACACAGCCGGCCTGGATCTCCGCTGAAGCGCGGAAGCAGCGATTCACATCCTTCGACCACGCGCTTGCGGCCAGACCGTAGGGGGTGTCATTGGCCAGCTCGATGCCCTCGTCGTCCGTCTGGAAGGGCAGCACCACCAGCACCGGACCGAAGACCTCGTCCTGGACGATCTCCGAGTCCTGAGCGGCCCCGGTCACCAGGGTGGGCGGGTAGAACGCCCCCGACGACGGCACCTCACCCGGCTGTCCGGGTGCGGACCCAGCCTGGCCGGCTCCGGGGAGCATCCCTCCGGTCACCACGGTGGCGCCGGCCTCCACGGCGCGGGTCACCATGCCATGCACACGGTCCCGGTGCTCGTGGCTGATCAGGGCGCCCAGGTCCGTCTCCGGGTCGGAGGGGACTCCCATACGCACACCGGCCATCAGCTCTGCCACACGGGCCACGAACGGCTCGTAGAGATCGCCCTGGACGTAGGCGCGGGTGGCCGCGGTGCAGTCCTGACCGCCGTTGATGAGGGAGCCGGCCACCGCACCGCGAGCGGCGGCCTCGAGGTCGGCGTCGTCGAACACCACGAAGGGCGCCTTGCCGCCCAGCTCCAGGTGCACTCGCTTGCCCTGCTCCGCGGCGATCCCCATGATGTGCCGGCCCACTGCCGTGGACCCGGTGAAGGAGGTCATCCGCACCTGGGGGTGGCGCACCAGGGCCTCACCCGCCACCGGGCCGGTGCCGGTCACGATGTTGATCACCCCGGCCGGGATCCCGGCCCGGGTGGCCGCCTCAGCGAACATCACCGAGGTCCCCGGGGTCATCT
This sequence comes from Micrococcus sp. IITD107, assembly GCF_041927415.1. Taxonomy (NCBI): domain Bacteria; kingdom Bacillati; phylum Actinomycetota; class Actinomycetes; order Micrococcales; family Micrococcaceae; genus Micrococcus; species Micrococcus sp. IITD107. The sequence continues at coordinate 74,469 of NZ_JBHFFN010000004.1, read as the reverse complement.
CGGAGGGCTTGAGCACGATCGTGTTGCCGGCGGCCACCGCGGGCAGGATCTTCCAGGCGGCCATCTGCAGGGGGTAGTTCCACGGGGAGATCGAGCCCACCACGCCGATCGGATCGCGCCGGACCATGGAGGTGGTGCCCTCGATGTAGCTGCCGGCGGAGACGGCCTGCAGGCTGCGGGCCTGCCCGGCGAAGAAGCGGACGTTGTCGATGGAGCCCGGGACGTCGAACTCGGTGGCCAGGCGCAGGGACTTGCCGGTCTGGGCCGACTCCAGCGCGGCCAGATCCTCGGCCACCTGCTCCAGCTCACCGGCCCAGGCGAGCATCAGCTCCGAGCGCTCCACCGGGGTGGTGCGTGACCAGTCAGCGAATGCACGCTGTGCCGCCGCCACCGCCTCGGCCACGTCCTCCGCCGAGGCCAGGTCCACGGTGAATCCGGTGTCCCCGGTGGCGGGGTCTCGGCGCTCCAGCGTCCCGCCGCGTCCGGTGCGGCGCTCGCCGTCGATGTACTGGAATCCGGTCTGCTCGGTCATCGTGGTGTCCTCCGGGATAGATGGCTGGGTCAGTGGTGGTCTGGGGTGGACGGAATCGCTCGATGCTCAGGCCAGGTAGAGCTTGCGCAGCGGTCTGCGCACGGTCCACCGGGTCTGCATGCCCTGGGCCAGTCGCATCAGGGTCCCTGGACGGAGCTCGGCCGCAGGCAGGTCTGGGTCCAGGAACTCCACGGTGCCCTCGCCGGCCACCACCAGGAACAGCTCATCGGCCTCGGTGTCCGTCATCACGCCCACGGACATCTCCCACACGCCGGCTTCGTCCAGTCCGGCGGCTGAGCCGAGTGGACGGGCTGCCGTGGTGGTCCCGGGGGACCCCAGCTGAGCGTCCGGCACGGCCTCGTGGTCCTGGTCCAGGGGCAGGGCGCTCAGGTCCACGGGCACGCCCGGAGGCAGTGCCTTCCACCCGGTCATGAGTCGAAGCCCATCCCCAGGGCGCTGGTGAACCTCAGCCACAGCCCCTGCTTGCCACCCTGGCGGTCCGCCCGGATCATCTCCCGCTTGGTCAGCTCGATCCCGGCCCAGGCGATGGGGTCCGGGGGGAAGGGCAGGGGACGCTTGCGCACCATCTGCAGCTCGGTCAGCTCCGTCTTCTCCCCGGAGACCAGATCCAGCAGCACCTGGGCGGCGAAGCGGCTGGCTCCCACGCCCAGTCCGGTGAACCCGGCGGCCCGGGCGGTCAGTCCGCCGTGGGCGGTGTCGAAGAAGGAGAAGAACCGAGAGCAGGTGTCGATCGCCCCGCCCCACTGGTGGGTGAAGCGGATGCCTTCCAGCTGCGGGAACGTGGCCAAGAAGTGCGCGGCGAGCCGGCGGAAGGTCTCCGGGCGCTGGTCGTACTCGGGCAGCACCCGCCGACCATAGTGGTAGACGGCGTCGTATCCGCCGAACAGGATGCGCTGCCGTCCGGTCTCCCGGTCCGTGGTGAGCCGGTAGTAGTGGAACCGCGAGTCGGGGTCATCCAGTCCCTGCCGGCGGTCCCACCCGATCGCCCGCTCCTGCTCCTCGGTCAACGGCTCCGTCATCAGCGCGTAGTCGTAGACGGGCACCGTGAACAGGCCGGTGGTGGGCAGCAGCGAACGGAACACGTTGGTGGCCAGCACCACCCGGCGCGCGGTGACCACCGCGTCCGGGGCGGCGCCCTGCGGGGTCTGGTGGCCGCCGTCGTAGGTCTCCTCCGGCAGCGGGGCCGGGGGAGCGGGGATGCCCTCCACCGTGCCCCCGGTGGTGGCGACCATGCGGGCGGCCGAACCGGAGCCGGTGCGCTGGAGTCCGCTGACCGTGGTGTGCTCGTGGATCCGCACACCCAGCTTCAGGCACGCGCGCTTCAGGCCCCAGGCCAGGCGGGCCGGGTCCACCAGGGCGGACTCGTGGTGGTCCCAGAGCCCCGCGCGGTAGAGCGGGGAGGCGATCTCGGCCTGGATCTGCTCCTGGTCGAAGTAGGTGGTGTCCGGGTCCTCGGCGTGCGCGGCCCGCAGCTGCTGGACGTGGTGGTCCTCGATCGCCACGGTCAGGGTGCCGTTCCACTCGAAGTCGCAGTCGATCCCGTGGCGCTCGAGAGTCTGGCGCATCTCCTCCACGTTCTGCCGGCCCAGCTCATCCAACCGGTCCACCTCGTCCGGGACATGCTGCAGGCCGTTGGAGCGCCCGTGGGTGAGGGAGGTGGAGACGAACCCGCCGTTGCGTCCGGAGGCGGCCCAACCGACCTCGTTGCCCTCCAGCAGCAACACGTCCCGGGCAGGGTCGCGCTCCTTGGCGATCAGGGCGGTCCACAGCCCCGTGTAGCCGCCGCCGACCACCAGCAGGTCCGTGGTGGTGTCCTGGGTGAGCGGGGGCTCGGGGCTGGGCCGGTCAGGAGAGTCCAGCCAGTAGGACGTGTCACGAGCCCCGGCCAGGGCGGCGTCCACCACCGCAGTGGGGACCTGCTGCTCAGCCCGTTCGTAGACGGTCTGCTGGTCGGCGCGGTCTGCTCGGTCTGTGTCGGTCTGGTCAGCGGCCATCATGGACCACCTCTCCGTTGCTCAGGGTCAGGACGGTGCGGGTCTGGCAGATCTCCAGAGGGTCGACGTCCGGCGCCAGCGGGTTGCGGTCGGCCACCGCGAGGTCGGCCACCATCCCCGGCTCGATCCGGCCGCGGTCCTCCAGGTGCAGCTGCCAGGCGGAGCCGGCGGTGTAGGCGGCCAGCGCGGTGGTCAGCTCCAGCGCCTCGCCCGGCTCCAGCGGCGGATTCTTCCCGACGGCGGCGTCCAGGGTGGGCGGATAGGTCCGGTTCACGGCCACATGCAGGGCCTGCCAGGGATCCGGGGTGCTCACCGGCCAGTCCGAGCCCATGCAGAGCCGGGCGCCGGCGGCCTGGATGGAGTGGAACGGATACTGCCACCCGGCGCGCTCCTGCCCGATCAGCGGGACGGTCTGGTCCTGCATCTGGGCGTCGTTGCACGCCCACAGTGCCTGCAGATTGGCGGCGGCGCCGGTGCTGGCGAAGCGGGGCACGTCATCCGGGTGGACGATCTGGATGTGGGCGATGTGATGCCGAGCGGTGGTGTCCGGGTTCGCGGCGTGCACCGCCTCCACCGTGTCCAGGGCCCAGCGGACGGCGCGGTCGCCGATCGCGTGGAAGTGCAGGTCGAATCCGGCGGCGTCCAGGGCGGTGCCCACGGCCAGCAGGACCTCATGGTCCAGGTACGCCAGGCCGCGCCCGTCCGGCCCGGCGTTGGTGGAGCCGCCGGTCAGGCGCTCGCAGCTGCAGTAGGCCTCCAGCATGGCCGCGGTGCGGTTCTCCGGAACGCCGTCCACCATGATCTTGGCCGCGCGGCTGGTGAATCCGGCGCGGGCGTTCTCCTCGCGGCGTCGCACGAAGTCCTCCACCAGGGCGGGGACGGACTCCACCGTGATCTCCCGCGGAACCCAGAGGGCTCCCGTGGCGGTCTCGGTCACCACGCCCTGCTCCCGTGCCCGCCGGTAGGCGGTGGAGACGTCCGAGTAGCCGGCGTAGTCGCCCAGGATGGCCTCCTGCCAACCGGTCACGCCGACCGAGTGCAGGTACTCCACGCCTGCGGACAGTCCCGCTGCGAGTTCCTCCGGGGTGTTCTCGGGCAGGTGGTCGCCCACCAGGTTCATGGCGCCCTCGTGCAGGATGCCGCTGGGGGAACCGTCCGGGGCATGCTCGATCACCCCGTCCGCCGGATCGGGGGTGTCCGCCGTGACACCGGCCCGCTGCAGGGCGGCGGTGTTCACCCAGGCACCGTGGTGATCGGCGTTGATCAGGTAGGCGGGGCGGTCGCCGGTGACGGTGTCCAGCAGCTCAGCGGTGGCTGCGCCCGGCGGGAAGTCCCCGTTGGTCCAGCCCCCGCCCACGATCCACTCGGAACCCGGGCAGTCGGTGACCGGGTGGGCCTCGGCGTAGGCGCGGATAGTCTCCAGGACCTCATCCTGTCCGTCGGCCTCCGTGAGGTCGCAGGCGTTTCGCTCCACGCCGCCCATCACCAGGTGCACGTGCGCATCCACGAACCCGGGAGTGATGAGCCCTCCCTGGAGGTCGATGCGGCGGACGGCCCGGGGGCAGGCGTCCTCAAGCTCCGCGTCCGTGCCCACGGCGGCGATCTGTCCGTCCTGCACCAGCACGGCCGTGGCCGTGGGATGCAGCTCCGTGCCGGTGAAGACGTGGCCGGAGTGCAGCAGTAGGGAGTCGGTCATGGCCTCATTCTCTCGGTCCCTCCAAGGCGTTGTCAACGGTGTTGACTATCGACCCCTCCGGCGTCAGACTGCCTGCATGACCGTCCACCCGACCGCACCGCACACCGCACCTGGGCCGGTGCCAGCCGGCGCCGGACGCCGGGGGCGCCCTGCCAAGTCCGGGGCCGCGCCCCTGGACCGAGAGCGCGTGGTGCGGGCCGCCGTCGGGATGACCTCCACCGCGGAGGGCGAGCCGCTCACCTTCCGTGCCCTGGGGGCGCGCCTGGGGGTGGACCCCTCGGCGCTGTACCGGTACGTGGCGTCCAAGGACGAGCTGCTGCTGGCGGTGGCGGACGGGATCATCGGCGAGGCGATGAGCGGGTTCGCCGAGACGGGGGACTGGCGGGCGGACCTGACCGAGCTGCTGCACCGGGTGCACCGGGCGTATCTGGACCATCCGCAGGTCGCCGTGGCCGCCACCCCCCGTGTGACCCGGCTGCCGGCAGAGATGGACCTGACCGAGACCCTCCTGCGCATCCTCACCCGGGCCGGCCTGGACGAGCCCCGTGCCGTGCTGGTCTACCGCGCACTGGAGGACACCGTGCTGGCCTGGACGGGATTCCGCGCCGCCGTGGAGCTGCACCCGGAGGCCGAGGCGGATCAGCGCAAGTGGGAGCAGACCTACCGTGCCGCTGATCCACGCACCCACCCCTTCTCTGCCACCCACGCTGGCCCGATGACTGCCGTGGAGCTGGAGGAAGCCTTCGCCACTGCACTCCAGCTGCAACTGGCCGGGCTGGCCACCGAACTGGAGAGAGCACCATGACCCGCCACTCTGACCAGACCCCTCTGCGCGGACCCGCCAACGGGCAGGTCTCCTTCTGGCATGCCCAGCTCGGTCAGCCCGAGCCCGGCCCGCCGCTGGAGGGAGACCGGAACGCGGACGTGGCGATCATCGGCGCGGGATACACCGGACTGTGGACCGCCTACTACCTGGCCCAGGCCCGCCCGGACCTGCGGATCGAGATCCTCGAGGCGCGGTTCCCCGGCTACGGTGCCTCCGGACGCAACGGCGGATGGCTGGCCAACTCCATGACCGGAGGCACCGATCGGTACGTCAAGGCCCACGGCCGGACAGCCACCGAGGCCTTCCAGCATGATCTGGACGCGGCGGTGGATGAGGTGATCGCGGTGGCCGCAGCGGAGGGGATCGAGGCGGACATCGTCAAGGGCGGCGAGCTGCTGGTGGCCCGGAATCCCGCGCAGCTCTCCCGTCTGCACGCCCTGGACGCGCAGCTGCAGGACTGGCCCTTTGAACGGCACCGCGTGCTGGACGCCGATGAGCTCGCCGACCGCATCCGGGTGGCCGGTGCGCTCGGCGGCATCCATCTGCCCCAGTGCGCCCGGCTCAACCCCGCCAAACTGGTGCGCGGACTGGCCGAGACCGTGCGCCGGCTGGGCGTGCGCATCCACGAGCAGACCCCCGTCCGGCGGATCGAGGGGGACCGGCTGGTCACCGACCACGGCACCGTGCGTGCGCGCCACATCCTGCGCTGCACGGAGGGTTTCACCGCGCTGCTGCCCGGGCACCGGCGTGACTGGATCCCGATGAACTCCTCGATGATCGTCACCGATCCGCTGCCGCGCCACGTGTGGGACCGGATCGGGTGGGACGGCATGGAGACCGTGGAGGACCTGGCCCACGCCTACGTGTACCTGCAGCGCACCTCGGACGGGCGGATCGCCCTGGGCGGGCGCGGAGTCCCGTACCGCTACGGCTCCAGGGTGGACGCCGACGGCCGCACCGCTCCGGAGACGGTGGCCGCGCTGAGCGGGATCCTCGCCGAGTTCTTCCCGGCGGTGAGGCACGACGACGGCCGCGTCCCGGTGGCGCACGCCTGGTCAGGGGTGCTCGGCGTCCCGCGGGACTGGCGGCCCACCGTCACCTATGACCCCGCCACGGGGCACGGCCACGCCGGGGGCTATGTGGGCACAGGAGTGACCGCCACGAACCTGGCCGGACGCACGTTGGCCGACCTGGTCCTGGGGGAGGGCACCGCCCGGACGCGGCACCCGTGGGTGGGCCACACCGTGCGCCGGTGGGAGCCCGAACCCCTGCGCTACGCCGGGGTCCACGGGCTGTACCGCGCCTATCACCTGGCGGACGCGCGCGAGTCAGCGGGACGGCCCAACACCCACCCGCTGGCCACCCTGGCCGACCTGATCAGCGGGCGGTGAGGGGCCGTCGTCGGGAATCTCTGGCCGGGTGACCTGACGCGGCGGTGACCCTGCCGCTCAGCCCTGCACCGCGCGGTCGGCGACCTCCAGAGCCTGGTCCAGGATGTCCAGTCCCTGACGGACCACCTCGTCCGGGGTGTTCAGCGGCGGAGTCAGGTGCAGGCGGTTCTCGGCCACGAACGGCAGCAGGCCCAGCTTCTTGCACTCGGCCACCAGCTCGCCGATGTCCAGGGGCTCCTTGGTGGTGCGGTCCTTGACCAGCTCCACGGCCCAGAATGCGCCCAGGCCGCGCACATCCCCCACCGAGGGGTGGCGGTCCTTGAGCTCCCGCAGGCGGGGGCCGAAGATCTCGGTGCCCAGCCGGGCCGCGTTCTCCACCATCCCCTCGTCCTGCATGGCGGTGATGGTGGCCACGGCCGCCGCACAGGCCAGCGGGTGGCCGGAGTAGGTCAGTCCGCCGGGGTAGGGGGTCTCGGCGAAGGTCTGGTAGACCTCGTCCGAGATCGCCACGCCGCCCAGCGGGACGTAGCCGGAGTTCACGCCCTTGGCGAAGGTGAGCAGGTCCGGCTCCACACCCCAGTGGTCCACGCCGAACCAGCGGCCGGTCCGGCCGAAGCCGGCCATGACCTCGTCGGCGATGAACAAGATCCCGTGCCGGCGGGTCAGCTCCCGCACGCCCTCCAGGTACCCCGCCGGGGGGACGAAGATGCCGGCGGTGCCGGGGACCGACTCCAGGATCACGGCGGCGATCGTGGACGGACCCTCCAGGGTGATCACCTGCTCGAGGTGCTCGAGTGCGCGCTGGCCCTCCTGCGCGTCATCCTCCGCATGGAAGCTGCTGCGGTAGGTGAACGGCGGCAGGAAGTGTGCAGTGCCTGCGGCCGCCCGGTCCACCGGGATGCGGCGGGCACCGCCGGTGATGTTGATCGCCAGGTCGGTCCCGCCGTGGTAGGAGCGGTACGCGGAGAGGATCTTGGTCTTGCCGGTGTGCACGCGGGCCATGCGCACGGCGTGCTCCACCGCGTCCGCGCCGCCGTTGGTGAAGAAGACGTGGTTCAGATCCCCGGGCGTCAGGTCGCTGATCAGCCGGGCCGCCTCCGACCGGGCGTCGTTGACGTGCGCCGGGGCGATGGTGGCGATCCGCGCGGCCTGCTCCTGGATCGCCGCCACCACCGCCGGGTGGCCGTGCCCGATGTTCGTGTTGACCATCTGGGAGGAGAAGTCGATCAGCTTCCGCCCCTCGCCGTCCCAGACGTGCGGCCCTTCGGTCTTCACCACCGTCATCGGATCCAGGCTGGCCTGCGCGCTCCACGAGTGGAAGACGTGCGCACGGTCCAGGTCGCGGGCCTTGCGTCCGGCGGAGAGCAGCTCCTCGCCGATCTCGGGGTCAGGGGTGATGGGCTCGATGCTCATGATCTCTCCTTGGAGGTCGTTGCTGACCACTGTGCCAGACCGGCACGCGGACGGACAGGGAAGGGATGGTGCAGGTGCAGCGTGGGGTCAGTCGTTCTGCGGGAAGCCCAGATTGATGCCCCCGTGGGAGGGATCGGCCCAGCGGGTGGTGACCACCTTGCCGCGGGTGAAGAACTGCACGCCCTCCACGCCGTGGGCGTGGGAGTCCCCGAACAGGGAGTTCTTCCATCCGCCGAAGGAGTAGTAGGCCATCGGCACCGGGATCGGCACGTTCACGCCGATCATGCCCACGGTGACCTCGTTCTGGAACCGCCGGGCCGCGCCGCCGTCGTTGGTGAAGATCGCGGTGCCGTTGCCGTACGGGTTGGCGTTGATCAGCTCCAGGCCCTCGTCGTAGGAGTCCACCCGGATCACCGAGAGCACCGGACCGAAGATCTCATCGGTGTAGATGCTCATCTCCGGGGTGACATGGTCGAACAGGGTGGGGCCGAGGAAGAAGCCCGAGCCGTCGGCGTCGAACTCGCCGGTGCGGCCGTCCACCACCACGGTGGCACCCTCCCGCTCGCCGGCGTCCACGTAGCCGGCCACCTTCTCCCGGTGCTGGGAGGTGACCAGCGGACCCATGTCGCAGCCGCGCAGCCCATCGCCGGTGCGCAGGGCCCGTGCCCGCTCGGCGATCTTCTCCACAAGCTCGTCGGCGATCTCGCCCACGGCCACCAGGGCGGAGATGGCCATGCAGCGTTCACCGGCCGAGCCGAAGCCGGCGTTGATGGCATTGTCCGCCGCCAGGTCCAGATCGGCGTCGGGTAACACGAGCATGTGGTTCTTGGCCCCGCCGAGCGCCTGCACGCGCTTGCCGTGCGCGGTGCCGGTCCGGTAGACGTGCTGGGCGATCGGGGTGGAGCCCACGAAGGAGACCGAGGCGATGTCCGGGTGCTCCAGCAGCCGGTCCACGGACTCCTTGCCGCCGTGCACCACATTGAACACGCCGTCCGGCAGGCCGGCCTCCTTCCACAGCTCGGCCTCCCAGTTGGCGGCCGAGGGCACCTTCTCCGAGGGCTTGAGCACCACGGTGTTGCCGGTGGCGATGGCGATGGGGAAGAACCACATCGGCACCATGGCGGGGAAGTTGAACGGGGAGATGATGGCCACCGGCCCCAGGGGCTGGCGCACGGAGTGGACGTCCACCTGGGTGGAGGCGTTCTCGGTGTAGGCCCCCTTGAGCAGATGTGGCATGCCGCAGGCGAACTCCACGACCTCCAGGCCACGGTTCACCTCGCCCAGGGCATCGTCCAGGACCTTGCCGTGCTCGGCGGTGATGAGCGCGGCCAGCTCCTCCTTGCGCTGGTTGAGCAGTTCGCGGTAGCGGAAGAGCACCTGGACGCGCTTGGACAGGGACGTGTCCCGCCAGCCGGGGAAGGCCTTCTTCGCCGCTGCCACGGCCTGATCCACCGTCTGGGCGGAGGCCAGCGTGACCTGGCCGGTCACCTCACCGGTGGCGGGATTGGTGACGTCGGCGGTGGGATCGGAGTCCGCTCCGGCGGCGGGTGCGTTGTCGATCCAGTGGCGGATGGTCTCCACGGAGTGTGTCCTCTCGTCGGCAGGGCTGGGGGCACTGCGCCTCGGGTGCGCAGGCGTTCTTCCTCCATGCTGGAGGCAGACCACGACGACGGCCAGAGACACAGTGTCACGTTCGGCTGGCTGATCTCTGACACAGTGTCAGATCAGGGCTACACTGGCGCCGTGACCGCTCCCCGTGCGCCTGAACCGATGCCCCGTGCGGCCCTGATCCTGGACGAGATCCTCACCATGGAGGCGTTCCAGGCCGGCGCCCCCGAACTGATCTCCGCAGCGCGGCCTGTGGCGGAGCGCTCGGACCCCGTCCCCGTGCGGTGGATCCACGTGGCCGAGACCCTGGAGGCCACCACCCTGCTGGAGGGCGGGGAGTTCGTGCTGTCCACCGGGCGGCTGCTGGACGGACCGGCCTCCGCCGAGGAGGGGGTGCGCGAGGCCGAGCGGATGCTGGACGAGCTGGAGGCCGCGCAGGTGGCCGCCGTGGCGGTGGAGGTCCTGCCTGAACGTGAGCAGGTGGCTCGGGCGCTGGCACAGGCGGCCGCACACCGGAGCCTGCCCGTCTATCGGCTCAGCCGTCAGGTCAGGTTCGTGGCCATCACCCAGGAGGTGCACCGCCGGATCTCTGAGCGTCAGCTCGAACAGCTCACCACCGACCGGCGCATCCACGACGTCTTCACCGACCTCTCCCTGGAAGCCGCACCGGCTCCGCGGATCGTGGAGGAGGCGGGGAAGCTGTTGGGCACCCGGGTGCACTGGCATCGAGACGCCGAGGGGCCGTCGTCGGGAATCCGAGACGGGGGACCGGCGGTCCCGCAGGTGCCGGTGGTGGTGGCCGGCGAGCCTGCGGGAGTGCTGGCCGTGGAGGTGCCGGAACGGGGGCCGGTGCCGCCGCGGGAGCTGTGCTCCACCGTGTTGGAGCGCGCCGCCCAGGCGGTGGCCCTGGGCCTGCTGACCGAGCGCAGCCGCCAGGACCAGGCGCGGCAGGCCGAGTCCACCCTGCTGCACGAGCTGCGCCGGCCCTGGCATCTGGAGGAGGACGAGGCCCTGCGGCGGGCGCGGGCTCTGGGGATCGGGGTGGTGCGCGGCCGGCCGGAGGACGGTCCGGTCGCGGCGGCGTGGGTCCCGGTGGTGCTGCGGTGGGATGCCGGACGGCGCACGGACCGGGAGGTGCTGGACGCGCTGACCTGGTCGCTGCGCCAGGCGCGGACCACGGCGCTGGCCGGCCGGCTGAACGCCGCCGGACTGGCCCTGCTGATCCCGGTGGCTGCACGGGCCCTGGAGGGATCGGTCCTGGAACGGGTGCTGGGTGGAGTGCGTCGACGTCTCGGCGCGGAGGCGGGGTCGGTGGCCGGCGCCGGACCTGCCGAGCCACTGCTGCTGACCGCGGCGGCGCGACTGGACGAGGCGGCCATGGTGGCCGAGGCGGCGGAGGCGCTCGGGTCCGCGCCGGGCCTCGGGCCGGTGGGCGGAGACGATGCCAGGGCCGGTGCGCGGCGGACCTACTACCGGGCACGGGATGTCCGACTGCGCGGACTGTTGGCCTCGTTGCGCGGGGATGAACGGGTGCGTCAGTTCGCGGCGGCCGAACTGGAGCCGGTGCTGGGACCGGAGCGGACCGCGGATCTCGAGCTGCTCGAGCGACTGCTCGCCAGCGGCGGCAACAAGAGCGCCCTGGCGCAGAGCCTGAACGTGTCCCGCCCGGCCCTCTATGCCCGGCTGGCGCGGCTCCAGCGCAGGCTCGGGGTGTCCCTGGAGGGCCCTGAGTCGCTGGCCTCGCTGCAGGTGGCCCTGCTGGTGCACCGGCTGCACGCGGACTGAACCGGTCCGTCCGCGTGCCGCCGGTGGACAGCAGCCTCGATCAGATCCGGTTCGCGGCCTCGGTGAGCACGCCACGCAGGATCTGCTCGATCTCGTCGAACTCGGACTGTCCGATGGTCAGCGCGGGGGAGAGCTGGATGACCGGGTCGCCGCGGTCGTCGGCGCGGCAGTACAGTCCGGCGTCCCACAGCTTGGGGGTGACGAAGTCGCGCAGCAGGCTGTCGGCCTCCTCGCCCTCGAAGGTCTCCTTGGTGACCTTGTCCTTGACCAGCTCGATCCCGAAGAAGTAGCCGGCGCCGCGCACATCGCCCACGATCGGCAGATCCAGCAGCTTCTCCAGGGTGGCCCGGAACGCGTCGGTGTTCTCGTGCACGCGCTGGTTCAGTCCCTCGCGCTCCATCAGGTCCAGGTTGGCCATGGCCACCGCAGCCGAGACCGGATGTCCGCCGAAGGTGTAGCCGTGGTAGAACGTGGCGTCCTTGCCGAAGGGCTCGAACAGGCGCTCGGAGGCGATCATCGCGCCGATCGGGGCGTAGCCGGAGGTCATGCCCTTGGCGCAGGTGATGATGTCCGGCACGTAGCCGAAGTCGTTGCAGGCGAACATCTCGCCCACGCGCCCGAACGCACAGATCACCTCGTCGGAGACCAGCAGCACGTCGTACTCGTCGCAGATCTCGCGCACCCGCTGGAAGTACCCCTCGGGCGGCGGGAAGCAGCCGCCGGCGTTCTGGACCGGCTCGAGGAACACGGCCGCCACGGTCTCCGGACCCTCGAACTCGATCGCCTCCCGGATCCGTTCCGCAGCCCAGAGACCGAAGTCCTTCTCGTTGTCCGCGCAGAACTCCGGTGCCCGGTAGAAGTTGGTGTTGGGCACCCGGAACCCGCCCGGGGTCAGCGGTTCGAACTGCTGCTTCAGATCGGGGATGCCGGTGATGGACAGGGCGCCCTGCGGCGTGCCGTGGTAGGCCACCGCGCGGGAGATGACCTTGTGCTTCATCGGCTTGCCCACCTCCTTGAAGTAGTTCTTCGCCAGCTTCCACGCCGACTCCACGGCCTCGCCGCCGCCGGTGGTGAAGAACACCCGGTTCAGGTCGCCCGGTGCGTAGGCGGCCAGCCGTTCGGCCAGGTCGATCGCCGGTGCGTGGGAGTAGGACCACAGGGGCATGAAGGCCAGCTCGCGCATCTGCCGTGCGGCGGCCTCGGCCAGCTCCTCGCGGCCATGTCCCACCTGGGTGGTGAAGAGCCCGGCGAGGCCGTCGATGTACCCCTTGCCAGCGTCGTCGTAGATCATGTGGCCCTCACCGCGCACGATCATCGGCACGTTCGCGCCGCGCTGGATCGGCCCCATGGCGGTCATGTGCATCCACAGGTGGTCACGGGCGGCGTCCTGGCGGGAGGTGCCGGCGGGCGTGGTGGCGTAGCTGTTCTCGGTCATCGTGTTCCCCAGTCGTATTCCTGTTTGCGCAGTGAGAGATAGGTCAGTGTGTCGGTCTCGACCACGCCGTCGGTGGCGCGGATCGTGGTGAGGACGTCGAGCAGGTGCTGGTCGTCCTCGCAGACGACCTCCAGCAGCACGTCCCAGCGCCCGGCCACCACCACGCAGTAGTCCACTTCGGGGATGGCGGCGAGGCGGTCGGCGGTCTCGGTCAGGTCCGGCCCGGTCTTGACGTGGACCATGGCCTGACGCGGGAACCCCAGCTGCATGGGGTTGGTGACGGCCACGATCTTGACCACCTGGTCGTTGAGCAGGCGGGTCATCCGCTGGCGCACCGCCGCCTCGGAGAGGCCCACGGCCCGGCCGATCGCGGAGTACGAGCGCCGCCCGTCCTGCTGCAGCTGCTCGATGATCGCCTTGGCCCGCTCGTCCAGGTGCGTGGGCTCGTGGGATTCCTGACCTGCAACGGCCAGGCTGCGTGCCGGATCGGTCATCGGACCTCCGAGGGTTCTTCAGCGGCGGTGAGCAGGCGGGCCGGCTCCAGGACATCCCGACGACGACGCAACGGAATGCGATCTCCGTCACCCTTCGCGGGTGTCCCCATTGAATCCTGAGCCAGAGGGGATTGCAAGAGACGGATTTCGAGGTGAAACAAGAATGTAACAACGAAAACCCTTGTGCCCTGATGTGCCCTCTGACACACTCGTGTCCACACGAATGCTGGATTCGCACCGACACACCGTGTGCCGCCCTCGGCCACGGACCGTCGTCCCCATCCGTCTCGAGGAGCCGTCATGTCCCGTCGTCACACCGATCCCCGTCAGAACTCCGCAGCGCTGCGGCCAGGGCCGCAGGATCCGGCCGTCCAGGCCCTGGTCCGGCTCTCCCGCACAGCCTCGGGCTCACGGCTGAGCCGCCGTTCGCTGCTGGCCGGCGCCGGCGGGCTGGGACTGGCCTCCCTGCTGGCCGCCTGCGGAACCGGCGGCGGGACCACCCCCTCCGGCGGAGGCGGAGAGTCGGCGGCGCTCTCCGCGGCCCAGGACCTCTCCGACTCCGAGAAGACCCTGCGCTGGTCCAACTGGACCCTGTACCTGGACTATGACGACGAGGCCGGGACCTACCCCACTCTGGAGGCCTTCAAGGAGCAGTCCGGGATCGACGTCTCCTACACCGAGGACATCGACTCCAACGACTCCTACTTCGGCAAGTACCAGAGCCAGCTCTCCGGCGGGCAGGACATCGGTGCGGACATCATCACCCTCACCGACTGGATGGCCGCCCGGCTCATCCGCCTGGGCTACGTCCAGGAGCTGGACTCGGCGAACATGCCCAACACCGCCAACCTGCTGGAGAACTACCGCAACGTCGAATGGGACTCCGGACGCAGCCGCTCCATGACCTGGCAGGGCGGATTCACTGGCCTGGCCTGGAACAAGCAGGAGGTCCCCCAGGGACTGAAGACCCTGGACGACCTCTGGAAGCCCGAGCTCAAGGGCCGCGTGGTGGTCCTGGACGAGATGCTGGACACCATGGGCCTGCTGATGATGGCCGACGGTGTGGACATCGCCGGGGACTGGGGCGACGACGAGTTCGACAACGCCCTGGAGACGCTCAAGGGGCACATCGCCAGCGGGCAGATCCGCCAGGTCAAGGGCAACTCCTACAAGGAGGACCTGATCTCCGGGGACGCGCTGGCCGTGATCGGTTGGTCCGGGGACATCACCCAGCTCAACTTCGAGAATGGCGACCGCTGGCAGTTCGGACTCCCGGAGTCCGGCGGCGACATGTGGGCGGACAACATGATGGTGCCCATGGGCGCCACCCACAAGAAGAACGCCGAGGCACTCATCGACTACTACTACGATCCGGCGGTGGCCGCCGAGGTGGCCGCCTACGTGAACTACATCTGCCCGGTGGAGGGCGCACGCGAGGAGATGGAGAAGATCGATCCGGAGCTGGCCGAGGATCCGCTGATCTTCCCCACGGACGAGTACCTGGAGAACGTCCAGATCATCCGCTCGCTCACCCCTGAAGAGGACACCCGCTACAACCAGGCCTTCCAGCAGGCGATCGGCAACTGAATCCATGACTGCACAGGACACCACCCCCACCACCGCGTCCACCACGGAGTCCGGGACCCAGACCGAGGAGTCGCGCGGCTCCGAGCTGACCCTGGACCAGATCAGCAAGACCTTCGGCGAGTTCCATGCGGTGCAGCCGCTGGACCTGACCGTCCCGGCCGGCGAGTTCTTCGCCCTGCTGGGGCCCTCCGGCTGCGGGAAGACCACCACGCTGCGGATGGTCGCCGGGCTGGAGAAGCCCTCCGGAGGATCCATCCGGATCGGCGGGACGGACGTGACCAGCCTGCCGCCGTTCAAGCGTCCGGTGAACACGGTGTTCCAGTCCTACGCCCTGTTCCCCCACATGTCAGTGCGGGAGAACGTGGCCTTCGGCCTGCGTCGGCGCAAGGTCAAGGAGTGGAAGGCCCAGGCTGATGAGTTCCTCGAACTCGTGGAGCTGACCCACCTGGCCGACCGCAAGCCCGGCCAGCTCTCCGGTGGTCAGCAGCAGCGTGTGGCTCTGGCCCGCGCCCTGGTCAACCAGCCGGAGATCCTTCTGCTGGACGAGCCGCTGGGTGCTCTGGACATGAAGCTGCGTCGGCAGATGCAGTCCGAGCTCAAGCGCATCCAGACCGATGTGGGCCTGACCTTCATCCACGTCACCCATGACCAGGAGGAGGCCATGACCATGGCTGACACCGTGGCCGTGATGAACGCAGGGCGGATCGAGCAGATGGGCGCTCCTGAGGACCTCTACGACCTGCCGCAGACGGCGTTCGTGGCCAACTTCCTGGGCCGGTCCAATCTGATGGCCGGCAGCGTGACCGGCGGGTCCGGAGCAGACGGCATGCTGGAGATCGACGCCTCCGGGCACCGGCTGCTGCTGGACTCCTCCCGGGCCGTCTCCACCACCGGTGACGTGCTGGTGGGCGTCCGTCCGGAGAAGATCGCCCTGCGCCCGGCCGGGACCCGCGCTGGAGGCGAGCCGGTCGTCGTCGGGACCTCCGGAGTGGTCAACGAGGTGGACGGGACCGTCACCGACGTCTCCTTCACCGGCGTCTCTACCGAATACCGCGTGGATGTGCCAGGACTGGGCGAGCTGGGCGTCTTCGCCCAGAACCGGGACGCCACCCGGATCCGCCCCGGTGACGCTGTGGAGCTCAGCTGGGATCCGTCCCGTGCCTTCGGGCTGGACGGCGCGGAGGATGCCGCCGCCGGTGAGGATGCGGCATGAGTGCGGGCACCGAGACCCGCGCCTTGGCACGCGTGGCCCAGGCCCAGGCCGCCTCCTCGCAGCCAAGCGGAGGCGGTTCCCGACGGCGGCGGAAGACCAACGCAGTCACCGAACCTGAGGGTCGGCGCGGCAAGGCCGGCTACGGTCTGGTCACCCCCGGCCTGGTCTACCTGGCCCTGTTCTTCATCCTGCCGGTCTTCACCCTGCTGGCGACCTCGCTGTATGTGAAGCCGCCGGGAGCGGACATCGGGCAGTTCGCCCCCGCGTTGGAGTTCGGCAACTACGCCGTGGTGATCAGCGGTTACTGGACTGAGCTGCTGCGGTCGTTCTGGTTCGCCCTGCTGGCCACCATCCTGTGTCTGATCATCGGATACCCGATGGCCTACCTGATCGCGGTCCGGCTGCGCGGGCACTCCTTCCTCCAAGGGCTGCTGCTGGTGCTGCTGATCGCCCCGTTCTTCACGTCCTTCGTGCTGCGCACCCAGGCCTGGAAGCAGATCCTGGCGGACGAGGGATTCGTGGTGCAGGCGCTCAAGACCCTGCACCTCATGCCGGCGGGGGCCTCGCTGACCACCACCTCGGTGGCCGTGGTGGCCGGCCTGACCTACAACTTCCTGCCGTTCATGGTGCTGCCGATCTACGCGAACCTGCAGGCCCTGGACGGACGGCTGCTGGAGGCAGGTCAGGACCTGTACGCCAACGGGGTGACCACGTTCCGCAAGGTCACCTTCCCGCTGTCGCTGCCGGGCGTGCTGGCCGGAACGCTGCTGACGTTCATCCCCGCCGCCGGTGACTTCGTGAACGCCGCGATCCTGGGCAACAACCGCAACACCACGATGATCGGTCAGGTGATCGACTCGAAGTTCATGCGCGTGCTGGACTACCCGGGTGCCGCGGCGCTGTCCTTCATCCTCATGGTGGCCATCCTGATCCTGGTCAGCCTGTACGTCCGCCGGTTCGGCACCAAGGACCTGGTGTGAGCCCGATGTCCGATCAGACCACAGGAGCATCCTCGATGAGCACCACCCAGCAGGCACCCCGGACCTCCGCGGGCGCCGACTCCAGTGCCACCAGCGTCCGCCCGGACACCGCCGGCGCCCGCCTCGGGCGGTTCCTGGGCCGGTGGGCCATCCCCGTGCTGGGCGGCCTGGCCTTCGTGTACCT
Source organism: Micrococcus sp. IITD107 (assembly GCF_041927415.1). Lineage (NCBI taxonomy): Bacteria > Bacillati > Actinomycetota > Actinomycetes > Micrococcales > Micrococcaceae > Micrococcus > Micrococcus sp. IITD107. The sequence continues at coordinate 57,310 of NZ_JBHFFN010000004.1, read as the reverse complement.
GCTGGTGCCGATCGCCTACATCTTCATCTTCTCGTTCAACGAGCCGGCCCGCACCAACCTGACCTGGCGCGGATTCAGCTGGGAGAACTGGCAGAACCCCTGCGGCGCCCCCGGCGTGTGCGAGGCGGTCCAGAGCTCACTGAAGATCGGACTGACCGCCACGGCGATCGCCCTGGTGCTGGGCACCCTGCTGGCCTACGGGCTGGCGCGGTACGCCTTCCGGTTCCGGGACGCGGCCGGGTTCCTGATCTTCCTGCCGCTGGCCACCCCCGAGGTGGTCCTGGGCGCCTCCCTGCTCGCTTTGTTCCTCAACGTGGGCATGCAGTTGGGCTTCTGGAGCGTGGTGCTGGCCCATGTGATGTTCTGCATGGCCTTCGTGGTGGTGACCATCCGGTCGCGCGTGGCCACCCTGGACCACCGGCTGGAGGAGGCCGGCCGGGACCTGTACGGATCCCCGTTCCAGGTGTTCCTCCGGGTGACCCTGCCCCAGTTGGTCCCGGGGATCCTGGCCGCCGGTCTGCTCTCCTTCGCCATGAGCTTCGATGACTTCATCATCACCAACTTCAACTCCGGCACCTTGGAGACCTTCCCCAAGTTCGTCTACGTGGCGGCGGCCAGAGGCATTCCCGCGGAGGCCAATGTCATCGGTTCAGCGATGTTCCTCATCGCACTGCTGGTGGTCGTGGTGATGCAGATCGTGTCCTGGCAGCGGCGTCGGCGACTGATGTCTGCGCGCTGAGGCACGAATGCGGCGAAAGTCTCGGTCCACGTCTTCCCTTATCACGGCGCCCTGATGGAATACTGGTCCCCATGGATGAGGGACCGGTAGACGATCTAACAGATCAGGCAGCGGGAACGGACGCCCCTGAGGTGCGGTGGCTGGATCCGGTGGAACGGCGCGCCTGGCTCTCCATGGTGGCCACCCACATGCAGCTGATGCCAGCGCTGGAGGCGGACCTGCAGGACCACGGCGCCGTCAGCATCTTCGAGTATCAGGTGCTGGCCATGCTCTCCGAGCACGGGGATCCGCTGCCCATGAGCGAGCTGGCCAGTAGGACGAACTCCTCGCTCTCCCGGCTCTCCCACGCGGCGCGCAAGCTGGAGAAGCGCGGATGGATCCAGCGCAGCACCTCTCCGGTGGATGCCCGTGTCACCCTGGCTCAGATGACCGAGGTGGGGATGCAGGAGGTCATCCGTCTGGCGCCGGTGCACGTGCGCAGTGTCCGCCGCCGGCTGCTGGACGTGCTGGACGCCCGGGACCTGGAGGACATCGGTCGGATCGGCGGCAAGCTGATCGGCCATCTCAAGCCGGACCACTGGGTGTTCCGTGACCCGGCGCTCACCGAGGTCTGCCCCCAGCGCCAGGAGCCTGACTCGAATTGAACGAGTCGGTGGAACGTCGTAGGATAGGACGGCGCTAAGCCACGTTGGGCTTCTCTGTGCCCTGCCGAGTGCAGGTGACGGAGGAGCGTCGGAAAACAACGTGCTTCCCGTAAACCGGATCCTGAACCATCACCGTGCGGTCCACACTGTGCGGTCGGCTCAGGGCTCACCGTCTTCCCCAGCGATCAAGGGCACTTCGGTTGGTTCTCACCCAGCCTGGTACACCTTCGGAAAGTCGCAGTAAGAGCGCGGTGTCACAACTGGTGGCGGGGCTCCTGGACGCGCGACCGCCGCAGGCTCGGTTCATCTGAGCAGGCGGCACTGCACGTCCACCAGCGGGTTCCGCCCGTACTTTTACTACTACTTGCAACGAGGAGTGATCATGGCAGCTCACTGCCAGGTAACCGGGGCTGGGCCGAACTTCGGCCACAGCATCTCCCACTCGCACCGTCGCACCAAGCGTCGGTTCGACCCCAACATCCAGAAGAAGACCTACTGGGTCCCGTCCCTGCGCCGCAACGTCACCCTGACGCTGTCGGCCAAGGGCATCAAGACCATCGATGTCCGTGGCATCGACGCCGTGGTCGCCGATCTCATCGCCAAGGGAGTGAAGCTCTGACATGGCCAAGGACAAGGACGTACGTCCCATCATCAAGCTGAAGTCGACCGCCGGCACCGGGTACACCTACGTGACCCGCAAGAACCGCCGGAACGACCCCGACCGCATCGTGCTGAAGAAGTACGATCCGGTCGTCCGCAAGCACGTCGAATTCCGAGAGGAGCGCTGAGACATGGCCAAGAAGTCCAAGATCGCCAAGAACGAAGAGCGCAAGGTCATCGTCGCCCGCTACGCGGAGAAGCGTCTCGAGCTCAAGAAGACCCTGGTGGACCCCAACGCCTCTGACGAGGCCCGCGAGGCCGCTCGCGTGGGTCTGCAGAAGCTGCCCCGCAACGCCTCCCCGGTGCGCGTGCGCAACCGCGACGCCATCGACGGCCGTCCGCGCGGCACCTTCCAGAAGTTCGGCATCTCCCGCGTGCGCCTGCGTGACATGGCCCACCGCGGCGAGCTGCCCGGCGTCACCAAGTCCTCCTGGTGATCCGCTGATCAGCTGACGCTGTCCAGTCCTCGGGGCGGTCCGCCGTCGATTCCTGCGGGAGTCGAGCGGGCCGCCCCGAGGCGTTTCCGCTCCCACATGGGACGTTGTCAGCCTCCTCGCAGGTGGCCTCTCCGGGCGGCCAGAGGGGACGCTGACCGCGAAAAACCGTGGAAGAACGCCAGAATCCGCGGAATATCGGCTTGAAACCGCGCGTCCCGGCGCTCTGGGTGGTAGTTTGCGAGACGGAAGCCCGGAGAGAACCCCTCGGGCCCATGGAAACAACCATCCAGTCCAGGAGGACCTATGGCTATGAACCGCAGTGAACTTGTCGCCGCCGTCGCAGAGAAGTCCGGCAACTCGCAGGCCGCCGTCAACGGCGTTCTCGATGCCGTCTTCGAGGTGTTCACCTCTCAGATCTCCAAGGGCGAGAAGGTCACCATCCCGGGCTGGCTGTCTGTGGAGCGCACCGACCGTGCCGCTCGCACCGGCCGCAACCCCCAGACCGGTGAGACCATCCAGATCCCGGCCGGCCACTCGGTCAAGATCTCCGCTGGCTCCAAGCTGAAGGCTGCCGCCACCGGCAAGTGATCCTCAGATCGGCCTCAGGGCGCTCCACCACCGGTGGGGCGCCCTGATCCGTCTCTGGGCACGTGCCGCCTGACTCGAGGTGCTGACTTCTACGTCATGTAGAACTCCCGTAGACTGCTGGATCAGCACCGCACGCCCGTCAGAGCCAGAGGAGGACCCCGTGCCGCGTCCTCACCTCGGCTCCGGGCCCGGCCGCCTCGCGCGCGGCTGGGGCGCCGCCCTGATCGCCACCCTGGTGGCCGCCGGGTCCCATACGCTGGCCGGCCCAGGCCATCACGACGACACCCCCTCATCTCTGGTCTTCATCCTCACCCTGGCCTTGGCCGGCCCGCTCTGCACCGCGCTGGCCGGTCGGATGCTCTCGTGGACCCGGCTCTCCGCGGGGGTCCTGCTCAGCCAGGGCCTGTTCCACGGCCTGTACTCCCTGGGACCCGGGGCCGCACCGATCCAGACCGGGACCGCACCCGGGCATGAGCATCACGTGCAGCACCTCACCGTGGCCGCTGCCGAGCCCCTGCCTGTGTCCGAGGTCGGCGTGTCCATGGCGGCCGCGCATCTGGTCGCCGCGGTGGTCACCGTGCTGCTGCTGCGTCAGGGCGAGCAGGCGGTTCTGACCGCCGCGGAGTGGGTGCTGCTGCGCCGCCCTGTCCTGACACTGGTGCCCGTGGTCCTGCCCTCCGTCTTCGGCCAGGGCCGCGCGGCCTGGCATCGCCCTCCGATCCTGCAGCCGTTCCGGGACGTGGTGACAGGGCTGCAGTGGCGGGGTCCGCCGTCGTGGTCGTTGGCACCCTGACCCCTCGACGCTGACACTCGACCCGGCGCGCCGGTCTGACCCCGCGCCCCGAAGGACACCATGACACGGCACCACCCTCACCCCCGCCGCCTGCTGGCCGCCGCCGCAGCCACCGGACTGCTCGCCAGCGGGCTCTGGGCCGCCGCTCCGGCCCTGGCCCACGACCAGCTGCTCTCCGCCGAGCCCGGCGACGGCGCCACCCTGCAGACCGCTCCTGAGGAGCTGCTGCTGAGCTTCTCCGGCAACCTGATCACCGGACAGGGCATCCAGAATCTCGTCCAGGTGCGGGACCAGGACGGCCACCAGTGGCAGGACGGAGCGGCCACCGTCACCGGGCCGACCCTCAGCGCCGCCCTCTGCGACGGCATGCCCAACGGCGACTACGACGTCTCCTACCGCGTGGTCTACTCGGACGGTCACTCGGAGGAGAAGCAGTACACCTTCACCGTGCAGGACCCGAACGGGCCGGAGACCGGTGCACCGGCTGACGGCTGCGGCGTGCTGGCCGCTGGCGCTTCCCCGTCCTCGCCAGCCGGCACTGAGCCCACCCAGGACCAGGGCACGGCGACGGCTCCGTCCGGTGCCGAGAGCACTGCGCCTGGCGCTGGCGAGACGGCGCCGGCCGAGGACACCGTGGTGGAGGACTCCTCGCAGGAGTCGGCTCCGCTGCCGGCGTGGGTCTGGGCCGTGGGCTTCGGCGGCGTCGCCGTGGTGGTGCTGGGCCTGGTGGTGGCCGCCCGCAAGGCCAAGAACCTGGGCTGACCGGCACCTGACGTTCCCCTGTTGAGATGCGGCATCGGCCGCATCCTTCTCTGCGTGCCCTCGGGCCGCATCCGCACACCTTTCCTGATCCTGCTTTCTTCTCTGCGCGCGCTGCCGCGCCTCAACGACGAGGACTCCCCTGATGAACATCCAGAACACCCAGAGCCCCCAGAACACCCAGCCGACCCGGACCGCGCTGTCCCGGCGCCTGAGGGCCCTGAGCGCTGGAGCCGGCGTGACCGCCCTGCTGCTGACTGGCTGCAGCGCCGCCTCCGACCCCGCGCCCGCCGACGGTGGCGCCACCGGAACCTCCAGTGCCAGCACCACGGTTCCCTCCGGGCAGATCTCGGTGACGGACCCCTGGGCCAAGGCCACGGACGAGCACATGACCGGCGTCTTCGGGGTCATCGTCAATGACTCCGACCGGCAGCTGCACCTGGTCGGCGCCCAGAGCGAGGCCGCCCAGCGGGCCGAACTGCATGAGACCGCCGACGACGGCACCGGCTCCACCCTGATGCAGGAGAAGGAGGGCGGTTTCATGATCGAGCCGGGTCAGAGCCTGGAGCTGGTCCCCGGCGGTGACCACATCATGCTGATGCAGCTGACCGAGCCCATCGAGCCGGGCCAGCAGGTGTTGGTCACCCTCGAGTTCGCCGACGGCACCACGCTGCCGCTGGAGGCCGTGGCCAAGGAGTACGCCGGGGCCAACGAGGTCTACGAGGCGGACGACCCCGATGAGTCCGAGGCTGAGTCAGGTGACGCGGACGAGGACGGCCATGGCGACCACTGACCCCCATCCCGAGTCCACCGGCCCGGCACCGGTCCAGGACCCCGAGCCGCGGACCACCTGCCGGCGAGCCTTCGTCCTGGGGACCGGTCTGCTGGGCGGCGGCATGATCGGCACCGCTCTGGGCTACGTGGCCGGGCACGGCTCCGGATCCACCACTGCAGGAACCAGCGTCCCCGCCTCGGGGCAGGCGACCAGCGGACCGAGTGAGGCCGGGGCACCCGCCGCGGGGGCCGACGTCGGGAATCCCACCTGGGCCGAGCCGGGAGGCGAGGCCGGGCGCGTGGCCGTGAGCTCGCCGGTGGGGACGGACACCGTGCCCTTCTACGGCCCACGGCAGGCCGGTGTGGACACCCCGGCGCAGACGCACGCCGTGTTCCTGGCGCTGGACCTGAAGCCGGACGCGGACCGTGAGCGGATCCAGCGGATGCTGCGCCTGCTCACGGACGACGCCGCCCGGCTCACGCAGGGCCGGGCGACCCTGGCGGACACCGAACCGGAGCTGGCCGCCGCGCCGGCCCGGCTGACCGTGACGTTCGGGTTCGGGCCGGAACTGGTCCGGCGCGTGGACCCTGCCCGGATGCCGGACTGGCTGCGGCCGCTGCCGGCGTTCGAGATCGACCGGCTGCAGGACGAGTACAGCCACGGAGACCTGCTGCTGCAGCTCTGCGGCGACGACCCCGTCTCCCTGGCGCACGCCCGGCGGATGCTGCTCAAGGACACCCGGGCGTTCACCACGCTGCGCTGGGTGCAGACCGGGTTCCGCTCCGCGCGCGGATCCCACCCCGGCGGGACCACCATGCGCAACCTGTTCGGCCAGGTGGACGGCACCTCGAATCCCTCCCCGGACACCGCGCACCTGGATCGGGTGGTGTGGGGCCAGGGGGAGGGGCCGCTGCCGCTGACGCCGTGGCTGGAGGGCGGCACCTCCCTGGTGCTGCGGCGGATCGCCATGCAGCTGGACACCTGGGACGAGCTGGACCGGCCGGCCAAGGAGCAGGTGATCGGGAGGGGGCTGAACACCGGAGCCCCGCTGACCGGCAGGGAGGAGCACGACGAGCCGGACCTGGAGGCCGTGAACGAGCGTGGGTTCCCGGTGATCTCGGACATCTCCCACCTGCGCCGTTCCCGCACGGACATCCCGGAGCAGTCCATGCTCCGCCGGGCCTACAACTACGACGACGGGCCCTCCGGTGCGGACTCGGTCTCGGACTCGGGACTGCTGTTCGCCGCCTACCAGTGCGATGTGGACCAGCAGTACCTGCCCGTCCAGCGGCGGCTGGCCGAGTCCGACCACCTGAACCTGTGGACCGTCCCGGTGGGCTCGGCCGTGTTCGCCATCCCCCCGGGCTGCCAGGAGGGCGGCTACGTGGGGGAGGGACTCTTCAGCACCTGACCCCGCAGCCCGCCCACACACCGCCCCCTCGAACCCTGAGAGAATGGACCTCGTGCCTTCCCCCCGCTCCACCCGACCCCGCCGTGACTCGACCCCAGCACCCTGGTCTGCCCAGCAGACCCCCTCGGGGCGTGGCTCCGGTGCGCCCCGGGGGCGTGACGTCGTCGGGACCGTGGCCGCAGTGCCCCGCTGGGTGTGGATCGGGGTGGCCGTGGCAGCCGCCGTGGCCCTGGCGATCGCGGCGAGCCTGACCGGGATCACCGCGGTCCGGGAGCTCTCGGACCCGGGCTCGGTCACCCGGTGGGGTCTGCCCCTGGCCAAGCTGGTGCACAACATCGCGATGCCGGTGACCCTGGCCGCACTGGTCTTTGCCGTGGGGATCCTGCCGCCGCACGCCGCCGGGGGGCGGGCCGGCCGAGGCCGGACGGCCAAGGACCGCGAGCAGCAGCGGGCCGATGAGGTCGCAGCTCCGGAGCATCCGGCGTTCGCGCTGCTGATGCGCGTGGCCGCGGTGGCCGCCGCCGTCTGGACGGTGGCGGCACTGGCCATGGTGGTGCTGAGCTACTCGGACCTGGCGGGCATGCCGCTGGACCCGGGCCCGGGATTCACCTCCGGACTGGTGGGGTACATCGAGTCGATCTCGGTGGGTCAGGCCTGGTTCTGGGTGACGGTGATCGCCGCCGTGGTGACCTCCCTGGTGATCGCGGTGCGCTCGGTGACCGGTCTGGCCTGGACCGCACTGCTGGGCATGGTGGGGATCGTCCCGCTGGCGCTGATCGGCCACTCGGCCTCCGGGGATGACCACAACGCGGCGGTGAACTCGATCGGCCTGCACCTGCTCGGCGTGGTGGTGTGGATCGGAGGCCTGCTGGTGCTCGCGCTGATCTCAGGGCAGCTGACCGGTCCGGACGGTGCCACGGGCCGGGGCTCGGCGCACCGCCAGGGACCGGAGCCGCTGATCCACACGGTGGTCTCGCGCTACTCGCTGCTGGCCGGGCTGGGACTGGCCACCGTGGCGATCTCCGGCGTAGTCAACGCCGGCATCCGCATGGACCAGTGGGAGCAGCTGACCAGCCCCTACGGGCTGATCGTGCTCGCCAAGTTCGTGGGCACACTGCTGCTGGGCGCGATCGGCCTGATGCACCGGCTCTGGATCATCCCGCGCCTGGCCACCGGCACCGAGCAGCCTCCGGCGGCCGCGCGGCGACTGCTGTGGCAGCTGATCGCTGTGGAGGCGGTGCTGATGGGCGCGATCCTGGGCCTGGCCACCGTGCTGGGCCGCACCTCGCCCCCGGTCCCGGAGGAGCTGGCCCCGGACGCCTCCCCGGCGCGCATCCTCACCGGCTACGATCTCCCGCCGGAGCTCACGCCCGAGCGCTGGCTGACCGTGTGGCGGCCGGACTGGCTCTGGGTGGCGATCATCGTCTTTCTGCTGGCCTGGTACATCCGTTCCACCATCCGCCTGCGGCAGCGCGGGGACTCCTGGCCCATCCTGCGCACGGTCTCCTGGACCCTGGGCCTGATCGTGCTGTTCTGGGTCACCTCCGGTGCGCCGGCCGTCTACGGTCAGGTGCTGTTCAGCGCGCACATGGTGGCGCACATGACCCTGACCATGATCTCCCCGCTGTTCCTGGTGCTGGGCGCCCCGATCACCCTGGCCCTGCGCGCCCTGCCCGCCCGCTCGGACGGCACCCGGGGCCCGCGCGAGTGGATCCTGTGGATCGTGCACTCCTGGTGGGGACGGTTCATCACCCACCCGGTGGTGGCGGGGATGAACTTCGCCGGCTCGATCCTGATCTTCTACTACACCCCGGTGTTCGGCTTTGCCCTGAACGAGCACGTGGGCCACGAGTTCATGAACGTGCACTTCCTGCTCACCGGGTTCCTGTTCGCCTCGGTGATGGTGGGGATCGACCCGCTGCCGCGGCGCACCATGTACCCGCTGCGTCTGGTCCTGCTGCTGGCCACCATGGCCTTCCACGCGTTCATCGGCGTGGCCATGACCGGGTCCGACTCCCTGCTGCAGGCCTCCTGGTTCGGCTCCATGGGCCGGGACTGGGGCCCCTCAGCGATCGCCGACCAGCAGATCGGCGGCGCCATCATGTGGGGGATCGGCGAGGTGCCCACGGTGATCATGGCGGTGATCGCGGCCTACCAGTGGTGGCGCAACGACCAGAAGGAGACCAAGCGGCTGGACCGCAAGGCCGACCTGAACGACGAGGCAGAGCTGAAGGCGTGGAACGCCATGTACGCCCGCCTCGGTGACGACGAGACCGAAGGACCCCGCCCGTGACCCGCCCTGCTTCCGCTGTCCCGTCCCGTCGTCGGCCGCTGGCCGGTCTGGCTCCCCTCGCTCCCCTGGCTGTGCTGTCGCTGACCGCCGGTCTGCTGGCCGGGTGCGGTGCGTACGAGTCGCCGGAGGATGCCACCTCGGCCTCCACCCCGGCAGGCCATCCCGACGTCGGCTCCGGCACCTCCCAGCCCAGCGCGCCTGCGGAGGGCGAGGGGACGTCGTCGGGAGAGGACGGCGAAGCCGCTGAGGGCGCTGAGGCTGACCGTCCGGACCAGCGTGCGGCAGCGGCAGCGGCGGAACGCGCGGCCAGCTTCGGCTTCACCGAGCAGGCCGTGGCCACCGAGGAGCAGGTGTCCGGTCTGCGCGAGGACGTGCGGCTGCGGCAGTCCAACACCACCGGCACCCGCGTGGACCCGGCCGAGTGCAAGTCGGCGCTGACGGCCGTGGACTGGTCCCCGCTGCTGGCCCCGGGCAGTGCGGCCTCGCGGATCGACGTGGGTTCGGCGACCTTCCGGGGGACCGGGACCGTGGAGGTCGCCGCGCTGGAGGACATCGGCGTGGTGGACCAGCACGTGCAGAATGTGGACCGACTGGTGCAGGACTGCGGCGAGCTGAGCTTCACCGTGGACGGCACGTTCTCCGGCGAGGGCGGGGTGTCCACGTTCGAGCTGGACAGCTCGGTGCCGGAGGCGGAGACCTCGCAGGCCGTGGAGTCGGCCCTGCTGTGGACGCGCAGCCCGGTCAGTGGGGACGGTGCCCCGGCCACCGCCCAGGTGCTGGTGGGTCGGCAGGGCGAACATGCGGTGATGGTCTCGTTCATCGGGTCCAGCCAGGTGGCCGATGCCGAGTTCACCGCCATGGCGCAGGCCATGCTGGACGCCGCGCTGGCCGAGCTCTAGTCCCCGGTGCCGGAAGCGGAGGACTTCACGAGCGCCCGGTCCGGCTGGAAGCATGGGCCCATGACTGAGAACCCCGACATCGGACATGCAGACCAGACCAGGGACCCGGAGCTGGACGCCAACACCGGCACCGGCGAGACGGAGCAGCAGATCCGCCAGGACGCGGAGACCGCCGCCCGCTCGGCCAACCCGGACCCGGAGGAGGGCAACGTCACGGGCCTGGAGCCCGGCGGCGGCGTGCCTCCGGGGGAGACCCCGCCCGCCGAGGACCAGATGAGCATGGACCAGAACACCGAGCAGGACGACCGCCACCACTGACGGTCCGGGGCGGGCCGGACCGGGCAGGCCGAATTGCTGGCCCTGACCGGGGTCCCCCGACGGTTCTGCGTCCCCTCTGCGACATGTCGTACCGACTGCCGGTACGACATGTCGCAGAGACGACGCCGTTTCGCCCGCCGGCCCCACCGGCCCGACATCCCACCCCGCGTGTGTCCTCATGAGGCCGCACGGACACACGGACTGCCCGGATCCGGGACAATGGTGGACATGACAGATGCAGCCGCAACGTCCCAGAACACCGACCGCACTAACCCCGCCGCACCAGCCCCCCGTGCCACCAGCCGGGTCCGCGCCTCCGAGCTGATCGGACGCGGCTGGCTCAACACCGGGGACCAGCAGGTCACCCTCGAGGACCTGCGCGGCAAGATCGTCATCCTGGACTTCTGGACCTTCTGCTGCATCAACTGCCTCCACGTGCTGGACGAGCTGCGTCCCCTGGAGGAGCGCTTCCATGACGTCCTGGTCACCGTGGGCGTGCACTCCCCGAAGTTCGAGCATGAGGCCGACCCGGATGCGCTGGCTGCCGCCGTGGAGCGCTACGACATCCAGCACCCCGTCCTGGACGACCCGAACCTGACCACCTGGCAGGCGTACTCCGCCCGGGCCTGGCCCACGCTGGTGGTGGTGGACCCGGAGGGGTACATCGCCGCGCACCTCTCCGGTGAGGGCCACGTGGCCGGCCTGACCTCCCTGGTGGAGGAGCTGGCCGCCGAGCATGAGGCCAAGGGCACCCTGCACCGAGGCTCCGGCCCCTACGTCCCGCCCGAGCCCGTGGCCCGCGACCTCAAGTTCCCCGGCAAGGCCATCGCCCTGGGCGAGCGCGGCACCGAGACCGGCTCGTTCCTGGTGGCAGACACCGGCCACCACCGGCTCGTGGAGATCGCCACGGACCTGAGCACCGTCCTGCGCACCATCGGCGGCGCCGGTGAGTCCGGCGGCGAGGGGACGAAGGGACATCACGACGGCGGCCCCGAGGCCGCGCTGTTCAACGAGCCTCAGGGTCTGTCCCTGCTGCCCGTCGAGGTGGCGGAGCAGGTCGGCTATGACGTGATCGTCGCGGATTCGGTCAACCACCGCCTGCGTGGGGTCCGGCTGTCCGACGGCACCGTGACCACCCTGGCCGGCAACGGCGTGCAGCGGCTGATCGACTCCGAGCTGGCCAAGGCCGCGCACCGTTCCACCCACGCGGCGGATGCCACCGACGCCGAGCTCTCCGCCGAGGCAGAGTCCGCCGCCAGATCGTCAGCAGGACAGGACGGGGTGACCGTCTCCCTGGCGCCCTTCGGCTCCGATCCGCTGCAGACCTCGCTGTCCAGCCCGTGGGACGTGCTGTGGTCCACCGCAGAGGACACCCTGGTGATCGCCATGGCCGGCACCCATCAGCTCTTCTCCTTCGACCCGCGCACCGGTGACCTCGCCGTGTACGCCGGAACCGGCCTCGAGGGACTGCTGGACGGTCCGGCAGACGCGGCCTGGTTCGCCCAGTCCTCGGGTCTGGCTGAGTCTGCTGACGGCACCGTCTGGGTGGCCGACTCCGAGACCTCCGCCCTGCGGGCCATCACCCCGGCGCGCTCTACCGACTCGGCCGCGGCGGCAGGTGACGTCCAGCGCCAGGTGCGCTCCGTCGTCGGGACCGGCCTGTTCGACTTCGGCTTCCGGGACGGCGCGCCGGATCAGGCGCGGCTGCAGCACCCGCTGGGGGTGACCGCCCTGCCGGACGGCTCCGTGCTGGTGGCGGACACCTACAACGGAGCCATCCGCCGGTACGCCCCGGAGGGGGTGGCCGCGGACGGGCGTCCCACCCCGGCCAACGTGTCCACCGTGGCGCGGGGGCTGAAGGAGCCCTCGGACATCCTGGTGGAGCCGGGTCCGGACGGTGCCGCGGCGAGCATCGTGGTGGTGGAGACCAACGCCCACCAGCTGGTGCGGCTCTCCGTGCCGGAGGAGTTCCTGCAGGTGGATGAGGGCGCCCAGCAGACCCAGCGTCCACGCACGCCGGTGTCCGCTGGAGACCTGGAGCTGACCGTGGCCTTCGCCGCCCCCACCGGGCAGAAGCTGGATGACCGCTGGGGTGACCCCACGCAGCTGAAGATCTCCGCCTCCCCGGAGGAGCTGCTGCTGGACGGGGCCGGGACCTCCACCGGTCTGGCCCGCACCCTGCGGATCAACCCGGAGATCCCTGAGGGTGTCCTGCACATCACCGCTCGTGCGGCCTCCTGCGACGGCGAACCCGGCCAGCCCATCCCGGACCATGCCGCCTGCCACCTGTACCAGCAGGACTGGGGCATTCCGGTCACGGTCCACGGCGAGGATGCGGCGGCTGACGGCGGCGTCACTCCGGAGACCCGGTTGGACCTGGACCTGCGCGGGATACACTGACAACGAGTGCCGGTGGGCCTGCTGGTCGCGCCGCACCACTGACCACACGCACCCCGACCCGAAGGCGGCTGTCCTGATGACCACCCTCGTCGTTGCCTCATCCCAGCACGGATCCACCCGCGAGATCGCCGAGCGCGTGGCGGAGGTCCTGCGGAAGAACAAGGGCGTGGGCGTGGAGGTCCAGGACCCGGCGCACGCCCAGAAGTGGGTCCAGGGCGCCAACGCCGTGCTGGTCGCCCTGCCCGTCTACCGCGGCAGCCTGGACTCGGAGGGCAAGAAGTTCCTGGATGCGAACCGGGCTGAGCTGACCGGCAAGCCCCTGTTCATCCTGGCCTCCGGTGGCGGGCCTGAGCTGGACCCGAAGCTGCGGCTGGTCCTGGAGTCCTACCACCCCAAGGAGATCGGCTACTTCCGGGGCGCCCTGGTGGAGGAGAAGCTGGGTCTCCTGGAGAAGCTGCAGATCCGGATGGCCAAGGGACAGTACGGCGACTTCCGTGACTGGTCCGCCATCGAGGCCTGGGGCAAGTCCCTGGCCCACCGCGGCGCCAGCTGAACGGCCCTTCCCGACGGCGTCACCTCACCTCAGGGGTGAACCGCACCGACTCAGGGGTCACCAGCACGGTGCCCGTGAAGGTCACCGGCAGATCCTCCTGCACGCGCTGCTGCGCCCCGGTCATCAGGTCCCTCTCCGTGACGGTGATCCGTGCCGTGCCCTCCAGAGTGGCCTCGGTGAGGGGTCCGGCTGAGATCAGCTGAGCCTGCGCGAACTGCGGCATCTGGACCATCTCCCACCGGATCGAGGAGGGCTCCACGCGCTGGGCCGACTGGTAGTCCAGCGGACAGCCGGTGGGGTGCAGGACCTGCTGCTCGGTGCACTGGTCCAGGTACTGCTCCACCTGTTCCTGCACCCGTTCGACGGCCAGCTCCGTGGCGGTCACCGTCAACGGGAGCACCTCATCCTGTCCGGCCCGCGCCACGGTCAGCTGGGCCGGCTCGGACGCCAGGTGGCTGCTCTGGAACCGGGTCTGCAGGTGCGCCGGCGGGAAGACCGCCAGGCGTGGGGCCACCAGGGAGCCGTCCGCCCCGGTCAAGGGCAGGTGTGCCCCGTTCAGGGTGGCGGAGAGGGGATCGTCGTCCGTGTCCTGAGTGGATCCCGCAGCGCCCACATCCGTGGTCAGGCCGCGAGGCTCCACCGTCACGGTGGGCAGCCGGAGAGGATCCATGGCCCAGCGGTCGAAGAAGAGCCAGTCCCGGCCCTGATGGCTCACCGTGAACACGGTGCGGAACGGGGTGCCGCCGGCGGTTCCCGTCACCTCGATCTGCCGTCGTTCGGTGTCAGGGGCGGGCGCGGTCGAGCCCGTGACGGCGCCGGTGGCGTGGCCGGCGTCCTGGACCTCCAGGTCCTGCAGGTCCGCGACCGCTGCGGCCAGCGGCTCACCGTCCAGCAGCTGGGTCCCGGCCTCGGTGCCCTCCGGCAGGGCAGCGCCGGACAGGCCCAGCGCCGCAGCCCCGTCCCCGTCCTGGAGCGCCTCCAGGTACTGCTCCACGGGTGCGGTGGGGGAGCGGACCTCATGGTTCGCCCAGCTGATGCCCGCCGCCCCGGCCGCCCCCACCAGCACCGCACCGAGCCCACCGAGCACCAGGGGCAGCGGTGAGCGGCGGTGGGACCGACGGGGAGCCTCGCTCATGCGGGGATCAGCCGAACAGGCCGCCCGTGCGGCGGCCGCGGCGCTTGGTGCCGAAGATCGAGCGCACCACCTGCCGTCCGAACGCGGTGGCCGCGGCGGTGGCGATGTCCTTGGCGATGTCCGCCGCCGGGTTCGGCTCGGCCTTCTTCCGCGGTGCGGGGCGCTCGGCCTGGGGGGCGGGATCCGCCTTCTGACGTGCCGCAGGACGCTCGGCCTGCGGGGCAGGATCTGCCGTCTGACGCGGGGCCGGCGCCGAGGGGATCTCGTGCCCCAGGATCTCGGCCTCGATCCGCCGTGCCTCGGCGTCGATGTCCGCCTGGGACTGTCCCGCTCCGGGCTGCTGAGCCCCCACCGATCCGCCGGTGCTCACCGTGCCCGCCGGCGCGGGGGCACCTGCCGGTGCGCCGCCGTCGGGAACTCCTGCCAGCCGCTCCGCCGCGGAGACGCGGTCCTGCTCGGTCCCGTAGGGCGCGAACAGCGCGGAGCCCTGGACGATCCCGTCCATCACGGACGGCTCGGAGGGGCCCATCACCGACTGAGGGGACCACATGCGGGTCAGTGCCACCGGGGTGGGAGAGCCGTCCTCGTCCATCACCGTCACCACGGCCTCACCGGTGCCGGCGGAGGTCAGGACCTTCTCGAGGTCGTAGTCGGTGTGCGGGAAGGTGGACACGGTCTTCTTCAGGGCCTTGGCGTCATCCGGGGTGAAGGCACGCAGGGCGTGCTGGACGCGGTTGGCCAGCTGGCCCAGCACATCCGCCGGGACGTCCTGCGGGGTCTGGGTGACGAAGAAGATGCCCACGCCCTTGGAGCGGATCAGTCGGACCGTGGTGGTGATGGTCTGCAGGAACGCCTTGGACGCATCCTTGAAGAGCAGGTGTGCCTCGTCCAGGAAGAAGACCAGCTTGGGCTTCTCCGCGTCCCCCACCTCCGGGAGCTCGGCGAAGAGGTCGGCGAGCAGCCAGATCATGAAGGTGGAGAACAGCACCGGCTTCTGCTGCAGGGTGGGCAGCTCCAGGCAGGAGATGACCCCGCGCCCGTCCGGGGCCTGGCGCAGCAGCTCGGCGGTCTCGAACTCCGGCACGCCGAAGAAGCGGTCCATGCCGCCGGCCTGCAGTGCGGTGATCTCGCGCAGGATGACGTTGGCGGTGGACTTGGCCACCCCGCCGAGGCCCTTCAGGTCCTCCTTGCCCTCGTCCGAGGTCAGGTGCATGACCACGGCGCGCAGGTCCTTGAGGTCGTCCAGGGGCAGCTCGCGCTCGTCGGCCCAGTGGAACATCAGCTGCAGGCTGGACTCCTGGGTGTCGTTCAGGTCCATCACCCGGGAGAGCAGCAGCGGGCCGAAGGAGTCCACGGTGGCCCGGACAGGAATGCCGGTGCCGTCCCCGCCGAGCGCCAGGAACTCCACCGGGTAGGCGGTGGCCTCCCAGGGCATGCCGGTCTGCTCGGTGCGTGCGGTCAGCTTCTCGTTCGGGGTGGCGGCGGTGGCCAGTCCGGAGAGGTCGCCCTTGATGTCCGCCAGGAACACCGGGACCCCGGCCTGGGAGAGCTGCTCGGCCATCACCTGCAGGGTCACCGTCTTGCCGGTTCCCGTGGCGCCGGCCACCAGTCCGTGGCGGTTCATCATGCCCAGCGGCAGACGTACCGGGACGTCCGCGTGGACGGTGTCCTCGGTGATCGCCGCGCCCAGGGTGATGGCGGGCTCGGTGAAGGAGTACCCCTCCCGCAGCGTGGTCAGCAGTGCGGAGTCGGCGGCGGAGGTGGGAGCAGCGTTCTGATCGGCCATGTCAGCAGTGTAGGAGTTCTGCGGGCCGGCCGGGGTCAGGCCAGCAGCAGCGCGACGGCGATCATCGCCGGGATGGCCACCACGGTGGTGACGAGGATGGTGTCCTTGGCCACGGTGGTGCCGGACTCGTACCGCGAGGCGGCCACGAAGACGTTCTGCGCGGTGGGCAGCGAGCCCAGCACCACCGCGATCAGCAGGTCCCGGCCCTCCAGCCCGAACACGAACGCCGCCAGCACATAGGCCAGCGCCGGGTGGACCAGCAGCTTCAGCACCGAGGCCACCGCCACATCCCGACGACGGCCGGAGGACTTCTCCAGCGGCCTCGCCCCCACCAGGGACATGCCGAAGGCCAGCAGCATGGCGGGGATCGACGCCCCGCCGATCAGGTGGATCGACTCGGCCACCGGACCCGGCAGCGACCAGCCCGTGGCGGAGAAGACCAGTCCGGCCACGGAGCCGATCACCATGGGGTTGCGGGCCACCGCGCCCAGCTGCCGCCAGAACGCCACCCACCGGCTGCGCGCTCGCACCCGGACCGTGCGCTGACCGGCTTCATGCTCAGCGCCGGTCACTGCGGGCAGACGCGCCTCGCGTGCTGTCAGGGTGTCCATGGCCGCCACGTAGATCGGGGTGTAGATGGCCAGCTGGAAGATCAGCACGGGGGCGGCCAGGGCGGCATCGCCCAGCACGTAGGCGGCGATCGGGATGCCCAGGTTCGCCGAGTTCACCATGGAGGAGCTCAATGCCCCGATCACGGTCTCCGACCCGGTCCGGCGGGCCAGGACCAGCCGGGCCAGCGCCAGGTACAGCAGGGCCACCAGGAACGCGGAGAGGGTGGCCACCCAGAGCTGGGGCCCGAGCACGGCGCGGACGTCGGCGGCGCTGAGGGTGTCGAACAGCAGGGCGGGGCTGGCCACGAAGAACGCCGTGCGGGAGAGGACCATCTGGGCGTGCGGGCCCAGGACACCGGTCCGGCCGGTGATGTATCCGACCAGGATGATCACCCAGACCACGGTGAATCCGGAGAGCACCTCGAGCATGGCCACCTCCGCATCCGGGCATGAAGAGAGCGGGTGACGGGAATCGAACCCGCGTATCCAGCTTGGGAAGCTGGCGCTCTACCATTGAGCTACACCCGCAGCGCCCTCCACCATATACCAGTTTCGGACGTCGTCGACTCCTCTGACGCGGCGAGGTCAGCGGATGGCGAGAGATCCCGACGACGTCAGGCGTCGTCGTCGGGAATCCCCGGCCGGTGCCCCTAGCGGAAGATGAGCGCCGAGGCCAGGCCCTGGACCAGGCCACGCTCGGCACCGAGGGTGCCGGTGGAGGAGAGCGTGCGGGCGTGCAGCAGTCCGTTGCTGGGACGGCGTGCCAACAGTGTCTGCGTGCCGGGTCCGTCGAATCCCTGGACCACGTGCAGGGCTGTGGACGAGTTCCATCCGGTGGCCATCACCCGTGAGGTGCCGGTCAGGGTCCGCGTGCTGCTGCTCGGGTAGGCGCGCAGCGTGCCGTTGCGGTCCACGACGCCCAGGTCCATGGAGGAGTTGCCGTCCAACCGGGCCAGGAAGACCTCGCGCGGCGCGGCCACTCGTCCGATCACGGTGGAGCCGGTCACCGGACCGGTGGAGTGCGTGTGGCGATAGACCGTCCCGGTGGAGCTCACGCTGATCAGACGATCACGGCCCTCGAAGGCCCAACGACCCACCGTCAGCTGACGCCCGGTCAGGCCACGCGCCACCACCACGCCACCGCCGAAGCCGCCGCCCCGCCGGCCCAGCCGCAGCACCAGTGTTCCGTCGCGGCGCTGCATCAGCACGTCCTGCAGCCCGTCCACGTCCCAGTCCGCGGTGAACCCCGCCACCACGTCCGAGGGCACGCCCAGGGGGATCGACCGGGCACCGCGGTACCCGCCGCGGAAGGTGGCGTTCCGGGTGGCCCCCTGGCCCGCGATCGCGTACGCCAGGCTGGCATCGGTGGTGACGGAGGGGTTCCGGCCGTCGTAGTACCGCTCGAGCAGGGTGATGCTCCGGGTCTTCAGCTCCGCGGCCAGGGACGGACCGACGTAGCGGAAATGCCAGGGCTCGTACATGTAGCCGGTGATGGACTCGGTGCCCTGCGGGTAGCGCAGGATCAGCCCGTACCGCCAGGCGTTGGCGGCCACCCACTTCCCGGCGGCGGTGTCCCCGAAGCAGGAGGTCAGCTGACAGGAGCCGGAGGAGAGCCCGATGTCGATCGCCAGGCCCGTCTGGTGCTCCGAATGGCCCGGCCGTGCGGAGATCCGGTCTGCGTAGGCCTGCCCGTACTGCTGGACGTAGCGGTGGTAGAGGTCGCGCTGATAGCTGTAGGACCGGTACGCGCTGACCATCCGCAGGCTGTACCCGCGGGCGGCGGCGTCCTTCTTCAGCCGGGACCAGGCGGTGGCGGTCTCCGGGCGCATCTGGAATCCGTCCACCGTGGTGAGCTGTGCCGGCACGTAGGTCAGCGGGCTCAGCGGGTAGGTCTTGTTCACCAGGACCGTGAGGCTGGACGCGGTCCGATTGATCAGCGCGGTCTGGACCGGGACGGATGGGAGTGCTCCGGGTGCCGGTCCGGCCATGGTCAGCGTCAAGGCCGCCGCCATCAGGGCGGTGATGACCCGGCGCAGGGTCCGGTGCGGACGCCGTGCTGCGTGCTGTTCGGTCATGGCGGTTCCTCTGCTTCCCCCTGAGGCCGAGAGGCGGAGGCACTCCCCGGGCACTCTCAGTCTCGGCCTGCGCGGGGGAGCCGACAAGTCACGACCGCACGCATCCCATAACGATTCGGCTAGCGTGGTGCCGTGCTTCTCTCCGACCGCGACATCAGGGCCGAACTGGACTCCGGCCGCGTGCAGCTGGACCCGCTGGACCGCTCCATGGTCCAGCCCGCCAGCGTGGACGTGCGGCTGGACCGCTACTTCCGGCTGTTCGACAACCACCGCTACGCGCACATCGACCCTGCCGAACCGCAGGAGGAGCTGACGCGACTGGTGGAGGTGGCCCCGGACGAGCCGTTCATCCTGCACCCCGGAGAGTTCGTCCTCGGCGCCACCTACGAGCAGGTCACCCTGCCGGAGGACATCGCCGCCCGACTGGAGGGCAAGTCCTCCCTGGGGCGGCTGGGCCTGCTCACGCACTCCACCGCCGGGTTCATCGACCCCGGCTTCTCCGGCCACGTGACCCTGGAGCTGTCCAACATGGCCACCCTGCCGATCAAGCTCTGGCCCGGGTCCAAGATCGGCCAGCTCTGCTTCTTCCGGCTCACCTCGCCGGCCGAGCACTCCTATGGATCCGGTCCCTACAGCAACCGGTACCAGGGCCAGCGCGGCCCCACGGCCTCCCGCTCGCACCTGAACTTCCACCGCACGGACATCTCCTCCTGACCGACTCACCCCGCTGACGGTGACCCAGTTCACCTGTGGGTGCCCTGGTCCCAGTAGCATGCCCGGCATGAGCCCCTCGCGCCCCCACAGCTCAGCGGACCCGTCCCGTGCTGACCTGACCCCCTCGGAAAGCCTGCCCGACGACGCCACGCACCCGGCCGTCGTCGGGAACCTCCCAGCGGGGCTGGGAGAGAGGGCGGACCGCGCGAAGGGTCCTGAACGGCGCCGGGTGAACCGGAAGCACGTGACCGCGTGGGCGCTGTGGGACTGGGGCTCGGCGTCCTTCAACGCCGTGATGGTCACGTTCGTGTTCGGCACCTACCTGGCCTCCGGTGCCTTCGGACCGGATGACCGCGGCACTCAGTGGCTCACTGCGGCGAACGCGATCGGCGGCGTGATCATCGCCCTGACCGCCCCGGTGATCGGCCAGCGGGCGGATGCCGGAGGACGGCGCAAGCTGTGGCTGGGGATCTACACGGGTGTGGTGCTGGTGCTCACCGCGATGTGCTTCTTCGTCAAGCCGCAGGAGTCCTACCTGCTGCTGGGCGTGGTGCTGCTGGCCGCAGGCAATGTGATCTTCGAGTTCGCCAATGTGAACTACAACGCCATGCTCCTGCAGATCTCCACCAAGCAGACCATCGGACGGATCTCCGGGATCGGCTGGGGCGCCGGCTACGCGGGCGGGATCTTCCTGCTGCTCATCCTCTACGTGGGGTTCATCGGCGGGGACACCCACTGGTTCGGCATCACCGAGGACGAGGCCCTGAACGTCCGGGTGGTGGCGGTCTTCGCGGCCGTCTGGTTCCTGATCTTCGCGCTGCCGGTGTTCTTCACCGTGCCGGAGAACCGTGCCGTCGGGGACGGCAGGCAGGTCAGCATCCTCGAGTCCTACCGGCGGCTGTGGCGCACCATCAGGGGCCTGTGGCGCACCGACCGCAACACCTTCTGGTTCCTGGTGGCTCAGGCCGTGTTCCGGGACGGGGTCGGGGCGATCTTCACCTACGGCGCCATCCTGGGCGTGACCGTGTACGGGGTGGCGCAGGGGGATGTGCTGATCTTCGGGATCGTGGCCAATGTGGTGGCGGCGGTCGGGTCTTTCCTGGGCGGCTGGATCGACGACCGCGTGGGGCCCAAGCGGGTGATCTTGGCATCCCTGGTGGGGCTGATCGTCACCGGCGGCATCGTCTTCTTCTTGGACGGCACCACCGCGTTCTGGATCTTCGGGTTGACCCTGTGCTTCTTCGTGGGGCCGGTGCAGTCCTCGGCGCGGTCCTTCCTGGGGCGGCTGAGCACTCCCGAACGGGCGGGGGAGCTGTACGGGCTCTACGCCACCACGGGGCGTGCGGTGTCCTTCCTGGCCCCGGCGCTGATCTCGATCGCCGTGGCGCTGACCGGGGACGCGCGGTTCATGGTCCCGGCCATTCTGGTGGTCATGTTCCTGGGCCTGCTGCTGCTCCTGTGGGTGCGCGATCCGCAGCCGGAGCAGGTGCCCGGCGACTGACCGGTGACTGCCCGGTCAGCGCACGGGCAGCGCACGGGCCGCGCGGCGCCTCGCTCTGACGTGCACACTCGATGGCCGGATGCGACCATTTCGCAGAATGCGGAAGTGGGCCCTGATCTGAGGGCTTCGGTCCACGCGGTCGGGCGTGGCCGCTAGACTGGCACGAGCCCCCCACGACCCGCAACGTTCGGAGGACGCCCTGTGCTGACTGTGCTCATCGCGCTCTTCGCCGTGGCACTGGTGGCACCGCTGATCTTCCGCCGGACTGAGCGCAACGGATTCTATGTCCTGGCCGCGGTTCCCGCTGCAGGGTTCGTGTGGCTGCTGTTCCAGCTCCCGGCTGTCATCGAGGCCCAGCATCGGGTCAACTCCGGTGCCGCGCCCCAGGAGAGTGCAGGACTGGTCGAGTCCTTCGCGTGGATCCCGGACCTGGGCATCTCCCTGACCTTCCGGCTGGATGCGCTCTCGGCCTTCATGGGACTGATTGTGCTCGGCGTGGGCGCCCTGGTGCTGGCCTACTGTGCCCGGTACTTCATCCACCACGAGCCGCGCAACGCCACCTTCGGCGCCCAGTTGCTGGCCTTCGCTGGCGCCATGTGGGGTCTGGTCACCACCGATGACCTGATGATCCTCTACACGTTCTGGGAGATCACCTCGGTGCTCTCCTTCCTGCTGATCGGCTACGCCGGTCACCGCATCTTCGCCCGTCGCTCGGCCATCCAGGCGCTGATCGTCACCACCTTCGGCGGATTGGCCATGCTGGTGGGCCTGATCATGCTGGGCCAGGCGGCCGGCACCTACCGCCTCTCCCAGATCGTGGCCGCCGGACCGGACCTGCTCACGGGAGAGCGCGCCGGTGCGTTCATGGAGTGGGCCCTGGTCCTGGTGCTGATCGGGGCACTGACCAAGTCCGCCCAGGTGCCCTTCCACTTCTGGCTGCCTGCCGCCATGGCCGCCCCCACGCCGGTCTCGGCCTATCTGCACGCTGCCGCCATGGTCAAGGCCGGCATCTACCTGGTGGCCCGGATGGCCCCCGGCTTCGCCGAGTCAGGCACCTGGCAGGTCATCGTGATCGCCATCGGCCTCTGGACCATGCTCGTCGGTGGCTGGCGGGCCCTGCGGCAGACCGACATCAAACTGATCCTGGCCTACGGCACCGTCTCCCAGCTGGGCTTCCTGCTGCTGGCCAACGGTCTGGGCAACCGGGATGCGGCCATGGCCGGACTGGCCATGCTGCTGGCCCACTCCCTGTTCAAGGCGCCGCTGTTCATGATCGTCGGCGTGATCGACCACGAGACCGGCACCCGTGATCTGGCCAAGCTCTCCGGGCTGCACCGCACCCACCGCTGGCTCTTCCTCACCGCCCTGCTCTGCTCTGCTTCGATGGCTGGACTGCCGCCGCTGCTGGGCTTCGTGGCCAAGGAGTCCGTCCTGGACTCGCTGGTGCTCTGGGGTGAGCACGGTGCCGGTGGAGATGTCTGGATGAGCCTGTGGGCCTGGCTTCCGCTGATCGGCGTGGCCCTGGGCTCGGTCCTGACCGTGGCCTACACCGCACGGTTCATGTGGGGTGCCTTCGCCACCAAGCGGGTGGAGACCGATCAGGGCATCCGCGCGGTCCAGGACACCGCCTTCCACACCCCGGTCAGTGCCGGGCAGCTCAGCCCGTCGATCGTGCTGGCTGTGGCCGGCATCCTGCTGGCCTTCGTGCCCGGTCTGGTCGCGCCCCTGCTGGACTCCTTCGCTGCCTCTGCGGCACCGCTGCCGGACGCGGACAAGCCGCTCTACCTGGCCATCTGGCACGGTCTGACCCCGGTGCTGGGCCTGTCGATGGCCATCATCGTCCTCGGCCTGGTCCTGTTCTGGGCCAAGAACCCGGTCGCCCAGTTCCAGGCCGCAGTCCCCGGCTGGCTGGACGCCCAGCGCGGCTACCGGACCATCCTGCGCCGCGTGGACGACGTCGCCGTGTGGGTGACCGGACGCACCCAGCGAGGCTCCCTGGGCTTCTACCTGTTCATCATCCTCTCGGTGGCCGTCCTGGCCCCGCTGATCGCCCTGCTCTTCCCCCAGGAGAAGGACGGGGACACCATTCCGCTGACCCAGGTGGCCTTCTCGGCCGACTGGGTCTGGGCCCAGCACGGCGGTCAGCTGGTGATCGGCATCGCCATGATGGTCGCGGTGATCGCCGCCATCCGCGCCCGCAAGCGCTTCATGGCGGTGCTGCTGATCTCCGTGGTCGGCTACGGCCTGGCCGGGATCTTCGCCCTGGCCGGCGCACCGGATCTGGCCCTGACCCAACTGCTGGTGGAGTCCATCGTGCTGGTGGCGCTGGTGCTGGGTCTGCGGGTGCTGCCCGCGGGGTGGTACACCCGCAACCGCCAGGACTACCGGTGGGCCCGTGCCCTGCTCGGCGTCGCCTTCGGCCTGGTCATGATCTGGGTCGGCGCCACGGCGCTGAGCTCCCGCGTGGCCGCCCCGATCTCCCTGGACATGGCGGAGATGGCCTACGAGGGCGGAGGGGGCACCAACATCGTCAACGTGCTCCTGGTGGACATCCGTGCCTGGGACACCTTCGGTGAGCTCACTGTGCTGGCCGCTGCCGCCACCGGTGTGGCTTCGCTGATCTTCATCCAGCAGCGCGATCGTCGCCGCCGTGAGCTGACTGAGGTCAAGACCGGCTCGGTCGGGCGCTACACCGCTGACGGCCCCCTGGAGCCCGAGGAACTGGAGACCGTGCGCCGGTTTGCCATCGTGGACCGGGACCAGTGGCTGGTGGCCGGCCGCACCCTGGCGCCCGAGCGTCGCTCGATCATCTTCGAGGTCATCACCCGACTGCTGTTCCACGTGATCATCCTGCTCTCGCTCTACCTGCTGCTGGCCGGACACAACACCCCCGGTGGAGGCTTCGCCGGCGGCCTGCTGGCCGGTCTGGCCCTGGCCATCCGCTATCTGGCAGGTGGCCGGTACGAGCTGGAGCAGGCCATGCCGATCCCGGCCGGCGTGCTGCTGGGCTCCGGCCTGGCGGTCGCCGCCCTGTCCGGAGTGGCCCCGCTGTTCTTCGGAGGACAGGTCTTCCAGTCCGCCATCGTCGAGTTCTGGCTGCCCATCCTGGGTGACGTGAAGCTGGTCAGCGCGACCATCTTCGACATCGGCGTCTACCTGGTGGTCATCGGCCTGGTGATCGACGTCCTGCGCTCGTTGGGCTCCGAGGTCGACCGCCGCTCCGAAGCCGATGCCAGCGCCCGCGCTGAAGCCGACCGTCGTCGTCGGGCCTCCAGCAAGCCTCAGGGCGCCGTCTCCAGCGAGACCGCCGGGAGGTCCCAGTCATGACCGTGAACTTCCTGCTGCTGCTCGTGATGGGCGTGATGTACGCCGGAGGGATCTATCTGCTCCTGGAGCGCACCCTGACCCGTGTGCTGCTGGGGATGATGCTGATCACCAATGCCACCAATGTGCTGATCCTGGTCATGTCCGGCCCTCCCGGCCGGCCCCCGATCGTGGTGGACGGGGTGGACCCCTCCGAGTACTCGGATCCGCTGCCGCAGGCGCTGACCCTGACGGCCATCGTCATCTCCTTCGCCGTCACGGCCTTCATGCTCGGCATGATCTACCGCTCCTGGAAGCTGGGCCGCCGCGACGAGGTCCAGGTGGACACCGAGGACGTCAAGGTCGCCGAGCAGCCCTCCTTCGACGCCGAGGATGACGCCGAGCTGCAGGAGGAGACCTCCGAGTTCCTGGACGAGGACGAGGACCCCAACGCCGACTACGAGCACGCCACGGCCCTGAACCCGGCCACCGGCGCCCTGACTGTCAAACACCAAGCCGATGGCACCGTGTCCGTCACCTCCCGGCCCGGCCGGCAGGAGGAGGGGCACGACGACGACCATCACCCCGAGGAGGACGAACGGCCCGGCAGCCCCGGGGCCCGTCCGGGAGTCCACGGTGTGAGCGGGCCCGGCTATGACACCACCGACGACCAGAAGGGAGACCGGACGTGACCATGAACCTCGTCTCCCTGGCGCCGCTGGCGGTGCTGCTGCCCATCCTGGGTGCGGCTGCCGCCTTCATGATGGTGCGCAAACCGCGCGTGCAGATCACCGTCACCGTGGTCACCATGACCGTGACGCTGATCCTGGAGTGCCTGCTGCTGGCCGACACCTGGGACACCGGGGCCACCGCCGTGTTCATCGGCGGCTGGGAGTCCCCGTGGGGCATCTCGATGGTTGTGGACCGGTTCTCTGCGCTGATGCTGGTGGTCTCCTCGGCCATCGTGCTGGCGGTGCTGGTCTACGCCTCCGCCCAGGGCGTGACGGACACCGACCAGGGCGGGCCCGTCTCGATCTTCCACCCCACCTACCTGATCCTGGTGGCCGGTGTCTCCAACGCGTTCCTGGCCGGCGACCTGTTCAACCTCTACGTCGGCTTCGAGATCCTGCTGACCGCGTCCTATGTGCTGCTCACGCTGGGCGGCACCGGTCCGCGTGTTCGCGCGGGTGTGACGTACGTGGTGGTCTCGGTGATCTCCTCGGTCATCTTCCTGATCGCCATCGCCATGATCTACGGCGCCACCGGCACCGTGAACATGGCTGACCTGGCCGTCAAGCTGGCCGATCTGGACCCGGACCTGCAGATGGTGCTGCACCTGATGCTGCTGGTCGGCTTCGGCATCAAGGCGGCGGTCTTCCCGCTCTCGTTCTGGCTGCCGGACTCCTACCCCACCGCGCCGGCGCCGGTCACCGCCGTGTTCGCCGGACTGCTGACCAAGGTCGGTGTGTACGCGATCGTCCGGACCGAGACCCTGCTCTTCCCGGGGGACCGGGTGAACAACCTGCTCATGGTGGTCGCCGCCCTGACGATGATCGTGGGCATCCTGGGTGCGCTGGCGCAGAACGACATCAAACGTGTGCTCTCCTTCACCCTGGTCTCGCACATCGGCTTCATGATCTTCGGTCTGGCGGTCTCCTCGGTGCTGGGGTTGGGCGCCACCGTCTTCTATGTGGTCCACCACATCACCGTGCAGACCTCACTGTTCCTGGTGACCGGACTGATCGAACAGCGGGCCGGCACCGCCAACATGGACCGGCTCGGCGGCCTGGCGCGCGTCTCCCCGATCATCGCGGTCCTGTTCTTCATCCCGGCCATGAACCTGGCGGGCATCCCGCCGTTCTCCGGCTTCTTGGGCAAGATCGGCCTGATGACCGCCGGCGTGGGCCTGGGCACCCCGCTGGCCTGGGTGCTGGTGGGAGCCTCCGTGCTGACCTCCCTGCTGACCCTGCTGGTCATGGTCCGCGTCTGGGCGCGCGCGTTCTGGCGCAAGGTGGAGGACGTCGAGCACCCTCCGGCCAAGCTGACCAACGCCGCCAATCAGGACCGGGAGGAGCGCACCGGCCGCCGCCGGGTCGCGGCCGGCATGCTGGTTCCCACCGTCGGTCTGGTGTCCTTGGGCGTGGCATTCACGGTCGTCGCCGGACCGCTCTACAACCTCTCGGACCAGGCCGCCCGGGACATGCTGGCCCGCACCCCGTACATCGAGGCCGTCCTCGGCCCGGAGGCCGCCGCCAAGGCCGAACGCGATCTGGAGCTTCTGGACGAGCAGGGCATCAACCGGACCGACGACGGCAGCGTGGGCCCGGGCAACGGCCAGGGCCTGGAAGCTCCCGTGGACAGCGACGGCCAGGACACCGGCACGCGTCCCGGCGAGTCTGGCGGAGACGATGACAGCTCCGGTGAACCGGTGGACACCGAGAACGACACCGACGAGGGGGTGCAGCCATGACCGACCAGACACGTCCTACCGCGGCGGAGGCCTCCGCCCACCAGGATCAGGACAGCGAGGACGAGCGCCTGTCCGTCTGGAGCCAGTGGCCCCTGCTGATCGGGCTGGCCCTGGTCTGGGGTGCACTCTGGCAGGACTTCAGTCCCGGGGTGCTCCTGATGGGCGCGCTCTACTCGCTGGTGATCCTCTGGTTCTACCGACTTCCCCGGGTGAAGTTCAGCGGTCGGATCAACCTCTGGTACGTGCTGGTGTTCACCGCCCGGTTCATCGGCCGGATCATCACCGCCTCGATCGCCGTGGCCTGGGATGCCATCTCGCTGGGACCGAAGATCGTCAACTCCGTGGTGGCGGTGCACCTGCGCTCCCATGACGACCTGATCGTCACCCTCACCGGGCACGCACTGGCCCTGATCCCCGGGTCCCTGGTGATCGACGTGGACCGGCCCTCCTCCACCCTGTACCTGCACTGCCTGGACGTGACCAACGAGGAGGAGGTCGAGCACTTCCGCGAGGAGGCGCTGGCCACCGAGGCCGCCATCATCCGGGCCATCGGCTCCCGGGAGGACCTGGAGCTGGTGCGTGAGGGCGAGCGCGGCGCAGACACCCGGCGGAATCGGCAAACCGAGGAGGAGTCCGCATGAGCCTGATGCAGATCGCCGCCGTGGTATGCCTGGTGCTGCTCACCGCCGGAGCGGCCGGAGCCATCTATCGGATCGCCAAGGGACCGTCCATCCTGGACCGCGTGGTCGCCACCGACGTGCTGTTGATCATCGTCTCCTCCGCCCTGTGCGTGGAGATGGCACTGAACCACCACACCAGCAACATCGTGTTCGTGGTGGTGGCCTCGGTGATCGGCTTCGTGGGTTCGGTGACGGTGTCCCGCTTCGTGGCTGACCGTCGGAAGGAGACCAGCTGATGCTTGAGCTCGACTCGAATGCCTGGGTGGTCCTGACCGACAGCATCGCCGCCGTGCTGCTGATCCTCGGCGCGAGCCTGTCCACCATCGCCGGCATCGGCCTGCTGCGCTTCCCGGATCAGCTGAGCCGAATGCATGCGGGCACCAAGCCCCAGGTGCTCGGCCTGCTGCTGATGCTGCTGGCGCTGGCCTTCGCCTGGCGCGCCTGGGTGTGGATCCCGGTGCTGCTGCTGGCCTGGGTGCTGCAGATGCTCACCGCCCCGGTGTCCGCCCACCTGGTGGGACGGGCCAGCTACCGCACCAAGCACCTGAACAGGGACCTGCTCTACGTGGATGAGCTGTCCGATGTGGTCACCCGTCAGGACGACGAAGGCCAGCCCGCGGAGAAGGCCTCAGACCAGCAGTCCGTGCCGCGGCAGGACCGCAACGACGGCTACTGAGAGACTCTCTGAGCCGGGCTGGCCCTGAGTCGTGGACCCTGTGGGTCCGGCACCTGGTGGGTGCGGTGCGGATCAGACCTCGCCGCGGCCCAGCCGCTTGGCCGAGTTGGACTGAGCGGCCAGCTTGTCCATGGCCGAGGCCGCGCCGCGCTTGGAGGCCACGCGGATCATCGCGGAGATGCCTGCCGAGATGGTGGCGAAGGTGATCGCACTCCACATGTTGGCCTCGGTGTCGTCCAGGTCCTTGGGGGCGTCGTGGCCGGTGATGGCCTTCCAGCCGAACTCCACCAGCTTGGTACCGATGATGCCGCCGCCGATGGTGATGCCGGTGGCGATGAGCTTCTGCAGAACGTTGTTCATGGGGTGTCCTCCTGGCTGGTCGTGGGCACGTGCCTTGTCCGAGGATCAGCCTACCGCCGGGTCACCGTGCTGTGTCGTCATCCGGATCGCCCAGACCGGTCCGGTGGCCTATGCTGTCTGGACAACGACAGGGGAGCGCCACACCGGCGCTGAGAGTGCGCCCGGCGCAGACCCTCGAACCTGACCCGGTTAGGACCGGTGGAGGAAGTCGAGTTCTCACTGAGCTGTCACCGCACCGGTGACCAGCCCATCCCCTCCTTGATCCTGAGGAGGACCACCATGAGCGCACCGAGCGCACCCCGCGACCGCACCGCGTCGCCCACGAGCACCACAACCACCAGCACCACCGCCCGCCCGGCCCAGCGCTCCTGGCGCGTGGTGGACATCGTGGTCGCGGCCGTCGTCGCCGTGGCCTGCGGCGTGATCTTCTGGGCCTGGAACCTGGCCTACGCCGGCATCGGCGGACTGTTCGTGGCCTTCCCGCCCTCCTCCGGCCTGGTCGCCGGGATGTGGCTGTTCCCCGCGGTCCTGGGCGGGCTGCTGATCCGCAAGCCCGGTGCGGCTCTGTTCACCGAGATGGTCGCCGCCGCGGTCTCGGCCCTGCTGGGCTCCCAGTTCGGCCTGACGGTGCTGGCCTCCGGATTCGTCCAGGGCCTGGGCGCGGAGATCATCCTGCTGCTGTTCCTCTACCGCCGCTTCACCCTGCCCGTCGCCCTGCTGGCGGGTCTGCTGACCGGCATCCTGGGCGGCATCAACGACGCCCTGATCTTCAACTGGTTCCCCGAGTACACCTTCGAGTGGAAGCTGATCTACGTGGCGTTCATGGCTGTCTCGGGCGTGATCATCGCCGGCCTGCTCTCCTGGCTGGCCACGCGCGGACTGGCCGCCACCGGTGCCCTCTCCGCCCTGGCCTCGCGCCGGGCACATCAGGAACCTGTGGTCTGATCGGTGGCCATCATCGGTGCCGAACAGACCCCCGGCTTCCCGACGACGGCCCCTCACCACTGCGCCCCGGCGGCGGTTCCGCGCGGGGCGCGGGTGCAGGCCCAGGGATGGGGCTGGAAGCACGCCGGGCGGGACCGTCCGGCGGTGGACGGACTGGAGATGGACATCCCCGCCGGGCAGCGCGTGCTGCTGGTGGGTCCCTCCGGTGCGGGCAAGTCCACCGTGCTGCATGCCCTGGCCGGGGTGCTGGACGGTGGGGACGAGGAGTCCGAGCAGACCGGGACGCTGCTGATCGAGGACATCCCCGCTGGTCAGCAGCGCGGGGTGGCCGGACTGGTCCAGCAGGACCCGGAGTCTCAGGTGATCCTCTCCCGCGTGGGAGATGACGTGGCGTTCGGGGCGGAGAACCTGTGCGTGCCCCGGGCGGAGATCTGGGACCGTGTGCGGGGCGCCCTGCAGGAGGTCGGCCTCGGCCCGGAGGAGGGCATCACCCTGGACCGGGACACCTCCCGGCTCTCCGGCGGACAGAAGCAGCGGATGGCCCTGGCCGGGATCCTGGCCATGCGCCCGCCGCTGGTCCTGCTGGATGAGCCCACCGCCAACCTCGACCCCGAGGGAGTGCTGGAGGTGCGGGACGCCGTGATGCGACTGGTCGAGCGCACCGGGGCCACCCTGGTGGTGGTGGAGCACCGGCTGGACGTCTGGGCCGAGCACGTGGACCGGATGCTGGTGTTGGAGCCGGCCGGCGGGATCAGCCATGATGCCGCCCCCGCGGAGCTGCTGGCCCCCGGGCCCGTGCGGGACGAGCTGGCCGCGGCCGGGATCTGGGTCCCAGGGTATGTGCCCGAACCCGTGGAGCTGGAGTCCCGTGCCCTGCGCCGCGTGGTGGAGCACTCTGACGAGCACGACCCCGGCTCATCGTCGGTCTCCGACGCATCGAGCAGCGCCGTGCTGCTCACCGGGACCGGGCTGTCCGTCTCCCGTGAGCCGCGCACGCCCGGCTGGCGTCGACGCTTCTCCGCGCCGCCCGCCCCCGCGCAGACCGACCTGGACGTGGAGCTGGACGGAGGCAGCGCCGTCGTGGTGACCGGTCCCAATGGGGCAGGGAAGTCCACGCTGCTGCTGTCCCTGGCCGGGCTGATCCCCGTGCATGCCGGGACGCTGGCCGCTGGGGCCGCCCTGAAGGGCCCGCGGGGAGCGGATCTGCCGGATGACCCGTTCCGGTGGAAGGCCGCCGATCTGGTCAGCCGCGTGGGGACGGTGTTCCAGGAGCCGGAGCACCAGTTCGTGACCACCACCGTGCGCAAGGAGATCCTCTACGGGCCGCAGCACGCACGGGATCCGCGGTCCGGGGAGCGCCTGTTCACCGACGAGGAGGCCGAGCAGATGGCCGATGACCTGCTGGAGCTGCTGGGGCTGACCCACCTGGGGGAGATGAACCCGTTCACCCTCTCCGGCGGGGAGAAGCGGCGGCTCTCGGTGGCCACCGTCCTGGCCGCCGGGCCGGACCTGGTGTTCCTGGACGAGCCCACCTTCGGGCAGGACGCGAACACCTGGGCGGTGCTGACCGGGCTGCTGCGGCGGCTGGTGGCTGAAGGGAGATCCGTGGTGGCGGTGACGCACGATCGGGACTTCATCGACGTGCTGGACGCGAGGGTGGTGGCGCTGAGATGACCGCCGTGTTCCCTGCCGGGGCCATGCCCTCGGACCAGGGTGTGCCGTTCGACCCCGCCGCGCCGTCCCGCCCCCAGCGGGCGTCCCTGCTGGAGCGGGCCAATCCGCTGGCCAAGCTGCTGGCGCTGTTGCCGGTCACGGGTGTGCTGGTGGCGTCCATGGACTGGGTGTCCTCCGGGATCGTGCTGCTGGCCGCGGTGGCGCTGCTGCCGGTGTCCGGGATCCGTCCGCTGGAGTTCCTGCGCCGAGCCTGGATCCTGGTGCTGGCCGCTCTGGTCTCCGCCTGGGGGACCGCCCTGGTGGGGGAGGACTCCGGTGCCACGCTGGTCGCGGCCGGACCGGTGACGCTCTCCGAAGGGTCGGTCATGGCCGGCCTGGCCACGGGCCTGCGCATTCTGGCGGTGGCCCTGCCGGGCGTGATGGTGTTCATCACCACCGACCCCACCGACCTGGCCGACGCCCTCTCCCAGAAGGCCAAGCTGCCGGCGCGGTTCGTGCTGGGCTCCCTGGCAGCGTTCCGGCTGCTGGCCGTGCTGACCGAGGAGTGGCGGACCGTGGGCTACGCCCGGCGGGCCCGCGGGGTGGGGACGGACGGCAACCTGTTCCACCGGACCGGGTCCTGGCTGGGGCAGGCGTTCGCGCTGCTGGTGCAGGCCATCCGCCGTGCCACCCGGCTCGCCGTGACCATGGAGGCCCGCGGATTCGGGGCAGGGGAGCGGACCTGGGCACGGGAGTCCCGGTTCACCGCCCTGGACGCCTGGGTGATCCTGGGCGGGATCGCGCTCGCCGTCCTGGCCGCCGGACTCTCCGTGGCCACGGGCTCCTGGAACCTAATCTGGGCCTGACCCAGCGGTCTCCGCTCAGTCCACGGGGCCGTGCGAGCCCGGGTCCAGGTCCTCGGCGAGGAACGCGGAGAGCTGCTCGGTGAGTTCGTGGTCCACGGTCAGCTCCACTCCGTCCAGGTGGGTCACCGGGGCCACGAGTCGGACCGAGGACACCAGCCACAGTCCGTCCGCGTCCATCAGGTCGTCCGGCACCAGCGGCCCGTAGCCCAGCTCCCAGCCGGCGCGCTCGGCCGCGGCGAAGATCACGCCCTGGCTGGTGCCGGGCAGGATGCCGTTGCGCCGCAACGGGGTGATCAGCTCCACGCCTTGGGTGCCGCCCGCTCGCGGCACGCGCCGGGCCATCAGCACGGTGGAGGTGGGGCCCTCCAAAACCTTGCCGTCCGAGGAGGTGAAGATGACATCATCCGCTCCCTGGGACTTGGCGTGACGCATGGCGGCCATGTTCACCGCATAGCTCAGCGTCTTGGCGCCCAGCAACAGCCACGGCGCCCGCTCCTGCACGCCGGACTCATATCCGCGGTCCAGCAGCAGCACCTTCAGTCCGGCGTCACGGGCATGGCTCGAGGCCTCGGACACCGGCGAGACCAGTGCCCAGTAGGTGCCCGTCAGCTGCTCCACCCGCGCGGGACCAGGCGGCGTGCTGGGATCCAGCCCGCCGGCATCGAGCCCTCCTCCATAGTGGCCGCCTCCCGGAGCGGCCTCCGGCCCGCGGGTGGCCACCAGCTTCACGACGGCGGCCCGGCCAGGATTGCCGGCGGCGAAGGCCTCCAACCCCGCGGCGATCCCGTCACGCCAGTCCTGCTCGGACGGGACCGGGATCTGGGTGGCCTCGGCGGAAGCGGCGAGCCGGGCCAGGTGGGCGGCGGACTTGCGCAGGTGGAACCCAGCGCCGTCCTGACCCTGGCCGGGGGTGGCCATCATGGTCTCGAAGATGCCGTCGCCGCGCGTGACGCCCTGGTCGGTCACAGTCAACGCCGGCAGCCGGGGATCCTTGACCTGCGCGGTGACGGCGCCGGACGCCCGGTCAGGGGTGAGCATGACCAGCACGGAGCCGCCCGCCTCCGGCACGAAGGACTGCGTGGTGGGGGCGGTGTGCTCCGTGGGCGCCTGCTGAAGGCGCGGCAGGAGCTGGTCAGGCTGAACGGGCTTGACGAGACGGCGAGAGAACATGGTCTCAGCCTAGTGTTCAGCCGCCCGTGGACGGGACAGGGCCGTGAGGATCAGAACCGCCCCCACCGCGTTGAGTGCAACCCACGCGATCACTGCCGGGGCGCTTCCCGCCTGGTCGGCCAGGAGGCCGCCGCCGATGCTTCCTAGGGGCACCACTCCCATGGACAGGGTCCGCCGAGTGGCTGAGACCCGCCCCATCAGAGCGCCCGGTGTGAGCTCGGCGGCCAGGCCAGCGAGCAGCACGTTGTACGTCACCATCACCATGCCCCACAGGAAGGTGCCGGCACCCAGCCAGAGGACCGCTCGACCTGGATCGGCCAGGGCTACCAGTGTCAGGGCAGCAACGGGAGGCAGCATCAAGACTGACGCTCTGAGCACGGCCGGAACTCCGAGCCGGGTCCCCGAGGGCACTGCCACGAGTGAGCCGGTCAGTCCGCCCAGCGCTCCAGCCGTGACGAGGGCGCCGAAGACCGCGGGCCCCAGGTCCAGCACTCGGAGGATCAGCACCACCTCGATGGCGGAGTAGGAGGCCAGGCCGAGGTTGATGGCCATGACACCCCACGTCGTGCGCCACAGGGGGCGGATCTCACGCAGCGTGGTCCAGCCCTCGCGCGCCTCACCGAAGAAGCGTCTGAATGCACGTGCAGGTGTGGCGGCCTCGTCGCGAGAGTCCTGGTCCGTCTGGTGCATCTGAACCGGCGGGAGAACCGTCAGCTTCAGCACGATGACGGCGCCGAGTGCTATGAAGGCCGTGGACAGGCCCAGGGTGGGGCTTGCGCCCAGGACGGCGACGAGCGCGCCCGCGGCTGCGGGGACCACCAGTCCGATCACCGACTCGGCTGACTGCAGGCGTGCCACCAGGGAAGCGACCGTGTCCGTTCCGACCGCGCGAGGGGCGACGGCGGTCTGCGCGGTCTCGGTCACCACCCCAGCGGTGCCCGCCAGGGCGGCGACCACGTAGAGATGGGGCAAAGACAGCGCATCCAGTAATCCGGCAAGGACCACGGTGGAAAGCAACCCGGCACGCGTGAGACCGGCGCTCAGGATCAGACGAGTGGTGGGAGAGCGGTCGACCAGGACGCCGATGGGAATGCCGAGCACCAGGAAGGCCAGCGTTCCCAGGGCATTGAGCAGGCCCATCTGGGCCGCGGTGGCCCCCAAGATGGTGACGGCCAAGACGTCCAGAGCCAGATCCGCACCCTGGCGTCCTGACGCATCGACGGCATTGGAGAGGAGCAACGGCAGGCCGCGACGTGGTCGATTGCCAGGTTCGTCGGGCGCGCGGGGGACAGGGGCGGATGGAAAGGAAGACATGAGTCACCTCAGGACAGCTGTGGACGGAATCAGAGCATGTCGACGCTGACCCGTGCACATCGGCGTGCAGGGCCGTGGGGCGTCAGATGACTCAGTTGGAGTCGCTGCGGGCTCTGAAGAACACGTCCTGGTCCTGAGGTGGAGGAGATGCGCTGGGCAGTCGGTCGATGTCGTCGACCTGCACTGAGCCTAGCGGCTGCGCCGGAGCCAGGGGATCAGGGCCGCGGCAGCGCAGCCCACCCAGGGCCGCGTGGTGGCCGGAGTGCCCATAGCGGCACCCACCACGCCGGCGAGCAGTGCCCTGATCGGCATGATCCCGACGACCAGGGTCCGTTGAACGCCCAGGACGGTGGCGAGTATCTGCGGTGTGCGGTGGGCAGAGGCTCGGGAATCGGTCAGGCGCTGGAGGTGACCCGGCAGTCCGCCTGGGAGCGCTTCACCAAAGACCAGTCCGGGAGCTGACCGGCCGGAACGTTCCGGACAGCAGAGCGGGCCGACGGTGGATCACCGTCGGCCCGCTCTGTGTCTTGAGTTGGTCAGCGCTTCAGCTGGACAGCTGCCCAGCGTGCTCCCACCGCCAGGGTCAGTGGGCGGCGTGGCGTCCGGACGGGGCCGGCTGCTCGGCCGCCGTGTCCGCACCCTCGTGGTCGCCCACGTGCTCGAAGCTGTGGCTGCGCTCCAGGGCCGAGCCCTCCACGTCCACGTTCGGCATGATCTTGTCCAGCCACTTCGGCAGCCACCAGGCGGCATCGCCGAAGAGGTGCATCAGGGCCGGCATCAGCAGCAGGCGGACCAGGAAGGCGTCCACCAGCACGCCGAACGCCAGGCCGAAGCCGATCGGACGGATCATCGCCGACTCGGCGAAGATGAACCCGCCGAACACGGAGATCATGATGATCGCCGCCGCCGTGACCACGGACCGTCCTGCGTGCAGGCCCTCCACCACGGCCACGCGTGCCCGGGAGCCGTGCGCATACGCCTCCCGCATCCCGGAGGCCACGAACAGCTGATAGTCCATGGCCAGGCCGAACAGCACGCCGATCATGATGGTGGGCAGGAAGGACAGGATCGCGCCCGGGTCGTGCACCCCGAACACGTCCGAGAGCCAGCCCCACTGGTAGATGGCCACCACGCCGCCCATGGCGGCGAACACCGAGAGGATGAACCCGCCGGTGGCGATCACCGGCACCAGGATGGAGCGAAACACCAGGACCATGATGATCAGGGACAGCCCGACGACGACCCCCAGGTAGAGCGGCAGGGCATCGGAGAGCTTGTCCGAGACGTCGATGAACCCGGAGGTCATGCCGGCCACGGACAGGTTGGAGGCCTCGCCGGCGGCGTCGGTGCCGCGCAGGGTCTTGACCAGGTCCTCGGTGGAGACGGCGTTGGGGCCCTCTTCCGGAATCACCTGGAACATCATCACGGACTGGTCCTCGTTGACGGCGGCAGGCACGGCGGAGACCACGTGGTCCATGCTGGCCAGCTGCTCGCCCACGGCGATCTGCTGGTCCATGACCTCGCCCTCGTCGAGACCGGAGGGCAGGTCTGCGGTGACCACGAGCGGACCGTTGCGGCCCTCGCCGAACTCCTCGCCGATGGTCATGTAGGACTGGTGCGCGGCGGACTCCACCGGCTCCGAGCCGCCGTCCGGCAGGCCCAGGCGCATGGAGAAGAACGGGATGGCCAGCACCACGAGGATGCCGATCGCCAGCACCGAGGTCAGCACTGCACGGGCGGTGGACATCGGCTGACGGGAGGCCGGCTTCGAACCGGACTCATCCCGCACCGAAGCGGCAGCGGAGCGGCCGGCATCGGTGGCCAGGGTGGCGGACCCGGCGGACTCGCGACCAGCCTGCTCCTGCTGACGCAGTCCACGCTCCACCAGCTCGGCCTCCTCGGCCGTGGCCGCCGCACCTGCACCGGTGAGGGCACCGGAGGCCTGGGTGGAGCGGGAGGCGAGGGAGCCGTCGTCGGGAAGACCTGCCTGCGGATGTGCCGCGGCCAGGGCCGAGCGCTCCTTCCGGCTCAGCACACGGTGCCCGGCCAGGCCCAGCAGGGCCGGGGTCAGCGTGGTGGCGATCAGCACGGCCACGGCCACGCAGACCGCGCCCACGGTGCCCATCAGGCCCAGGAACGGGATGCCGGTGACGTTCAGGGCGGCCAGCGCGATGATCACCGTCAGGCCCGCGAACACCACGGCATTGCCGGAGGTGCCGTTGGCCAGGCCGATCGACTCGTGCAGGGGCATGCCGTCCTTGAGCTGGCGGCGGTGGCGGTTGATGATGAACAGCGCGTAGTCGATGCCCACGGCCAGGCCGAGCATGATGCCCAGCACCGGGGTCACGGAGAGCATCTCCACCACGCCGGAGAACGCCAGGGTGGCGGTGGCGCCGATGCCCACGCCGATCAGCGCGGTCAGAATCGGCAGGCCGGCGGCCACGAAGGTGCCCAGCATGATCAGCAGCACGATGCCGGCCACGACCAGCCCGATCACCTCGGCTGGGCCCACGATGCTCGGGATGCTCTGGGACAGGCCCTGCGTGGGCAGCACCTCCACGCCCTCGATCTCGGCCCCGTTCAGGGTGTCCACCACTGCAGTCTGGTCAGCGGCGTCCACGTCCAGCATGGGGGTGGTGAAGACGATGGTCCCGACGGCGGCGCTTCCGTCCTCGGAGACGCTGCGGAAGTCCTCGGTAAGGGTCAACAGCGACTCGCCGCGCTCCAAGTCCTGCGTGCCGGACTCGGCCTCGGCCACGCCCTGCTCGAACTCGGCCTTCTGCTCCTCCAACTGAGCGCGCCCCTGCTCGAGCTGCGCACGTCCCTGGTCCAGCTGGGCCTGCTGTGCGTCGAGCTGCTGCTGCTGGGCATTGAGCTGACCCAGCATGGCAGCAGGTGCTCCGGCGGCCTCGGCCTGGGCGCGAGCTTCGTCGAGCTGCGCCTGACCGGCGTCCAGCTGCTCCTGGCCGGAGTTCAACTGGTCCTCGGAGGCCTGGAGCTGCTCCTCGGCCTCGGCGATCTGGGCCCGGCCGTCCTCGATCTGGGCCTGACCGTCCGCCAGTTGGGCCTTGCCGTCCTCCAGCTCCTGGCGCTGGTCCTCGATCATCTGGTCGGTGGCGAAGGGGTCCACCACCGAGTCCACACCGGAGAGGCCCTCCACCTCAGTGAGCAGATCAGCGATCTCGGTGCGCTGGTCCTGCGTGAGCTCGCCGCCGGACTCGCTGCGGAACACCACCTGGCCGGAGCCGTTGGCCGCCTCCGGGAACTCCTTCTGCAGGCGGTCGGTCACCTCCGTGGTGGGGGTGCCCGGGATGGTGATGGACGTGGTCAGCGTGCCGGAGAACGCCAGGAAGGCGCCCACCGACAGGGCCAGTGCCACGATCCACGCGACGATCGCGGCCCACGGCTTCTTTGAGGATGAGAAGCCGAGGCGATAGAGCAGTTCGGCCATGAGCAGGCCACTCCTTCGGGTCCGGGGAGGATGGTGAGGGAAAGTTCAGGTGAGGTCGACAGAGACGGCGACGGAGCCGCCGTCGTACCTGCGCCCTGATCTATAGTAGACGCAACGTCTCGTATTCAAAATGCGCCCTGGGTCACACTCGTCTCCCCGGGCAGACCTGTCTGAAGGAGCCTTCGGTGAGCGCTGAGCAGAGCCCGGACCCCGCTGAGGAGCCCGCGCGCCGCGGACGGCCGCGCAGTGAGGCCTCACGACTGAAGGTGCTCACCGCTGCCGCGCGGCTGATGGTGGAGGGCGGATTCGAGCACCTCACCGTGGAGGGGATCGCCGCTGAGGCCGGAGTGGCCAAGCAGACCGTCTACCGCTGGTGGGGCTCCAAGGCCGATGTGGTGGTGGAGGCGATCGCCGACGGACACCTGCCCACGCCCGTGGAGGGACCTGAGGACACGGGGGACCTGCGTGCCGATGTGCGGGCCTGGCTCGAGCAGATCTTCGGCGCCGTGGAGCTCGGGGACACCTCACGACTCGTCCGGGCCCTGCTGGCGGCCCTGGCCTCCGCCTCGGAGACCGCCGCGGCCATCAACGCCGCGCTGATCGAACCCATCCAGGAGGGGCTGCGCGAGCGGTTCGTGCTCGAGGCGCAGCGCCGGCCCGGTGCCCTGCCCTCGGATCCCGGCTTCCTGGCGGACACCGTGGGGGCCAGCGTGCTGCTGCACATCATGCTCGGCGACCCGCTGGAGCAGCGGTGGATGCACCAGCTGCTGGATCTGGTGGCGCCGCAGACCAGTAGGCTGGACTGATGCTCTGGCCCCTCGCCGAGTTCGGCAACTTCCCGCAGTGGATCACCATCCTGATGTGGATCGCCGACGTGGCCATCCGTCTGCTGCTGCTGGGCATCGTCCCCGGCAACCGGCGCCCCGCCACAGCCATGGCCTGGCTGCTCATCATCTTCTTCCTGCCCCTGCCCGGGCTGGTGCTGTTCCTGTTGGTCGGCTCCTTCCGCCTGGGCGGGCAGCGCCGGTCCCGGCAGGAAGCCGTCAACGAGGAGCTGCGCGAGGCCACCGAGCACCTTGAGCTTCCCAACGAGGTGGGCCACGCCCCGGAGTACGTGCGCTCGGCCGCCGCGCTGACCCGTCACCTCACCGGGTTCCCCATGCTGGACGGCAGCCACTTCGAGTTCCTCACGGACTACCGCCAGTCGCTGCACCGGATGGCCCAGGACATCGACGGCGCCCAGAAGTACGTCAACCTGATCTTCTACATCTTCTCCGAGGACCCCAAGGACCGGCAGGGCTACGTCTCCGAGGTACTCCAGGCCCTGGAGCGCGCGCAGGCTCGCGGAGTGAAGGTGCGGGTGCTGTTTGACCACATCGCCACGTTGCGCGTCACCGGGTACTTCTCGCTCAAACGGCGCCTGCGCGAGGCCGGGATCGAGTTCCATGTGACCATGCCGGTGCGGCCGCTGCGGGGTCAGTACCAGCGCCCTGACCTGCGCAACCACCGCAAGATCCTGGTGATCGACGGGGAGATCGGCTACACCGGCTCGCAGAACTTGATCGAGCCCGGGTACAAGCGCCGCTCCGCGCACGCCATGGGACGCGAGTGGGTGGACCTGATGGCCCGGGTGACCGGCGTGACCGTCACCTCCCTGGACGTGGTGTTCGCCACCGACTGGTTCGCCGAGACCGGGCGCCACCTGCTCGGAGAGCTGCGCATGCCCACGGACGAGGAGTACCGGCGCACCGAGGGCACGATCGCCCAGGTCATCCCCTCCGGCCCCGGATTCGTCACCGAGAACAACCTGCGCCTGTTCAACCACCTCTTCTACGCCGCCAAGCACCGCCTCACCGTGGTCAGCCCCTACCTGGTCCCGGACGACTCCATGCTCTACGCGATCACCACGGCGGCGCAGCGGGGCGTGGAGGTGGAGCTGTTCGTGTGCCGCAAGGCCGATCAGTTCATGGTGCAGCACGCCCAGCAGTCCTACTATGAGGCTCTGCTGCGCTCCGGCGTGCGGATCCACCGCTACCCGGACCCGGATGTGCTGCACTCCAAGCTGTTCACCGTGGACGACGACGTGGCCGTGTTCGGCTCCTCCAACATGGACATGCGCTCGTTCTCGTTGAACATGGAAGTCTCGGTCATGCTGGTGGGTGCCGAGTCCGTGGACGCACTCACCGAGGTGGTGGAGCAGTACCGGCAGGTCTCCGAGGAGCTCACCCTGGACGAGTGGCTGGCCCGGCCCCGCTCGCACCGCTGGCTGGACAACGTGTTCCGGCTGACCTCCGCCCTGCAGTAGGTGCAGGGTGAAGCGTGTAGGGGTTGGTGGGGGTTGGTGAGCCTCGGAGCGGACGGTTCTCGGCTCCTCACCCCCTTCTCGGGACATCTGGAGGTGTTCGCGGGGGTCAGCGTGTCCCGGGAAGGGGGTGGATGCACTGATCAGCCCCGATCTGTCCGGGTTGGCTCAGATCACTCCGGGAAGTCGGACCCCAGCACGCCCAGCACGCCGCGGGCCTTGGTGCGCACCTCGTCCCACTCCTCCTCCGGGACCGAGTCCGAGGTGATCGCCCCGCCGACCCCGAGCGAGAGCCGGGTGGCCGGTTCCCCGCCGTCCGGGTTCCCGCCCCTGTCCTCACGTCCCACCCCGTGCACCACCACCAACGTGCGGATCAGCACGTTCAGGTCGGCCGCCCCGTCCGCAGACAGGTACCCCGCCACGCCGGAGTAGACACCGCGCGGTCCCGACTCCAGCTCCTCGAGGATGTCCATGGTGGAGATCTTCGGTGCCCCGGTCATCGAGCCGGGCGGGAACGCGGCAGCGACGGCGTCGGCGCGCGGCACCCCGGGCTGCAGCCGGGCAGTCACCGTGGACACCATCTGGTGCACGGTGGGGTAGGACTCGATGGCGCACAGTCGCGTGGTGGCCAGGGTCCCGGGCACGGCGAACCGGGAGAGGTCGTTGCGGGCCAGATCCGTGATCATGATGTTCTCGGCGCGGTCCTTCACGGACTCGGCCAGCTCCCGCGCCAGCGCCGCATCCGTCTCCGGGTCCGCCCCGCGCGGCCGGGTGCCCTTGATCGGCTCGGTCACCAGGGTCCCATCCGCCCCGATCCGCAGGAACCGCTCCGGGCTGCTCGAGACCACCTCGGCGTCCAGCCCGTCGGCCCCAGCACCGGTCACACCCGAGCCCTCCAGCCGCACGCGTGCGTACAGCGTGAACGGCGCCGGGTTCGCCGCCACCAGCCGGCGGTACACCGACCACCCGTCGAACCTCACATCACCGAACAGCTCGGCCTGCAGCTGCGTGGTCAAACACACCTCATAGGAGTTGCCCTGCCGGATCTGCTCCTGCGCCGCGCGCACCGTCCCCAGGTAGCTCGCGCGCTCGTCGCGCAGTCGGAACATGGGCCCGGCGATCTTCTCACCCTCCGCAGTGCTCGGCTCCACCTCCGTCCCGACGACGGCCAGCACCTTCTCCGCCCAGGCCTCGCCTGCGCGGTCCTCGGCAGACCAGAACAGACAGACGGTGCCGGTGCGGTGGTCCAGCACCCCGCCGCGATCCGGCTGGAAGAACAGCGCGTCCGGCAGATCGCGTGCGGCACGGCCGGTGGCGGCCCCGTCCGGGGAACCGGTCTCGCGTTTGACCTCATGGCCCATCCAGCCCAGCCAGCCCGGCTGGAAGGGGACGCCCGTGGGGGAGGAAGCGGCGTCGTCGGGAATCCGGGGCGTGGGCCAGGCCGAGGCCAGCCAGCTGAAGAAGCCCTGCTCGCGGCGGACGGTGACCGCGCCCTGGCGCACCGTGGTCGCGCCGTCCCGGTGCTGCATCACCGGGCCCGCCGAGGCCGAACCCAGCCCGAAGATCGAATGCCCGCTGCGGTGCGGATCCGGGGTGACGGCGTGGTCGGAACTCTCCAGCAGCACGGCCAGCTCGGCGTCCGGC
This sequence comes from Micrococcus sp. IITD107, assembly GCF_041927415.1. Classification (NCBI taxonomy): domain Bacteria; kingdom Bacillati; phylum Actinomycetota; class Actinomycetes; order Micrococcales; family Micrococcaceae; genus Micrococcus; species Micrococcus sp. IITD107. Next base: position 15,385 of record NZ_JBHFFN010000004.1, on the reverse strand, counting down.
CCGCCCGCGGCGGCGAAGAGCTCCTGGACGGTGGTGGACGAGCCCTCGAGATGCACTGTGCGCCAGGAGTGCCGGCGCTGCGGTGAGCCGGGCACCAGGCGCAGTGCGGGCTCCCACGCGGGCAGCAGCCGCAGCGCCTCCAGCACCTGTGCGGCGGCGGGAGGGGCGTGCGGGGTCTGCTCACCGACCCGCAGGATCAGTTCAGCCTCCTCGGCCACCGGGTCCTGCGCCAGGTAGGCCCGCTCCTGCCGCGCCCACTGCTCCCAGTGCCGCTCGAAGGTCTCCCCGTCCCGGTCCAGCGCCCGGCGCCGGCGCTCGGTCTGGTCCAGCTCCACCCACACCACGGTGTCCAGCAGGGTGCGGGCGCTCCGGTTCCCGGCGCCCACGCCTTCGATGATCACGACGTCGGCCGGTTCGGTGCTGGCGGCACGGCCCGGCTGGTCGGTGGTCCAGTCCCACCACCTCCAGTGTGCGGTGCGGCCCTGGGCGAGGGGCTCGAGGATGAGGTCGGCGAGCTCCTCGACGGTGTGGGACAGCCCGTCCCAGCCGGGGTAGATCGAGTCCAGATGGAACACCGAGATGCTGAGATGGGGACGCAGCAGGGCGGCCAGTTCCAGGGCCAGGGAGGTCTTGCCCGCGCCGGAGCGTCCGTCGATGCCCAGCAGCATCGGGAGGGGCCGGTTCACCGGGTGCTCGGCTCCGCGCGGGGCGGTTCGGTCCCGCGGATCTGCTCTTCGGCGTCCAGCATGCCGGCGGTGGCGGCTTCCAGGACGGCTGCGGCGGTCTGCATCTCCTGCTCGGTGAACTCGGAGAGGTGGCGCATCAGGTGCTGGGCCAACGGGGCGAAGATGGCCCGGCCGTCCTGGGTGGCCGAGTCGGTGTGCCGGACCAGCACCCGGCGGCGGTCCGTGCTGGAGCGCTCGCGTTCGGCATGGCCATTGGCCACCAGGCGGTCCACGAGCGCGGTGGTGGAGGCCGAGGTCAGGTGCAGGAGCCGGGCCAGGTCCGTGGGGGTGGTCTCCAGTCCCTCGGCGTGACGCTGCATCAGCACCGTGAGCGCTCGCAGATCGGTGCGGTGATGGCCGCCCACGCTGCCGGCCATGTCCGTGGCGCGGTCGGCGGACTCGGAATAGCGGCGCAGGGCCTGGATCAGCCGGAACGCGCTGACGTCGCGCGGGGACGGGGCTGCGGCAGACGGTGGGCCCTGGGGGGCATGGGGGGCATGGGGGGCAGGGTGAACGGCGCTCTCGCGGGTCACTGCGCCTCCTTCTGCCGTGGGTCAACGGCTGATTCTACTGCTCAGCCTGTGGCGGAGACGGTGAGGGATCTCTCCGACGGAACTATCTCGATCATCGAGGGATTACCGTAGGATGTCCAGCATGACCCCACCCTCCTCTGGTTCTGGGCGCCATCGCGCCCCTGGCGATCCCTCCACTCCGGACAGCGGCATCCCGGAGACCTCCGGCTCCAGCGTGGCCACCGCCGACGCTGACCGCAGCGCCCGCAACGACTCTGGCGCCGGCACATCCTCCGGAACCTCCCGACCCCAGCGTGGGCGAGGCATCGCGCTCCGGGTGGTGGCCGCCGTCGTGCTGGTGCTGGCCTGGCTGGCCGGCTCCGCTGTGGGCGGACCGACCTTCGGCAACCTCAGCGAGGTCTCCTCCAATGACCAGTCCACCTTCCTGCCGGCCTCTGCCGAGTCCACGCAGGCCGGGGACTGGGTGAGCAGGTTCACCGAGTCCGAGCAGATCCCCGCGATCGTGGTGGCCCGCGCCGCCGACGGGCAGACGCTGGCCGAGGACGATGACGCCGTCACCGAGCAGCTCTCCGCCTTCGGTGAGGAGCTGACCGGCGTGGAGGGCGTGGACCAGCTGATCGGCCCGCAGGTCTCTGAAGACGAGCAGGCCGTGGAGTACATCCTGCTGCTGGACGCCGAGAACGCCTCCCCGGAGGACACGGTCGAGTCCCTGCGTGAGGTGGTGACCGCCTCCGCCGGCGACGTGGCCGCGCTGGACGCCGAGTCCGTGCACGTGGCCGGACCTGCAGGCCTGGCCGCCGACCTCGCCGGGGCGTTCGCCGGGATCGACGGCATCCTGCTAATCGTGGCCCTGTCCGTGGTGTTCGTGATCCTGGTGCTGGTCTACCGCTCCGCGCTGCTGCCCATCCTGGTGCTGCTGAACTCGGTGGGCGCGCTCTGCGTGGCCGTGCTGGTGGTCTACTGGATGGCCAAGTGGGAGTGGATCGCGCTCAACGGTCAGTCCCAGGGCATCCTGTCCATCCTGGTGATCGGCGCCGCCACGGACTACTCGCTGCTGATGGTGGCGCGGTACCGCGAGGAGCTCATGGTCCGCGAGGGCGTCTGGGATGCTCTGCGCCATGCCTGGAAGGGCTCGTTCGAGGCGATCACCGCCTCGGCGGCCACCGTGGCGGTCGCCCTGCTGTGCCTGCTCTTCTCCGACCTGAACTCGAACCGTTCGCTCGGCCCGATCGCCGCGACCGGGATCGTGCTGGCCTGGCTGTCCTCGCTGACCTTCCTGCCCGCACTGCTCTACGTGGCGCGCCGCGCGGCGTTCTGGCCCTCTATCCCGCGTCCGGGCAAGTCCCGCACCAAGAAGGGCAAGACCTACACCCAGCCCGAGTTCGCCGACGGCCGGAAGATCGCCGGACTGGAGCAGGACCACGGCGTGTGGACCAAGATCGGCGCGCTGGTGGCTCGCCGGCCCCGCGCCGTCTGGACCATCACCGCCGCCGTGCTGCTGGCCGGCGCGGTGGGCATCACGCAGCTGCAGGCCAGCGGCGTGGCCCAGACCGATGTGCTGCTGGGCGAGTCCGACGCCAAGTCCGGACAGGAGCTGATCGCCGAGCACTTCGACGCCGGCACCGGTGCCCCCGCCACGGTGGTCGCCCCCGCTGAGCGTGCCGACGAAGTCCTGGCCGCGGTCGAGGAGACCGACGGCGTGGCCAGCGCCTACCTGACCGCCGAGGGCGGTGCCCCCGCCGGCACCCCGGACCCGAAGGCGATCGAGCAGCTGCAGGAGGAGGCGCGTGCCGCCGCCGAGGCCGGCCAGGGCGCTCCCGCCGAGGGTGCCGGACCTCCTGCCGGGGTGACCGGTGGAGACGGTGGGGCTCCTGCGGAAGGTGCCGGGCCGCCGTCGGGAATCTCCATGGAGGACATCCCCACCCTGGAGCCCCAGGAGGTGGACGGCAAGGTCTACCTGCAGGCCACGCTGGAGGACCAGGCCGACTCCGCCGAGGCCGAGCAGACCGTGGTGGAGCTGCGTCAGACCCTGCACGGGATCGACGACTCCATCCTGGTGGGCGGCACCACCGCCACCGCGCTGGACTCCAACACCACCGCCCAGGCCGATCTGCGCCTGATCATCCCGCTCGTGCTCCTGGTGGTGCTGGGCATCCTGATGATCCTGCTGCGCTCGGTGCTCGCCCCGGTGCTGCTGGTGCTGGCCACCGTGGTCAGCTTCGGCACCGCCATGGGCATCTCCGCCCTGGTGTTCAACCACCTGTTCCAGTTCCCGGGGGCGGATCCGTCCGTGCCGCTGTACGGGTTCGTGTTCCTGGTGGCGCTGGGCGTGGACTACACCATCTTCCTGATGACGCGCGCCCGCCAGGAGGCCGTGCAGATCGGCACCCGCCCGGGCGTGCTGCACGCGCTGACGGTGACCGGCGGGGTGATCACCTCGGCGGGGATCGTGCTGGCGGCGACCTTCGCGGCGCTGGCCGTGATCCCGCTGATGTTCATGCTGCAGCTGGCGTTCATCGTGGCCTTCGGCGTGCTGCTGGACACCTTCCTGGTGCGCTCGCTGGTGGTCCCGGCGCTGACCTACGACATCGGACCGAAGGTCTGGTGGCCCTCCAAGCTCTCGCGTGCGGAGGAGCCGCGGCAGTTCGCCAGTGAGGACTTGGACGCCGAGCAGCGCCGCGAGCTGCAGAACGTCTGAGTCCGAGCTGAGGTGGGCTGAGTTGAGCGAATTGTCACGAAGCTGTCGCTCTGAGGCGCCCTGAGCGCCATCATTCCGACAGCTTCGCGACAATCGAGCGCCCTCGGGCACGGCACAGGCCCGGTACGACGACGGCCCCCCACCTTTCGCAGGAAAGGTGAGGGGCCGTCGTCGTGACGGTGGCGCAGCGGAGGAGGCGTCAGGCCTTCTTGGCGGCGGCCTTGCTGGCCGCGCCCAGCTCGGTGCTGGCCTCGCCGGTGGCCAGGGTGCCGTCGGCGTCGGTGAGGAAGGAGCGCATGAACCACTGGAACAGCTCCAGCTCGGCGACCTGGCCGATCAGCATGTCCTCGGACACCGGGTCCAGCTCGCCGACCTCCTCGATGGCGTCCCGGTGGTCGGAGACCACGCCGTCGTAGACCTGGTCCAGGGCGGCCAGGTGCTCCTGGGTGCCGGCGCGGCCCAGGGAATAGTCATCCCAGGTGCGGTCGGCCACGATCGAGCCCGGAGTGCCCTGGGGGGAGACTCCTAGGGTGGCGATGCGCTCGGCCACCACGTCCACGAACCCGCGCACGACCTCGATCTGGGGGTCCAGCATCTCGTGGACACCGATGAAGGAGCGGCCCACCACGTTCCAGTGGGCGTGCTTGAGGGTCAGCTGCAGGTCGTTCAGGGCGTGCAGGCGCTCCTGGAGGATGTCAGCCACGTGGTGACCGTCCTTCAGGTCCAGCCCGGGCACCGTGTAGTTGGCCGGCTTGCTGGTGGTGACGGCGGACTTGCGTGCGGTCGACTTCTTCGTCGTCGTGGAGCTCTTGGTCTTCTTGGCTGCCATGGATGACACCTTCCTGCTCGTCTGAGGTCCGCCCGGAGGTCCGGGGCGGAACAGGGCACGCCGGGGTGGACGTGCCGTTGCCCTCATCCAAGCACCGGGGGTCCCTCAGGGCCAGCGTTGTTCGCCACTGGCGTTCGCCGTGCGCGAGCAGTTCGAGCGCGGATCCCCGGGCCCGGGAATGAATCCGCGGGATGCCCGGTTGTACCCGGTGAACGAAGTTGAGTCCGCGCCACTCAAGTCTGATTGACAGCGGCGGGGCGGACGTGGCACCTTGAGTGTCGAACGCTCAAGGGCGTGACTGGCTTCGTACCAGCAACAGACCTGTAGTCCTGATGAAAGGAACCGCGCATGTCCCGTGCAGTGGGAATCGACCTCGGTACCACCAACTCCGTCGTCTCCGTCCTGGAGGGCGGCGAGCCGGTGGTCATCGCCAACGCTGAAGGCTCCCGCACCACCCCGTCGGTGGTCGCCTTCTCCAAGTCCGGAGAGGTCCTGGTCGGCGAGATCGCCAAGCGCCAGGCCGTGAACAACCCGGAGCGCACCCTGGCTTCCGTCAAGCGCCACATGGGCACGGACTGGAAGGTGGAGATCGATGGGAAGGAGTACACCGCTCAGGAGATCTCCGCCCGTACCCTGATGAAGCTCAAGCACGACGCCGAGGACTACCTGGGCGAGAAGGTCACCGACGCGGTGATCACCGTGCCCGCGTACTTCAACGACGCCGAGCGCCAGGCCACCAAGGAGGCCGGTGAGATCGCCGGTCTGAACGTGATGCGCATCATCAACGAGCCCACCGCGGCCGCTCTGGCCTACGGCCTGGAGAAGGGCAAGGAGGACGAGCTCATCCTGGTCTTCGACCTCGGTGGCGGCACGTTCGACGTCTCCCTGCTCGAGGTGGGCAAGGACGAGGACGCCTTCTCCACCATCCAGGTCCGCGCCACTGCCGGTGACAACCGCCTGGGCGGCGACGACTGGGACCAGCGGATCGTGGACTGGCTGCTCCAGCAGGCCAAGTCCAAGGGCGCTGACCTCTCCAAGGACAAGATCGCCCTGCAGCGTCTGAAGGAGGCTGCCGAGCAGGCCAAGAAGGAGCTGTCCTCCGCGACCTCCACCAACATCTCCCTGCAGTACCTCTCCGTCACCGCGGAGGGCCCGGTGCACCTGGACGAGCACCTGTCTCGCGCCAAGTTCCAGGAGATGACCAACGACCTGCTCGAGCGCACCCGCAAGCCGTTCCAGGACGTCATCAAGGAGGCCGGTGTCAGCGTCTCCGAGATTGACCACGTGGTCCTGGTGGGCGGTTCCACCCGTATGCCGGCCGTGGCCGAGCTGGTCAAGGAGCTGGCCGGCAAGGAGCCGAACAAGGGCGTGAACCCGGATGAGGTCGTGGCCGTGGGTGCTGCTCTGCAGGCCGGTGTCCTCAAGGGCGAGCGCAAGGATGTGCTGCTGATCGACGTCACCCCGCTGTCCCTGGGCATCGAGACCAAGGGTGGTGTGATGACCAAGCTGATCGAGCGCAACACGGCCATCCCCACCAAGCGGTCCGAGACCTTCACCACCGCTGAGGACAACCAGCCCTCGGTGTCCATCCAGGTCTTCCAGGGCGAGCGCGAGTTCACCCGGGACAACAAGCCGCTGGGGACCTTCGAGCTGACCGGCATCGCTCCGGCTCCGCGCGGCATGCCGCAGGTCGAGGTCACCTTCGACATCGACGCCAACGGCATCGTGCACGTCTCCGCCAAGGACAAGGGCACCGGTGTGGAGCAGTCCATGACCATCACCGGCGGCACCTCGCTCTCGGATGAGGACATCGACCGCATGGTCAAGGACGCCGAGGCTCACGCCGAGGAGGACAAGAAGCGCCGCGAGGCCGCCGAGCAGCGCAACGCCGCCGAGCAGTCCGCCTACTCCGTGGACAAGCTGCTCAAGGACAACGCGGACAAGCTGGACGACTCGGTCAAGACCGAGGTCCAGGCCGACGTCGACGCCCTGAAGGCCGCCCTGGAGAAGCAGGACAACGACGACGAGGTCCAGGCCGCGTTCGAGAAGCTGCAGACCTCCCAGGTCAAGATCGGCGAGGCCCTGTACGCCTCCCAGGCGGCTGACGCCGGTGCAGAGGGCGCTGACCAGGCCAGCGCATCAGGTGCGGATGCCTCCGCCGACGAGGACATCGTGGACGCCGAGGTCGTGGACGAGGAGGAGCCCGGGGACAAGAAGTGACCCCGATGCTCCACCGCATCTGACCGGTTCCGGGCCGGCCGGTCCTGCCCTGACGGCAGGGTCGGCCGGCCTCGGAGCACCGGTCCACACCCCGTCCGCACCCACCACACAGACCAGGAGTGAGACACATGCCGCATCACGGCAACGAGGACGAGCACCAGAACGAGCAGGAGCCGGTGAGCTTCCAAGACAAACGCCGGATCGACCCGGACACCGGCAAAGTGCGCGACGGCGGCACCGCACCGTCCACAGACCAGGGCACCGAGGGGTCCCCGCAGGACGCGAAGGGCGCAGAGTCCGCCGGCGCAGCTGACCAGGGCGAGGACGCCGTGTCACAGGCCGAGCAGATCCTGCGTGACGCCGCCGACGCTGAAGGGCTCTCCGAGGAGGAGGCCGCCCTGGCCGGGACGGTCAGCGACGCTGAGGCTGGCGCCGGCTCCGCCCGCGAGGAGGAGCTGCGCACCGACCTGCGGCGCCTGCAGGCCGAGTTCGTGAACTACAAGCGCCGCGTGGACCGGGACCGCAACGTCGCCAGGGACACCGCCATCCAGTCCATGCTGACCGCGCTGCTGCCGGTCCTGGACGATCTGGACGCCGCCCGGGCCGCCGGTGACCTCACCGAGGGACCCATGGCCTCGATCGCGGCCAAGCTGGACCAGATCCTGGCCGGTTTCGGCCTGGAGCGACAGGACCAGGAGTCCCTGGCCGGGCAGGAGTTCAACCCCGCCCAGCACGAGGCCATGCTGCGTCAGCCCAGCGAGGAGGTCCCCGCCGAGCACATCGTGCAGGTCTTCCGCAACGGCTACGTACGGGGCGAGCGTGTGCTGCGCGCCGCCCAGGTGATGGTCTCCGCCGGCAAGGGCTGACCATCAGCCGCCCCTGCAGCAGCACAGCAGACAGCAAACGTCAGAGGTAACAGGAAGGAGGCGCCATGGCCTCGCAGGACTGGGTGGACAAGGACTTCTACGCCACCCTGGGTGTCTCCAAGGACGCCTCGGAAGCCGACATCAAGAAGGCCTACCGCAAGCTGGCCCGCAAGTACCATCCGGACCAGAACCCCGGTGACGCCGCAGCGGAGAAGAAGTTCAAGGAGATCACCGAGGCCAATGCGGTGCTCTCCGACCCGGAGGACCGTCAGCAGTACGACGCCATCCGAGCGATGGGCTCAGGTGCCCGCTTCCAGGCACCCGGCGGCGCCGGGGCTGGTGCAGGCTCCGGAGGCGGTGGCTTCGAGGACATCTTCGGCGGGCTGTTCAACCCCGGCGGCGGTGGTGGCCGTGGCCGGACCAGCTATTCCACGAACGATCTGCCCCCGGAGTTCGCCGATCTGTTCGGCGGCGGTTTCGGTGGGGGAGGCGGTTTCGGCGGCGGCCGGAGCGGTTACGGTGCACCCACCAAGGGCGCAGATCGCACCGCCACCACCACCATCTCCTTCGCCGGTGCCATACGCGGGACCACAGTCTCGCTGCGTGAACCGGACGGGGATGTCATCGAGGTCCGAGTCCCGGCCGGGATCAAGGATGGCCAGAAGGTCCGGGCCAAGGGCAAGGGCGCTCCCGGATCGGCCGGGCCGGGCGATCTGCTCGTCACGGTCAAGGTCAAGGATCACCCATTCTTCCATCGAGAGGGCATGAACCTGCGCATCCACGTGCCGGTCACGTTCGATGAGGCTGCACTGGGCGCCACCGTGGAGGTCCCCACCCTGGACGGGAACGTCAAGGTCAAGGTCCCCGCGGGAACCGGTTCCGGCAAGGTTCTGCGGGTGAAGGGCCGCGGGGTGAAGACCGCCAAGGAGACCGGTGACCTGCTGGTCGAGCTGGAGATCGCTGTTCCCTCGAGCCTGTCCGACGATGCTCGCGCCGCCGTGGAGGCCTACGCCGCCGCCTCGGCCGGTCACAACCCGAGGGCAGGACTGGCGGACAAGGCCCGGCTGTGACCCCCCTGCCCGACCCCAGCACCCGCTCGTCCCGCGGTCGTCGTGACCGCCGGGGCGAGTGGAGTGCGCCCATCTACGTCATCTCGGTGGCCGCCGAGCTGGCGGACATGCACCCCCAGACCCTGCGCCAGTACGACCGTCTGGGCCTGGTGGTCCCGCAGCGTCAGGGCGGCCGCCAGCGCCGCTACTCCCGCCAGGACGTGGACCAGCTGCGCACCATCCAGCGCCTGAGCCGGGACGGGGTATCCCTGGAGGGGATCCGCCGGATCGTCCAGCTCGAGCGTGAGGTCGAGCAACTCCGGGGCACCATCACCGAGCTGGCTGGCCAGATCCAGGCCTTCCACACCTACGCCCGCTACGAGCGGGTCTTCACCGCCGGCGCCGCGGGAGACGTCACCACCACCTTCGGCTCCCGGAACAGGACCCAGCCCGACGACGGGACGCGGGCACGCAGGACATCACCGGTCCGGCGGTGGCCGGCTGCCGCGCTGACCGCGGGCACCTCACCGCTGGGCGTGGCCGGGCGTCGCTCCCGCCGGACTGCCGACGGACAGGACTGACCGTGCCCTCCGGGCAGTCGGCAGGGCACTCGACTCCTCAGGGCACCGAACAGCGCCACCCCGGCTGGGCCGCGCGGCTGCGCGAGCGTGCCGCAGAGACCGCGATCGGCCTCAAGGATCGGCTCAGCCCCGTGGTCGGGGTGGCTGCTGATGCCGTCATGGTCTCCGTCAACGGTGCTGTCAGCGGGGTGATCGGAGCCGCGCACGCCGTGGCCGAGCACCTGCCAGGCGCACCCTCCTCCCCGCACGTGGAGCAGGTCTCCCGCCGGGACATCTGGGATCGCCAGGAGCGAGCGGCCACGCTGGCCCGGCTCCGTGAGGACATGGACCGCCGCGAGGAGCTGGGACCCCGGCAGAAGTCCGCGCTGGACGGGATCGTCCATGCCCTGCGCCGGGACTCGATGGACCGGTCCTATCCCGAACGCATCCTGCTGGCCTATGACCTGGGAACCGCCACCCGCCCGCCCACGGCCGTGGTCGCCGTCGGGAATCCTGACCAGGCCAGCCACATCACCTGGCAGGTCTCAGGGATGGGCGTGTTCGTGCACACCGCCATGTGGGGGACCGCGCGGGAGGCCGCACAGCTGTGCGTCTCTCAGCGCGAGGCCGGGGCGCCGAGTCCGTGCGTGGTGACCTGGCTGGGCTATGCGCCGCCGGGGCCGTGGGGCGTGCTCTCCGGTGCCGCTGCGCTGCAGGGTGGTGCCCGTCTGGCTCAGCACCTGCACGGCTGGTTCGACGCCGTGGGGCGGGGCTGTCTGCCGCAGGCTCACACCGCGGTGGAGTCGCACTCCTACGGGACGCTGGTGGCCGCGCGGGGGCTGCAGATCCTGAACCGGGGGATCCCGCCACGCCAGGTGGATGCCCTGGTGGTCTCTGGCCCGGTGGGCCTGCCGCGGGACCTGGCTGAGGACCCGGAGGCCATGGGTCTGCCGGCGGAGAAGGTGTTCTTCGCACTCTCCGACACCGACTGGCTCTCGGCAATCGGCTTCCGGCTGTCCGGGCGCAAGCCGTGGAAGCACTACACCCGTCTGCCCGTGCTGGCCGACGAGGCCCTGAACCTGGCCGGCGTGGTGGGGCACAACACCTCCCGGCACCTGCCTGAGGGCGGGTTCCTGCACCGCGGCCACGGCTACCGGGACCCGGGCTCGGCCTCCCTCTACCGGATCGCCCGGGCGACCACCGGGCTGGTCTGACAGGCGCGGGTCTGTCCGAGCTTCCTGAGCCACTCCAACGTGTCGATGAGGTCGGCGAGCTCCAGGACAACCTGGCCACGCTCCAGACGGTCTTCGTGGGAGGGGCCATCACCTCGTTGGCCGTATCTGCCTTGGGGCTGCTGAACATCGGGCTCGCCTCACTCGCTGAACGCGAACGCGAGCTGGTCATCCGGCGAGCACTGGGTGCCCGTCGCATCCACACGTTCGTCCAGGTGATCGGTTCGTCGCCGATCCTGGCCGTGTGGGTGGCCGCCGTGGCCACAGCCATCTGCTTGGCGGCCATCTACTGGGGTGTGCCGCACTGGTTGCCTGAGCACTCGCCGGTGACCGCCCCGTCCGTACCCTGGGAGGCACTTGTGGTCGGCTTGGCGGCATCTGCCGCCACCACCGTCCTCGGGTCAGTGTTCCCCGCGTGGAAGGCCACCAGACTGCCCGTGGCCGACGCCCTGCGTCAGTGACACTGGCAGCCAGAATCGGCGGGTGCGCTGGGATCAGCGGAAGATGAGAAGGCCCTCATCCTGGTCTCACGGACAGCTCACCTCCGACTGGTGAAGTAGGGGTCATCAGAAGAACACCAGCGGCCATGAGGAGCAGGACAATGACGACGACGAAGAGCACCAAGTGGATCGTGACCGGCGCGGTGGGCCTGCTGGCCCTGGGCGGTTTCGGAGTCGCGGCGTCGGCCGACAGCGTCCAGCAGCCGAGCACCCTGTCCGCCTCGGTCTCCGCTCCCGCTGCGAGCCCGACTGCCAGTCCCGCAGCCGTGAAGGCCACTCAGCAGAGCACAGTCCAGACCGTCTCGGCCACTTCGGCGCCCACCGCAGTGTCCGTGGTTTCCGCCAAGTCGGTTGTCTCTCCCGTGACTCCCGTGTCCACGCAGAGCCCCATCAGCCCGAAGTCGCCGGTCTCAGCCACGAGCCCGGCCAGCCCGGCGTCCGCGGCCTCCGCACCGTCGGCTCCCTCGGCTGACTGACCCCCACCCCATCGACCCCCGGTGCCCGGTGACGCTGGGGGTCGAACTTTGATGGAGTGAACTCATGAGCAACCCCCTCGAACTGCTGACCGGACCAGAGGCCGCGACGTTGCTGAAGACGGCGCTGACGGGACTACCCGGCGGTGCTGTCCCCGGGTTCCGCTGCGTGGTGGACCAGGTGCATGACCGCCCCGGTGCCGAGACGTCCGTGGGGTACGACGTCCACTACGGGCTGCCGGGACAGGAAGAGCAGGACTACCTGGTGGCCACCACCGCACAGGTGCCTTCAGCTGCAGAGGTGCAGGCCGGAGAGACCACCGTGCGGGTCTGGCGCCACCCGTCGGACCCCCTGCTGACAGGGCTGGCCGAGGCCTGCACCGCGGGGGTGATCAGCAGCTGGCTGCCCACGCCGCCCGATCCGCAGGCGCTCGCCGGGGAGCACGCCGAGACCACCGAGATGCTCGTCTACCGCCCCCTGAGACGGGCTGTCCTGCGCACCCGGCAGGCCGGCGAGACCTTCTTCACCAAAGTGGTCCGCCCTGACCGCGCCGAGGCGCTGTTCCGGCGTCATGAGCTGCTCTCTGGCCTGGGCCCGGACGTGGTGGCCACCCCCGTCCCGGGAGTCCTGGTCACCGCCGAGGTCCCCGGGGAGACCCTGGCCGTGGCGCTTGCCGCCTGGCAGCTCGGGGAGACCGACGTCCGCCCGAACCCGGCCGATGCCCTGGCCCTCTTGGACCGGCTGCCCACCGAGGCACTCGAGTTCCCCGCCCGGCCTTCCTGGACGGACCGGGTGGACCTGCACGGTGCGAGTGCGGCCACCACGCTGCCCCAGTGCGCCGAGGAGATCCGTGCGATCGCCCAGGAGATCCAGGACCTGGCCGAGCGGCTGCCAGTGGGCCCGCTCGTCCCCACCCACGGAGACTTCTACGAGGCCAATGTGTTCTGTGCGGACGGGCGTCCCCAGCGGCTGATCGATGTAGACACCGTGGGTCCCGGCCGCCGGGAGGACGACCTGGCATGCATGGTGGCTCACCTGGCCGTGCTTCAGGACTTTCTCCCCGCAGCACTACCCCCGCGGGGCCGAGGTGGCCGACACCTGGGCACAGGCCTTCGAACAGACCGTGCACCCGGGTGCCTTCCGCACCCGGGTGGCCGGTGTCCTGCTCAGCCTGGTCTCCGGTGCCGAACCGGCGACGGCGTTGGCCCGCCTGGACCTGGCTCGATCCTGGACCTGGCGAGCCCGCCAGGCCGCCTGACCTCAGGCCCGCGGGGCCTGATCCCCGGGCACACGCCCGGGTGCGACGTCTGCGGGACCGGACCGGCCGTCGTCGGGAAATGCCTGGTCTGTCTCTGACGACTCCGCGCCGGACTCGGTGTCCGGGGTCCAACCGTCCGCGTAGGTGCCGGTCTCATAGTCATAGTCGACCGGCTGGCCCTCCTCGTCGGTGCGCTGGTACCACTCCGTGACCTCCTCCGCGGTGGAGTCGAAGTCCGCGCCGGCGCCACGACCCTCAGGGGCCTGCTGGACGGCGAGCTCGAAGTCGTCCCCGTGCTTCTCGATGCCGCGGCGGACCGCGTTCTGCACGGCGGACTCGGCGTAGTCATTGCGGATCGCGGCCGGGTCGGTGCGCAGGTCCTTCAGGAACGCCACCGCCATCAGCAGCAGGATGATGGCGAAGGGCAGGGCGATCAGGATGGTCAGGTTCTGCAGTCCGGTGAGCGCGGTCTCGCCGCCGGTCAGCAGCATCACCACGGCGATGCCCATCATGCACAGACCCCAGAAGACCACCACGAGCTTCTTCGGGGAGGGATCGCCCTTGGAGGACAGAGTGCCCATGACCACGGAGGCGGAGTCGGCGGAGGTGATGAAGAAGATGGAGAGCACCACGATCACCACGAACGGGGTGAACTGGGCCAGCGGCAGGTTCTCGAACACCGTGAACAGCAGCGACTCAGCGGTGGCCTCGCCCTCGGTGCCGGGCACGCCCTGACGGTTCATCCAGATCGCGGCGCCGCCCAGCACGGTGAAGGCGAAGATCAGGATGGCGGTGGGGACGGCCATGACCACCAGCACGAACTCGCGCAGGGTGCGGCCGCGGGAGATGCGGGCCAGGAAGATGCCCACGAACGGGGTCCAGGCGATCCACCAGGCCCAGTAGAACGCGGTCCACCAGGACTGGAACTCCACGGTCCCGGCACCCCAGGACAGGGACTTGCCCATCATCGAGAAGAACTCGTCCGCGTACTCCATCACGCCGGAGGGGATCAGGTTCAACAGGAACAGGGTGGGTCCGGCGATGAACACGAACAGGATCAGGCCCAGGGTCAGCACGATGTTCGTGGTGGAGAGGTACCGGATGCCGCGGGCCACACCGGAGACCGCGCTGATGATGAACGCCGCGGTGAGGATGGCCAGGATGATGATCAGGCCCCGGTTGCCCAGCGGTCCGGCGTCGGAGATGATCTCCACGCCCTGACCGATCTGGATGGCGGCCAGGCCCAGGGAGGCGGCGGTGCCGAACAGGGTGGCGATGATGGCGAAGATGTCCACCAGGCGACCGGCGAAGCCCTCGGTCTGGCGCTGGCCGAACAGGGTGCGGAACACCGAGCTGAGCAGCGGGACGCGGCCACGACGGTAGGAGGCGTACGCGATCGAGCCGCCGACCAGGGCGTACATGGCCCAGGCGTGCAGACCCCAGTGGTAGTGCGACTGCGCCATCGCCATGTGCAGCGCCGGCGTGGAGCCGGCCTCCACGGTGTGCGGCGGGGGAGAGAGGTAGTGCGAGAGCGGCTCGGAGGGTCCGAAGAAGAAGATGCCCACGCCGATGCCCGCACCGAACATCATGGCCACCCAGGAGAACCGGGAGAACTCGGGCTGTTCGTCGTCCTTGCCCAGACGGATCCGTCCGAACCGGCTGAAGCCGATGTAGACCATCACGCCCAGGGACACGATCGCCGCCGCGTTGAGCAGCCAGCCCATGTTGGTCATCGCCCAGCCGAACGCCGTGGAGGAGACCTCACCGACGGAGGCCGGGTTGGACACGCCCCACGTCACGAACGCGACGATCAGCACGGCGGTGATGCCGAAGACGATCTTGTCCAGGCCGAAGCGGTGCCGGGACTCCTCCACGCTGATGCCCGGGACCAGGCCGGGGTGGATGTCATGCGGGTATTCGGGCGTGCTCTGAGTGGCTGCCGTCGAGCCCTGCGGCGAGCTCTCGGTGGACTCGGTGCGGGATGCAGGAGTGGAGGACACGAGGTCCCTTCCGGTGAGGTCCCGGCCCGGTGTTCATCCGCCTCAGGGCGCGCGCACACGGCCCGGACGGGCTGGTGGTGGGTGGTTCAACGGTCCAGTATTCCCAGTTCCGGGGGCCAGGGCAAAGCCTGAGGCCGGTTCCGTGGCCATTCTCACGGGGTTGCGGGGTGGGGGAGGCCACAGATTCCCGACGACGGCCGGCTGGGTTCCAGCGCGGGTGGGGGTGATGGGTGGGGGCGGCTGGGGATGCGCCGGGCTGCAGGGTGCCCTGTCCTGCACAGGTGACCGGTTGGATGTTCTTCTCCCCGTTCCCGTGATGTGGTCCTTATCGTGTCCGTGCCGCGTGGTCGAATACATGTACGAGGACGGCGGGGTTCTTGGGAGATCGGCAGTGAGTCACCGGGGAGGAGGTGGATCGGATGGCAGTCACCGTGGACGAGA